>CALBCM010000001.1 GCA_937927235.1 uncultured Johnsonella sp.
CTCTCATTTTCATTGCATCACGAATAGAACGGTATTCCTCTGCTAATGTCGGAAAGAAGCGCATCATAACCGCTATAGAGATTGACAACCCTTGAGGTGCATGCATACGGTTCATCGCCGCCATGAATTCGCTTATTCTTGTAGTAGAAATAAAGTACCAGACAGTAATCATTACTGGTGCGAATTGTGTAATCATATAGCATAAGAATAAAACCAACATTCTCGCAATACCACCTATATTCTGCTGTGTATAGTTTTGTAATAATGATGCTGCGATAAACAGAACTGTAAAACGTGCCCCGATACGTATTTCTCCTTCCAAACACACAAGAAAAACAGGAATAAACGTCATAATGATCCGGACTATGTAAGCCGGACCATCCACAATATCAATCATTACTACAACAGAAAACAAGACCAGAATAAGAAGCTTGCTTCGTGGATCAAGATGCAGCAAACCAGTTCTCTCTCTTTTTCTATTTGTTTCTTTCATCTATACTATCCCTGCTTTTTCAAAATTTTTCTTTACCACTGCTTTACCGATAAATGCTCCAATTGTACCACTTATAAAGCAGATAACAATAATAATCGGATATGTTTTAGGAGTTATGAGCGTAAATAATGTATTAACAAAAGACGAATCATATCCGCCTTTCAATAGACTTTGCTTGTAGGAATCTGCTGTGAGTACAAGTGGAAGATAACTCGCAACAACCCAAAGACTGAATACTCCGTAACTAATAACTGTTTTTTTCTGGTTCTTGTAATTACCTGACTTTGCGACAAAGTCCGCAATTAGTCCTGCTATAATGCATATCGGTGCTCCAGTAAAGCCCATTCCGAATATAAACAACAATATTGCTACAATTACAGAGGTAATAGTTAACATGCCAAATTTTTCTATTCTTGCGTAGTATAGCATCATAGGGATACCTGTAACAATCGGAATTAGTACAGCATACCCCGCTACAATAAATGGTGAAAGAAATCCCATATACATTATAACCATCTGCACAACCCAAAGGATTGCAGTAAAAATGCCGACTGTGATAAAATCTTTTGCCTGAAGTTTCTTTTGAGTCATTATGAGCAGCCTCCTGAATATTATATTAATTTATCTTAATGTTATATTATTACCTGACAATTTTATGGAATTGTCATCTGTTAATATATTTAGCATAATCTAATTTAATATTATATACCATTTTGTTTTTTTTATTCCAATTAGCAACAGATTGAGCGATAAATGTTTCTATTAGGAAATAGAAAATTGAAAGATTTCAGCATGTTTTTCTTTACAATCTTTGGAAAAAATTGATTAGAGAGTGCCGGTGCGAAGTAACTGGTATCGGTACATTGGTTGATGAATAGACAAAACATAAAGAAACAACTAAAAGTATTTTAAAAGAAACAATTATTAATGGTAATCCACTCTTAATACTTACCATTTTTATAAAATATATGTTAATATAAGAACAAAGAGGAAGAATAAGGAATATATGCCAGGAACACTGTTCTAAAATACCTATTATAGAAATACAGGATTTATAAGCTCATTATAAAAAAGCACATCTAGAAATCTAATATGCATTTCTTGATAAGAAGCTATAGTACGCTAATCAAGTGGACTATAGCTTCTTTGTTTAAAAGAAAACTTTATTTATAGTTGAGTACGAGCGGATATATTTTTTTAAATACTGAGATATAATTTTTCTTCTCTGACAATTACATAAAAAGTTACGTTTGCTTCAGAATCATTAATCGGTATAAAAATACGGTTATATTTATAAATACTTGTATTATCAGTTATTTATGTTATATTATAATATGCGAGCGGTAAGCAGTCGGCAAAGAGCAGTGTTGGCTTTGGTGTTAGGCTGGTGCTATAACAAAAAATTAAACAGGAGTAAGTATGACGGAAAAAGAACGAATTAAATTAATGAAAAGAAGATGGCTTGTGCTTTTTGCAAGCTGTATAATTAATCTGTGCATAGGTGCACTTTATGTATGGAGTGTATTTGCCGAGCCGATGGCGCTAAATCTTTCGGGACTTTTAGGTAAAGAGCTGTCGTCTGCTGATTTGGCCATAGTTTTTTCAATAGGAAATTCCTCCGGCTTTATTACTATGATAGGCGGAGGCTTTTTAAATCAGAAGCTGGGACCTCGCAATGTTGTGTTTTTAGGCGGAATATTATTCGGAATAGGCTTTATTATATGCAGCTTTGCAAAAAGTATTTTAGGCTTGATTATCGGATATGGTGTAGCTTCAGGTCTGGCAATGGGCTTGGCGTACGGCTGCACAATAAGCAATTCAGTTAAATTTTTTCCGGATAAGGCAGGCTTGGTCGGCGGGATAGCGACAGCGTCTTACGGTATATCTTCTGTAATATTACCTCCTGTTGCTGATTTTCTGATTACTAAAGTGGGAGTAAGTAAGGCGTTTTTTTATTTTGGAATTGTAATAATTGTTGTGACAGGCATTTGCTCTCAGTTTATTATTAGATGCCCTGAAAATTTTGTGCCTTTAGGTTATAATTCTGCAAATCAAAATTCCGGCAGCATTAATAGTACTGCAGATAAAAATTGGAAAAAAATGCTTTCTGAAGCGATTTTTTATGTGATGTTAGCCATGCTTTTCTTTGGAGCGGTTTTGGGAATGATGGTTATATCGCAGGCTTCCGCTATTGCACAAAATATGGCAGGAATGACAGCTGCAAAAGCTGCTCTTATAGTATCTGTTTTGGCATTATTTAATACTTTTGGTCGAATAATATCAGGGAGTATATCTGATAGAATAGGCTCTGCTCTTACTTTAAGAGGTGTTTTTGCAGTTGCGGTAATTGCTATTGTTTTATTATACCTGAATGCAGGAGTGGCTTTGTTTTGTATAGGGATTTGTATGGTAGGGTTTTGCTTCGGATCGTTTATGGGAGTGTATCCAGGCTTTACTTCAAAGCAATTTGGAAGAAAAAATTCAAGTATAAACTATGGTATTATGTTTATCGGGTTTAATGCTGCGGGACTTATAGGACCTATAATTATGGGCAGGATATATTCCGGAACCGGAGCCTATAGCCTGGCTTTTATTATAGCTTTAGTATTCGCTTTACTGGGCTTTAGCCTGACCTTTGTATATGATAAGCTCAATAAAAAATGAGTTATATTTCGATATATCAACTTTCGCTCTGATAAATGGTGTTGATGCTGTTAATAGAATAAATTGTGATATTTGAATCAATTAATAATTACGGCTTCTTCTTTAGTATAAAAAATAAGAAAGATTACTGAAGTTAAAAATAATTTAGTATAAAATATAGTACAATCATGGATTTTTTATCAAAAAACTATTGTAAATGCCTCAGAGCAGAGTTAGAATCTATGGTAATTTTGATAAAATATAATGTATTTGGAGGATTGTATGAAGTTACGAAGATATGCATACCTATTTTTAGGCGTGTCTTTAGGATTAGCAAATGCAGTACATGCTTATGCAGCAGGTAATTATGCATTTGCAAAAAGTGGAAGTATAGGAGGTGAAGATGCAAATATAGTTGATACCGAAACGGTTGGAGTAAGCACTGAGGAAGAATTGGAAGAAGCACTTAAAAACTATCAAAGTGTTAAATTAAAAAATGACATAGAGTTAACTAAGTAATTGTTTTTACAAGATCCGAAGATGGCTGAATCTACCCTTAAAATAACTATTGATGGTGACGGACATAAAATATATACCGCCGGCTTTGAAAAAAATAATGGCAGTTTAGTATATGTTATAGATTTCAGAATGGATAAGATAAAGAAACTGGTATTTAAGGATATAACAATTGAAACTCCGGGATATAAAGTATCCACTACACATGGAGATATTATAATTCAAAGCGATGTAGCGTTTATAGGAACCGGAATTTCAGGAATGGATTTGGTTGAGCGTAACGGGGGAAAGATTGATTTAGGTGAAAAGGGAGATTATTTGGCAGGATTATATGGAAATGATGTTATAATAAACTCAGGTGAAGTTAAAGGCTCAAATTACTGTGGAGTACAAGCGGCAAACAGCCTGATATTAAGGTCAGGAAATATTAGTGAAAATCTGATAGGGATGATGTTTGGAGGAGAAAGCCTTACAATAGAAGATGGCAATATAGCTGTAGAGGGAAACTCGGATTCGGATTTTGAATTTCATGATGTAGAGCAGGATGTGCGTTTCAATATACAAAATACAGCTTATGAGTACCTGAATGACAGACCTAAGTTCAAAGTTCAGGAAATAGTAAGAAATACTGAGGGAGAGATAGTAGAAAGAGTGGATAAGCCAAGTCCTTCAGGGCAATTTGATTCTATTAACGGAAAAAAGTCTTTTTATGAAAGGTTTGGTTTGGCAAATGTGTATGAAAAATTTGTAGGGCAGGATTTCTTACAGGCACAGGTACAGATTGCCAGCAAGAAAAATATAAAAGTACTGATGACGGAAAACCCAAGTTTACCGATACGGACGGCAAAAAATACGGATATGTTGAAAAGTATAAAACAGCAGTTTTAGAGGGCAAGGCTCCCTATATAGTTACTATAGAAGGTGAGGAGGTTGTAGAAACTTCTAAAGCCACTCCAAGTGATGCCGGTGCACAAGAGTCGAAAGACAATAAGGAGTTTGAAGAAAAAAGAAAAAAAGCTGATGAAGAAGCAAAACGTCTAAAAGAAATAAAAAAAGCCGAAGAGTTAAGAAAACAAAAGGAAACTATGAAGGCAGCTGGAAGGATTGAGAAGGCTGATGAAGTTAAGAAGCAAACAGAGGTAGCAAAAGCTGAAAAAGTAAAAAATCAAACGAAAGCTCAAGAAGAAGGTAAGGAAAGCAAGGAAACTGAAGAAACAAAAAATATAAGGGAAACTTCAGGTGAAAATACCAATAATTCTTTGTCAGGCGGTTCTGAGTGATAAGCGGCAGTTTTTTTAAAGGGCGGTTAAAGCAAATTGAAAAAATACTAAGTGAGTGGTCTGCAGGTTAAGATGTGAATTAAAGCAGGCTGCAAGCAGCTGTGCTGTATCAGCTTTTTGTTTTACCTGCATAATACTGTGCTGCATAGCAGCTCTTAGGAAAGTGGTCATTTTGCTACTTTCTTTTTGTTTTGCAAATAATTATTTTATCTACCTTAGTGAAATATTGAGTTGTTAATCTGCGAATCCTGTTTGGACTTAGGAAAGCTTGAGCAGTCTATATTGTATAACTAAATATATCTTGATTAGACTTTATTTTCTTCATTTATTGCGATATGTTATTTATAATGATACAATACATGCTGATTACAGGCAAAAAATAAACATTAAATACTTTAAAGAGCTAAATGGGATAAAAGGCTTTATTTAATATCTGTATTAAAATTAAAGAAAAGGAGAGAATTGAGTTGAAAGAGAAGAAAAAGAAAGTTCCTGTATTAAAAAGACTGATGTCTTATGCAGGCAATAAAGGCTGTATGCTTTATCTTGCAATGTTTTTGTCTGCGGCTTCAGGTATTATGATTTTAATGCCTATGGTTTATATTCATAAAATTGTAAGTACAATTATTTTAAGCGGACAAATTGATGTAACTAGGGTAAGAGAAAATGCGGTCTTGGCAGCGTCATTTGCCGGAGCAGGATTAGGTACTTATGTATTTGCTATTATATTATCTCATATTTTTGCGTTTGAGGTAGAAGATAATATTATAAAGCTAAGTGTAAGTAAACTAATGGAGAAGCCGTTAGGATTCTTTTTAAACAGAGAGAGTGGAAAGCTTAGAAGTGTAATTATAGGAGGGGCGGGAGAAACACATTCATTCTTGGCTCATCAGCTGCCGGATATGGCAATGACCATGATTACACCTGTAGTTTTACTGTTTTTTTTCTTTCTGTTTGATTGGAAGCTTGGAATTGCCAGTATGTTTCCTATGATAATCGGAGTGTGCCTTATGGGAACTATGATGACTAAAAAGGGTAAACTAATGAGAGATAAATATTATGCCGACCTTGCTAATTTATCCTCTGAAACTGTGGAATATGTCAGAGGCATTCCTGTGGTTAAAACCTTTGCACAAAGTATAGAAAGCTTTGACAGACTCTATTCTTTAATTGTGAAGATGAAAGACAGTGTTATGGAATTGACTATGAGCTATCGTAATAAAATGGCAGTTTTTGAGGCTATTACCGGCTCCACAGCTTTTTTTCTCGTACCGGTTGCGTTGCTGATATTGGCAACAGGAGGCAATGTCAGGGAAGTGCTGGGCAATTCAGTCATTTATTTTTTGATTGGTCCGGCCTTTGGGACTTTTATTTTGAGGTCAGCAACCATCAGCCAGTATACCTACTTTGCCGAGCTGGCTTTAAACAGGATTGATGATATTTTAGATTATGATAATCTTGCTTACGGCAGAGAAACAAGCTTGGAAGGTGGACTTGAATTTAAAAATGTTTCTTTTTCGTATGGCACGGAAAAAGTATTGGATAATATTTCTTTTAAGGTAAATCAAGGTGAAACTGTAGCACTGGTCGGCTCGTCGGGAGGGGGAAAAACTACTATTGCAAGACTGGCTGCAAGATTTTATGATGCCGATGAGGGCGAAGTTTTAGCCGGCAGAGTAAATATTAAAGAATATGACAAGAAATCATTAATGAATAAAATTGCCTTTGTTTTCCAAAACTCCAAGCTTTTTAAAATGAGCTTAAGAGAAAATCTGCTTATAGGCAATGAGAATGCAGGCGCAGAGGAAATTGAAAAAGCTTTGGATTATTCCGGCTCAAGGGAGATTGTAGAAAATCTCGAAAATGGACTTGACACAATCTATGGAGCTAAGGGAACTTATTTTTCCGGCGGCGAAGCACAGAGAATTTCTATTGCACGGGCATTTTTAAAAAATGCAAAGCTTGTTATTCTGGATGAAGCAACAGCCTTTGCGGACCCGGAAAATGAGCATGTAATTCAGGCATCCTTTAAGAAATTATCAAAAAACAAAGCAACTCTTATGATTGCCCACAGACTTTCTACCGTGGTAAATGCAGATAAAATTTTAGTTATTCAAGGAGGACAAATTGCTGAGGAGGGAAAACATGAAGAGCTCTTAGCAAAGAAGGGGATTTACAAAAAGCTTTGGGACGAATATCAAAGCTCAATTAATTGGAAATTAGGAGGCCAAAATGGATAGATATTTTATGAAAAAATATGCCATGTCGGAAATAGGAGCAAAGCATTTGAGCAAGGCAATATTTTCCCGTACCGTACTTAACCTTACCAAGCTATTTCCTCCAATGATTGCTTTTACATTTTTATTTCAGTATTTAGGCGGATTGGAGGGAATTAAGACCTTTCAGAGTCTTACTCCTGTAAATTATGTATTTATTATTGCTGTTATGATTGCAGTTATGTATGCTGTAGCCAGATGGGATTATGTGAGATTATATAATAACGTATACAGCGAGAGTGCAAACTCAAGAATTGATATTGCAAACAGATTAAAAAAGCTTCCGCTTTCTTATTTCGGAAAAAGAGATTTGTCTGATTTGTCTGAAACCATGATGAATGATATGACACTGTATGAGGAGATATTTTCTCATGCGGTTCCGCATATTTATGCAACAGCGATTTCAACGGCAATAATATCAGTGCTGCTCCTTTGCTATAATTTTAAGCTTGCTTTAGCGACGCTTTGGGTAATTCCTGTAGCTTTATTCTTATTTTCTTTATCAAAAAAGAAAAATAAAAAAATAAATAATGAATGGGTTAAAAGCAGCAGAGCGGTTTTTGATGACCTTCAGGAAAATATTGACCAGATTGGAGAAATCAAAGCTTATAATCTGGAGGAAAAATCCCTTAATAAATTTTATAAAAAATTAAATCTTAATAAGAAAAATAAAATTAAGCTTGAATTTTTGGGAGGAGTATCAACAGCATTGGCAACTATGCTTTTAAAGCTTGGAATTATAACAGTTGCTGTTATAGGTGCAAGGATGCTTATCAGCGGAGAAATTAATATTCTGGTCTATATAGCCTTTTTAATGATTACAGCAAGTATTTATTTGCCGATTGAAGGGATATTGAGCTTTATGGCGATGATTGTAATGCTTGACAGTGTGGTTGCAAGAATAAAGGAAATAAAAATCATGCCTATTCAAGAAGGAAAAACTGAAATGAATATTCAAAACTATGACATCGAATTTCAAGATGTGCATTTCGGCTATGATGATTATTCTGTAATAAACGGAGTCAGCTTTACTGCTAAACAAGGAGAGGTAACCGCCCTGATCGGACCCTCGGGTAGCGGCAAAACTACTTTGACAAAGCTTGCAGCAAGGTTTTGGGATATTAATCAGGGCAGAATTTTACTTGGCAAAGAAGATATCAGCAAAGTTGATCCGGAAACTCTCTTAAAAAATTTTTCTATCGTATTTCAAGAGGTTGCTCTTTTTAATTCAAGCATTAAAGACAATATTAAAATCGGGAAAAAAGAGGCGACTGATGAAGAAATTATACAGGCGGCAAAAGTAGCAAGATGTGATGAGTTCATAAAACGAATGCCTGAGGGAATAGATACGGTAATCGGTGAAAATGGAGAAAGGCTCTCCGGAGGCGAACGTCAAAGACTTTCTATTGCCAGAGCAATCCTTAAGGATGCTCCTATTATACTCTTGGATGAAGCGACGGCTTCTTTGGATGTTGAAAATGAAAGTTTAATTCAGGAAGCACTTTCTGAGCTGATAAAGAACAAAACAGTTATTATTATTGCTCACAGGATGAGAACAATACGCAGTGCAGATAAAATCGTACTGCTTAATAAAGGAAGGATAGAGGCGGCAGGAACGGATAGCGAGCTGCTTAAGTCTTCTGAAATGTATCAAGCTATGCTTAAGAAATCCATGGCATAGATTTGAGCCAATCCAGTTAAATCCCCTGCCCCTGCTTCAAAAGTGAAAAAGCTTAAACAAAGGCGGGGGATTTATTTATAGATAAGCTGTGCTATACCATACAAAATTGCAAGATGTGTCGGATAGTAAAAATAGAAAAAGCCCTTTGCAGCTTTCTTTCCGCGCTCGCCGTTGTATAAATATAAAATTGCAAGTGCAGCAAATGAAAATATCTGTATTCCTCCGGTGTCTATTGAGATAAGGAATAATCCCAGTGCAAGAGCAAGCAGCTTTTCTTGTTTGCCGGACCCTAGCCATACTAGAACCGGGGTGATAATCCCATAAAAGCCATAATCGGTTTTAAGCCCATGAATTATCTTAAGCTGAAATAGACTGTAATAGGCAATTATTAATCCAAGTGCAATTAAACCCCAAATTACTTTGTCTTTGCTCTGAGTGCCGTCAGTTTGCCTTCTAATTTTTTCCACTGTGAAAATCAGAGCTATGGAGCAGGCAAAAGTAATTAAAATAGATTGGTACAAGTTTTTTTCAGTTATATACATGGCTGTTGAGCATATAAGCCCGGTTCCGAATACTGAAAAGAAATATTTTTCTTTATTCTTTGTGTAGTTGCAGCCCTCTGCAATCATATAGGCAAAAATTGGAAATGCCATTCTGCCGATAATCCGCAATATTACAAACTGCGGAAAAAGTATATATCCTATATGGTCTATTGTCATTGTAATAATGCCGATTATTTTTAATGTTGTTGCATTCATGTACCCTGCCTCTGATATAATTACAGCCTTTAGCATTTCTTTAATAATAAGCTGCTGTATCACTGTAATTTTTACTGATATGATTTATATTTCCTAAAGCCATAGTGTATAATATTTTACTATTGATGTAAAGCTTTAATTAGACTATAAAAAATAACGGAATAACCTTGGAGATTAATAATACTTTAGAAAATCTTTAGCTTTATAACCGGTTTAAATTTAAAAATATAGTGTATTCTTTTACTCGGAAGGTAAAATAGCAGGCAGGAAAGCGGACTGAGAATATCCGCCTGAAATTTATCATTGTAGGGTAAAGGAGGAGAGGAAGATGGTATGATTACAGGTAAAATACTTTTAGTAGAGGACGATGAAGACATAAGGGCAGGCATTGATATGATATTGCAGTCACAGGGCTATGAGGTTTATCAGGCTAAGGACGGTGTTGAAGGGCTTGAGCTGATAGATAAATATGATATAGAGCTTGCAGTTGTTGATGTCATGATGCCTAAAATGGACGGCATTACTATGACTGCAAAACTTAGAAAAAAAACTGATATACCTGTGATATTTTTATCTGCAAAATCAGAGGAGATAGATAAGATAATAGGTCTTAATATAGGTGCAGATGATTATGTTACAAAGCCGTTTACACCTATGGAGCTGCTTGCACGAATAAATTCACAGCTTAGGAGGTATAAAAGATTTATGGAAAGACTTGCTGTAAATAAAGAAAATAGCAGGCTTCACATAGTGGGCGGACTTGAGATAGATGAAGATAGCGTACAGGTCAGAGTTGACGGAGAGCCTGTAAAGTTGACACCTATGGAATATAAGATTTTGCTGCTTTTGGCAGGCAATCCGGGCAGGGTGTATTCTGCTGAGGAAATTTATGAAAACGTATGGCAGGAAAGAGCTGTAAATACAGAAACAGTGATGGTTCATATCAGAAATATCAGAGAAAAGATAGAGCTCAATCCTAAAGAACCAAAATATTTAAAGGTGGTGTGGGGAATTGGATATAAAATTGAAAAACAATGAGAAGATAGCCAAGCTGTGCTTTGCGGCAGCAATAATCTTAGCGGCATTAATGACGGTGAGAAGGTATTCGGCAGCAGTTACTATAGGAAGGATAGGGCAAAGCACCTATGTAGACTACAGAAATGAGGTGGTCTTCAGTGTAATAGTGGTATTTTTATTTATATTTGCTTTGAGCGGCATTATACTGCCTGCGTTTAAACAATTTAATTTCGGCAAAAGCCGTATTTTTAAGACTCCCCTTGAGGTGGTAGTTATCACGGGAGGGTTGTGCTTTGCGGTCCTTACAAATATGGCTCCCACGATAATTGAAGATTCGGCAAGCGGCTATCTGACAGAAGGCATTGCAAATATGTACAATATAGCTCCTTTGGCAGCGAAGATTATTATAATGGGCTTTAATATTGCTGCCTGGTGCTTTGGCTTTTTTGCAGCTTATTGGGGCTTTGCCTGTATCAGACAGGTTTTTGATTTAGGGATATTTGGATACATACTGGAAAGAACCCTAATAGGATCTGTAATTAAAAGCGGTATAAAGTCACTTATCGGAAAATACGATAGTTTTGAAAAATTTATACTTAATACGGATTTTACCTCAAAACCCTTAAAGAAGATAATGGCGGTTATATTTATAAATTTTGCCGCATTTATAGGCATGGGAATGATTCTGCCGATATTTTCTAGTGGAAGCCTGCGTATTTATATGATTTTTCTTGTGTTAATTACTTTTATTTATTCATTTTTTGCATTTGTCTTATTTAAGAAAGCTTATGACACTGCAAATAAGGATTATGAAGAGCTGATAGGCAATATGGATAAGATTGCGGCAGGAGAATATATCTGGCAGGCAGAAGCTAAAGGAGTGTTTAAGACTGCCGAGCAGAAGCTTGTTCATATAGGCGAAGGCTTTAATGCCGCTGTTGAAAGGGAGGTGGCAAGTCAGAAAACTAAGACTGAGCTGATCACAAATGTTTCTCATGATTTAAAGACCCCGCTTACAGCTATTATCACCTATATAAATCTGCTGGAGGAGGCTTCAATAAGTGAAGAAGAAAGGAAAAATCACCTAGAGGTTTTAAAAAGGAAATCCAATAGATTAAAAATTCTCATAGAGGATTTATTTGAGGTAAGCAAGGCCAGCACCGGAGATATATCGCTGGACATTAAGGAAATTGATGTAGTCAGCATATTAAAGGAGCTGAAGCTTGAGCTTGATGAAAAAATACAGGAAAGCGGCATTGATTTTAAATGGGAGCTTCCTGATGAAAAAGTAATGCTTGAGCTTGATGGGCAGAAAACCTACAGGATATTTGAGAATCTTATTATTAATATTATCAAGTATGGAATGGAAAAAACCAGAGCTTATATAGAAGCTGCCGAAAGTGATAATATAGTAACCGTCAGATTTATAAATATTTCCAGAGAGGAGCTTAATCAGGAAGCTAAATCTCTCACTGAGCGTTTTGTAAGAGGGGACAAGTCAAGGAATACGGAAGGCTCAGGACTTGGTCTTGCAATAGCGAAGTCACTGACCGAGCTTCAGGACGGCAAATTTGATATTATTATTAATAAGGACCTTTTTACAGTTGAAATTCAATTTGAAAGATAAGGGCGGAAAAATTTAAAACCTGTAATGAAAAAACTCTTGACAAAGATAAAATAGTTGTGTACAATTAAAGCAAATCAGTTTTATAAAATTAAATATAAGGCAGATACAGCTTTAAGGGCTGTATAACCGCCCTATATCCAGGTACAAAAATATTAGATATTAAATAGACAGGAGGAATAATAATGTCAGCATTACAGGTAACAGCAGAAAATTTTGAAAAAGAGGTACTTCAGTCAGAAATTCCGGTTTTAGTAGATTTTTGGGCTACTTGGTGTGGTCCCTGCCAGGCACTTCTCCCGGTGATAGAAGAGCTTGCAGCTGAAGCTAAGGGATTTAAAGTAGTTAAGCTGAATGTAGATGAGGCAGCTGAGCTTGCAAGAAAATACAGGGTGATGTCAGTTCCTACACTGCTTGTATTTAAAAACGGTGAAGCTGTTAAGAGGTCAGTGGGAGCAATTCCTAAAGATGAGATTATAGAGCTTGTCAATGTTTAATTAACTGTTCTGCATAATAAAGTATTATATTTTTTGCCGCTGCCGCCTTATAAAACAGGTGTTGCAGCGGCATTTGTACTTTAATTTTAAAAAAAAAGTAGGGAATTCGTAAGAAATAGCGTCTTGCCGAAATAGAAGACTTCGTATAGAATGTTGAAGTAAAAGAGAGGCGTGGATAACATGGATGATTATAAAAAAGATACAGTATTTTTCAATACTGTAAAGGAAAATAAGGCAGATGTAGGGGAGGTTCTGACAGAGGTTTATACCGCACTTTCAGAGAAGGGCTATAAACCGATAAATCAGATTGTAGGCTATATTATGTCGGGTGACCCTACATATATTACAAGCTATAAAGGCGCAAGGAGTCTTATTGTCAAGGTTGAAAGGGATGAGATTTTAGAAGAGCTTTTAAGAAATTATATAGGGACAAAGCTTAAGAGATGATAATTGTCGGATTAAGTCCGGCAATTATTTGTGTATTGCCTTATAATATTTTAAAAACCATGTGGAACAGCCGTTATGGCTCTTGTCATTACAAAAAAATGTAAGGTGAAGCAGGCAGTTGACCCGGAGGGTCAGCTTATTTTTGGTTGACAAAGCTTGAAAAGAAAGGTATAAAATGCATTTGATGGCTCTTGACTATGGCTCAAGGACTGTAGGTGTTGCAGTAAGCGATGCACTTGGCATTACCGCATTGCCGCTTGAAACCATAAAAAGAAAAAGTGAAAATAAATTAAGAAGAACTCTTTCAAGACTGGAAGAAATTATAAATGAGAGAAAAACCGAGCTTATAATTCTTGGAAAGCCACTTAATATGGACGGCAGCGAGGGAGAAAGGGTTGAAAGATGCACTGAATTTAAAATATTGCTTGAAAAAAGATGCTTGCTGCCGGTGATATGGCAGGATGAAAGGCTGTCGACACTTGAAGCTAGGCAGGTTCTTGAAGCCGGCGGGGTAAAAAGACAGGATATGAAAAAAAATATTGACAGTGTCGCAGCCGCAATTATATTAAAGGAATATATGTCAGGTCTAAACAAATAACAGGGAGGGGAATATATGACTAAGAAAAATAAAGAACACATAAGTTTTGTTGACAGGATACAGAGCTTTGCCAAGCGAGAAAAGGATGAAAAGAAGAGCAAGGGAAGTACCAAGATTACAATGGTGGATGAGGACGGCGTAGAAATTGAGCTTTATGTGGTTGAAAAGACAAAATTAAATGGCTTATCTTATATTTTAGTGACCGAGGTGCCGGAGGATGAAGACGGAGAGTGCTATATTATGAGAGACTGCTCAAATGATGGAGACGAAGAAGCAAGCTATGTAATGGTAGATGACGAATATGAATCAGAATATGTTTTCGAGGTGTTTGAGCAGCTTATGGATGGTCAGGACATAGACCTTGAAAAATAATTAAAAAATATTTATAAGGTAAGGAGCGTGAAGCCCTTGGGCTGAATTTATTAATGAAATGGAGGGACTTAATTGAACGAGAATACAACAAATGATTCTTTAAATGCTATAAAACATCTTAAAGAAATTCAAATGAACCTGAATAAAGAATCAAATTCAGAAAGCTTATTAAAAGAGGAAAATAATAAAGAACAAAATGAAAATAATTTAGTTAACGGTGATGAATTAAACCCTAAGAAAAAAAAGAAAAATACTAAAAAAACGCTGCGTGCAGCGGTTTCGGATACTGCAGAAAACGCCAAGAAATTGAGAAGCAGAAAAACACCCAGTTTAAGAGAAATAGCTTATGAAATAGAGCAGGAAAAAAATTTAAAGCCTAAAAATGAAGAGGAGCTTGAAAAAATTCTTGAAAAAACTCCTCAGGATGCACTTATAGATAATTTTTTTGACAGCGTAAGTCCTGCAAAGAAAAAGGCAGCGAAAAAAGGTGTTAAATCAAAGGGTATTGAAGAAACTGATGATAAACAAGCCGAGATACTTCTTAAAACTCTTAAAGAGCTTGAAACAGGCAGTACGGCAGCTTCAAAAACTACGCTTTCAAGCATACTTTCAGGCGAAACCGTGATAGAGCCTAAGAAAACTAGAGGAAGAAAGCCCAAAGCTCCCAAAAAAGTAAAGATAATACCTCTGGGAGGACTGGAGCAAATAGGTATGAATATAACTGCCTTTGAATATGAGGACAGTATATTTGTAGTAGACTGCGGGCTTGCCTTTCCAAGTGATGATATGCTTGGAATAGATTTAGTTATTCCGGATATAAGCTATTTAAAGGATAATTACTTAAAGGTTAAGGGCTTTTGTATAACACATGGGCATGAAGACCACATAGGCTCCCTTCCCTATATTTTAAAGCAGCTTAACGTACCTGTTTATGGAACTAAGCTTACTCTCGCACTGATTAATAAAAAGCTTGTTGAACACGGTATAGATAAGACCTCAAAGCTTATAGAAGTAAAATATGGACAAACAGTCGAGCTTGGAGATTTTAAGGTTGAATTTATAAAAACCAACCATTCAATAGCTGATTCGGCAGCGCTGGCAATTTTTTCTCCGGCCGGCATTATATTTCACACGGGAGATTTTAAGATTGACTATACACCGGTATTCGGTGAGTCGAATGACCTTCAGAGAATGGCAGAAATAGGAAAACAGGGCTGTCTTGCTATGCTCTGTGAATCTACCAATGCCGCCAAACCGGGATTTACTATGTCTGAAAAAACGGTGGGTAAAACCTTTGATTTAATCTTTGCGGAGCACCGCAATAAAAGAATCCTCGTTGCTACCTTTGCTTCCAATGTCGACAGAGTACAGCAGATAATAAATACTGCATATAAGCATGACAGAAAGGTTGTGGTGGAAGGCAGGAGCATGGTCAATGTTATAGGTGTGGCAGGTGAGCTTAATTATATTAATATTCCTGAGGGAACGCTGATAGATATTGATCATCTTAAGGATTATCCTCCTGAGAAGACAGTTATTATAACTACGGGAAGCCAGGGTGAGAGCATGGCGGCACTTTCGCGCATGTCCTCCTCGCTTCATAAAAAAGTGACTATCACCTCTGATGACGTTGTCATTATGAGCTCTTCACCTATACCGGGGAATGAAAAGGCGGTCAATAAGGTAATAAATGAGCTGTCAATTAAGGGAGCTGAGGTTATATTTCAGGATACTCATGTTTCAGGGCATGCTTGTCAGGAGGAAATCAAGCTTATGTATTCACTGCTCAAGCCTAAATACTCGCTGCCTATACATGGCGAATACAGGCACAGACTCGCCCAGCGAGGCATTGCCGAAGCTATGGGCATGGCGAGAGAAAATGTACTGATAATGTCTTCGGGAGATGTAGTGGAGGTAAGCGAAAAATCCTGTGAGGTAGTAAATCATGTTGAAGCAGGAAGTATATTTGTAGACGGCCTTGGAGTCGGAGATGTCGGAAATATAGTGCTTAGAGATAGACAAAATCTTGCTCAAAATGGTATTATAATAGTGGCTATGTCACTTGAAAGAGGAACTAACAGACTGCTTTCAGGTCCCGATATAATTTCAAGGGGATTTGTGTATATCAGAGAATCGGGAGACCTTATAGGTGAGGCTGAGGATGTGGTAAGAACAGCTGTAAGGGATTGTCTTGCTGCCGGAGTTAATGACTGGATAAAGATGAAGGCTATAACCAGAGATGCCTTAAGTGATTTTCTTTGGAAAAAAATCAAGAGAAATCCTGTGATATTGCCTATAATTATGGACATACATGATAAATAAGGTTTAGGTTTGATTAGCTTTTTGTGAGGTTAAAAAGTATGAGCAAAAATAATAAAGGGATAGACGGTGTTACAAAAACTATAATAAGAGTATCTGTAAGACTTATAATATATGCTCTTATGATACTGGTAATGATTAAGGGTGCCACTATGGCATATTCCTTCGGTCATGGAATATTTTATGCTGCTGCGATAGAGCCTGAGCCCGGACGTGATGTTGAGGTAATAATACCGGGAGAAATGAGTGTTTCAGCTGCTGCTGAAATATTAAAGGAAAAAGGGCTTATCAGTAATAAATTGGCTTTTGAAATTCAGGCAAGGTTTTTTGAATATAAAATAAAGCCCGGGACTTATTTGCTGAATACTTCTCAAACCTCAAGGCAGATGCTTGATGTGCTTAATACCGGACAGGAGGATAAGGCTGCAAAAAATGCAGCCAAGCCTGTAGTCGCAACAACCGCGGCTATACCGGTTCCTACCTCTGAAATCGCTGAAACCCTTACCCCCTCTCCTGAGGGACAGGAAACTTTAGCAAGCAGTGCAGCACAGACAGAGGCAAATAAAAAAGACTCTCAGGAAGCACAAGAGCCTGAGAGCAGCAGTGAAGCTTCAGGCAAAAAAAAGTCAGCTAAAGCAAAGACCTCCGGCAAGACAAAAGCAAGCTCTGAAACTGCAAAGAAGGATAAAAAAGCTCAGAAAAGCTCAGAAGAGGAAAGCAAGGTGGTTAAAAAATCAACCGGAGCTTCAAAGAAAAAAGCTGCTTCAAAATCAGGTAAATAATTTATGAATTATGATGAGCGCATTTCTGATTATATAGCTTCTCTTTCTGATGAAAATTCAGCGTTTTGTGAAAGTCTGAGAGAGTATGCCGAAAATAATGCTGTTCCTGTGATTAAAAGATGTACTGAATTATTTTTAAAAAATCTCCTCTGTATTAAAAGACCTGCCAATATTCTTGAGGTAGGTACTGCAATAGGCTATTCTGCAATTATGATGGCAGAAACCTTGAAAAATGCAGGAATTATCCAAAGCAATACTTTAAGTAAAGCTTGTCGCTCGATTGGCAGGGAGCATATTACCACGATTGAAAAATATGAAAAATACCTGCTTTTGGCGAGAAAAAATATTGATGAGTCAGGCTTTGCCGACAGTATAAAGCTTATTTGTGCAGATGCAGGTGAGGCTCTGCTACAGTTGAGGCTGCAAAAGAAAAAATATGATTTTATATTTATGGATGGTGCAAAGGCACAATATATTAATTGGCTGCCTGCGGTAATGGATTTATTAAATACAGGGGGGATTATTTTTGCGGATAATGTGCTTCAGGAGGGAAATATTATTGAGTCAAGGTTTGCGGTTACAAGGCGCGACAGATGCATACATTCAAGGATGAGAGAATACCTTTATGCCATAACACATGATAAAAGATTAAAAAGCAGTATTTTGCCTGTGGGCGATGGGGTGGCTGTAAGTGTTTATAGCTAAAGGTTTATCTAATTTTATAGAAAGTGGTAAAACAGAAAAGGTTTGGAAATTAATAAGGATAGAAAAAGAAATATTGAACTTTTAGTTCCGGCAGGAAGTCTTGAAGTTTTAAAAACTGCTGTTGCTTATGGTGCAGATGCGGTTTATATAGGGGGAGAAGCCTTCGGCTTAAGGGCAAAGGCTAAAAATTTTAATTTTGAGGATATGGCAGCAGGGATTGCTTATGCGCATGAAAGAGGAAACAAGGTTTTTGTTACTGCAAACATACTCGCACATAATAATGATATTGAGGAAGCAAGACGGTATTTTAGAGAATTGGGGCAGATATCACCGGATGCACTTATAATATCCGACCCCGGTATGTTCACTATAGCCCGTGAAGAATTAAAAGACATGGAGTTGCATGTAAGCACTCAGGCAAATAATACTAATTATGCTACTTATAATTTCTGGTGGCAGCTGGGAGCAAAGCGTGTAGTTTGTGCAAGAGAGCTTTCTCTTGCTGAAATTGAGCAGATTAGAAGCAATATACCCAAGGATATGGAGATAGAGGCATTTATACATGGAGCTATGTGTATGGCATACTCGGGAAGATGTCTTTTAAGCAATTATTTTACTGGCAGGGATGCAAACCAGGGTGAGTGTACTCACCCCTGCAGGTGGAAGTATTCTGTAGTTGAAGAAACCAGACCCGGAGAGGTGATGCCGGTTTATGAAAATGAGAGGGGAACTTATATCTTTAATTCAAAGGATTTATGTATGATAGAGCATATCCCTGAGTTAATCAAAGCCGGGATAGACAGTTTTAAAATAGAAGGCAGAATGAAGACTGCACTTTATGTGGCTACGGTGGCAAGAACCTATAGACGTGCTATAGATGATTGTTTAAAGGATGAAGCGCTTTACAGGAAAAATCTTGAATATTATAAATCTGAAATTGGAAAGTGTACCTACAGAGAGTTTACCACAGGCTTTTTCTTTGGAAAATCAGATCGGGATACACAAATTTATGATAGTAATACCTATGTGCAAAACTATATTTATATAGGTACTGTTGAAGGTATAGATAAAGAGGGCAGAGTCTGCTTTGAGCAGAAAAATCGCTTTTTTACAGGTGATATGCTTGAAATAATGAAGCCTGATGGAAAAAATGAAATAGTTAAAGTGTTTTCTATAAGCAATGAAGAGGGGATTTTTCAAGAATCAGCTCCCCACCCGAAGCAAAAGCTTGCGGTTAATCTTGGCAGGTGCAGTGCAGAGCCTGGAGATATAATCAGGATGAAGGCTTAGCAGAGCTTAGAATATAGTGTATATTTCTAAAAGGGGGTATTATGTTTGGATTTTTTGCTGCGAGTGCAATATTTTGTCTGTTTTACTGTGTACTTATAAATGTATATACAGGCTTTAAAGTTTCAGGAAGCTTTATCTGGCTTATTTTATCTCTGATTTTTGCTTTTCTTGCACTGGTAATGAAGGAATATAAATTACACCCTAAAAAAATTGCTCTGGGACTTATTGTGGCAATAAATACCCTTACCTTTACCGCAATTTTGATTTTTATCATATTGCAGGGTTTTATAGCCTCGGCAGCTTGGATAAAAGCTGAGCCGGGGCTGGACTATGTTATAGTTCTCGGAGCAAAGGTAAGATCTGATAAAAGTCTTTCAAAATCATTGAGGTACAGAGTTGAGCAGGCTATGGAATACCTCGTGAGGTATCCTTCCACCTACATAGTGCTTTCAGGAGGAAAGGGAGATGATGAGCCTGTAAGTGAGGCGGAAGCTATGGCGGTATACATGGTAAATCATGGCATAAATCCGGATAACCTTTATCTTGAAATACAGTCTAAAAATACCAGAGAAAATATGCTATACAGCAAGGCTTTGATAAAGAGAGTAATTAAACTGAATAAACAGGAAAATTCAGGCTTTCTTGATGAAAGAGAAAATAAGATACTTTTTGCAGAGGATAAGCCTAAAAGAATAGGTATAACAACGAACAGCTACCACCTTTTCAGAGCACTTGCACTGGCAAATGCCGATGAAGCAAATAAAATTTATGGAATTCCGGCAAAATCCGATGCTGTGCTTTACCTGCATTTTTCATTTAGAGAATGTTTCGCAATACTGAAGGATAAATTTATGGGACATTTTTAATGCATTATGTGTTGAAAGGACATATTAAAGAATGAGATTAAATAAATTAAAGGAACTTGATGCTTATACTTTTATAAGCAATGAATTTATTGAGGAGCTTGCCTCAACGGCTGTTTTAATGCAGCATAAAAAAACTAAGGCAAGATTTTTTTTATTGATTAATGATGATAATAACAAGGTTTTTTCTATAGGCTTTAGAACACCGGCATTTGATTCTACAGGAGTTGCACATATAATTGAGCATTCAGTACTTTGCGGCTCAAAAAAATTTCCTAGTAAGGACCCCTTCGTAGAGCTTGTAAAGGGCTCTTTAAATACGTTTTTAAATGCCCTAACCTATCCCGACAAGACGGTATACCCTGTGGCAAGCTGCAACTACAAGGACTTTAAAAACCTTATGGAAGTGTATCTTGATGCAGTGTTTTATCCAAATATCTATAAGGAAGAAAAGATATTTAAGCAGGAGGGCTGGCATTATGAGCTGAATTCAAAGGAAGCCGAGCTTACCATAAACGGAGTAGTTTATAACGAGATGAAGGGAGTGTTTTCTTCCGCCGATGAAACCCTTGACCGAGCGGTAAATAAAACGCTTTTTGAAGGGCATTCCTACGGAGAGGAATCAGGAGGAGACCCTGAGGTAATACCTGAGCTTACCTATAAGGCTTTTTTGGATTTCCATTCAACCTATTACCACCCCTCAAATTCATTTATCTATCTATATGGTGATATGGATATGGCAGAGCGGCTTGACTGGATTGACAGTGAATACCTTTCAAAATTCGATTATAAAGAGGTGGATTCAGTTATAAAGCCCGTAAAAAAATGGACTCAGAGCGGCATTAAGCTAAAGGAATTTAATTATTCAATCCTTGAAAGCCAGAGCAGTCAAAAGGCTACTTATCTTTCGCTTCATACTGTGGTAGGCGGGGAACTGGAGCCTAAAAAGTATATGGCTTTTCAAATCCTGGATTATGTGCTTTTAAACGTTCCTGGCGCAGCATTGAGAGAAGCGCTGATTGATGCAGGAATAGGCGAAGACGTGTACGGAGGCTATAATTACGGCATAAGTACGCCATATTTTTCCGTAGTAGCTAAAAATTCGGATAAAGAGCGCAAAGAAGAATTTCTTGCAGTTATAAAGGGGACTCTTAGAAAGCTTGCAGCTGAGGGAATTAACAAAGAGGTTTTAAAAGCGGCATTAAATATTTATGAGTTCAGAGCAAGAGAAGCTGATTTTGGAAACTATCCTAAAGGACTTATCTACGGACTTGCTTCTTTTGAATCATGGCTGTACGAAGGCTCTCCGGTAATGCATTTAAAATATTCCCAGGTATTTGAGGAGCTTAGGGCTGATATTGACAAGGGATATTTTGAGCAGCTTATCAGAGATGAGCTGCTTGATAATGGATATGAGGCATTTATAATACTTTCTCCTGAGAAGGAGCTGACAAAGCGAAAAGAGGAGGCTCTCGCCGGGAGGCTGGCAAGGCTGAAAGCTGGACTTTCTGATGAAGAGCTTGAAAAAATAATAGAGGATACCAGAGAGCTTAAAAAATATCAGAGTGAGCCCTCAAGCCCTGAGGCTCTCTTAAAAATCCCTATGCTGAAAAGAGAGGATATTAAAAAGGAAGCCGAAAAGCCTGTCTGGCGTGAAGATAAGCTTAAAGTGCTTAATACAAGCCTTGATGAAAAGGATTCTGCGGCTGAATATAAAATTATCTACAGTGAAGCTTTTACTTCAAAAATAGCCTATATTAAGCTTATGTTTGAAGCCGATGATGTAAATTCTGAAGAGCTCTTATATCTTTCACTTTTAAGAGAAGTACTTGGCTATATAGATACAAAGCGGTATACTTATGCAGAGCTTTCGACTGAAATCAATTTAAACAGCGGAGGCATAGGCTTTGGGCTTGACGCTTATGACATTGAAGCTAAAGAAGGCTCAGATGATATGAAGATAATATTTTCAGTAAATTCAAAAATATTGTATAATAAGTTTGAGTGGCTTGGCGGCATTATTCCTGAAATCCTACTCAATTCAAAGCTTGAGGATAAAAAAAGACTTAAGGATATAGTAGCTGAAGTTAAAGCCAGAGTTAAGGAAAGACTGCTCGGCTCAGGGCATATTACTGCGCTGACAAGGGCAGGGTCGCATATATCGAAGCTTTCATATTTTAATGATATAGTAAAAGGAATAAGGTATTACAGATTTTTAGATAAGCTGGCTTCGGATTTTGAAGCAGAATCCAATCAGCTTGTTCAAACTCTCAAAAGACTCAGTGAAAGGATGTTTAACAGGAAGAAGCTGAGCCTGCATATAACCTGCGATGATGAGGGCTATTCGCAGCTTGTAAAAGCACTTGAGCCAATTTCAAATGCACTTTCACCGGGGGAGAGTTCAAAAATCTGTCCGGGTTTGGAATTTAGGAAGGAGGCGCTAAATGAAGCCTTTACCTCTGCCTCAATGGTTAATTATATTGCAAGGTTCGGGAATTTTAAAGCAGAAGGATTTGAGTATACCGGTGCGCTTCGCATCTTAAAGGTGCTTTTAAGCTATGACTATCTCTGGAATAATGTGCGGGTCAAAGGAGGAGCGTACGGCTGCTCTGCTTTGTTTTTAAAAAATGGAAATGCAGGCTTTGCCTCATACAGGGACCCCAATGTAGAAAAGACTGATGAAATTTATCAAGGTGCTGTGGACTTTGTGAAAAATTTTGAAGCGGATGAAAGAGAGCTGACCAAGGCTGTGATAGGAGCCATAAGTGAGCTTGATGCACCTCTTACTCCCCGCTTAAAGGGACTTAAAGGACTTAATGCTTACTTAAGCGGCGTAGATTATCAGATGCTCCAGCAGGAAAGAGAGCAGGTGCTTAATGCTAAAAACAGTGATATAAATGCACTGACTGGAATTGTTGAAGCCATAGCTTCAAAGGGTATACTATGTGCAATCGGAAATGAAGGAAGCATAAGAGAGGCTGACTCAATATTTAATAGTATAAAGGAGTTGTATTAATAAGTGGAAGCTAAGAAATCGGGCTTTGTCGTGCTCATAGGCAGACCGAATACAGGCAAATCAACTCTTATGAACCGGCTTATAGGTCAGAAGATTGCGATAATGTCGGATAAACCCCAGACTACGAGAAGCAGAATACGCACAATCTATACCGATGAGAGAGGACAGGCGGTATTTTTGGATACTCCCGGAATACATAAGCCTAAAAACAAGCTGGGTGAGTATATGATGGAGGCTGCCTTAAAAACTCTGGATGATGCTGATGTGGTAATATGGCTGGTAGAAGCTTCAGAATATATCGGCAGAGGAGATATGGAAGTGGCAGAGCTTTTAAGGAAGGCTACAAAGCCTGTACTTCTGGCTGTAAATAAAATTGATAGGCTTGGCAAAGGCTATAAAGAAAATAAAAAAGAAAAAATTTCTCAAGAGCTTATTAAAATAATAAATCGGTATTCAAAGCTAGGGAACTTTGCTGAAATTGTACCGTTATCCGCCTTAAAGGCCGACAATACAGAGAAGCTTATGCAGCTTGTATTTGATTATCTTCCCGAAGGTCCTATGTATTATGAAGAGGAGGCTGTAACGGACCAGACTGTAAGGCAGATAAGCGGTGAAATAATACGAGAAAAGGCACTTAAGATACTGTCAGATGAAGTACCTCATGGAATAGCGGTTGATATAATCCTAATGAAGGATAGGAATAAAAAGCTTATTGATATTGATGCTGAGATAGTTTGTGAAAAAGATTCTCATAAGGCAATAATTATAGGTAAAGGCGGAGAGGTTATCAAGAGAATAGGAATGCTTGCGAGGAGAGATATAGAAGCCATGTGTGAAAAGCAGGTCAATCTTAAACTCAGAGTTAAAGTAAGAAAAAATTGGAGAGATTCTGAAATACAGCTTAAAGGTTTCGGCTATGATGCCTTGGAATAAGAGAGGTTTAAAAGTTGAGGGAGATAGTAGAGCTGACTGGTATGGTGATTAAGACTATGCCTATAGGTGAATATGACAGGCGTATTACCTTAATAACTAAGGAAAGAGGTAAGGTATCAGCCTTTGTAAAGGGGGCAAGGCATCAGAGCAGAGGGCTTTTAGGGAATACTCTGCCCTTTGTTTACGGAACCTTCAGGTTTTACGAGGGCAGGAACAGTTTAAGCCTTTGCTCAGCCGAAATAATTAAATATTTTGATGAAGTAAAGGCAGATATACAAAGGACTTGTTATGGAAGCTATTTTCTTGAGCTGGCTGATTATTACGGGAGAGAGTATCTGCCTGAACAGGATGCTCTCAAGCTGCTTTATGTAGCTTTGCTTGCACTTACTAAAGCCTCTATACCGTATAAGCTTACAAGGCGCATATTTGAGCTCAGAATCATGGCAATAAATGGTGAGTATGACCCGATGCCTGAAGAGCTTAAAGATGAGGCGGCAAAGTATGCCTGGCATTTTATAATTAATACCGAGATAGTAAAGTTATATACCTTTAATTTAAGCAATAAGGCTTTTTTTGAAATAGAAAAATGTATAGACAGGATGATGAATAAATTTATAGATAAAAATATGCATTCTCTGGAAGTTCTTAAGGAAGTCTGCGAATAATAGATTAATTATATTTTTATCTGTAATATTTGTCTTGAAATGACTGCATAAAGGTTGTATAATTTATAACGGCATGTAAGGCGGAGACTGGCAATCCGTTTTGCTACTTGCTCATCTGATATAATAAGAAAGATAGGAAAAAACAAACAATGTACATAAAGGGGAAAAAAAGATTTTTAAGAGTAGTTTTAGTATTTGCTGTTTTATTGGGACTTACAGCTTGCTTCAAAAAGCAGACGGGCGATTTTAAACCGAATGAAAATTCCATCTATATAAAAAGAGACGGAACCTTGGAGTCTGCAATTATAAGTGGCTCTCAGCAGGCATATTACAATGTTGACGGATTGAAGGCTTTTGTGCAAAAAGAAATAGATGAATACAATCTGGCAAAGGGAGCACAAGCGGTGAGTATAGTTTCTGCTGAGGTTGAGAATAATGTAATAAAGCTTATATTATCATACTCGGATGCAGCCTCAATGCTTGAGTTTGCACAGCTTGCTCAGGACGATACCTTAAAAATAACGGCACTTCAGGTTTTAAGCATGAAGGATGCAAAGGCGGCAGGGCTTACAGCAGTGCTTTCACCTGAGGCTGCCAAGAAAAAATCGGCTCATCTTGCAGTTATTGATGGAAGCGGATACATTTATACTGAGGGGAAGGTTCTTTTTGCAGAGGGACAGGCAGTAACCAAGACCGGAGATTTTACTGTTAATGCAGGTGAGGGAAGGTCATATATAGTATTTGAATAAAAATTAAAATAAATCGGAGGCGGGATTATGGAAAACAGCATTAAAGAGGATTCAATTAATTATACTATGGAAAAAATAAGCTCACTTGCTAAATCAAGAGGGTTTGTATATCCGGGTTCTGAGATTTATGGAGGGCTGGCAAATACCTGGGATTACGGCAATTTAGGTGTAGAGCTTAAAAATAATATTAAAAAAGCTTGGTGGCAGAAATTTATACAGGAATCTCCTTATAATGTAGGTGTCGATTGCGCCATACTTATGAATCCGCAGACTTGGGTAGCTTCAGGGCATCTCGGAGGCTTTTCAGATCCTCTTATGGATTGCAGAGCCTGCCATGAACGCTTTAGGGCGGATAAGCTGATTGAAGAATTTATGTCTGAGCATGGCATAGCCTCTGAGGGCAGTGTAGATGCCTGGTCAAATGAGCAGATGAAGGCTTATGTGGAAGAGAATAAGATAGCCTGCCCGGCATGTAAAAAGCATGACTGGACCGATATAAGGCAGTTTAATCTTATGTTCAAAACCTTTCAGGGGGTTACCGAAGATGCAAAAAATACTGTGTACCTGCGTCCTGAAACAGCACAGGGAATATTCGTCAATTTTAAAAATGTTCAGAGAACTTCACGCAAAAAGCTTCCTTTTGGGATAGGTCAGATTGGAAAGTCTTTCAGAAACGAGATAACTCCCGGCAATTTTACCTTTAGAACCAGAGAGTTTGAGCAGATGGAGCTTGAGTTTTTCTGCAAACCCGATACAGATTTGGAATGGTTTGAATATTGGAAGGATTACTGTGTAAACTGGCTGAAAATGCTTGGAATAAGAGATGATCAGATGAGATGCAGAGACCACGACAAGGAAGAGCTCAGCTTTTACAGCAAGGCAACTACTGATATAGAATTTCTTTTCCCCTTTGGCTGGGGTGAGCTTTGGGGCATAGCTGATAGAACAAATTATGACCTTACTCAGCATCAAAATGTGTCGAATCAGGACCTTACTTATTTTGATGATGAAACTCAGGAAAGATATATTCCCTATGTTATAGAGCCTTCGCTCGGTGCTGACAGGGTAACACTTGCTTTCCTCTGCTCAGCCTATGACGAAGAAAAGCTTGAGGACGGAGAAACCAGAACCGTACTTCATTTCCATCCGGCAATAGCACCTGTAAAGATAGGTGTGCTTCCTTTGTCAAAAAAGCTTAATGATGAGGCTTATAAAATTTATAGTGAAATGAGCAGATATTACAACTGTGAATTTGATGAAAGGGGAAATATAGGAAAAAGATATAGAAGACAGGACGAGATAGGGACTCCGTTTTGTGTTACCTATGATTTTGAATCAGAAAGTGACGGCTGTGTGACTGTAAGAGAAAGAGATACTATGGAGCAGATCAGACTTCCTATATCGGAATTAAAATCATATTTTGAAGAAAAATTCAGATTCTAAATTACAGACCCTCTTTACCGATTTGTTTGGTAAAGAGGGTCTGATTTCTGTATTCAATACTTACTCTGTCTTTAGGAGCTTGATTATTATCCTCAGAGAGAGTGTTCGGTACAATAACCTTAATAAAGAAAATAATGCTGATAATAAGAGCCATACAGCTTAAAAAAAGTCCTATTAAAACGGGTGAAACCATATTTTCTTTACTGCTGTCAGACAAAGGAGCCTGACAGTAGTCACAGCGGCGGTTAAAGTCCGGGTTGTATTTTCCGCATTGTTTACATACCATAAAATCCTCCTCCAGAATTTTTGTAAATATTATAGCCTTTACAAGCCATAATTGAAATAGATAAATGCAAAATAAATATAATAGTAAGAAATTCTGGAGCTATATTTTTATATCACAGGCTGTCTGCAAAATCCTGCTTAAATTTATCCAGCAGTCTTTCAGGCCAATCTCCCTTTGCCTTGAGCTTTCCAAAGAAAAATCTGAGAATGTCAGGCTCTTCAACCCATTCAAGTCCTCCAACAAGCTCTTTGTTTTTGTAAAGCCAATTCAGGCGGTCAACTACAAACATTATATGAGAAGCGGTAAATACTCTCCTTGGCAGAGCAAGTCTTAAGAGCTCCATTTCTGCCAGCGGCTCTTTGCCGTCTGCCTCTCTTTGCTCTGAAAGAGTGCCTCTTTCCATTCCACGTACACCGCTCACTATGAATAAAGCTGCAGCTAAAGCTCCGGCGGGGTATTCGCTCTGAGGCACATGCTTAAGAAACTCCATTGCGTTAACATGACAGCCGAGTCCTCCTGCAGGTGTTACTACCGGAATCTCTCTTTTAAGCAGTTCCTTTACCATAAACTCTATAAAAATAGGCCCTTGTGAAATCATATCTTCGTCCATAGTTTCTTCAATTCCTACTGCAATAGCTTCCATCTCACGCACCGAAATTCCGCCATAAGTCAAAAAGCCTTCATAAAGCGGGATTAAGCCCTGCATCTTTTTAAATAAGGTTTCATTGTCGGTACAGATGCCGCCGCCTCTGGCACAGCCCAGTTTTCTGGCGGAAAAATAAATTATATCTGCCAGTTCACCTATTTTTAAGGTGATTTCATTTATGCTCATCTGACTGCATTCACTCTCTCTAGTCTTTATAAAATGAAGATTGTCAGCTAAAAGACTGGCATCTACGACAAGTATAATACCTGTTTTTTTGCAGATATCACTGATTTCCTTAAGGTTTTTTAAGGAGAAGGGCTGTCCTCCTATAAGGTTGGTACCGGCTTCCATTCTGATAAAGGCTATATTGCTGCTTCCAAGTGTCTCAATCCTTTGCTGCAATTTCTTAATATCCATATTGCCTTTGAATTTATTTTCAGAGCTGAGATTTCTGCCTTCATCAGCTATAAGCTCCTCTACCCTGCCGCCGTTTAAGACAACATGAGCCTTGGAGGTGGTAAAGTGATAATTCATCAGCACAGTCTGCTCAGGCTTGACAAAGCTTTTTGCTATAATGTGTTCACAGGCTCTTCCCTGATGGGCGGGGAGAAAGAATTTCTGTCCGAACATTTTCTGTACAGCCGCTTCAAGGCGGAAAAAGGTTTCAGAGCCTGCGTAGCTGTCATCTGCCTGGAGCATTGCAGCCTGCTGCTTATCAGACATTGCATTGACCCCGCTGTCTGTAAGCATATCTAAAAATACATCTCTGTTTTTAAGGAGAAAAGTATTAAAGCCTGCTTCTTTAATAGCTTCCAATCTTTTCTGAGGCTCCAGAAGATTAAGTTTCTGCACTACTCTCGCTTTATGCATCTCAAGTGGAAAACTTTCATTTGACATCCATTTAATTTCTTTCATAATCATTATTCTACACAGCTTTTCTGTGTAGCCTCCTTGTATTAATAGTAGTAGTTTTTATAGACTCTCTCCAAAGTCTTTGTGCACTCTATATTGTATATATGAGCTTAATAAATAAAAAAACACTGTCAGAGTATTCCCCGACAGTGGTTTGTATGTTTTTTACTACTACACTTACGGGCGAACGCAAAATACTGCTCGCCCATAGCCGTTAAGCAGTCTATAGGACAGAGCATTCTGTATAGTAGTAATAATAATAGTTAGTTAATGTATTTTTAAATATTGTATTAAACATAGCTATACCTCTTGTGAAATATAATTTTTGGTATTCTATCACTTTGAAGTATTAAAGTCAATAGTTTTTTGGTCTTTTATTAAGGGGTCATTTTTCGGCTGATGCAGACAATCCTTTTCGCTTTGCTTTAAAATCACAGAGCTTTATACAGGAATATCAGGGAATTATAAAGCTTTGTTTTATTTATAAAGACAATAATACAAGCCCTGTCCTTGAGAAAAAGAATATAAAATATTAATTTAATAAAGCATTGCTTTAAAGTGAAAAATCGGATATTATATCATAAAACATCGAAAAGCTATACAAAATCATTACTGAAAGCATACTGTATTACAGTTAAAAACCGGGTGCGGTGTTTGCGGGATATTTTTGTATAAGATTACACCGATGTTTTTGGCATTTATTTTATAAAAACAGGGGGAATTTTATATGAAAATGGAACTTATGACAGCGGTGCTATGTATTCTTATAGCAATGGTGGCGGGTGAACTGGTATCTATGAAAACCAAAGCCTTTATACCGTCAGTTTTTGTGACGGCAGTGCTGTTTTTACTTGGCTACTGGACATTTTTTCCGCAGGATATGGTAAGTCTGGCTGCATTTGGACAGCCCTTTGCCGGTCTGGCAATGTTTCTTTTGATTACTCACATGGGCAGTCTTATGAATATCAGAGAGCTTTTAAGTCAATGGAAAACAGTGCTGATAAGTATTGCGGGAGTGTTGGGAATATTGGCGGCACTGCTTACCGTAGGACGTGTAGTGCTTGGGTACCAGACGGTTATCGTTGGAGCACCTCCGCTGACCGGAGGCATAGTTGCAGCAGTGCTTATGCAGGAGGCTGCCAAAAACAACGGACTGGAGATGCTTTCAGTTCTTGCTATCTTAGTATATGTTGCACAGGGCTTTGTAGGTTATCCTATTACTGCCGTATTGCTTAAAAAAGAAGGCACGGAGCTTTTAAAAAAATATAGCTCTGCAAGTAAAAATCAGCCTTCAAACAAAGCAGAAGCAAAAGCTGAAAAAAAGAAGCTGTTTCCGCCGATGCCAGAAAAATATAATACTACCTATATGCTTTTGCTTAAATTGGCTTTTGTAGCTTTTCTGGCAGCAAAAACAGCGGGAATACTTAATAATGCTCTAAAAAGCATGAATGCAGGCTTCAGTATACATGCACTGGTGTATTGTCTTGTCTTTGGCGTAATCTTTACCGAAATAGGCTTTTTGGACAGACAGGTGCTTAATAAAGCAAACAGCTTCGGTCTTACCATACTGGCGCTTATGGCATTTATCTTTGACGGTCTTAAAAATGCAACTCCGCAGATGCTTGCTCAGGTGGCAGGTCCCTTATTCGGAGTTATATTTATAGGAGTTATAGGTCTTGTAATATTTGCGGTTATAGCAGGAAAGATTCTTGGTGAATCAATACCTATGTCAATATCAATAGCAATGAATGCACTTTATGGCTTTCCGCCGAACTTCGTACTCACTGAAGAGGCAATACACTCATTAACTGACAACAAGGACAAAATGGAATATCTCAATCAGATAATGATGCCTAAAATGCTGGTGGGAGGCTTTACCTCAGTTACTATCGCTTCGGTAATAATTGGAGGAATTTTTACGGGAATGCTTAAATAATCTACTGGATTTTCCGGTATGAAATTAAAAATTAAGGAGGAATATAATGATGAATATAAGACAGGCGGCGCATGATATTTCGGATTATATAATAAGCTTAAGGCGACATTTCCACATGTACCCGGAATCTTCTCTTAAGGAGTTTGATACTTCGGCAAAGATAAGACAGGAGCTTGATAAGCTTGGTATAAAATATAAGGTGGTATGCAATACCGGAGTAGTTGCAAAAATAGAGGGCAAGGCTCCTGGAAAAACAGTATTGCTTCGTGCCGATATGGACGCACTTGAGGTTGAAGAAAAAAATACTCACGAATATGTTTCAAAAAATCCCGGCAAAATGCATGCCTGCGGACATGACGGACATACCTCCATGCTGATAGGTGCAGCAAAGCTTTTAAATGAAACTAAGGATTCATGGTCGGGAACCGTAGTTTTATGCTTTCAGCCGGCTGAGGAAATAGCTGAGGGAGCAAAAATGATGATTGAGCAGGGCAATGTGCTCGAAGGGGTTGACGGAGCGTTTGGAATACATCTTTGGAGCGATGTGCCGGTAGGCAAGATTTCTGTTGAAGCAGGTCCCAGAATGGCTTCTGCTGATTTTTACACCCTTACTGTAAAGGGCTCGTCAGGTCATGGTTCTATGCCTCACCAGACTATTGACCCTATAGTTGCCGGCTCGGCTGTTGTAATGAATCTCCAGCCTATAGTAAGCCGCGAGATGAATCCGCTTGAGCCGGTAGTAATCACCGTCGGAACCTTTAATTCAGGAACCAGGTTTAATGTAATACCTGATAAAGCGGTGTTAAGCGGTACTGTAAGATGCTTTAATAAGGATATCTGGAAAGATATTGATAAGAAGATTGAAAGAGTTGCTTCAAATACTGCTGCCGCCTACAGAGCGGAGATTGAGCTTGATTATCAGAAAAAAACTCCTCCTACAGTTAATGCTCCGGAAGCTTCAGAAAGAGCAAGAGCTTCTGTAGTAAAAATTCTTGGAGAAGACGGAGTTTATCTCATGGAAAAAACTTCAGCGGCGGAGGACTTTGCTTATTACGCCGACAGAGTGCCAAGCTGCTTTGCCTTTGTAGGAATCCGAAATGATGCAAAGGAAGCCAACTTCCCGCACCACCATGAGCGTTTTCAGATGGACGAGGATGCACTTGAGATAGGCACGGCATTATATGTTCAGTATGCTTTAGACTTTTTATCGGAAGCATAGTTTATATTTCAGCTCCAAATCTAATTTTGCATAGATTTGGGGCTGAATTTTTAGGAGGTATTTTATATGAAGCTTTCAAAAGAAGAATTTATCAGCAGAGTAAACGTATTACATGAAGTAAATAAAGCTGGCTCAGATAAAATAAAGCTTTCAGATATAAAGCTTTCAGATATGAAGCTCGACAATATGAATTTGTCTAAGCTGGATTTATCCTGGGGAGATTTTAATAATATCAGCTTTAGAAACTGTAATTTTAATCATTCACTTCTTGAGCATACCAAGTTTAGAAATACAGATTTTAAAGGCTCATCCTTTAAACAAGCTTCATTATTCGGTGCCGATTTAAGAGGCTGCTGTCTGGCTGAAACTGACTGCAGGGGGGCGGTGTTTTCAGAAGCCCTGCTTAGCGATGCCGATTTAAGAGGGCTGATAGATGATGAGAATACGGTACATTTCAGGTATTCATGCCCGCAGACAGGCTATTTTTATGCTTATAAGAAATGCTTTAATGACAGACTGGTTAAGCTTTTAATTCCTAAAGATGCAAAAAGAAGTTCCGGCACCTCGGGGGCATGCAGATGTGACAAAGCTATAGTAGTGGCAATATCCGACCTTGACGGCAAGGGATTTTATAAAGAAGCAATATCCTTTGTTGACGGAAATTTTATTTATAAGCTTGGTGAAACTGTATATGCGGACGGATTTGGTGAGGACAGGTGGCTGGATTCATCACATGGAATACATTTCTGGATGACTGAAGAAGAAGCACTTGGTTATATGTAATAATATTAAATAAAGAAAGAAGAGGATAATTTAGGTATGTCAGTGTGTAGTGCATAATGATTATGATAGAATTTAAGCTATAACATGCTGATAGTTAGGCATAATATTGTGAAAACTATGTTTTTTATAAGCTATATTTAATATTTTACAGTTAAAATCTACTATACTAATTGTATAAAATAATATTTTTTAAAATTATACTGGACAAAATTAAGATGTCGTGTTATAATATCTCCATAAGAAATCAGAGATAAAAAGGAGGAGATATAATTCATGGCGAAGAAGGTACTGCTTGTTGTCGGCTCTTTAAGAAAAAATTCTTTTAACAGACAACTTGCACAGGAAATAGAAAAACTTATAAATGACAGAGCTGAGGTTTCCTATCTTTCGTATAGTGATTTACCTTATATGAATCAGGATATAGAGTTCCCGGCTCCAAAAGAGGTAGAGCGTGTGCGCAGAGAAGTTGAAAGTGCTGATGGAGTGTGGTTTATAACTCCTGAATATAATTCAAGCTATCCGGGATTGCTGAAAAACTTGCTGGACTGGCTGTCAAGACCTCTTAAACAGGGAGATTTTGGCGGAGCCTCGGCTATATCAGATAAAAAGACCGCTGTAAGCGGAGCCGCAGGGCAATCAGCCGCCTCCGGCGCACGCCATAAGCTCAGGGAGCTCTTAAGTTTTATACGCACTGAGGTTGTAGCGGAAGATGAAACCGGTGTAGCACTCTGTATGGAAGCTTTTCAGAGCAACAGGTTCATTCTTTCAGAAGCTGAGAGGGAACTGCTTAAAAAGCAGGCTGAGAGATTTTTAGGCAGTATTTAATATAGAGAAAACAGAGAGGAGATTATTTTATGCAATTGTTGATTAATTTATTAGGACAGTATGCAATTTTGATATAATCGGTTGCTTAAATTAAATAAGCTGACTGCTTTATTGCAGATAAATATTTTGATGCTGCGTAAGTAATAAGGCAAGCGGTAATAATATTGTTTTTGGTGGTGTGAAAAATACACGGCAGGAAATCCTATAGGATTTCCTGCCGTGTATTTTTTTTTTGTTTTTAGATTAGGTTTTTGTTGACATATGCAGAGGCTTACAGTAAGGTAGATTAGTATTATTTTTTATTTAAAGGAGAAATTTTAAAATGAAAAGGAATTTGGATTTTTGGCTGATAATCGGATTACTTATCATATTGACAGGCTGTGCAGGCAATGGGAATGGTGCAGAAAATAAAAACAATACTGTACAGTCCAATAAGGAGCGGAAGGCAGAGGCTTCAAAGCTGAATTCAGTTAAAGCTCATAAAAACAGAATTATAAAAATAGGAGTAATAGCCGAAGGCGAAGCGCAGTTTGCCATTATAAAATCTCAGCTTGAAGCACTTGGCTATACAGTAAAAGACAGCAGCTTTAAGGATGCTGTAAAACTTAATGATGCACTTGCCAAAAAAGATATAGATATTAGCTGGTGCCAGTCTGAGATAAATCTGCAAAGCTATAATGGAAATAAAGGGACAGATTTTGTACTGCTTCAGCCAAAAACTTATTTTCCACTTTTTGCGATGTATTCAAACAGGTGGAAAAGCCTTGGGGAGCTTCCTGACGGAGCGGCAATAGTGATTTGCAGTGATGCCCAAAATCAATCCAGGGGATTAAACCTGCTTAGAGATTATGGACTTATCGAAGTTAATGAAGGAGTTGCCTGGCCAAGTATTTATGATATCAAGAGCAATCCGCATAATTTTAATTTTATTGAGGCTGAAAGCTCTATCCTTACACAGTCAATTAATGAGGTGGATGCCGTATGCCTTGAGGCGACACGCATGCTTGAGGCAGGGCTGCCCTGTGGAGAATATCTTTGCAGTGCAAAGGATAATGAAAGCTATGCATTAGGTTTCACAGTGAGAGCGGAGGATAAAAATGCAAAATGGGCTAAAGAGGTTGCACAGGCGGCAGAGTGCGAGGAGCTGGCAAAATACTGCAGGGATGAAAAAAAAGAATCGCTGATACCTTGCTGGCAATAGCATGATATAAGGCTTGTTTCTAAGAAGTTTTCTCTTTTTAGAAATATTGACAGCATTTATATTATTAACTATACTTATCAGGTGAAGTATATTAACTATTTACTATACTTCTCAATAAAGCGGATGTTTGCAATGTATTTAGTTATTTATGGAAGAGAAAGGTTTAAAATTTATGAAATATATTATAGCTTCAGATATACACGGCTCGGCTTATTATGCAGAGCTGCTTGTGAAGAAATTTGAACAATCAGGTGCAGAAAAGCTTATACTGCTCGGAGATTTACTGTACCATGGTCCAAGAAATGATTTGCCGAAGGATTACGCTCCTAAAAGGGTGATTGAGATATTAAATAAATATAAAAAACAGATATATGCAGTAAGAGGGAACTGTGATGCAGAGGTTGACCAGATGGTGCTTGATTTTCCCATCATGTCGGATTATTCGGTTTATGTATTAAATGGCATAACCTTTATAGCTTCACATGGGCATATTTACAGTCCTGAAAACCTTCCTCCTATAAATAAAGGAGAGGTATTTATCTTTGGTCACATACACCTGCCTGTAGCGAAGCGGGAAAATGAGATCTATATACTTAATCCCGGCTCCACTTCGATACCAAAGGGAGGCAATCCGCCATCCTACGCAGTACTGGATGAGAGGAAGTTTACTATTTATTCACTTGAGAATGAGGGTGAGGTAATAAAGGAGTTGGAATTTGCCTAGAATTTATGAGCTTTACGCCCCCTGCCATTTCGGCATGGAGGCTGTTTTAAAGAGAGAAATTACAGACATAGGTTATGAGGTAACCAGAACAATGGACGGAAGAGTTTATTTCACAGGTGATGACGAGGCTATAGCTCGTGCCAACCTTTATTTAAGGACGGCAGAAAGAGTCATGATAAATATTGCCGAATTTAAGGCTAAGACCTATGATGAGCTTTTTGAAGCAACAAAGGGGCTTGCACTGGAGGAGTTCATACCGAAAAACGGAAAATTCTGGGTCAGTAAGGCAACTTCTGTAAAGAGCAGGCTTTTTTCTCCCTCCGATATCCAGTCCATTATAAAAAAAGCTATGGTGGAAAGACTTAAGTCCGTGTTTAATATGAGCTGGTTTAATGAAGATGGAGCAGCTTATCCGTTTAGAGTGAGTATAGTAAATGATACAGTAACGCTTGGACTTGATACCAGCGGTCAGTCATTGCATAAAAGAGGCTATAGAACTATGACTGTCAAGGCACCTATTACCGAAACTCTTGCAGCGGCGCTTATCATGCTTACTCCTTGGAAGGCTGACAGAATATTGGTTGACCCTTTTTGCGGCAGCGGAACCTTTGTGATAGAAGCAGCCCTTATTGCTATGAACGTAGCTCCGGGATTATATAGAAATTTTTTGGCAGAATCCTGGGACAATATTATTGATAAGGGTTTATGGGAGGATGCCAGGGATGAGGCGGCAAGTGAGATAGACGGCAAGGTAAAGCCTGATATTCAAGGCTTTGATATTGATAAGGAGGCACTTAAGGCTGCAAGGTCAAATGCACAGCTTGCCGGTGTTGCAGATAAAATACACTTTCAGGAAAGAAATGTAAGTGAGCTTTCACATGCAAAAAAGTATGGTTTTATAATTACTAATCCGCCCTACGGTGAGAGAATAGGACAGAAAGATGAATTGCCGAAATTATATAAAATACTTGGTGAAAGATATGCACAGCTTGATGAATGGTCTATGTATATTATAAGTGCATGGGAAGATGCTCAGAAATATTTAGGACGTAAGGCTGATAAAAACAGAAAAATCTATAATGGCATGATGAAGGCTTATTTTTATCAGTACAGGGGAGCCAAGCCTCCTAAAACAAAAAGATATTAAGGGATTTTAATAATAAAATATTTTTAATGGAGTTGTTTAAAATATATGGAAAAGATAATTTTCGCTACTTCCAATCAGGGAAAGCTTAGGGAAATTAAAGAGATTTTTAAAGATTCAAACTATGAGATAATCAGTATGAAAGAGGCCGGTATAAATATAGACATTGAGGAAGCTGGCAGCACTTTTGAGGAAAATGCCTATATTAAGGCAAGAGCGGTCTATGATAAGGCAAAATGCGTGGTGATGGCTGATGATTCAGGACTTGAAGTAGATTACCTTGAAAAAAAACCGGGAGTATTTTCTTCAAGGTATATGGGAGAAAATACTTCGTATGAATTTAAAAATGCGCATATTCTGGAGCTTCTTAAAGGTGTGCCTGAAAATATGAGAAGTGCAAGATTTGTAAGCTCTATCTGCTGCATACTAAAAAATGGAGAGGTGCTGCATACTGCTGCTACACTTGAGGGAAGTATAGCACATGAGGCTTCAGGCACTGAGGGCTTCGGTTATGACCCTATAGTCTATGTTCCCGAATATCAAAAGACCTGTGCTAAGCTAAGTCTTCAGGAAAAAAATAAAATAAGCCATAGAGGAAAGGCTTTGAGGCAGATGAGAGATTTGCTTGCAGAGAGGTTGATGTAAGTTTATGAGGATTTTGATTGCAAGCGATACACATGGGAAGGATGAGGTTTTAAAAGAGGTAATTGATAAGGAAGCCCCTTTTGATATGCTGATACATCTTGGAGATACCGTAGGGAGCGAAAAGAAAATCGCTCAGATGTTAAGTGTCAGAACCGCTTTTCTTACTGTAAAGGGCAATAATGATTTTGCCAATACACTTGATGAAAAAAAGGAAGTGAGGCTTGGGAAATATAAAGCCCTGCTCGTACATGGGCACAGACACGGCGTGTATGCAGGGACGCAGCATTTAAGAAACGAGGCACTGTCAAAGGGATACGATATAGTAATGTATGGGCATACACATGTGCCTCACTATGAGAATAAAGATGGGATTATAATATTAAATCCGGGAAGCATCTCATATCCTAGACAGAGAGGCAATACGGGCACTTATATGATTATGAATATAGATGCCTCAGATACCATAAATACTGTATTGAAATTTCTTGATGAAGAAAAAACGGTAATAGATTTATCGAAATAATTAAAAAAAATACTTAAAAAGCCCTTGACATAAGGGCTTGTCTTAAGTATAATACCCTATGTGCCAAGAAGTTAATTAAATATATTAAGGTAAATTTTTCGGGGTGTGGCTCAGTTTGGCTAGAGTACCTGGTTTGGGACCAGGGGGTCGCAGG
>CALBCM010000002.1 GCA_937927235.1 uncultured Johnsonella sp.
AGAATGAAGAAGTCGTGCTTGCGGATATGGATAAGGTATCGGCTTGTATAGCAAAAAAGTGTAATAATATTTTGAATAAAGCAAAATACTCTGTTAGTAAGCTTGAATTACATTATATATGTATTAAAGAAAGCGAAACCGAGTATACAGTACGCCCCGCTTGGGTGGCTACTATGAGCGAGATTGGAGAAACTGCACATAGTTTTCAGATGATTATAGATGCACAGACTGCTGAAGAAATTATATTATGATGATTGCATCAATAAAGAGGAATAGGGGCGTGTGAAAAAATGAGGACTCATTTTTTCACACGCCCTTTCCTTTGCTGTGAGCGAATTGGACACTTGTAGATTGCAAAAACAGGTTTTAAAATTAAAGAAAGACTTAGACCGCCTTTGTGGTCTAAGTCTTTCTTATGGCAGGGATGAAATTAGTCAGAACCTATGTGCCGGCGGATATTTTGCAGCAGATTAACCATTTCAATCGCAGTATGAGCACATTCATAGCCCTTATTTCCGGCTTTGGTTCCGGCTCTTTCAATCGCTTGCTCAATAGTATCAGTAGTGAGAACTCCGAAAATTACAGGAATTTCGCTCTCCAAACTCACCTGAGCTATACCCTTTGAAACTTCACTGCAAACATAATTATAATGGTCAGTGCTCCCACGAATAATAGCTCCCAAACATATGACTGAGTCATATTTCCGACTTTTAGCCATAATAGCTGCTGTCAAAGGAATTTCAAAGGCTCCCGGAACCCATGCTATTTCTATATCTTCATCTTTGACATTTTCACGGAGCAATCCGTCCAAGGCTCCGGATAAAAGCTTAGAAGTGATAAATTCATTGAATCTGGCAACAACAATACCGATTTTAATACCATTTGCTACCAATTTTCCTTCGTAGATTTCCATTTATTTTACCTCCCTTAAATTTAAGATGTGCCCCATTCTATTTTTTTTAGTTTCCAAATAGAAACGGTCATAAGGATTTGCTTCAATTTCAATAGGCAATCTCTTTGAGATAATCATGTTATAATCCTCAAGCTGATAGACTTTGTCAGGATTGTTGGTCAATAATTCCAAAGATTTAACACCTAAATCCTTGAGAATTTGAGCACCGATGTAATATTCTCTTAAGTCACCGCCAAATCCCAGAGCTAAATTAGCTTCCAGAGTGTCCATACCGTCATCCTGCAGGTTATAGGCTTTAAGCTTATTTACAAGACCGATCCCTCGTCCCTCTTGCCTCATATACAGCAATATGCCGCTGCCGTTTTTTGAAATTATTTTCATAGCTCTGTCAAGCTGCTGTCCGCAGTCGCATCGCATGGAACCGAAAACATCTCCTGTCAAACATTCCGAATGTACTCGGCAAAGTATGTTTTCTCCATGGGATATATTTCCCATAACAAGAGCTATATGATGCTCATCGTTAAGCTTATTCACATAGCAATGAGCTGCAAAATCGCCGTATTTTGTCGGCATTTTTGAGATTGAAACACAATCCACCAGCTTGTCAAAAACTTTGCGATATTCTTGCAGCTCTTTAATTGTTATAAAAGGCACATCGTGCTTTTGTGCAAAGTCCAGCAAATCTGAAGTTCTCATCATGCTGCCGTCATCCTTCATAACTTCACAGCAAAGACCGCATTTATTAAAGCCGGATAATCTCATAAGGTCCACAGTAGCTTCTGTGTGGCCATTTCTGGCTAAAACGCCGCCGTCTTTAGCAATCAGTGGGAACATATGACCGGGTCTGCGAAAATCCTCCGGTTTAATCTTATCATCTATGCACATTCGGGCAGTTAAAGCTCTTTCAGCAGCGGAAATCCCCGTGGTTGTAGTCTTATAATCAATTGACACCGTAAATGCCGTTTCGTGATTGTCTGTATTGTCCAGCACCATAGGCGGCAATTCCAGTTTTTTTGCAATTTCCCTGCTCATAGGGATACATATAAGACCTCTTGCATGTGTCGCCATGAAGTTTACATTTTCAGTTGTAGCATGCTCCGCGGCACAAATTAAATCACCCTCATTTTCTCTGTCCTTATCATCCATAACCAAAATTAATTTACCTTTTTGCAATACCTTGATAGCATTTTTTACACCTTGAAATTTCATAGCTTTTACTATTCCTTTCTTGCTTAAAAATATTTAAAAACCATTGCTTTTTAAAAAACTTTCAGATAAGCTGGAATTTGAATTTTTATCTGTGAATGATTTAATGTATTTGCCGACAATGTCGTTTTCGAGATTTACAATATCTCTGATATTCTTTTGCGGTAAAATTGTATTTTTCAGTGTGTGCGGTATAACTGATACATAAAATGCAGCTTTGTCAACTTTTGCTACTGTCAGGCTGATTCCGTCAACGGCAATTGAGCCTTTTTCTATTATAAATTCCATAATTTTTTGTGAAGTCTTAATTTTGTACCAAACAGCGTTGGCATCACGTTCAATATGGATAATCTGCCCGGTACCGTCTATATGTCCGGATACGATATGCCCTCCAAATCTTCCGTTTACAGCTAATGCACGCTCTAAATTTACAAAGCTGCCTGCATGCAATTTGCAAAGGGAAGTTCTTCTAAGTGTTTCTTGCATTACATCCACAGTAAATGACCTGCTGTCCCAGCTTATTACAGTGAAACATATACCGTTGACTGCTATGCTGTCTCCCAAGCTAAGGTCTTCTAAAATCTTAGAAGCTCCAATTGTCAACTGATAATTGCTGCCGCCTTGAATCCTTTTAATCTGCCCAAGCTCTTCTATAATTCCCGTGAACATGGATAAATCACCTCACCTTCAATTAAGAAATCAGTTCCTATTTTAGAAAATGAAATGGGATTTAATTTAACGGCAGCATCAGGTAAGGGAATTCCTTGTCCTGACACGGGAGAGCTTCCTGCTCCGCCAAATATTTTTGGAGAGATGAAAACTGCCGCTTCATCGACCAGCTGCTCTTTTAATGCACTCCAATTCAGAGTGCCTCCGCCTTCCAATAAAATGCTGTCTATTTGCAGTTCGCCTAGTTTATCTATCAGCTGAGTCAAATCAACCGATTTTCCTTTTTTATCAAGATGGATAAACTTGCAGCCAAGCTTTTTGAAGGGCTGCAGGGCGGGGCTTTCAGTGTGGCATGTAGCAATATAGGTTTCTATAATATTTGCAGTTTGAACTATTTTAGAATTTAAAGGCAATCTCAGGTTGGTGTCGCAGATTATGCGAATCGGATTTATGCCGTTTTCTATGCGGCAGTCCAGCATGGGATCATCTTTAATCACAGTTTCAATACCGAGCATAATAGCAGAAAAAGAATTGCGCATTTTGTGAACCAGCCGGCGGGATTCCTCACAACTTATCCACTTTGAATTTCCGGTGTAAGTAGCAATTTTGCCGTCTGCTGTCATGGCGTATTTCATTAGTACAAAAGGCTGTTTTTTCATTGTAAGTTTTCTAAAAAACTTTATCAGCTGATTGCATTCGGACTCTAAGATACCAATGTCAACCTGTAGGCTGTTTTGGCGAAGAATTTCGGCACCTTTTCCAGAAACCAGTGGATTCACGTCTAATGTACCTATAACAACCCTGGCAATTCCGCTTTGGATTATGGCATCCGTGCAGGGCGGAGTTTTTCCGTAATGACAGCAAGGCTCCAAGGTGACATATAAAGTGGCACCTTTCGTAGAAGCTATGCAGCTTTTAAGTGCATTTATTTCAGCGTGAGCATCACCAAATTTTTTATGATAGCCTTGACCTATAATTTTGCCATCTTTTATGATAACAGCACCTACCAAGGGATTAGGACTGACTCTTCCGGATGCTTTTTTAGCCAGTTCTATGGCTAGCTTCATGTATTCTAAATCATTCACGTTACACCTCCTCAGATAATAATATTGTAGTAAAAGGTCATATTTTAAATAAAAATACATGTCTCGAATATAACTATCCAAGACATGTGAGAAAGTATGCAGTGATTGAAAGTCCGGCACTTAGGAGCAGTATTTTTAATAAAAAACTCTGAAATAATATAAAATTATTTCAGAGCATAAAAACTAATAATACACTTTTACCTTCTTTCATCCAGACTGTAACTGTCGGCTTTGGAATTTCACCAAATCATGCCTTGCGGCT
>CALBCM010000003.1 GCA_937927235.1 uncultured Johnsonella sp.
AAACCAATGAAGTTTGTAACAGTTAATAATTATTCGATACACTAGGTGTAATTTTAGTGTAAATTTCCTTAACCCTTTATTTAAGGTATTGTTCAGTTTTTCCCCTGTACTATGTGTAGTATAGATATTTTCCCAAAAGTAAATATTTCTTCCATTAGTTATATTATTTAATTTACTCTTGTCAACTTAATTAAAAAATAAAAGGCACTCTACAGACAGCTAATCTGTCCTTGTAGAATGCCTTTATAGCCTTATAGAGCTGTTTTCTATTTTATGTAAATTCTTCCGTCTGCCAAGTTCACTTAGGGATATGTAACCGCATAGCCTGCAATATCATAGTAGCCCGCAGGGTCCGCATCACTTCCAAACCATACATGAGCATAATTTCCATCTATTGAAACTCCCATAGTTTTCAGCATAGACCAGGAGCCTGAGCCTATTATCACTGCGTTATGTCCGCTTGAGCCTTTCCATAGCTCAAGTGCGGTTTCTGCACTGATTCCGCCGCTTGATGCAGCTGATATTTCATAACCGTTTCCCGTATATGCAGTAAGCTCTCTCGGCTTCATCCACATAAGCTCTGCATAAGCGTGATCCGAAGTATAGGCTACCGGAGTCCAATTTCCGCTGCTTGACCAGCTGTGTAAATTACCCTTTATACCTCTTGCATCAAGCTGATTCTCAGGTTGGTTCGCATTAGAATCTGCAACATGATTTCTTGCAACCTCAGTTAAGGATTTTGAAAATGAGAACCTTTCCAGTCCTAAGCTTGTCCTATACTCATTAATCAAATAGTATAATTTAGCTTCCTCCTGAGTTAAACCATAAGCCATAAGCTGATTAATTACCTTGGTTTGAACTTCCGAAGCATCGCTGCTTGCATTGATAGCAGAATTACCGGAGCTGCCGGAATTGCCTGAACTGCCGGAATTACCGGAGCTTCCTGAGCTGCTGCCCGTATTGCTTCCTGAACCTCCTGAGTTGCCTGAATTACCGGAACTGCCGGAACTCCTGGAGCTTCCCGAGCCGCCTCCGGAACTCCTGGAGCCTCCTGAGCTGCTCCTGCTTATATAATTTGACTTTACCGGCTCAATCCATTTGCCGTTTATATCAACATAATAGCCGTCCGGAGTTTTGGTATCAACAAGCATTGCACCGTCTTTCCCCAAATAGTAATTCCCTACCCAGCAGCTTTCTGCCATATAGCCTATATCATCAAAATAGTACCACTTATCTCCTATATATTTCCAAGCCTTAACCGGATAAGAGCCGTCTGCTTCCTCATACCACCAGCCCTTGTCATTTTTCTTCCACTGTGCATTTGAATCCGCGGCAGCAGTAAAAATCAAAGCTGCACTGACGGCACTCACGGACAAAAATCCGAGTGTCTTTTTAAAAATTCTCATAAACCCTCCTTTATATTTTATATTTTTACTAACTATACTACACAAATATTTTTAGTCAAGCTTTTAATTAAACTCCATTAAGCTCTTATTTAGCTTGGAAAAAGCAGCCTTACGATACCTGTTTTGATTAAATACAGCTACATCTGGATAAAGACCGATAAAACATAAAATAAGAGCATTAGTCCTGCATACAAAGCAAAATACATCTTATGGCTTCTTTCTACCGGCCAGAGGTTTTTTCCTCCTTTAGAAAATAAGCAGGCAAGCCACATAAGCATTCCAATAAAATTAACGCCTATGCTTATAAAATAATTTAAAGACGGATAAAAGCACATTATCGTATATACAGAAGTCAGAACAGCTACAAAAGGGGCAAGCAGCACGAAGGCTCCTGTACACTGTGCGTTAAAGTCAACTGCATAGGGAGAGCTTGAAGCAAACCACAGATACAGGTAAAATCCTATTACCACCAGTATAAACAGCGGTGACATCTTATTCTTTTCAGGATAATTTGAAAAGCCATATATCATTGTTAATACAATGCCTAGATAGGTAAAAAAAATATTAACTATTATGTGCAGATTGTTCGCAATCACATTTAATCTATCAGCCCTAAGGGTGTCGGGATTTTCTTCCTTTTCACAAAATTCTTTCATGGGCTTTCTGGTAAACAATAAGAAGCTGTTTATAAACACGAGAATCAATGTAAAAATCAACCCTATATCAGCCATTATATCAAAATGCTTCGCTCTTACAAAGCCTGAAAAATCCTTAAGCGTTCTTAAAAAGCTGTACAGCGCTAAGGAAGCAAAGGCTCCAGTAATGTTACAGAATACCGAATAGCATACTCTGCTTAAGGCAAGGTCATAGCGTCCTTTAGATTCAATTATCCTGTGCTTATCTCCGTATTTAGCAATTAAATATATCTCATAGTAATTTAATTTTTCTTCAGCTTTATGGTCCTGTTTATACAAAAATATTGCCAGGGCGGTATCCACCAAGCCAAATAATAGGGTTGAAACGGCAAGAATTAAAATCATACTGAAAAATACGAAAGGAGAAAGATTGTTCATCCATAAAAATATATCTATTGCAGATACCTGGAAAATATCAAAAAATAAAGGTATAAAAAATAAACTAATCAAGCATAAAAAAATATAAACCCAATTTTTCCTAATTTTATTAATAGACTGCTCTAATAAGGATAAATCCCAGCCTTCCTCTGCTCTGTCGTCTACAGCTTGAATCAGGTCAGAGTCCGCTTTAATATTCACTGCAGCAGCCGAGCCGGTCAGCTCATCGCAGCTCTCCGCCTTTTCTTCCTCAATTTCAATTTTATTAGCTGCAGGCTCAGAGAAACTGTCATAGATCAGATTTTTCTTGCTCAGAGGCAGCTCATAGTTTTCTAAGCCATATTTTAACATACGCAGAGAATATGACCTGTAATCATCGTTTTCCTCACCCTCTGAGCCTTGAAATACCAAGCCTTCTCTCAGTACAAAATTCAACACCTTTTGAAAGCCCAGCTCTTCATCTTTAATTGTAAAGCATTCTTCAAAAAACAACTCCTCCGCATTTTCCAGTTCTCTATAGCCTTTTCTCTTTCCGCGCTTGACTTCACTAATTCTGGATTCGACCATATTGCCGCTTCTAACTTTATCTATTACAATACATAAAGATTTTTGTGAAATATTTAACTCATCATTGATATATCTAAATATATCTCCCTGACAAATATATCGTTTAGACATATTCTATACTCCTTTTCTCAACAAAAATGAGTTATAAATATCCATATTGAAACAAAAAAACTATACTAAACAGACAAAATACCTATACTGAGTGTACTGTAAAGTAATAACCAAATGATATTATAGATATTGCTAAAGCTAAAGTCAATAAACTTGTAAATTTTTATTTAAAAAAAATTAAGAAAATCTTTTGATTCAACACAAAAAATTCCCCGATTAAAAACTCCTAGTTTCTAATCAGGGAACTTATCTTCTGCTGTCCTAATGTAACTCCTGCAGCTTCATTATTTACAGCTTTACCAAACACTAAATTCATCAAGCCTTAAAAAGCCCATTTGAGGAGCATCGCTGATGGTAAAATATGCAGTGTATCTTTTAAAAGGAATATCTCTTGCATCGTTGTACACCACATTTCCTGTAACTTTAATCCTGTTTCCTTCTACAGTTAATTCTTCTTTTCCATCAAATATATATCTTATACCGATATCGCTGAAATCTCCCCCACCTTCAATCCAGTAATCGTTTCCGTGCAGCTTTCCATATTTTGCAAATTCACTCATATCGCTTTCATTGCTGGAGCCGGTAAGGTCTTTCATTATAGACATCGCATCACCTTTACTTATCACTTTATATATAGCATAGCCTTCATCTACTTCTCTTACCCTGCTGTCTACGCTTTGGTCATGCAATATATATACATAAGTGATAAAAGCTTTATCTGCTGAAGTTAAGCTTTCTCTTTTTTTATTATAGCCTGAATTTACAGGACTGTTTAAATAAAAATCGTTAAATGCACAGTAAAGTATTAAGTTTATATAAGTCCGGTCATATTCATTAGGGTCTCTGCTGAGATTAGCTTCATCAATCCAATGTCCCTTTGCATTGACTTTATAACCGTCGGGAGTTATAGTTGATTTCAACAGATAAGAATTTGCTCCCATATAGTACCAGTATCCTTCATTCTGTGAATATATCCATTCATTTCTTGCACGTTCACCATTACTTTTTTCAAAGTAATATTCCCCACTATCCTGCTTCCAGCCTTCTGCAAATGCAGGAACAGAGCTTGCAGTTACAAGCAAAGCAGTCAGCAAAACCAAATACAGCTTCTTCATAAAAATTTCCTTTTCTTCATTCTCAGTTAATAATGCTATTAATTTTAATATCAATCCTCTACCATTAATCATATACAGCAAAGCTGTGCTGTTTTTACAATTTTTGAATTTTATTTTTTTAAAATAAATTCAGTTTTTTTATACATCACTCTAATAAGATTAGATAAATTGCTAAAGATAAAGTCAATAAAATTATATTTTTTTATTTAATAATGTTACTGTAAAGTAAACGTTGGCACTGGCTCTCATATATGATTGCCAAGATTA
>CALBCM010000004.1 GCA_937927235.1 uncultured Johnsonella sp.
TTTTTATATGTTTCAACGTCATCTTGATCTACTGATAATACATTGTTAATTTGAACTTTACCAACAGAGTGTGCCATAGAACCAACATTAAGTTCTGGAATTTCCACTCCTTTTTCAATAACTGCAAGCGCATCTTGTGGTGTTTCAAATAATAATAATGCTTTTGTATCACCAAAACGTGGATCATTATAAACTTCTACAAGTTTATTTAATGGAATTACGTGAGCACGTACTCCTGGAGGAGCTGCTTGCTCAATAAGTTTTTTACGTAGTTCATCTTTTGATACTGTATCAGAAACTACAATAATTCTGTTTGGCTGTGTTGCTTTTGTCCAGTTAGTAGCAACTTGTCCATGTAATAAACGTGTATCAATACGTGCTAATACAAATTTAATTTTCCCATCTCCTAAAACTGTTCCTTCAGGAATAGTTCCTTGAGGTGCAGCTTGCGCTACTACTGGAGCAGCTGCTTCTGGCTGAAGTTCTTCTGGACGAACTTTCACCCCATCGATAGCTGTTGCAGTAATTGCCTTAGCTATTTCATGTGCAGTTGTCATAGTGAAACGACTTGCGTACGCTTCAATTAACATTGGTAAGTTAAGCCCTGCTACAATAGCTCTTTTCTCTGGAGCTTCTTCGAATAATTTATTCGCTTGGTTGAATGGACTTCCACCCCAAAGATCTACAAGGAAAAGAATTTCTTCAGATTCTACTTTAGCAATAGCTTCTTGAAGTTTTCTTTGCAAGTCTTCTGGTCCCTCACTCGGCATAAATACAACTGATTCTACTTTTTCTTGTTCTCCAAAAATCATAGTTCCAGACTGTTTAATACCAGCTGCAAATTCACCGTGACTTGCGATGATAATTCCTACCATCTTAGTACCTCCTTTATAATAATAAAAAATATTTAATATGACGTGTATACCTTTTGCATACTACTCGATTATATCATTTAATACTACGTTTGTAAATGTTTGTATTTTTTAAATAGAAACATTGAATACGATTTCTTATGTTGTTTTTTTAGATTTAAAATATATTTATACTTGTTCCTTTACGTAAAAGCCTTATATTATTGTGTCTTTGTTTTTCTTATAACTACTTTTTATTGTTCATTCGACTTCTTTATATTTCATAATTTTTCTTAAGAAAATAATATTTACATTTTTTCAAAATATAAAAATTCAGATATGAGTTTTTCTACTCATATCTGAATATAATAGTACTATTTGATATAGATAATTATAATTTTTTAAAATTTTTCAGGAAAAAGCATTTTTAATATATCCAATGATAATCTTCTACTTTTTCCTTGATGTGGATAAATATGCATCATCATCATAGGATTAAAGTTTGCTTCTATTACCCCATAATTTTCTCTAGTTATCTCTTCTTTAATGTCAGGAATTATTAAATCAACTCCACAAACTTTTGCCATCATAGCATCCGTTATCTTAACAGCGAGTTCTTTATAGCTTTGATGAACTTCATCTGTCATATCAATAGAATCTCCTCCTGTACTTATATTAGAGTTTTCTCGAAGATATGCTATCTCTCCATTTCTTAGAACTGTCTCAAAACTAAAACCTTGCTCTCTTAATTGCAATTTTTCTATCTCACCTAATTCTATTTTTTTTAATGGTGTTTTTTTTGCATCACCTCGAAGAGGGTTTTTATTTTTTATTTCAACCAATTCTCTAATTGTATGTTGTCCATCTCCTTTTACATTAGCTGGAACTCTTAAAAGAACTGCATGAGTTTTTCCTTCTATAACAAAAAACCTATACTCGGTTCCTTCTATAAATTCTTCAATTAATATATCTTTATCTTCTTTTAAAGCAAATTTAATAGCGTTAGAATAACCATCCAAAGATGAAGTTCCATGTTTAAAGATAGAAATACCTAACCCAAAATTTGTGCTTTTAGGTTTTATCACTATTGGTTTATTTTTTACATAATTAAATACTTGTACAGCCTCCGCCAAACTTGAAACTTCGTAGCCTCTCGGAACTCTAAAACCTTTCTCACCTAATATTTTTTTGGTAACAACTTTATTTTCCATTATTAATGGAGAAATATAACTATCTTTACTTGTCATGTTTCCATTTTTTACATATTCTACCTTATCTTTGTACTCTATACGAAGAAATTGATCATTCTCATCTATTACTTGAACTTTTAGCCCTATTTTTATTGCATCTTCTATTACAGCTTGTGTAGAAAGTTCCATATTGGCATAGGCATTTAATGAATAATTTTCTTTTAATGCTTCTTTTTTATATTGTTTGGCTAACTCCATACCCACAGTAACACTATCAGTTTCTTGATATCTTTTTATTAGTTGAGCTGCAATAGTCATCGATGGATCCTTAAGCTCATTCTCTTTTTCTTCGATAAGTAGCTTATCGGATTCTGGTAAACAAAGTTCTTCTGCTAATTCTTTCATTTGTTTAAGAATCCACAATCCTTCTTCTAAATATTCTGACTGCAACAATGGATGAGATAACGCTGTTCTTTCACTATATTCATAACCTATCTTTTGAGAATTATTTCTATCAGCTTCTTCTATCCAAACTAAAGTTTTTAAAAATAAATGGATAAACCTTACATCTTTTTCTAAAATACCAAATGGTGCAAAAGGATTTAAGTCAAACAGCCTAAATTCGATATATTTAATACCTTTTTGCGGGAATTTTGCTACGGTATCTTCACCACGAAATCTTACACTAGAGTAAAACTCTTTTTCAGCAATAAGTTTTTTATTTTTTACATATCCTGTTAAATCTTTTATATAATCTTCCAAACTATTATACGAGACAACAATATCCTGTTCATTCACGTAACCATATTGGCTCGTTCTTAAACTACGAACAAACTCTCCAGGCTTCTTATCATCTGAAAAGTACTTAGACTCTGCCATAGGAGAAGCTCCATATAAATATACTAACAACCACTGATAGCGAAGAAATTGTCTGGCAAGTTTCATATAAACACTATTTTTCACCTCAACTAAAGATATACTAGTTGCTTCAGAGAGCTTTTCCATAAGTCCATCGTCCAATTGAAAATTGTAGTGAATTCCTGAAACCATTTGCTTGTATTTTCCATACTTTTCTACAAGATATTCCCTATATCTTACATCCCATTCATTAACAAACTGAGCTACTTTTATATCTTCCTCGTTCGGCAAAATACTTGGCATACTTAATGGCCAAATATATTCATCTTCTGGTAAATTTTTTAATACCACTTCATGAATTGCATTCAAAATTCTCACAACATCTTTTTCACTATTTTCTGGTGTTGTAATTAATTCCAATTGTGATTCTGCAAAATCAGTTTGAATATATGGATGTTCATGTCTATGTCCAAAAACTTTTGGATGAGGAGTTTTCGATATAGTTCCGTCTTTAAGAACTCTTTGTCCTTCTTTTTCCAAACCGATTTTCACTTTAGAAAATAATTCTTCTAAATTATTTTCTTTAATAATTTCTTTTATTTTCATACTATATCACTTTCTATAAATAATTTAGTTACACTTTATATTATCATAAAATAAACAATTATAATAGAAATTAATCTCTAAGTAAATATTTTCAATTACTCTTACAATAAATCTATGGTTATGATATAATCTAATTACACATTATGAAAGGAGATAGAAATGGCTATTATCATTTCTAATACAATATATGATAAAATTAATTGCTAGCGATATGGATGGAACACTGCTAGATAATGAACATAGAATTTCTCAAGAAAATGTTGACTTAATAAACTACGCTCAAGAAAATAATATTCTCTTCGTTGTCGCTACGGGGCGCGCTTACTATGAGGCTCTTCCTTCATTAAATGAAAAAAATATAGATTGTGATGTCATTAGTTTTAATGGTGGTATAGTTTATGATAAAAATGGTACCCTTATTAGTATAACTCCAATCGTACTAAAGGATTTATACTACACTACATCTGTACTTAAAAGCTTAGATATAAACTTTCAACTATATACAAAAAATACTATTTATACAAACAGTATAGAGACTGATATTCAAGGTTATGCTGATTTAATTAGAGCTACAGGTCAAACACCTAACATCGAGTATCTACGAAAGGTAGCGGATGAAAAACTAAAAGCAGGCCACGTTACTGAAGTAGATGATATTGAATTATTCTTCAATAAAAAAGATAACCCACCTATTAAAGTTATAGGAATTTCTAACGACTTAGAAAAACTAAAAAAAGCAAAAGAATTATTAGCAGATAATACAAATATAACTGTAACCTCATCTGGGCCAAACAACATAGAAATTATGGATAAAAATGCTACAAAAGGGCATGCTCTTAAACAAATATCTGAGATATACAATATACCACTCAATAATATACTTGCTATAGGCGATAATCTTAACGATGAATCAATGCTTAAACTAGTAAAATATAGCGTTGCCATGGAGAATGCTGTTCCTGAGTTAAAAAAAATATCAAGATATATTACTGATAAACCAAATTTAGAAAGTGGGGTTGCTGATACAGTAACAAAAATTCTACAAGAAGAAAATCCATATCTTCATAAAGATATAAATAAAAAATTAGTTGAAGCAGCTATTGATGCAACTAAGTACGCATACGTTCCTTACTCTAACTTCAAAGTTGGAGCTGCTATCTTAGCTGATAATGGAAAAATATACACAGGTTGTAATATAGAAAATGCTAGTTACTCCCCTACTAACTGCGCTGAGCGTACAGCTATATTTAAAGCAGTAAGTGAAGGTGTGACAAAATTCAAGAAAATAGCAGTAGTAGGTGGTCCAAATGGTAATCTAGAAAATTATTGCCCACCATGTGGAGTATGTCGTCAAGTAATAGCTGAATTCGCTGATAATGACTTCGAACTAATACTAGGTACTGCTAATAATTCATATGAAGTGTATAACTTCTTCGAGGAGGTACTTCCACTTAGCTTTACTGCTAAAGAACTTAATAAATAGAAAAAACCTGAACATAGAATATATGTTCAGGTTTTTACTTTAATCATAATAAAAAAGCCACAAAATTAATTGTAGCTTTTAAGTCAAGATGACCCGTACGGGATTCGAACCCGTGTTACCGCCGTGAAAGGGCGGTGTCTTAACCACTTGACCAACGGGCCAATAAAAAAAACGGAGCAGGAGGGATTTGAACCCTCGCGCCGGTTTCCCGACCTACACCCTTAGCAGGGGCGCCTCTTCGGCCAACTTGAGTATTTCTCCAAAACTGCCCTTTGGAACAAGGGCAGTAGTTATTATATAGGATTCTATTAGGGTTTGTCAATCTTATTTTTAAAAATTTTCTTTAATCTATATTATTTTTGACTGCCCTTTTAAACATTTTTAGAAAAATTTTTGTTTTAAGTAAAAAACTATTATCTGACGCAAGGAAATAGCTGTTCAATAAATAAAGCACAAAGCTAAAAAATACTTGTTTTAATTACTTTTAAAACCTTTTGCTTTAAAAGTATAAAGCATTATCTATATCTTTGAAATTCAATTTTCTGTATTTTTACAGGATTTGCAACCGGTGCATCATTTTTATCGGTTTCCTGAGTAGCGATTTTTTCAACTACATCCATTCCCTCATAAACCTGACCAAATACAGTATATCTTCCATCAAGCTCAGGCAGCCCGCCAATCTCTTTGTATTTTTCCTCCACATTTACCGGCAGCGATGCCTTAGGAAAAACTTCTTCATTTACAGTTTTTTTCTGAACTATATAAAACTGGTTCCCATTTGTATGTGGACCGTTGTTTCCAAGGCAGAGCGCACCGTTAAAATTGTAAAGCCCCTTATGCACCTCATCCTCAAAAAAACCGTTGTATATTGACTTTGATTCATCGCCTGAACCGTCCAGAGCACCTCCCTGTATTACAAAATCCTTTATTACTCTTGCAAACGGTGTGCCATTATAAAAGCCGTTATTTGAAAGCTCAATCCAGTTTTTTACAGCGACAGGAGCTTTATCAGGAAAAAGCCTCATTTTTATAACACCGGCATCAGTAGTCATAATACATACCTGCTCACCTCTTTTAGGTCTATCAAGCTGTATAATATTTACATTACTTACATCAATGCCTTTATCATTCCAGAGGATTTTATAAATTTTCCATTTTATTCCATTGGCATCACCAAGTCTTGCCATATTCATAAATATGGTATATTCAGTAGTTTTAGCTCCTTCCTTGACACGAAAGTTCAGTTCAAGTATTCCGCGCAGATCATTATATTCATCTGTACCAGCTACTTGATTAAGAATATGCATCTTTGTATATACATAAGTAATTTCCTTTGCCTCATAAGGTCTGAAAAAATTCCTTATGGCTTCTTTTTCATCTTCATTAATGTTTGGAACTATATAGTCTTCTATACCTTCCTGCTTCTGTACTGCAGATAAAAAATTTTGAAACCTTTCCTTAAGCTCACTTTCGTCCCAGTGTCTTGACAAAAACTGAGATGTCTGAATTTCTTCTTCATATTTTTTGACATCTGCATTTGAATTAAATCCAAAAGCAAAAAAGCTAAAAGCTAATGCTGACAAAAAACAGAAACACAAATAAAGTTTTTTCATATAAAGTGTCCTCCTTAATATAGAAAATATAAAGATATGCATCATAAAATATAACATATATATTAAATGCCATATTTTAAGATAAATAATAGCAGAATTTATTTTCTATATCAAGTATTTAAAATAAATTCATTGTATAAACAACACTTTTATAAGGTAATATTTGATATTTCAGAGTAGCTGGCTGTTTTCTTTTCTAAATCAAGACTTACCTCCCTTTATAGAGCCAATTTTAGCTTGTTTTTTACTAAATTAGAGTAAAACAGTTACCTCAAATAAAAAAGCAGTACTCCCTCGCTTCCTTCACGGAAATCAGGAATCACCGCTTTTACTATTTTCTGTTTATTTTACTTCAGCTGCTTGGCTTCCATGCTTTTTGCTCTTTCATCCCAATAAGTGCAGTCTCCTCTCTCCACAATCTTGGAAGTAAAAGGTGTGCCGTCATTTTTCTTATAATGCTTATCCGCTAATATAACACATTTGGCACCTAGATAGATTATAGGAACGTTAAAATAAACTATCAGTATGTTTCCAAGGTCTGAGAAAGCCCAGAGATTTCCAAGCTCAAGTCCTGCTATATTGCATAAAATTCCGAAAGCTGCGACAAAAAGAGCTACTACCCTAACCACGTTTGTAAATGCAGCTCCCTTACTGATTCTATTTGCTGCTATTTCTGAAAAGCTTATCATGCCTAAAAGGCAGGTAAAAGCAAAAAGACAGAAGCAAAGTGTCACAAGAAAAGTCATAACTGCATTAAATGCGGTTCCGGGAGTAAGCTGTGCAATTGATTCTGTAAACTTAGGCAGCTTATCAAGCTCAGCCCATGCCTGTGCCTGCTCTCCGCTCCAGCAATGAGCCATTATTACCACAAAGCCGGTAAGAGTACATATAACTATGGTATCAAGAAAAACTCCTATAGATGATATAATTCCCTGCTCACAAGGATGCTTGGTTTCAGCAGTTGCCGCAGACATTGTAATAGTACCCTGTCCGGCTTCATTTGACATAAGCCCTCTTTTTACTCCCTGTGCAAGTACAGTTCCGAAAACTCCTCCAAAAAATGCCTCAGGTTTAAACGCTCCCGAAAATACGGCTTTGAAAAAATAAGGAACCTCTCTAAAATTGATAATTATAAGTATCAGCACAATTATAACATAAAGCACTGCCATCACCGGTACCATCATATCAGTTATACTCGAAACCTTTTTAATACCTCCAAATACTATAACAGCAGTAAAAATAATTATGATTGCACCGATAATATAGTAAAACATAGAATCTGAGGCTATATTGCTGCTGCTTACTATCTCTGCCATACGCCCTATTGAAGAAACTACATTAAATCCCTGTGCCGGCAGACAGCATAAAGCATAGAAAATGTATAAAAGTGAAAGGAATATTCCTACTCCAACTTTATTCCCTAAAAGCTTTCTTCCATAAAAGGGCAGTCCGCCTATAAATTCGTTCTTTTTTTCTTCTTTAAATATCTGAGATAAAGCTCCCTCCATATATGCAGTTGCCATACCAAAAAAAGCTGAAACCCACATCCAGAATATCGCTCCCGGACCTCCCGTGGCTATCGCTCCGGTAACGCCTATAATATTTCCGGGCCCGACTCTCATCGCTGTGCTTAAAAAGAAAGAAGCCAAGGGCGAAATTCCGGTTTTTATTGTTCTTTTTTCAGTCATTACCTTAATGCCCTTTTTAAAATTTGTAACTTGAACAAAGCCAAGTTTAAAGCTGAATATAATGCCTGAACCGACTAATAAAATAATTGCGAATGAAAAATTGCCTAGTACGGGAATATTCTTATACCATGCAAAATTGGTAGGAAAATCCCATAAAAAGTCTGATAATGGTGTTATAAAGCTGAATAAATCATTTATAGCCTTAAAAACCGCCTGCATGCTTATAATTCTCCTTTATGTATTTAAATTCTGTGCATCCTCTTCCTTGGTATTTTCTCTAACCTTAGCAATTCCTGCTACTTTAACTCCTGATTCTCTGTCCACATTCATAAGCTTTACACCTGAAGTTACTCTGCCTATATTTGAAATAGCGCTTACCTCAATTCTTATCAGAATTCCCTCATTTGTAATAATAAATATCTCTCTATCATCATCAACCAGCTTTGCTCCGACTAATTCACCCGTCTTTTCAGTAAGCTTATAGCAGGCTAAGCCTTGAGTGCCTCTATGCGTTCCCCTAAATTCACTAAGCTTCGTTCTTTTTCCCATACCATACTCTGAAACAACAAGCAAAGTATCCCCCTGTGTCTTTATCTGCATTCCTATAACTACATCGTCTGAAGCAAGCCTTATCCCCTTTACTCCAAAGGCCTTTCTGCCTGTAATTCTAATTTCTTTTTCATGGAACACTATGCACTTTGCCTTTTTAGTTACTAAAACTATATTGTCATCTCCATTGGTTGATTTTACTTCTATAAGCTCATCGCCATCATTAAGAGCTATTGCGGCAAGACCATTGGTTCTTATGTTCTCATATTCTGCAATAAGGGTCTTTTTAATCATCCCCTTTCTGGTCGCCATCACAAAGTATTTAAACTGCTCATTTTTCTCATTTGGAATCATTGCAGTTATTTTTTCTTCAGGTTGGAGCTGAAGCAGATTTACTATGGAATTGCCTCTTGAAGTCCTGCTGGCTTCAGGTATTTTATATCCCTTTATTCTATAGACTCTGCCAAGATTTGTAAAGAAATTTATATCGTTATGTGTACTTGTCATAATTATATCTTCTATAAAATCTTCATCTATAGTTTGCATTGCCTTTATGCCTTTTCCTCCGCGATTCTGAGATTTAAAATTATCTGGACTCATCCTTTTTATATATCCCAGCTTCGTCATTGCAATCACGGTATCCTCTACAGGTATAAGGTCCTCATCGCTAAACTCGTCGTCCTGACCGAATACAGTCTTTCTTTCATCTCCAAAATCAGCAGCTATAATGTCTATTTCTTCTTTTATAACCTTCAGCAGCTTTTTATTATCAGAGAGTATTTCCCTATAGACTTTTATCTTGACTTCAAGTTCATTATATTCATTTTCAAGTTTATGTCCTTCAAGTCCTGTAAGTGCTCTAAGGCGCATCTCACCTATAGCCTGAGCCTGAGCCTCGGAAAAGTCGAACCTTTCTATCAGTCTCTCTCTTGCCTGTGCTATATTTTGGCTCGACCTGATAAGCTTTATTATTTCATCTATATAATCAAGAGCCTTTAAAAGTCCTTCTAAGATATGTGCTCTTTCCTCCGCCTTATTTAAATCGTATCTTGTCCTTCTGGTAATTACTTCCTCCTGGTGCTTAAGATATAATTCAAGCATCTGAAGAATATTGAGGATTTTCGGCTGATTGTCAACCAGAGCAAGCATTATAATTCCAAATGTGTCCTGAAGCTGAGTATGCTTATAGAGCCTGTTTAATACTACATTTGCATTAGCATCTCTCCTAAGCTCTACTACAATGCGCATACCTTCTCTGTTTGATTCATCTCTTAAATCGGTTATACCATCAATTTTCTTATCCTTCACAAGCTCAGCTATTTTTTCTATCAGCCTTGCTTTATTTACAAGGTAGGGAAGCTCACTGATTACTATCCGGCTCTTGCCGTTAGGCATAGCTTCAATCTCGCTTATTCCCCTTACTCTTACTTTACCTCTGCCGGTCCTATAGGCTTCTTTAATCCCTCTGTTCCCAAGTATCATGGCACCTGTAGGAAAATCAGGTCCTTTTATTATTCTAAGTACGTCCTCTAAGCCAGTTTCCTTCTCAGCTATTCTGTCATCAATTATCTTATCAACAGCAGCTATTACCTCTCTAAGATTATGTGGCGGAATGTTTGTAGTCATACCTACCGCAATACCGGTAGTTCCGTTTACCAGCAGGTCAGGAAATCTTGAAGGAAGTACCGCAGGTTCTTTTTCAGTTTCATCAAAGTTCGGTATAAAATCTACAGTATCCTTTCCTATATCGGCAAGCATTTCCATAGCTATTTTGCTCAGCCTCGCTTCAGTATATCTCATTGCAGCAGCACCGTCACCGTCTACAGAGCCGAAGTTTCCATGACCGTCAACAAGAGGATACCTCATAGACCAGCTCTGAGCCATATTTACAAGCGCTCCATAGATTGATGAATCACCATGAGGATGATATTTACCCATAGTATCACCAACTATACGTGCACATTTTCTATGAGGTTTGTCAGGACTGTTATTAAGCTCTATCATAGAAAACAGAACTCTCCTCTGCACAGGCTTCAAACCATCTCTCACATCCGGAAGTGCTCTTGAAACAATTACACTCATCGCATAATCTATATAAGAATTTTCCATGGTTTTCTTTAAATCAATCTCGTCAACCCTGTCAAAGATATTAGATTCCATATAATAACACCAAAAGCCTTAATTAAAGGCGCAGACATCTTAAAAAATATTAAACAGAAGAAGCATGCCTGTCTTCTTATCCTTTTCAAATATTTTCTTCTGTCTAAATAAATTACCTGGTTATATATCTAAATTTTTAACAAATTTAGCATTCTTTTCTATAAATTCTCTCCTTGGCTCAACTTTATCACCCATAAGAGTAGTAAACGTCAAATTAATTTCACTGGTTATTTCGTCATCAGCCACCACCTTAAGCAAAACCCTCCTTTCAGGGTCCATAGTAGTTTCCCAAAGCTGCTCCTCATCCATTTCACCAAGTCCTTTATATCTTTGAATCTTATTGCTGTTATCCCTGCCGACCTCGTTTAATATATTTGAAAGCTCTTCATCATTATAGGCATACCAGACTTTTTTATTCTTCTCAAGCTTATACAGCGGCGGTCTTGCCAAATATACATGTCCCTGCCTTATAAGCTCCGGCATAAACCTGTAGATAAACGTCAGCATCAGAGTATCTATATGAGCACCGTCAACATCGGCATCAGTCATAATTATAATTTTATGATACCTTAATTTTCCAATATCAAAATCCCCTTGTATGCCCGTGCCGAAAGCAGTAATCATAGACCTTATTTCACTGTTTGCATATATTTTATCAAGTCTTGCCTTCTCAACATTAAGTATCTTGCCTCTTAAAGGAAGGATTGCCTGTGTATCTCTCTTTCTTGCATTTTTTGCGGACCCTCCCGCAGAATCACCCTCAACTATAAAAATTTCACATTCACTTGCATTCTTGCTTGAGCAGTCCGCAAGCTTGCCGGGCAGAGAAAGCCCCTCCAATGCCGATTTTCTTCTAGTTATATCTCTTGCCTTTCTTGCCGCAAGCCTTGCATGCATAGCTCCTATAGCTTTATCACATATCTTTTTTGCAATCTGAGGATTCTGCTCTATGAAATAGGTCAGCTGCTCGTTTATAATGCTGCTTACTGCAATGCTGGCTTCAGAATTTCCAAGCTTTTGCTTAGTCTGGCTGTCAAACTGCGGATTTTCAATTTTAATTGAAATAACTGCGGTAAGCCCCTCTCTTATATCCTCTCCAGTCAGGTTTTCCTCGCTGTCCTTTATCAGCTTGTTCTTTCTTATATAATCATTGAAAGTTTTTGTAATCGCATTTTTAAAGCCCGTAAGATGTGTGCCTCCGGCAGGAGTATTTATATTATTTACAAATGAAAATATGTTTTCAGTATAGGAGTCATTATGCTGCATTGCCACCTCTACACTGACATTTTCTCTTATACCTTCGCAATATATGACCTTATCATAAAAAGGAGTTTTCTCTTTATTTAAAAAAGTAACAAACTCATTTAGTCCTCCCTCATAATGAAAGGAATTTTCTCGTTTTTCTTCAAATCTCTCATCCTTTATATTAATTCTTAAATTCCTTGTAAGAAAGGCTGTTTCTCTAAATCTGTTTTTTAAAGTATCATATTCAAATATAGTTTCCTCAAATACACTTCTGTCAGGAAAGAAGGTTACCTCGGTTCCACTTGTTTCCTGATCGCAGTCACCGACTACAGTTAATTTTTGTGTAACATTGCCGCGCTCAAAAGACATCTGATAAATCTTTCCTTCCCGGTAAACTTTAACTACAAGCCACTCAGAAAGAGCATTTACTACAGAAGCTCCAACTCCATGAAGTCCTCCGGAAACCTTATAGCCCCCTCCTCCGAATTTTCCTCCGGCATGAAGTACAGTAAATACCACTTCAAGTGCAGATTTATTAGCTTTTTTCTGTAGGTCTATCGGAATGCCTCTGCCATTGTCTTTTACTGTAATGGAATTGTCCTGATTCAGGGTAATATTAATCACATCACAGTAGCCTGCTATAGCCTCATCCACAGAGTTATCCACAATTTCATACACCAGATGGTGCAGTCCGTTAATTGAAGTTGTGGATATATACATACCTGGTCTCAGCCTTACAGCTTCCAGTCCATCCAGAATATCTATATTAGAGGCAGTATATTTTATATCTGTCATAGCTTCTCCTTTTTACTTAATATTTTCCACATAGGCATGGTTATTCTTTATCCTTATGAGCTTATCTATTCTAAAGCTTTGTTTTATTATATCTTCAACTCCTGTACAGGTAATTACGGTCTGTATATGATTTATAGCAGACATAAGCTTCTTTTGACGATTTAGGTCAAGCTCAGAAAGCACATCATCAAGTAAAAGTATTGGATAGCTTCCGCTTATCTTATTTACGAGGTCTATCTCGGCAAGCTTAAGTGAAAGCGCCGCTGTTCTTTGCTGTCCCTGTGAGCCGTAAAGCTTTAAGTCAATCCAATTATTGCTTGACTTATTCTTGCCGCTGCTTATTAAAAAATTTATATCATCTCTATGAGGTCCCGTATTTGTCATTTTAAGCTTTATATCGGTTTCTCGGCTCCTTTTAAGAGTACCCTCAAAAGCATCAGCAGCAGTATTACCTGCGTAGCATATTTTTATCAGCTCCTTTTCTCCGGTCAAGTTATAATGTATCTCAGGCATAATTTTATTTAAACTGTCTATAAATTTGCTTCTGAACTCAATTATACTCCTGCCAAAGCTTACAAGCTGAATATCCCATACATCAAGCATATCCATAAGCTCACTTTTTAAATTATAATCCTTAAGCAGCCTGTTTCTCTGCATAAGGGCTTTATTATAATTAATCAGTGCATTTATATATAATTTATTAAGTTGACAAAGTTCAAAATCCACAAATCTTCGCCTCTCAGCAGGACCCTTTTTTATCAGACTCAGATCTTCGGGAGAAAAGAAAACTATCTTTACCATACCAAAAAGTTCACTTGCCTTTTTTACAGGCACCGAATTAACAGCTATTCCCTTGGCTTTATTTTTTTTAATATGCATGTCAAGTCTGAAAGGACTCCGCTTTTTTTCAAGAAATAGCTTTATATGTGCTTCATTTTCATTAAAATTAATTATTTCTCTGTCCTTGCTGCCCCTGTGTGACCTTGCTGTAGCTGCTATATATATAGCTTCAAGGATATTTGTCTTTCCCTGAGCATTGTCGCCATACAAAATATTCACATTTTTGTTGAAATCAAGCTCAAGATAATCATAATTTCTATAATTTTTAAGTTCCAATGATTTTATAATCATGACCATTAAAATTAAAGACATCTCCATGTCTTAATTTCTTACCTCTTTGCAGCTGTACTTCACCGTTTAATTTCACTTGCCCGCCCTGTATGGCATACTTAGCCTCGGAACCGCTCAGACATGCTCCTGAAAGCTTCATAGCCTGTTCAAGCTTTATAAAATCATCTCGGATTTTGACTTCTTCCATTTTGCTACCCCGCAATTAATCATATATTTAAGCAATAAAGTTTACAGGCAGTACAATATAAATATAAGACTGCTGTATATCCCTTATAAAGCATGGGGACCTTGAATTTGTCATATATATGTCTACAATCTCATCATCTACCACCCTTAAAGCATCTATAAAATACTTCGGATTAAAGGCTATCATAATATTATTGCCTGATTTTTCACATTCAATTTCATCGTTCATGCTTCCGTAGGGAGATTCCATCTTGAGCTTTAGCATACTGTCACTGATATCAAAAATAAGAGGCTTATGATTATTCTCTCTTACAAATACAAGAGCTCTGTCTATAGAATTCAGCAGTGAAAGCCGGCTGACTCTTATTTTAGTTTCATAATCTGAAGTAAGCATATATTTTAAGTCAAAATAATCGCCTGCAATAATTCTTGAAATAATAGAAGTAGAATCATATCTAAACAGCACATGATTATCCGAAAAGTATACAGTGATTTCCTTTTCAGTATTTCCCTCTATACTTCTGCCTATCTCATTTAAGTTTCTTGCAGGAATTATAAATTTATCATCAGGAAATTCTTCATTAAGCCTTATATTTCTGATAGCCACTCTAACTCCGTCCAGCGCTACAAACTTAAGAGTATTCTCATGAAGCTCTACCAGCTCTCCGCCGGTCATTTTATTGGTATCATTAATATTAGCTGCAAAAACTGTCTGTCTTATTGCTTCCTTTAAGATAAATTGAGATACTGTTACACTGTTGTTTATATTGATTTCCGGAAGATAATTAAATTCTTCACCATTTCTTGCCTGTATCTTAAATATTGATTTCCCGGAAGATATAACAGTCATAAAATTTTCTTCATTAACCTCTATATTTATCTTTTCCCCCGGAAAATCAAGTTTTTTTACTATGTCCAGTATAAGTTTTAAATTAATAGCAGCCTTGCCCGAGCCTTGTGCCTTACCTTCGACTTTAGTTTCAATGCCAAGCTCATTATCATTTGCACTTAAAACTATACTTTCATCTGTAACATCAAATAAAGCACATTCAAGAATACTGTTTGTAGTTTTGCTAGGTATTGCTCTTGATACCACTGATAATGCATTCAAAAGCTTATCCCTGTCAAAAGTTAATCTCATAGAATAAAAATCCAACCTTTCGCATGTATATATATATAATAAATTTAGTATTAATAGTAGTAGGCAGTGTTGATTTGTATATAACTATAGAAAATGGCTTAATAATCACATTTAAGCTGATGATAACTATGTGGATAAGTCCGTTATTTGTGGTATAACTATGTGGATAGGTGTGGACTACTGAGGATTAAGCTTCTTGGTTATAATATCAAGTGAAGCTGAAAGCTCAGGATTTCCTTTTAAATCATTTTTAATCTTCTCATAGCCGTGTATCACTGTACTGTGGTCTCGTCCGCCAAGCATCTGACCTATTAATTTTAACTGGACGCTCGTCATTTCTCTGCATAAATACATGGCAATCTGTCTGGGATAGGCTATGTCGTAGGTTTTTTTCTTTGATTTAATATCCTCAAGACTTATATGGTAATGCTCCGCCACTACCTTGGCTATATGCTCGGGAGTAATAAGCGTCGGCACATTCGGACTTATAATATCCTTTAGAGTTTCCTGAGCAAGCTCAAGAGTTATATCGATTTTTCCAAGCTTTCCCATAGCAACCATCCTGTTTAAAGCCCCTTCAAGCTCTCTTATATTGCTTTTTACATTAGCAGCTATATATTGGACTACGGCATCATCTATTGAAATATTTTCAAGCTCTTCTTTTTTATGCAGTATAGCCATTCGTGTTTCATAGTCGGGGGGCTGTATATCCACTGACAGCCCTGATTCAAACCTTGATTTCAGTCTTTCTTCAAGAGTTACAAAGTCTTTTGGGGGGCGGTCTGAGGAAATTATAATCTGCTTTTTGGCACCTGTAAGTGTATTAAAGGTGTGGAAAAATTCTTCCTGTGTACTTTCTTTGCCTATTATAAACTGTATATCGTCTATCAGAAGCACATCAATATTTCTATATTTGTTTCTAAAATCAGCAGTAGAGTTATTAACATTCCTTATAGATTCTATAAGTTCGTTAGTAAAAGTTTCACTTGTTACATATAAAACTCTTGCGTTTGAATTTTTTTCTTCAAGTATGAAATGAGCTACAGAATGCATAAGATGGGTTTTGCCCAGTCCTACTCCTCCATAGATAAAGAGAGGATTGTAGATTTCTCCGGGGGATTCTGCCACCGCAAGTGAAGCCGCATGTGCTATATTATTATTTTTTCCTACCACGAAGGTATTGAATTTGTATTTTTCATTTAAGTTGGCAGTGGCAAGCTTTGAGCTGTGTATATGAGCCTTATTGTTGATAAGCTTATTTTTACTGTGCAGCTTTTGAATACTTTCCTCAGTATCTATAATGATTTCACATTTTATATTTGTAATTTCTTCAACCGCCACTGATAAAAAAAGTGAATACTTTCCTTGAACAAAATTAATAAAGGGGGCTTTTTCCTCCTTTGCAAGCAGATGCAGAACATACTTGCCGTTTTCATTTTTGACTAAATCATAAGGCCTTAAAGGAACTATCCATGTATTGTAGGAAACATTTGTAAGTTCATGCTCTTCTTTTAAAAATTTTATAATATCTTCCCATCTGGACTTTATATCTGCCAGCATTTCTTTCATAAATGTGTAAACTCCCTCTGTTTTCTGCCGTTTACTCTAATGGTCAGATAATTATATCAAAAAAATTAATATATATCAATAAAAGAAATAAATCTATCAACAAAAAATGTTGATGAATATGTTAGTTTAATGTAGATGAATGTTGACAGTAAAACTATAAATGTTGATAACCAGTGCTTTAAGCTATTGTTAAATTATAATAAACATAATGTTAATAACTTTTATCAACATTATCAACACACTTAAACAGCAATTTGTGGATAGATATTAAATTATAATCAACATTGAATCCACAAGTAATCCACAGGTATCAACAAATTATAAACTTAATGTGAATTTATGTGGACAGATGTTGATAACGTGGATAAATTAAAAATTTGTATAAAAATGTTTATAAAAATGTTGACAATAAAAAAATATAAATTATATTATATGCATAATGGTACTGGGATCTTAAATTAAATTTAGAATGGAGAAGGAATATGAAAAACTCAACAAGTTATAGCAATACCAGAAAAATAGTTCTGATGTCGGTGTTTACTGCAATTATAATAATACAGACTGTTGTTCCGTTTCTCGGCTTCATACCTGTAGGAGTAATGAATGCCACTATTATACATATTACAGTTATAATAGGAGCGATAATGCTGGGACCTTATTATGGAGCAGGGCTTGGTCTTGTGTTCGCTTTAGCAAGTATGTGGAAAAATACTTTAATGCCGAACCCCACTTCTTTTTGCTTTTCTCCCTTTATAAGTGTAGGCGGTTTCAGCGGAGGCTACAAAAGCATCATAGTATGCTTTGTGCCAAGAATACTTATAGGCTTGAGTGCCTACCATGTTTATGCATTTTTCAAAAAAATGAACAGAGAAAAAACCGGGCTTGTGGTGGCAGGAGCTGTAGGGTCTATGGTAAATACAATTCTTGTAATGAGCTTTATATATCTGTTATTTAGGAATGAGTATACCGGCTCAATGAAAACACCTATTCCTGTAGAAGATTTTCCTGTGTATATAGCGGGAATTATAGGTACTCAGGGTGTTCTTGAGGCTTTTGTATCAAGCATACTTACTTTTGCAGTGTCAAATGCACTTATAAGGTATAAAAATTCGATGTAATAATCCAAATATGCTTGACTAAAGCCTATAGGTTCTATATAATGGTTGGGAATATTCTCTGAAATAAATACAGATAGGATAAATAGAAATATCAGGCTTGATTATATTTAAATTAGACAGAAAGGGGTGTTTATCCATGAAGATGACTTTCCAGCCAAAAAAGCGAAAAAGAGCAAGAGTACATGGCTTCAGAGCAAGAATGAGTACACCTGGCGGCAGAAAGGTACTTTCTGCAAGAAGGGCTAAGGGGAGAGCAAGAATATCGGCATAGATTTTTGTTATCTGTCGAAGATTACGCAGGGATAGTCTGATGGCTGTCCCTATTTTTCTTACAAGAACTTAGTATAAATTATTTAGAGATTTTTATCTGATTTTGAGTTTACGGGATAAAATAAATAACTTATAGGAATATCAGGAAAGATAAATGAAACGATTTCCTTCATTAAAATCAAGTAATGATTTTAAAAATGTGTATAATAATGGAATTTCTTATGGCAATAAATTTCTGGTGATGTATGTAATTAAAAACAACTGTTTTAGAGACCGGCTTGGAATTTCTGTATCAAAAAAGGTGGGAAACAGTGTTGTAAGGCATAGACTTACAAGACAGCTAAGAGAAATATTCAGACTTGAAAACAGTCAATACAAAAATAATAAATTGAATATGAGCTATGATATAATTATAATAGTAAAGGTTAATGCAGCTGCACTCACATATCATAAACTTGAGAGTGCATATATGCGGCTGTGCGGGAAGCTTGGATTAAAAGACAGGAATAATGAAAATGGTTAAGCTTATTAAGGGATTAATTAAAGATTTTATAATAGCTGTAATAAAATTCTATAGAAAATATCTGTCAGGGCTTAAATGGAGGACTCATTGCATTTATACTCCTACCTGTTCAGAGTATGCAATACTTGCTATTGAGAAATATGGAGTTATAAAGGGAGGATTACTGGCATTATGGAGAATATTGAGATGTAATCCTTTTTCAAAAGGGGGTTATGACCCTTTAAAATAAATTTATTTTAGAGAGGAAAAAAAATGGATTTAATGGTACTTACCAAGATAAATACACCGGTTATAGGCTGGGTATCTGATATTCTTGGAATGATAATGGACATCATTTTCAGGGCTACGGCTGCTTTAGGAATAACAAATATAGGCTTATGTATTATAATATTTACAATACTCATAAATCTGCTTCTTCTGCCTCTTACCATACAGCAGCAGAGGTCTTCAAAGCTTATGTCCGTGATGCAGCCTGAGATACAGGCAATCCAGAAAAAATATAAGGGCAAAGCGGACAATGAAACTGCTTTAAAGATGCAAAGAGAAACCCAGGCAGTTTATGACAAATATGGTACGAGCATGGTGGGAGGCTGTGTGCAGATGATTATACAGATGCCTATACTGCTTGCACTTTATCAGGTTATATCAAAAATACCGGCTTATGTACCGAGCGTCAAGACATATTTTGAACAAATAGCTGCACCGCTTATGAAGCAGAGCAATTATATAGAAGCTCTCAGCTCTTATGCACTTAAATATAAGCTTCCGGTTGATAAGATAGACTATACCGATATTAACCGGGTAATTGATTTATTGTATAAATTTAATCCTGCCGACTGGACTGCAATCAAAAATGCATTTGCTTCAGTTTACGACCTTTCGGCTCAGCTTGCTAACAATGTACCTGTAATTGAAAAAATGAATGAGTTTTTAGGAATAAATCTTGCCACAAATCCCTTTCAGGGCTGGGTACCGAATCTGGCTTGGATTATTCCGGTGCTTGCAGGAGCTACACAGTGGTTTTCAGCAAAGCTTATGAGTACAGGAGCTTCACAGGCTGCTTCAGATGAAAACAGTATGGCACAGCAGATGAAGACGATGACAAATGTGATGCCGCTTATGTCGGTTTATTTTTGCTTTATCCTCCCGGCAGGTGTAGGCATATATTGGATAATATCAGCTCTGAGCCGTATAGTGCAGCAATATTTCATAAACAAGCATCTTGATAAAATAGATATTCAGGTATTAGTTGAAGAAAATCTTAAAAAACGTAATGAAAAGAGGGCTAAAAAGGGACTTCCTCCTGAAACCATAAATAAAAAGGCAATATCTAAATCACTGAATAGTTTAAGCAAAGAAAAAGATGAAAAACAAGAAAAGAAAAAAAGGGAGGTAATTGCAGATTCAACAGAGTATTATAAAAAGAATGCGAAACCGGGCTCTATAGCTTCAAAGGCTAATATGGTTGCTGCATACAACGAGAAGATGAACGAAAAGAAAACGGGCAGGAAGAAATCTTCCGGTAAGGAAGAAAATGGTAAAAATGGGGAATAATGGTATTTTTTAAGGAGGCTTAAATTGGATAAAATTAGAGTATCTGCAAAAAATTATGATGAAGCTGTTACAAAAGCTCTTTTAGAATTGCAGACTAGCAGTGAAAATGTAAAAGTCGATGTAATAGAAAAAGGAACAGGTGGATTTCTCGGAATACTGGGCGGAAAACCGTGGGTTATAGAGGTAAGTCTAAAGAGTGATAAAGAAAAAGCGGAGCTGAAAGATATTCCGAAGCCTGAAAAGGAGCAAATAAAAAATGAAGCTGCTAGAAAGGATTTTTTAAACAAAGATGCAAAGGGCAAGACCTCATTTAAAAAAGAAGCTTTAAAAAGAGAAGCGGACGAAGCAATAAAATTATCGGAAAAAAAATCAAGTCCTGTGCAGCACGGTAAAAAACGGGAAGAAGCTCATAAAAGAGGAACTTTTGTACCGGTATCGTCAGATAATGCTGCTGAAAAAGAGGTTGAAACAAATCCTGGGAGGAGCGTTGATATTGACAATACAGCTCAAGCTGAGAACGGATTTGATGATGTCTATGAGGAGTATGATTTAGAAAAAAAGAAAAGAATCAAGAAAACTTATACTGAGGAGCAAGCAAGAAGTATAATGTACAAGGGAGAAGCCTTTCTTAAAGAGCTGCTTGAAAGTATGGAAATTAAGGCTGAATCTGTGTGGGATTTTAATTATAGTGATAATGAAATTTTTGTACTTATAAAAAGCAGGGAGGATTTAGGTATCCTTATTGGCAAAAGAGGCAAGACTCTTGATTCATTGCAATATCTTTTAAGCCTTGTAATTAATAAGGACACGGAGTCTTATATAAGAGTAAAGCTTGATACACAAAATTACAGGCAGAGGCGTAAAGAAAGGCTTGAAAGCCTTGCAAAAAATATAGCGGCAAGAGTTAAAAAGACCAGAAAGTCATTTTCATTTGAGCCTATGAACCCTTATGAAAGGAGAATTATACATAGTGCATTGCAGAATGACCACATGATTTCAACCTTGAGTGAGGGTGAAGACCCTAACAGATATATAACTATTGCTTATAAATATAATAATCCGAAAAAAGGGCGTTATTATAAAAATACTGAAGGCTATACACAGAAAAATGAAAGAAATTATAGAAATGAATTAAATAATAAAAGAGAATTTAGGCATGGTTTTAAATCTGATTTGGATAAGAATGAGGTTTAATAGCTTCAGAGCCTTGTGAAAGAGGGCTGTTGAAATTTATGTTAAGACATTAATTTCGATAGCTCTCTTTTTAAAATTTTAGATTGATGCAGGCAGAGAAAATTTTTTGAAGCACAAAAAATATTGATTAATTAAGTTAAGATAAGAGGAGGAAAAAAGTTGAAGCTTAATGATACTGTAGCTGCGATTGCAACTGCTGCGGGCGAGGGCGGCATAGGGGTTATAAGAGTAAGTGGCGATGAAGCAGTTGCTATAACGGATAAAATATACAGAGGAAGGAAGAAGCTGTCCACACTCGAAAGCCATACTATTAACTATGGTCATATAATTAATGTGGATAGTGATGATTATGTGGATGAAGTGCTTATAAGTATTATGAAGGCTCCTAAAAGCTATACTGGTGAGGACTGTGTTGAAATTAACTGTCATGGCGGCAGCCTGGTACTTCAAAGTGTTTTGATGGAGCTTATAAAGGCAGGGGCAAATCTGGCACAGCCCGGTGAGTTTACCAAGAGAGCCTTTTTAAATGGAAAAATAGATTTATCAGCGGCTGAATCAGTGAGCGATATAATAGAAGCTAAGAACTCGTATGCACTTAAGTCGGCTCTTGCTCAGCTCAACGGGAAGCTTAAAGATAAAATTTTAAGCCTTAGAAAGATAATACTCGAAGAAGCTGCTTTTATAGAGGCTGCAGCTGATGACCCGGAGCATTATGAATTTGAAAACAGCGACTTATATAATAAAATTCTTGCAGTAGATAAGGATATTGAAAGACTTTTAGAAAGCAGTGAAAATGGCAGAATTATAAAAGAGGGCATTAATACGGTAATTCTCGGAAGACCTAATGTAGGCAAATCTTCAATACTTAATTTGCTTACCGGAAAAGAAGCTGCGATAGTCAGCGACATTCCGGGTACTACCAGAGATATGATAAGTGAGCATATAAAGATGGCAGGGATTAATTTAAAAATAACTGATACTGCCGGCATAAGAAAAAGCAGTGATATGCTTGAAAATATAGGAATTGAAAGAGCAAGAGATGCCGCTAAGGAAGCAGATTTGATAATATGTGTAATTGACAGCTCTGAAAATTTAAATAATGATGACATTGAACTTATACAGGATATTAAAAATTCTAATATAAAGTCGCTGATATTATTAAATAAATCGGATAAAAAAAATGTGATTGCTAAAGAGGATATTAAAGAAATTACTGATATTGATGTCGTATTATTTTCAGCAAGAGAGGCTTACGGACTTGAAGAGCTTGAAAGCATAATTAAGCAGAAGTTTTACAATAAGGAAATAAGCTTTGATGAAGAAATTTTTATTACAAATATAAGACATAAAGAAGCGCTTTTAAATGCTAAAAGCTCTATACAATCAATTATAGAGGGAATTAAAAATCGCATTCCCGAGGATTTTTTCTCAATAGATTTAATGGAAGCTTACGAAAGTCTTGGAAGCATAATAGGTGAAAGTGTATCAGAGGACCTTATAGATGAAATATTTTCAAAATTCTGTATAGGAAAATAAGCAAAATAGAAGGAGATTATTATATGGCATTGGTTAAAGCGTATGATATAGCGGTAGTGGGTGCAGGACATGCGGGCTGTGAGGCGGCACTTGCCTGCGCCAGACTGGGGCTTAAAACTGTAATATTTACAATAAGTGTAGAATCAATAGCACTTATGCCCTGCAATCCCAATATAGGAGGAACTTCAAAAGGACATCTTGTCAGAGAGCTTGATGCACTTGGCGGTGAAATGGCAAGAAATATAGATAAAACCTTTATACAGTCAAGAATGCTTAATGCTTCAAAAGGACCAGCGGTGCATTCCCTGAGAGCTCAGGCAGATAAAAGCTCATATTCGCATGAAATGAGGAAAACTCTTGAAAATACTGAAAATCTGCATATCAAGCAGACAGAGGTTAAAGAGCTTATAGTAGAAGAAGATAAGCTCTCAGGGAAAAAAGTCTGCAGTGGTGTGATTACCGTATCAGGTGCAACTTATACCGCAAAATGTACAATACTTGCAACCGGTACTTACCTCAGGGCAAGGTGTGTATATGGAGAGATCAGCGAAGAAACCGGTCCAAATGGTCTTAAGGCTTCAAAGCTTCTTACACCCTCGCTTGAGCAATGCGGCATCAATATGTACAGGTTTAAAACCGGGACCCCTGCAAGGATTGACGGAAGAAGTATAGATTTTTCAAAAATGGAGGAGCAAAGGGGAGATGTACCGATAATACCGTTTTCATTTGAAACTGACAGAGGCAGTATTCAAAAGGAACAGGTAAGCTGCTTTTTAACTTATACTTCAAAAAAAACTCATCAAATAATAAAGGAAAATATAAGCCGCTCTCCGCTGTATTCAGGAATTATAGAAGGAACGGGTCCAAGATACTGCCCCTCAATTGAAGACAAGGTGATGAAATTTGCGGATAAGGACAGGCATCAAATCTTTGTGGAGCCTGAAGGACTGTATACAAATGAAATGTATCTTGCCGGACTTTCTTCTTCACTGCCTGAGGACGTGCAGCATAATATGATAAAGACTATAGCAGGACTTGAAAATGCGGAAATAGTGAGAAATGCCTATGCAATAGAGTATGACAGTATAGATGCCAGACAGCTCTATCCTACACTGGAATTTAAAAGTATAGAAAATCTTTATTCAGGAGGACAGATAAATGGAAGCTCAGGGTATGAGGAGGCGGCAGTGCAGGGATTTATGGCAGGTGTAAATGCGGCGCTTAAAGTACTGGGAAAAGAAGAATTTATCCTCGACCGTTCACAGGCATATATAGGTGTATTAATTGATGATTTAGTAACCAAAGAAAGCAAAGAGCCTTACAGAATGATGACTTCACGCTCTGAATACAGGCTGCTTTTAAGACAGGATAATGCTGACCTCAGACTTACCAAGCTGGGCTATAAGATAGGCACTATATCAAAAGAAAGATATGAAAAGGTTATAGAAAAAGAGGAGCTTATTAATAAAGAGATTGAAAGGATTGAAAATACCTATATAGGTGCCAGAAAAGAGGTTCAGGATTTCCTTGAAAGGTATTCTTCCTCAAGGCTGGGGAACGGAGTTACACTTGCAGAGCTTGTGAGAAGACCGGAGCTCAATTATTTTCTTATTAAAGAAATAGATGAAGGTAGACCGGAATTAAGCTTTGAGGTAAGTGAGCAGGTAAATATAAATGTAAAATATGAAGGCTATATAAAAAGGCAGAATGCACAGATTAAGCTTTTTAAAAAGATGGAAAATAAAAAAATACCGAAAAATATAGACTATACCGAGGTAAACAGTCTGCGTATAGAAGCGGTTCAGAAGCTTTCAAAAGTAATGCCTTCAAATATAGGACAGGCTTCAAGGATTTCAGGAGTATCTCCCGCTGATATAAGTGTACTTCTGGTATATCTTGAAGCTTTAAAAAGGAAAAAATATAATCAGGAAGATAAAAATGATAATTGATATTGACAGTGAAGAATTTGAGGTATTTAGCTTATACCTGCAGGAGGGACTTGATTTTTTAAATTTGTCTTTAGAGAAAGCTGTAATTGCAAAGCTTTATAAATTCTATTTAAAACTTGCAGAGGCTAATAAATATATGAACCTTACAGCAATTACCAAATTAAAAGAGGTGGTATTTAAACATTTTATAGATAGTCTTTCTATAATCAGAGTGATGCCTGAATTAAAATTTGAAAAAATCAGTATAATAGATATAGGTACAGGAGCAGGTTTTCCGGCCTTGCCGCTTGCTCTGGCATTTCCGCAATGCCAAATAGCAGCCGTTGACAGCCTTAATAAAAGAATCAGGTTTATTAATGAAGTAAAAAAAGAATTGAATCTGGACAACCTGAATGCATATCATGGCAGAGCAGAGGAATATGCCTTTAAAACCGAGTTTAGGGAGCAATTTGATTTGACAGTTTCCAGAGCAGTGGCAAACTTATCCACATTATCTGAATATTGCTTGCCGTTTATCCACATAGATTCAACATTTATTGCCTATAAGTCTGATAAATGTGGAGAAGAATTAGAAAAATCAAGGACCGCACTTAGTATACTTGGAGGAGCGGTTGAACTAACAGACAGCTTTATTCTGCCCTATGAAAAGGCTGGAAGAAGCTTAATCAAGATAAGAAAAGAAAAGGCTGTACCTAAAAAATATCCCAGAAAATCAGGGACAGCTTTAAAGTCCCCCTTATAGTTATAAATCTGAAGCCGGCAGGAGCAGCTTATAGGTTTAAATAAATTTAATGTTGATAACTCGGTGGAAATGTTGATAACTTAAAAGTTTTATTCACATATTTTAGACTTATTTTAATATTATTGATTGGGTTGACACTCCGCGCGACTAAAGTCGCAGGATTCTTGCTTCGGCGACCACTACGCTGCTGCAAGAGCTTTAGTTTTACGCAGGTCTCCACAAGCGTAAATTCCCGTATGCCCTACGGTATTATTTATGTTTAGGCTATAGATAGCTCCTTGTTTAAGATATTTATGCTTGCGTTAGTATCTCTGTTGTGTTTTGCATGGCACTGTGGACATTCCCAACTGCACTTACATCGCCTGCTGTACTTGCAAAGCAGCTTTGAGTCTACAAACTCGGCATTGCTCTTAATTGTGGAAATTCCTTTCTTAACTGTAAAGAAGTACAA
>CALBCM010000005.1 GCA_937927235.1 uncultured Johnsonella sp.
GCGGCGCACATACCAGTTGCTTAAGTCTTCAACAAAAGCCTGCAAAGCTCTTGCCGCTTCAGTAATTCTATAGTTTTCAAGATTGCTGTCAACCTCAAGTACCAGCGAATTAAGCTTTGAAAGCAGCCACTTATCCATAACACTGAGCTTATCCTTTTCAAGCTTATATTTTGTAGAATCAAATTTATCAATTTCGGCATAAAGCACATAAAAGGCATAAGTGTTCCAAAGAGTACCCATAAACTTTCTCTGTCCCTCAGTAACCGCCTTGCCGTGGAATCTATTCGGCAGCCAGGGGGCCGAGTTTACATAGAAATACCACCTGATAGCATCGGCTCCATATTCGTTAAGTGCCTCCATAGGGTCAACTACATTGCCCTTTGATTTGCTCATCTTTTGACCGTTTTCGTCCTGGACATGCCCGAGCACTATAACATTTTTATATGAAGACTTGTTAAACAACAGGGTAGATACCGCAAGCAGCGAATAAAACCAGCCTCTGGTCTGGTCAACCGCCTCCGATATAAAGTCTGCAGGGAACTGGTCTTCAAATACTTCTTTATTTTCAAAGGGATAGTGATGCTGTGCAAAAGGCATAGCACCGGAATCAAACCAGCAGTCTATAACCTCAGGAGTCCTCACCATCTGCTTTGAGCATTTAGGGCATTTGATTGTCACCCTGTCTATAAACGGTCTGTGAAGCTCTATGTCATCAGGACAGTTGTCAGACATTGATTTAAGTTCCTCTATGCTTCCTATGCTGTGCATGTGTCCACATTCACACACCCAGATATTAAGCGGAGTCCCCCAGTATCTGTTTCTTGATATAGCCCAATCCTGTATATTTTCGAGCCAGTCGCCGAAGCGTCCCTTGCCTATGCTCTGAGGTATCCAGTTTATAGTATTATTATTTTTTATAAGGTCTTCCTTAACCGCCGTCATCTTTATATACCATGACTCTCTTGCATAATATAACAGCGGGGTATTACATCTCCAGCAGTGAGGATAGCTGTGAGTAAATTCAGGAGCTGAAAAAAGCTTTCCGCTTTTATCAAGGTCTTCAAGCACGAGCGGATCTGCATCCTTTACGAATACCCCCGGCCACTTCGTTTCACTTGTCATCTCACCCTTGGCATCAACCAGCTGTACAAAAGGAAGGTCATACTTAAGACCTACTCTGGAGTCATCCTCACCGAAAGCAGGTGCAGTATGTACTATACCGGTACCGTCAGTCAAGGTAACATAGTTGTCACAAACTATGTAATAGGCTTTTTTATTGGACTTTACAAAATCAAATAAGGGCTCATATTCTCTGTATTCCAAATCCTTGCCGATAAATCTATCAAGAATCTCAAAATCCTCTCCAAACATCTGGCTGCATAGAGCCTCTGCCATTATATAGGTATAATCACCTTTTTTTACTTTTACATAGCTTTCATCAGGATTTACGCACAAAGCCACGTTGCTTGGAAGGGTCCAGGGAGTGGTGGTCCAGGCAAGATAATAAGCCTCATCGTCCTTAGCCTTAAATCTCACTACCGCAGAGCGCTCTTGAATTTCCTTATAGCCAAGTGCGACCTCATGGCTTGACAGCGGGGTTCCGCACCTTGGACAATAAGGCACTATCTTAAAGCCCTTATACAGCAGCCCTTTTTCCCAAATCTGCTTTAATGCCCAAAATTCAGATTCTATATAGTCATTATGGTAGGTTACATAAGGCTTTTCCATATCCGCCCAAAAGCCTACGGTATCAGAAAACTCCTCCCACATTCCCTTATATTCCCATACACTTTCCTTACATTTAGCAATGAAGGGCTCAAGGCCGTAAGCCTCTATCTGATCTTTTCCGTCTATTCCAAGTGATTTTTCAACTTCAAGCTCCACCGGAAGCCCATGCGTGTCCCAGCCCGCTTTTCTTGGCACATTATAGCCCTTCATCGTCCTATACCGGGGAATCATATCTTTAATAACCCTTGTAAGTACATGACCTATATGAGGCTTTCCGTTTGCTGTAGGCGGTCCGTCATAAAACATATAGGTAGGCGAACCTCGCCTGAGCTCAAGGCTTTTATTAAAATAATCTCCATCCTTCCAGAACTTTTCAATTTCCTTTTCTCTCTCAACAAAGTTTAAATCTGTTGAAACCTTCTTATACATAGATTACCCTGTTTTCCTTTCTAAGTGCTGATTTGTTTTAATAATGAGCAAATAGCAAAGCAGATTGAAAAATTCCGCCTTACTAAAGCAGCCGGGATTTTTTATAAACAAAAAAATCTCACCCTGCGAACAGGACGAGATTAAGAATAATACTAGAATAATTAATAAAATAATCACTAATTTTTTCTAGAAATTCGTTCAAAATCACTATTCACAGCATACCGGCATATGCCCTCCCTGTAACGTGGGAAAACGTCCTAGCCTACTCTAAGTGCCGATTTGCAGTGCAAAGCTCTGCAACCCGTCCTGCCGTCTGCATCGCTTAAAATACTTGCCGCACTTACTTCGGTAGGAAACTCAGGAGTGATTTTCATAGCTGTCATCTGCACCGGGCTTACACCGCCCCCGGCTCGCTGCGGCTTCACAGCAGCACTACTCTCTCCGTCAAAGTCTTTATCAAATGGCATTATATACAATCAAAAAAAATCTGTCAAGTAGAGACGACAGATTTTTTTGAAGTTATTTTGAACTGATACGGGCATTCTGCACAGTGCATTCTGCAAAATTATATATAATCTTACTCATCCCAGCTGTGATACACCGCCTGTACGTCATCCTCCGCATTTAAGAGGTCAATTATTCTGTTCATATTTTTAATATCATTTTCATCAGTCAAGGCTACTTTATTTTGTGCAATCATAGTAACCTCCGCCTCCACCATAGGTAGTCCCGCCTTTTCCAAGGCTTCCCTTACAGCTGAAAAGTCCTCCGGCGAGGTAAGCACCTCATAGCTGTCCTCCTCCGCAATAAAATCGTCAGCTCCGGAATCAAGCGCAAGCATCATAAGCTCATCCTCTTCCATCTCAACCTCCGATTTATCTATGATAATCTGCCCCTTTTTATCAAACATATATGAAACGCAGCCCTGAGCGCCCACATTGCCGCCGCCCTTTGTAAAAGCGGAGCGTACGTTTGCCGCCGTCCTGTTTTTATTATCGGTAAGAGTTTCAACTATTATAGCCACTCCGCAGGGTCCATAGCCCTCATAGGTATTTTGCTCATAATTTACTGCCGATACGTCCCCTGCCGCTTTTTTAATTCCTCTTTCTATTGTATCATTCGGCACATTATTTGATTTTGCCTTTGCTATCACATCTCTTAATTTAGAATTATTATTCGGATCCGGTCCGCCTTCTTTTACGGCAACCGCTATTTCCCTGCCTATTATAGTAAAAATTTTGCCCTTGGCAGCATCATTTTTTTCCTTCTTATGCTTTATATTTGCAAATTTTGAATGTCCTGACATAAATTCTCCCTAGTTTAAATCTTATTTTTAAGCTCTACAGCCAGATTCTTAAGCCATTTATATTTTTTATACCTTATATAGCCTAAGACTGTTTTATAGATTTCTTCACCGGTGACCATAGCATAGACTATGTACACCGGAAATTTAAATAACAGTCCTCCTATAAATGCCAGAGGAACTCCTATAAGCCACACTCCGCTTATATCAATTAAAAAGCTTGCTCTTGTATCTCCCCCGCTTCTTAATATGCCCACCATATTTACGGTAGTAATACCTACAAAGGGCTGGAGAAAGGCATGAGCTATAAGACAGTACACTACATCCTTTCTCACCTTATCGCTGACATTAAACATAAGCGAATACTGCCGTCCTACCAGCAGACATATTAGCGAGGCAATTAATCCCATAAATATTGAAACTACATAAAAGTAGCTTGCATACTTTTTGGCTTTTTCCAGATGGTCGGCTCCCATCTCATTTCCCAAAACGACCACACTTGCCGCTGCAAGTCCCATAAATATAACCAGGGTAACATCAGTAAGTGTAGTAGCGATAGTCACCGCTGCCACCGCCTCATCTCCCATGCGCCCATAAGCCATTGAATATACGGTGATTCCAAGTCCCCACATAAGTTCATTGGCAATTACCGGAATTGAATTAGTCATAAACTGTGAAATTATATGCTTATTAAAGCTGAACATTTCCTTTAAAAAGCATACTAAAGGAGATTTAATAATTCTTATAATTATTAAAACCGCTAGGCATTCAAAAACTCTGGCTATCAAAGTAGCATAGGCGGCACCTGCCACTCCGAGGGCAGGCATTCCCAATTTTCCGAATATTAATATATAATTGGCGGTTATATTTATAATTATAGCACTGACGCTTGTTATTACCGGAATTTTTACCTCTCCCATAGCACGCAGTGTGTATACGTGAATATTGGTAAGAGCAGTAAACGGATAGGAAAAGCAGACTACTACAAGGTAAGAAATGCCAAGTTTTATAGTATCAGGAGAAGCCGTAAATATCCTCATTAAAGCTTCGGGTATGAAAAATGCCGATAAGGTAAATATCAAAGAGGCACTGATGGCGATTAAAATTCCCAGCCCCAGCACCCTTCTTATGCTCTTTATGTCCTTGCTCCCCCAATACTGTGCCGATAAAAGCCCTATCCCGCTGGATATGCCGAAAACCAAAAGTGCAAATACAAAATACACCTTATTGCCAAGACCCACGGCAGCCACCGCACTCGTTCCCAGCTCCCCTATCATAAGAGTGTCAACCATGTTGACCACCATGTTCAGCAGATTTTGAAAAGCCACAGGCAGAGCTATGCCTATCATCCTTTTAAAAAAAATTCTGTCCTTAAACAGCTCTGAAAAAAGCAGTTTTATATTTAGTTTATTATTGCTCGTTTCCATACTGCTCTTTAACTTTGTTTCCGGATTCATCATTCATATCTTCCTCTTTTTTAAGCTTTTCAACCTTAAGCGAGTGTATCATTTTATTTTCCACTCTTATTGCACTGAATCTGCAGCCGTGCATATCAACATGGAATTTTTCATTGTCAGCAGGTATACGGTCAAGCTTGGAAATTATAAGACCGTTTAAGGTATCAAAATTATCTTCTTCCTCCTCGTCAAATTCAATATCAAGTGCCTCTGCCACCTCTTCAAGGTCAGTCATTCCCTGCATTGTAAAGCTTCCGTCTTTATTTTTTATAATCATTTCCTCATCAACATCATACTCGTCCATAATGTTTCCCACTATTTCTTCAAGTATATCCTCCATCGTTACCACACCTGCGGTCTGCCCGTACTCATCCACCACAACTACCATGTGAGTTTTTTTAGACTGCATTTCCCTAAACAGTGTATCAAGATTTCGGGTTTCAGGTATAAAATGTGCAGCTCTTAAAAGCTTCGGGATTGAAGCAACCATCATCTGTGAATACCTGCCACTACTTTTATTGGCATATATAAGTGCATCCTTCATATTAAGGATTCCTATTATATCGTCTATATCTTCTTTATATACAGGATAGCGAGAATTATTTCCCTCATTCAGCATAAAATCTACCGCTTCCTTTAAAGTAATATTGCCGTCAATACAAACCAGGCTTTTCCTGTGTGTCATTACATCGGAAGCATCCTTATCATTCAGCTCAAATATATTGGTAATCATCTTGGCTTCGCCTGAATCAAGGATTCCCTGCTCATGTCCTTCATTTACCATGCTCATTATATCTTCCTCAGTAACATTTTCCTCATGCTTATCCATATCTATGCCAAAAATTTTAAGCACCAAAAATGAAAGGGAATTTACAAGAAAAATTACGGGAGTTATAAAAAGCATAAGCACCGAAACAGCACCCACCATTCTGTATGCCCATCTTTCAGGCTCTTTTAATGCCAGTCTTTTAGGAATTACTATACCAAAGCTTACCGTGATTATAATCATAACAATCATTGTAAATATTCTTGTCAGTATAATAAATATGTCCGCATTAAGACTGTGAAACAGCTGCTTATACAGCTGCATAGAAAAATCTCCCACAATCATAAAGCCTGTCATAAAGCCTATTAGATTAGATACTATCTGAATGGTGTTTACAAATTTTCCGGGTCTGTTTATTATCCTTAAAATCCTGCCTGCCTTAAGTTCTCCTGCCTCCATATTTTTTTCCAAATTTGTCGAATTAGAATTTTGTATGGCAGAGCCGAATGAGAAAAAAATAAAATCTATAATTATAAATGCTATAAAAACCGCCGCTTTACTCCACGAGTTGTCATCTCCCATGACTATAAAAAAGTTCCCTCCTGTCAACATTGATGTCGGAATCTCCAACATCTTTATTCTATCATAATAAATTAATTCTAATCAAGTGCTATATTCCCAATCTGCAGCCTCAAAAATTCCGGACTCTGTTTTTAATACAAAAAATCTCTGTACATATCTCTTGTATAGTCCTTAATTCCTACTACCATTCCTCCTCGAACATAGATTCTTGGAATTCTCTTGCTTAAGTCACAGACAAGCTCATACGGAAATTTATCGCAGAGGCTCGCCAGACTTTCAACACTTATAGCCTCAGCACCGTCACTGCCTATAATAGTTACCTCGGTACCGGTATCAGCTTCAGGTATCTCACTTACATCCACCATCATCTGGTCCATGCACACTCTGCCAAGTATACAGGCTTTTTTGCCGTTTATCAGTACATAGCCTTTATTGCTTAAGCTTCTCGGGTAGCCGTCGCCATAGCCTATAGGGATGGTAGCCACTCTTACTCTTTTTTCCGCCTTATAAGTTGCGCCATAGCTTACTGTCTCACCCTTTTCTATATATTTTACATAGGTAATCATAGATTTGATGCTAAGTATAGGTCTTATGTCCATAGCTCCCATATCGGTTTCATCCGAGGGGCGTATGCCGTACATGATTATTCCCGCTCTTACCATATCATAAGTATCACCTATATTTCTTACTATGCCGGCAGAGTTTGAAATATGCTTGAGCTTCGGCTCTATACCGCGCTTTTTAAGCAGAAATAAAAACCTTTTAAATCTCCTGAGCTGGGCATTTGCAGAGCTTAAATCACTTTCGTCAGCTGCATACATATGGGTAAAAATGCCCTCCACCTGCAGATAATCAAGATTGTAGATTTTTTTTACCAGTTCAGCTCCTTCTTCATTATCCCTTATCCCTATACGGTTCATACCGGTATCCACCGCTATATGGATATAAGCTATCCTTGACTGCTTCTTTGCCTCTCGTGAGATGCTGAGTGCCTGATTCAAGGTAAATACCGTAGCTCTTATATTATTTTCTATAAGCTCCTTATAGTCATCTCCCGGCAAGGGACCAAGCACAAGTATGGGCTTATACAGATTGTGATAATAAAGATTAAGAGCTTCGTTAAGTGTGGATACCGCATAAAAATCTACAAGATTTTCAAGGGTTTTGGCTATGGGTATATCACCGTGCCCATAGCCGTCAGCTTTAATCACTCCGGCTATCCTGGTGCCATAGGGAATGTGTTTTTTGATTTCATTAACATTGTTTTCGAGTATGTCAAGGTCTATTAATGCTCTGACTCTCTTATAATTGCTCATTTTAGCTTTACCTCTGCTTAATATTGATTATGCTGCATCACATAAGGTATGCATTCTATAACATCTCTTGCCAAGACACCGTGCTCACCGTATTTTTTTTGAGCTTCTTCACCTGCAAGCCCATGCAGGTATACCCCGAAAGCTGCTGCCTGCACAATATCAAAGCCTATGCAAAAAAGCCCGGCTATCACGCCTGTAAGCACATCTCCGCTGCCGGCCTTAGCAAGAGCCGGGCTGCCTGAGAGATTTTTATACAGCCTGCCGTCACAAGCTGCTGTAATTGTATTATGCTGCTTAAGCACTACATTAGTTTTATATTTTGCCGAATAAGCGCAGGCTGTTTTTATGGGCTCAGCCTTAATATCTGACAGGCTTTCTCCGCTAAGTCTTGACATTTCTTTTAAATGCGGGGTTATTACCGCATTGCTGTGCAGATATTTCTTTAAATCAGGGTTAGCAGCAATACAGTTTAAAGCATCGGCATCAATTATTACCGGAGTCTGCTTATTAACTAAAACCTGTTTTACCAGCGTATAAACATATTCCCTGCTTCCCAGCCCGGGACCGAGCACTATTATCTGAGCCCATGCAAGTGCAGCATCAAGCTTATTAACAAGCTCATTATAATTATCTCTGAAATCAGCTTCCCTATATGAGGAAACTACAGCCTCAGGCAGCATAGTTTGAAATATACTTCTATTGTCCTCAGCGGAGAATAGTCTTACCAGTCCGGAGCCGGTCCTATAAGCGGCAAAGGCAGACAAATACGCGGCCCCGCTCATACCGTAAGAGCCTGCTATCACCAAAAGCTTCTTAAAATCTCCTTTGTTAGCCTCAGCTTTTCTTTTCGGGATTATTTTTAAATCTGCGGGCTTTAAAATCTTATAACACATAGCTCTCCTTTGCTTAAGTCTTTTACAAGCTTCACCATGTAAAAATGCCCGGCTGCGGAATCTCTTATCCGCACCCCGGCATAGGCAGAGTGTTCAGAGTATATTATTTTTATTCCTCATGCTTATCAACCAGACTACTTACTCTATAAGACAGCCTCATCAAAAAGTCCGAAAGATGAACATTTTCAACTATTACATCTTCAGGCACCTCAAGGTCTGTATGTGCGAAGTTGAGTATCGCCTTTATCCCGGCATTTATCAGCCTTTTTGCCACCGAGATAGCTTCATTTTTAGGTATGCTTAAAACCGCTATCTGAATCTGATTTTTGGATATATATTCCTCAAGCTTATCAAGACTGTAAACCTTCACTTTTCTGACCTCTTTCCCTATCACATCAGGATTTACGTCAAACATCGCCTTAATTACAAAGCCTCTTTTTTCAAAATTAGTGTAGTTAGTAAGCGCATTTCCAAGATTACCTGCTCCTATCACTATAAGATTATGCTGTCTATCTATGCCAAGAATTTTGCCTATTTCATTATAGAGATATTTTACATTATATCCATATCCCTGCTGACCGAATCCTCCAAAATTATTTAAATCCTGTCTTATCTGAGAGGCGGTCACCTTCATCCTTATACTCAGTTCCTTTGACGAAATGCGCTCTATGCCTTCTTCGCTTATCTCGCCAAGATACCTGTAATATCTTGGAAGTCTTGAAATGACTGCCTTTGAAATTCTCTTATCTTCCATAAAAATATCTCCTGTTGTTAAGAAATCTACTATCGTGTGTAGTAGTATATCGTTAATAAACAATATTGTCAATACATTTTCTGGTTTTAAAGTCCGCTCACAGCTTGCCACTCCTTGTCAGGTGACAGACCTTCGGCTGTTAATTAAGCCTTAAGCTCCTCATCAAATTCTTTAGACACCGCTTCTCTCGCATTTTTAACAGCAGTCTCATTAATCTCTTTATTTGCCTTAAATTTATTCATAATTTCAGGTATTAAATCAATTATTTTTGAAAAGGCATCCTGGTTTCTTACATTTACAAGTCTTGAAGTTCCGTTTTGTATAATTAAAAGAGCAGCAGGACTCATCTTGGCACTCATCCCTCCGCCACCATTATATTTTGCATTCTCCTCAAAGCCTCCTGCACCCATGCCGCAGCTTACATCAACAAGAGGCAGCACTATCGTGTCATCAACTCTGATAGGCTCTCCTACTACAGTCTTAGTATTTATAAATAAATCCATTCCGCTAAATAAGGAATCTATAGCTGCTAATAATTTTTCTTTTTCTGCCATTACTAAAAGCCTCCTGTTCATTTATAAAAATCTTTTAATCCACTTTCTTATATCTTTATTCAAATAAAGCCTTAATATTGCAATAAGTACGGCTCCGATTCTTATCCTTCCTGTCAGCTCTATATCCATTTCTATGATATTCTCTTCAAACATGGGAATCACCTCAAATTTATTCTTATACAGAGGCAGGAACAGAGCGGTGTATCTCAAAACAGTTCCTGTAGCATAAGGCTCTCCAAATCCGAATTTCAGATATCCGCTTATACGCCGAGGCAGGCAATGTGATGTTACTTTATAGCCTTCATTAAATAACTTCCTCAATGTTTTCTGCAATGCTTTATCATTTATTTTAGCTTCCAAATTTTTAACGCTGCTACAAAGCCTAATTAAACTATGCTTCAGCCTTTTATAAGTATTAAACAGCTTTAATTTAATCTTCCGGCATAAAACCTTGGGTGAGAGCTTTAAGCTCCTTCGCGTATTTCTTTTAGAGGATTTTTCAGCACCTGATTTATCAGGTATCTTTTCGGAAGTAGTTTCTTCCTCCCATCCCGCTATATCATTTACAGCTTTATCAGATTTCTCAGCCTCATCTATTTGTTTAGCGGCAGCTTCAGGCTCCGCAGCTTTTTTTTCCAGAGTTCTTTTCCGGTTTTGTTCTGAACTGTTTCTCAGGCTTGTTTTATTATTAAAAAGCTTTACTCCGAATATCTTAACAGCAGCTTTGGACTTGGTGCCGTACTCCGCCTGCACCAAATGCAGCAGCCAGCTTACACAGATATACAGGTCCATGTCGTCCTTATATTTAAAATTAATTTTATACCTTACAGGTACTAAAGCAATAAGGCATATCCCCAGTATAAAAAGTAATATAATAAGCAGAAGGATGCTGCCTGTTATTTTTAAAATACCGAATAATATTCCAAGCATATCCTCCTCCTAAAAATATTATATAATATATTCCCTTATGTCAAAGCCTCCGGTTTTTTGATACACTTCATAAACTATATTTCCGGCAAGCTCCAAAGCATCCCTTCTGCCATAAGCAATACCGACAATCAGCACCTCATCCCTTTTCGCATAATTTTTTAAAAAAAATGCACTGTGCAGTATAGTAAGGAGCCCGTCACTACCGGAGTTGTTTTTAGCTTCAATAATAATGACATATCCAAAAAACACCAACTTATTTTTTTTAATGCTTTTTATAATATTCTTCTTTTCACTTTCCGCTTCTTCGGAAACATATAAATTCTTATACCATTTCATAGGTATTCCCCTTAAAGCCTTCTTCTTCCAAAAAATATGGGGTTTGACTAGATTGATTCAAGGTATTTTGTAAGCATTACTAAAGCGGCTTCAACCGACTGCTCCCTTATTTCCTGTCTGTTTCCTGAAAAATGGAATTCTTCAGCAAGGATTTTGCCCTTTACATACAAGCCTATATACACAAGCCCTACCGGTTTTTCTTCAGTCCCTCCATCAGGACCTGCAATTCCAGTGATTGAGAGTGCAGCATCACTGTCCGAGTTAAAAGCTATCCCCGCCGCCATTTCTTTCGCAGTCTGTTTGCTTACGGCACCATATTTTTTTAATGTTGACTTGCTTACATCAAGCCTCTTTCTCTTTGATTTATTGGTATAGGTCACCATACCCTCTTTAAATACTTCCGAAGCTCCGGGAACATTTATAATCCTTGCTGAAAGAAGTCCTCCGGTGCAGGACTCCGCCGTAGAAATACTGAAATCATTTTTTTCAAGTAATTTAACTAGTTTTTTTTCAAGGCTGAGATTCTTTTTATCATTTACAGCCAGAGCAGAATCCGGAAACCTTTTTTTAATTTCTCTGCTGACAGGCTTAATAACAGCCTTTGCCTCATCTTCAGTATCCGCTGAAGCAGAAACTATAATTTGTACTTCACCCTCTTTAGTTAAGATTTTAATATCTGCTTCCTTCTTTTTGATAATATCTTCCAGCACATCTTTTGCCTGCACCTCGGAAATACCATAAAGATTGATTGTTTTCTGCCTCTTAACTAAATCTCCCATTTTCTAAATACCTCCCTTACTGATTACTTTATGGTTTTTAATTATATAGTCAGTTAATGATATGACAGTAAGCGCAAGCATTATCCATACCATTATATCGGTCAAGGCTTTAAGCCTGTCAAGATTAAGTATCAGCAGGCATATACAGAGCATCTGTGAAACAGTCTTTACCTTTCCCCAAATACTTGCCGCTATCACTACGCCGGCATCTGAAGCCACCAATCTAAAGCCGCTTATAATAAACTCTCTCGCTATTATTACAGTTACTATAAGTGCATCTATGCGTTTAAGCTGTATAAGACATATAAGTGCAGAGCATACCAGCAGCTTATCGGCAAGCGGGTCCATAAACTTTCCAAAATTTGTTATAAGCTTATATTTTCTTGCAATAATCCCGTCCAGCGTATCAGTTAAAGCCGCAATTATAAAAACTGCAAGTGCAAGCCCTCTATATAAACTGTCCTCTCCCTGATTATACATTAAAAAATATATAAAAAAAGGAATCATAATTATTCTTAATACAGTCAGTTTATTCGGTAAATTCATCTAAGTTCTCCTATAAGGTCATATTCAGAAGCTCCTGTTACCCTCGCCTTTATAAAATCTCCGCTCATATATGGTGCTTTTGAATTTATGAAAATATACCCGTCAACTCCGGGAGTGTCCATATAGGTACGCCCTACATACACATCTTCATCTGAAAGCCTGCCTTCAATTAAAACCTCCAGCTCAGAGCCTACAAGGCTTTCAAGATGTTGTTTTGATATATCCCTTTGCAGCCTCATAATTTTATTTTTCCTTGATTCCTTAACCCTGTCCTTAACCTGCTTATCAAAATCAGCAGCCAAAGTTCCCTCCTCAAGACTATAGCAGAAAACTCCCAGTCTTTCAAATCTCATCTTTTTAACAAAGCTTATCAAATCCTCAACATCTTCCTCGTTCTCTCCGGGAAAGCCGGTTATCAATGTAGTTCTAAGTATTATATCCGGCATTGCTTTTCTCAGCTTGGCAATAATATTTATCAAATCCTTACGGCTTGTCCTTCGTCCCATTCGCCTTAAGATTCTGTCTGAGGAATGCTGTATGGGTATGTCAAGGTATTTACAGATCTTATCCTCCTGAACCATCACCTCTATAAGCTCATCATCTATTTCCTCAGGATAGCAGTAAAGAATCCTTATCCACCTGAGCCCTTCAATTTTGCAAAGCTGTCTTAAAAGCTCTGCCAGCATCTTTTTTCCATAAATATCCTGACCGTATACTGTGGTTTCCTGTGCAACAAGAATAAGCTCCTTTATGCCGTCCCTTGCAAGCTGCCTTGCCTCCTCCACTAAAAGCTCCATGGCATAGCTTCGGTAGCTTCCTCTTAAAGAGGGAATTATGCAGTAGGTGCAGTGCTTATCACAGCCCTCTGCTATCTTAAGATAGGCATAGTAGCCTCCTGTGGAATGATACCTCTTTTTAGACAAAGCCGGAAGCCTGTCCAAGTCCAAAAACTTATCAGTTTTAAACCTTGCGGTCTTTGACAATACCGCATCTATCACCTCTCCCAGCTTATCATAGCTGCTTGTTCCTAAAAGTGCATCAACCTCAGGTATTTCCTCCTTTATCTCCTCCTTGTATCTTTGAGCCATACAGCCCGTTACTATAAGCACCTTGAGCTTGCCTTCCTTTTTCAGCCTTGCCGTTTCCAGTATTGCTTCAACACTTTCTTCCTTTGCATCCAGTATAAAACAGCAGGTATTAACTATTATAATATCTGCTTCCTTTTCATCATCAGTATAAGTATATCCTCTTTCTGCTATAAGACCAAGCATGTGCTCCGCATCCACCAGGTTCTTATCACAGCCTAAAGAGATAAGACAAACCTTCATTAATTACCTTTCATCTGCTGAAGCTTCATCCAAAACGGCTTCTTCATCATTTTCAGAAACTATCTTTACTCTTTGTTTATATAAATCATCAATAGCCATAGATAAAGGCTTTTTATAAAGGAGAACCTTTTCTCCTATAAGCTGCCTCGCTCTTTTGGCAGTAGCCATAACGATAGAATATCTGCTCTGCACCACCGGCTCTTCTCCTGGCTCCACTTTGCTGTTTACAACTTCTATTAAATCACTATATGATGGATGTAGCATAATTTCCTCCTTAAAATACAGCTTCAACACCTTTCCGGTTTTAATTGCATGCTGTTCAGGGCTATTTTAACCATTTGTTTTAACTTAGTCAAGTAGTGAACTTCCCATTGTTTAAAGTCAATAGGCTTCCTGCCTGAAATGCTTTAATTCATAACGCAGCCTTTCTATAAAGCCAAGATTTTCGGATACTTCCATGCCTCTGCATTCAATAAGGCAGTTAAGCTTTTTAACAGCCTCATTTAAAACATCATTTACAATAATATAATCATAGTCTTTTACAAAGCTGCTTTCATCGGCGGCACGCAAAAGTCTGTTCTTTATTTGCTCCCGGCTTTCAGTGTCCCTGCCCACCAGCCTTGATTCAAGAATTTCGGCTGAGGGAGGAGCTACAAACACCATGAGGGCATCTTTAAATTTTTCTTTTATCTTGGCAGCTCCCTGAATCTCTATCTCAAGTATAACATTTTCACCTTTGTTAAGATGTCTAAGCACATATTCTTTAGGCGTTCCGTAGTAATTTCCAAGATAGGAGGCATATTCTATAAAATCATCCTTCTCTATCTTGTTTTCAAATTCTTCCCGGCTTAAAAAAAAGTATTCCCTTCCCTCCTTCTCGCCTTGTCTTGGAGCTCTTGTAGTAGCTGACACGGAAAGACAGTAATTATCATACTTTTTTAGCAGCTCCTTTACCAGAGTTCCCTTTCCGGCACCTGAAAAGCCTGAAATTACAATTAAAATCCCTTTTCTCATATATTTAAACCTTTTAATTTTTTATTCAATATTTTGTATCTGTTCTCTAAGCTTCTCAATATCTGTCTTAAGCTCCACCGCAGTTTCGGATATAGCCACATCTGGAGTTTTTGATAATATTGTATTTGCCTCCCGGTTCATCTCCTGTGCTATAAAATCCAGCTTTCTTCCAACTGCGCCGCCAAAGGCAAGTTCTTTTGACACAGCCTCAACGTGACTTTTAAGCCTTACTATTTCCTCATCAATGCAGACCTTATCAGCATATATCGCAGTTTCAGTTAAAATCCTGCTCTCGTCATAGATTTTGGAATTAATAAGCTCCTCTATTTTTGACTTAAGAGTTTTTTTATAGTTGTCTACAGCCTCCGGAGACTTTTCCTGAATAATACTGATATTCTTTTTAATATTTTTAAGCTTGACCAGCATATCCTCTTTAAGCCTTTCTCCCTCAATTTTCCTCGCTTCGGCAAACTCGGCACAGCCCCTGTTAATTACTGAAAACAACAGGGGCTTAAGCCTGTCAAGGTCAGCCTCAGCTTCCCGCATGCTTACAACCTCCGGAAAATTTAAAAGAATCGAAGCCTTAATATCATTTTCAACTCCGAATTCTTCTTCAATCCTGCGTGCATATTCTAAATACTGAGCCGCCATATTTTTATTGTAGTTAAGAAGGAGCTCATTCATGTCATAAGGCTCATAGGCAATAAAAAGGTCTACCTTGCCCCTTTGAATATATTTTCTTACCTCATTTCTAATCTGAGCCTCAAAAGCATTGAACCTTTTAGGCATTTTTATATTTAAATCAAGATACCTGTGATTTACAGATTTTATTTCTACCGATATATGGCACAGCTTATTACTTTCCTGTATTCTGCCAAAGCCTGTCATACTGCTTATCAAGTTTTTATCCTCATTCCGTTTAGCTTATCTAAATCACTCGTTCTACAGCGAAATAAAGCGGGAAATTGCAGTCTGCTTTATTTATAATCTGATTTGCCTTGTTTTTAATCTATTTTATTGACAATGCCTCCTGCTTGCTTATGAGCCAAAGTCCGCTGTATAATTTTTGCTTCTAAAAATAATTCGTTTCGCCAACTGTAAAGGTGAAAAAATCCGGAATATTTAATTACTGTATGTCACTTATCAAGCTGTTAAACTCCGACCTTTCCAGTTCATCAGAGCTTAAAGAGTATGCATAAGAGCCTACAGTCCAGACTGCAAGTCTGGGATCCTTTTCGTCATCACCCTTAAAAGTTACCTTTACCTCGCCTACATTAGCATCTCCTACATTGGTATATTCAGTATGATCTCCGCTTACATCGCCGCCGGTTTCGCTGTTGTTAATACCCTTTCTGATAACAATCTTATGGTTATCTTTAGTATAGACGACCTCTATCATCTCCTTCGGAATCACCTGCAGCTCCATCTTGTCATAGCCTTCAATCTTTTCAGGCAGCTTAAGCTCAAGACCTGCCAAAGCTTCAGCTTCTTCGATATTTTTACAGGTGACAAAGGGATTCGACTGTGAGGTACCTGCTCCGGCAACACCCCCGGAGCCCTGTGCGGCACTCTTACTATTTGCTGAATTTGAGCCTGCGCATGAAGCTGAAATTAAAGTAAAGGCAGCTATACAAGCTAATAAAGCTGTAGAAATTAAAATATTTCTAGATTTATTTTTTATCATAATATTAAATGTAATTCCTTATCTTAAATTAAATTGCAGCCTTATAAATATTATACATATCTTCGTAATTTAACATCATAAATGCCCCTATATTTCTCTTTTTGCCGAAGGAGCAGTTTTCACTGAGCGCCACCAGCTCTTCCTCGCTCGGTGCCCTGCCCATCAGCTCCGTAAGACTTATCGGCATACCTATCCTCTTAAAGAATTCCTCACTCTTTACGATTGCCAGTTCGCAGGCTTTCTCATCTGAAGCCTCCTCTACCCTGTATACGTTGCGTGCAAGCTGTGCAAACCTTGCGATATTATTCCTGCACACATACCTCGCCCAGCTTCCCCAGATGGCAGTAAGGGTTGCGCCATGTGTATAATCATAAATAGCCGACAATGCCATGCCTATCTGGTGACATGCCCAATCTCCGTCCTTAGGCAGATCTCCTCTGCTTCCAAGTCCGGTAATGCCTATATGAGAAATGCTGCCCGACCACATTATTTCGCTCATGGCTTCATAATTGCTGCTGTCATTTACCCCGATTTCACCGTACTTTATTATATTTCTAAACAGTCCTTCCGCTATCTCGTCAGTCAGGTGGTTGCCGATTATTGAAGCAAAATATCTTTCTGAGGTATGCATAAATATGTCTGCAACTCCCGCACTGATCTGATATTTAGGTAGGCTGTAGGTCAGTTCAGGATTCATCAGGGCAAATCTGCACCTGTTAAAATCGCCGTTCACTCCTCTTTTGCTGTGCGGAGTTATCTCATCATTTGTAATCACCGCCGAGTCGCTGGTTTCAGAGCCTGCGGCACTGATCGTAATAATAGCTGCATGCGGAAGTGATTTTACAGGCTTTTTAAGCCGTAAGTCAAAAATCGAATAAACTTATAAAAATAAAATAGAGCATCGCATTGAC
>CALBCM010000006.1 GCA_937927235.1 uncultured Johnsonella sp.
AAATTTTTTTATAATGATTAGCTTCATCAATAGAACCACCTTTACCATGTATATATATAACAGCCTTTTTCATTCACAGTACTCCCATGATTTCACATTTTATTTTATGAGTCAATTGCTCATTGCCAAATTAATTTAATTCTCATTAATTTTTATACTGAGTACCGCTATATGCCCTAAATCACTTTCAGGGTTTTCTTCGGCAACTATTGTATAGGGCAAAGTTGTAAACCTGCCATAGTTAATGTAAAGCTCTCCCAATTTACCTTTAACAGTATATTTACCACCTTCTATTGTAACACTGTCTACCATAAACCACGGTGTGATAGCCTGATAATATTTTGCAGATAAATTAAGCTTCGCTGCATCATTCTTATTTCCCTTTATTAAGCTGTTATTTGCAGAAGCGTCTATGTTGTTGATTCCAATTATTGAGATATTCCAAGACTCATCTATATTACTGATGCCGAATACATCTTTAAAAATCTTAGTATAGACTCCCTTATCCAATTCAGCCGCATAATCAGCAGATTTATATTTATTAAAGAAAGCCGGAAAATATTCCGGAGCATAGTTATTATCTAAAAGCATATCAAAAATACCGGCCTGCTCCATAGGGGTCGGTGCTTTCTTTCTGAAATCAATATTAATCTTATCAGATTCTGGATTAAAATATGGAGTCTTGATTCCTCCATATATAGCAGAAGCCATATAGGGCAGAGCATCTGCCTGTATCCCCGGAGTATTCACCAGCTTGGTCTGTGGCAGCCCGACTGTTTCTATAATCCATTCACCGCTGGAGTTTACCAGATAATTGTCAGGTGTTCTCTGATTTAACAGACAATATCCGTTTTTATCAAAGTAATAACAGTAAGCTATATGGTCATTATTTGAGTCTATCCATTGCCAAGTATTTGAAGGCCAGGTTCCGTCGGGATTCTCATACCACCAGCCCTTATTATTTTGCTTCCAGGTACCTGCATAGGCAACGGCAGACAGAGCCAACATAAAAATTACTATAAGCGGTATAATTTTAAATAGCTTTAACTTTTTCATAAGTAAATCCTCCTTAAACTGGTGTTATATATTTTAGCCTTTATATAAATTAAAACAGCTGTTAATAGTATATATACACATATATCTTTATAATGTCAATAGCACTTCTTTCTAATTTTCCCGTTTCCTCAGCCACCTCATTAATTGGAGCCGGCAAGGCTGCAAATTGTTTTTGCAGGCTATAATAAAACATAAGACTTATTCTTAATTAGCACTAGACATATCGCTGCTTTAGAACATGTGTGTTTGGAAAATATAAGGCTTATTCTTTTAATTAGCACCGGGTAAGACTATAAATCAGCCCTATTGCCTTTCGCTATTTGCCAGTAGGTAGCTTGCATCAATTCTGTGACAAATTTCATCTAAAGAAACTGAGCCGTCCAAAATTATAGTATACCAGTGCTTTTTATTCATATGCCAGCCTGGGTAGTAATGCTTATTGTCAATCAAGCTTTTCAACGCCTCCGGCTCGCCCTTAAGGTCGATAATTTCCACTATTTCATCAGATTTAATTCCAAGCTTGCGGCGTGGCAGACTCAGCAGCACTCCGTACCATTTATCATTATCCTTCCGCCTCCATACAGCATTGTCTGAAAGCCTTTCCCACAAAAATTCCAATTCATCTCCATATTTTTGACGTATATATGAAATTATTTCCAAAGCCTGCTTTGACTTAAAAATTTCCGTTTCATAGCATTTATCTGCAATATCTTGGAGAACCTCAGCCACAGCCATCCTGATTTCTCCTACAAACTCCCCGGCAGCCTCTGTTTTATAAAGAATATACTCCTCGCCTGTTGCAGCTTCGATTAATTTTGTATCAGGTACAATACTTTTTTTGATGGTAATCTGCAGCAGAAATTCGCTGTCTAAAATACTTGTACTGTATTGAAATACATTATTAATTTTTTGAAAACCATAGGCTTCCAATTTTTCCGGAATATTCTTCTTATGCTTAAAAATATTTTCAAACATTCTCTATGTACCTCCATAAATTTTTGCCTGTAAATACCATTGTCTGTCTTTCAGGCTGTAATAAAAATAGAAGCTTCAGATAAGTAAATCATATCTGAAGCTTCCGCTTAAATCAAAGCACTATCTTATTAATCATTCTCATTTAACCACTTAACCAGTATATCAATGTATTTGTCGTTTTCTTCAACAAAGCACATATGTCTTGAATAAGCAAAAAGCTCCCATTTTGCATTCGGTATGGCGTCAAACATTAATTTTGCTATATATGGAGAGCACAAATCCTCCTGTCCGTTCATTATAAGGCAGGGCTTACTGAAATCCTTAAGCTTATCCATATAGTCATAATCTCTCAATGAGCCAGTAGGAGTAAACTCATTTGGTCCCCAACCTGCTACGTAAGGCTCAATTCCGGATTTTTTAGGACGTGTAAGACATTCCGGGCTGTTTTCATCAAAGGTCCCTGAGCAGTGCCTTCTCATAAACTCGCCAATCGCTCTGTCATAAGCTTCACCGCTGTAGTTTCCTGTTTTTTCAGCCTCAGCGATAGCTTCCTGCATATCCGTCGGGAGAAAAGCTACACGCCTTTTTTGCTCACTTTCCCAAATTGCATTATAAGGCAATGTACTTGAAAGCACATAGCTTTTAACTCCTTCAGGCTTATAATCACATTCATATATAATGCTCAGCATGCCTCCCCAGGACTGCCCAAGCAGGTGTACCTCGTCAAGCCCAAGATGCTCTCTTAAAGCCCTAAGCTCGTTCACCCAAGTCTGCTTGGTCCAAAGCTCCGGGCAGCCGTCTATAAATGAATTTCCACAGCCTATCTGGTCATACATTATAAGCTGACGCCCATCCAAATCGGCAACCTTATCAAGCACCTCAAAATAATTATGCGTGGAGCCTGGACCTCCATGCAGAAATAAAAGGGGTTTCTTTTTACCCATCCTTTCTCCCACTATTCTGTAATAGGTTTTATTATTCAAATATGGCATATATCCTTCTGTAATTTTTGCCATGACTCCACAGCCTCCTGATTATGATTATTATTCTTCCGGAACTACTATAATGTCTTTGGTATATTCATTAAGAACCTTGCAGCCGTCTTCTGTAACAAGTACAAGGTCTTCAATCCTTACGCCTATTCCCTCGTCAGGAAGATAGATGCCCGGCTCAACTGAAAAGCACTGTCCAACCTCTATAATTTCTTCGTTTACTGAGGAAACATCGCCGACTTCGTGGTCCTCCAAACCTATTGAATGCCCTGTTCTGTGGGTAAAGTATTTTCCATAGCCCTTTTCTTCAATGTAATTTCTTGCAGCGAGGTCTACGTCCTTCATCTTTGCTCCGGGCTTTGCAGCTGCAATGCCTCTTAAGTTCGCCTCAAGAACTATATTATAAATTTCTTTCTGTCTTTCACTTACTGAGCCTATGAACACTGTCCTTGTCATATCCGAAGCATAGTTCTTATAAAAGCCTCCTATGTCCAGTATAACACAGTCGCCGTGCTTTCCCTTGCTGTCATCGGTAACATGATGGGGGTCGGCAGCTCCCTTTGCGTAAGCGGTAATCGGGTCAAAGGATACCTCGGTAATACCGTGCTTTTTATAAATCTCTCTTACCTTTGCGTTAAGCTCTCTTTCGGTAAGTCCCTTTACTACCCAGGGAATCAGCTCGCCCATAACCTGATCATTGATTCTTGAAGATTCAATCATGGTCTCCTGCTCTTTGGCATCCTTAATCTGTCTGATTTTATCAACTATAACAGAGCCGTTGACAAACTTGCTTCCTGCTCCAAGCTCCTGCAATCTTAAAAGGAATTTTGAAGGCCATACCTTGTCAACTCCGATAACCTTGTCCTTCTCAACAAAGCGTGAAAGTATTTCAACACCGTCTTCTATATCATCGTAGTAAGTAATTTCAACGCCTAAGTCGGTTTCCTGCGGGAAGAGCTTATTAATTATGAAATTATGCTTTCCATTTACATTAATATAGAGTGCGTGAAGTCTTTCACCGGGGTAAATCCACTTGCCTGTGAGATAGAATATAGCTGGCGGGTCAGTGATAATCATCTGAGGAATACCCTTTTCTTCCATTTTTGCAAGAATACGGCCTAACTTATTTGTGTCCATTTCTTTATACCTCCGTTAAATATATTTTTGATAATTTATTAAAGAAATTACCTTTAGGTCAAGGTTATTTTAACATAATCAACAATATAAGTAAAGCAGACATCAGTTTAATCTCTTTTTTTATCAGAATTAACTATATTCCAAGCGTACCTTGCTGCCGTCCCCTCCCAAAAGTGCAGGTCTTACTATCAGCTTTACGGGGACTCTCTGCTTAAGATATTCCACATGTGAAATAAGTCCTACCTTAAGCCTTTCATTGTGCACCCTCTCAAGAGAATCCATAACTACCTCCAGCAAATCCTCATCCAGAGTTCCAAATCCCTCGTCAAGAAAGAAAAGCTCAAGCGGAGCAGAGCTTTTCAGCTGTATATGTGCAGAGAGTGCAAGTGCCAGCGAAAGTGATACTACAAAGCTTTCTCCTCCTGAAAGAGTTTTAACATTTCTTAATTTCCCGCCATTTTTATAATCTCTTATTTTAAATGAGCCGTCCTCTGACGTTTCAAGCCCGTAAGCTCCTGAGCTTATTTCAAAAAGTCTTTCACTGGCACTTGCAGCTATATAATCAAGCTGCTTGAGTGCCATAAACTCTACAAACTTTCTTGCTCCCACTGCTGCTTTAAGCTCTTTAACCAAGGCTATTTTTCCGGCTATCACCTCACTTTTTTTATTAAGCTCCTCCGACTCATTAAGTCTTTTAATAAACTCAGCATGCCTTTCCCTAAGTGTGATAGCTTTCTCATTTATTTTTTTATAGGCTTCATTTATTTTTTTATTTTCCAGTTCTGAAGCCTTATATTCTTCCTCGCTTAAATAGCTTTCTCCCAAATTGCTTTGAAGCTCTTCTAAAGCCATACTAAGCTGTTTTACGGCTTCATCATATTTCTTTACTTTGACCTCCAGTTCAGACTTAAGGCTGTCTTTAAGTATATTTCTGTTTATTTCAGATATTATTCCGGCTATATCAGAGCTTAGTCCCCTATCTTCTGTACTGTATTGCTTAAATTTATTTAAAACCTCCGCTTTTTTGGCAGCAGCCGCCTCTTTTATATATTTAAGATTTTTTTCAAGTACCGCCACGCTTTTTTCGATTTCAAAGGCTTCCTCCTTAAACCTGTCAAAGGCTTGCCGGCTAGTCTTTAAATTAGCTTCCAGCTCAGAAGCCTCTTTAATTACAGCTTTAAGCTCCTCAGCCGGATTTTCAAGCTCTCCGTTAATATCTGACAGCTTGCTTTTAAGGCTGATTAAATCCTTTTCATATTCCGTAAGCTTGGTTTCATACTCTTTTTTTTCAAGGTTTAATTCATTCAGCTTTAAGCAGTTTGTATTTGCGGCAGAGTTTAATTCCTCAAGCTTTTGCTCGTCGGATTCTATTTCAAGACTTATTTCCGCATTAATTTTTTCTAAATTCGAAAGTCTTTCAAGCTCAGCCTTCGGATTACTTTTACAATCATTATATTTAATATTAATCTCTTCTTTTATAGTATTAATATTTCCTAATAAAGATTGCTTTGCAGGTATATTTTTTTCAATATTGCTTTCATAAGCACTAAGACCCGCATCAGCTGCTGCCAGCTCCGTTAAAAATCTATTTTTTTCTTCATTAAGCTCTTTGCTTTTTTCATTGCACCCGGAAAGCTCTTTAATTATACCTTCAGATAATTTTTTGATTCTTATTATGTCATTTAAGATAAAATCTTTAATATTTTTTATTTCCATATCCGTGGTATCATCAATCTTATCTGAACTGATTATTTTAGCTTTTTCTAAAAGGCTTTCTGCGGCTTTTATATAATTCTCAGAATGTTCATCCTCTGAAACATCTGAAATCTGTTTAATTTTAATTATTAGACTGTCCGGAATCCCAACTATATCAAGTAAAGAAATTTCTTCAAGATTTTTTTCTTTTCTTTCATTAATTACCGCAAGCTTCGCTTCAATTTCTGCTTTAGCCTGCAATAAGCCTTGTATGTTTTTTTCCGTATTTTTTATTTCTGATTCAAGCCTGTTAATTTTATTATTAAAATTATTAAAATCTTTGCTGTTTGTTTTATGCGTTATATTCTGTATCACATTTCCGCAGATTGGACATACATCTTGGGGCTTTAAATTTTTGCTTATATTAAAAATCTCCAAATTTTTAATATATGTTTCTCTTTCAATATTCAGCTTACTAAGCTTTTCATTTGAAGCTTTAAGCTCTGAGCCTGTCTTTTTGCATTCTTGGTTTAAGGCTTCCAGCTCTGTATTTATACTCTCCAGATTATTTTTCAGATTTTCTCTTTTTTCAATTTTATTATACAGCTCCTCATAATCCTGGATTAAAGAAGAAGCTGACATCGGCAGAGATAAGGGGTGATTATTTAATGCAGCTTTAAGCTTTTCCAGCTCTTTAATTTTATCTTCGGCTGAATTTAGCTTTTCCCTCTTAATATTTATTTCAGCTTCTAATTTTTTGATTTTCTCTCTGTCTGCATTATCTGAGTCATCAAGCGACTTAAAATTTTTTTCAAGCTGACTTAAAGTAGTATAAAGCTCGCAAACCTTAATCAGCCTGTTTCTAAAGGCGGCATCTACCGTATCAGCCTTTAATTTTTCCTTTAAATTAGAAATTTTGGTATTAAGCTCACTTATCTCGGAGGATTTTGTGTCATAGTCCTTTAAGCAAAGATTATAATCCCTGTTTAATTTGTCATAGATTTTTTTAAATTCGCTGAATTTATCTGTTTTTTCAGCGTAATCCTCCCAGTCTGAAATTAAAGCATTAAGTATTATTTTTCTTTCGAAAAGCAGACTTCCTCTTTCATTAAATTCATTTTCATACTTAATATATCTCTTCTTTGCCGAATCTGTTTGTTGCTGAATCTGTTCATAGCTTTGTTTTATTTTTTCAAGCTCTGCCTGAGTCTCATTTTCTTTATTAATGCTGCTTTCATAATCTGCTATAAAGGGAAGGATTCTTTCTGCAATAGAATTAAGCTCAAGCCTTTTTCTGCAGCTGTCGATATCAGCCTCGAAGCTATACCTATCCTCCAGCTCAGATTTTAATCTTGCTATTCTCAGCTGTTTTTCGTAGCTGCTTCGGTTCAGATTAAGCTTAAGCTCGCTGTTTTCTTTTTTAAGTTTTATCTCTCGAAGCTCTTCGATACACTTATTAAGCTCTTTATCAAGCTCGACAAAGGCTTCTTTGGTATATTCCTTATATAAAGCCAGCCCTCCCGTAAGCTTAGTATTTTCACTTTCATAATAATCCAATCTGAGCTTAATCTTTTTTTCAAGTGCATCTCCATATTCCTCAAGGTTAAATAGTCTTTCTAAAATAACTCTCCTGTCACGTCCTTCCATTTTTAAAAAATCATTAAAGCCGCCCTGAGGAAGCACTACAGTTTTAATAAAGTCCTGATATTCAAGCCCTATCATATTATTGATTGCAGCCTTAAATTCTCCCTCTTTTTCTGCAATTACCTCCTCTTTAGGAAAAACTCTGATCAGCTTGACCTGCCTGGTGCTTGCCCCGCCGTCCTTATCCTTTTTTATCTCTCTTATTGCTTTATATACTTCCTTGCTTTTGGCATCTATACCAAATTTAAAAATTATTCTTGCGGTATCAGTATTTATATTTATATACTGCTCTCTTGCATTATCTCTAGCTATCTTTCCGTAAAGTGCAAAAGTAATCGCATCAAGTATGCTTGACTTGCCGCTGCCTGTAGGTCCAAAGATTCCGAAGATTCCCATTTTCCCAAGCTCTTCAAAATCAATGCTTTGCTCGTCAAGGAAGGAATTAAATCCCTTAATACTTATACTAATCGGTTTCAACAGCTTCCTCCTCCATTATTGAAAGCAGCATTTGTATCAGCTCTTCATCCGGAGTATTTTTATTTTGCTGCTTGTAAAACTCAATAAATTTGTCTTTAAAGGACAGCTCTGATATTTCAAGTTTTCTTTTATTTTCCTGAGCTTCTATAACAGGGCGGATTTCAATTATATCCTTTTTAAGTGTTTTCATCTGTTTTATCTCATCTTCTCTGATATAGCTGCCGCATTTAATCTCCAGATACACCCAGCTTTCCTCCCCTGAATGCTGCTTGCACATTTCTATAGCTTCTGCCGCAGATTTAGCTTTCCAGATACAGATAGGCTTAAAAACAGGTATCTGAACGGCTCCAATATTAAAGTCCGGCTTATTCTTTGCTTTATTTTTATTTATGTCAATATAATAAAATGATTTATTAAATGAAATTTCAGTCTTATTATAATGTATAGGTGAGCCGCAGTATCTGACTCTGCCGCCGGTATTCGGCAGTATCTGAGGCTTATGTATATGTCCGAGGGCGGTATAATCCGCATGCTTAGGCAAAAGCTCGGTATTTATAATAAAGCTTCCTCCCAGGGAGCTGCTTCTTTCGGAGCCTGAGGGCTCGGAGCCGGAAGCAAATAGATGGCTTAAGGTAATATTTATGCTGTCTTCCTTAAAATTAGCTTCAAGCCTTTTAAATAATCTGCCCACCTTTTTTGCATAGATTGCCTGTCTTTCTTTTTCATCCTCTTTATCCCGGTAAAATACCTCATTAAGCCTTTTTTCGCTTGGATAAGCGACCGCAGCTATCACAGCCCTTTCACCATTTATCTCAAGCTCAAAAAAGCCTTCTCCTGAAGCAGTTACTCTGTGTTTCCCGTAAGCTCCTGTCTGTACCACAGCTTTTGGAGTGCCTGAGATTATTATTCCATGCTCTGCCGCAAGCGACCCGGCAGAAGCTATACGCTCCGGATTGTCATGGTTGCCCGCTATTACAACACTTACACACTCTCCACCTCTTGAAAGCTTTTTAAGGGCATCATAAAAAAGCTTTTCCGCCCTCGCCGGCGGATTTGGAGCATCATAAATATCACCGGCTATAAGTATCAGCTCCGGTTTAAGCTCGTTACATTTTTCAGTAAAAAAATCTAAAAATTTCTCCTGCTCATCAAGTCTGCTGTGCCCCTCCAGATTTTTGCCAAGGTGCCAGTCGCCGGTATGAATTATTCTCATTATTATTAATCTGCTTTCTGTTATATAATGGATTTATTGCAAATCAGCCGCTTTTTTCAGCTGTTTTAATTCTCTTATATATTTATCTGTTTTAGCAATAATTCCCTTCCATGAATGAGCAGCTATTTCCTTATACACCTCCTCATCAGCTTTATAGCCTTTACAAGCCCTTTCAATTTGAGCAGTTATTTTATCTGCAAGGCGATTTATAAATTCGGGCTTATCTTCTTCATAAGGCTTGTCGGCATCAAATAATCTCGGGAGCTTGACATATTCTATTACTCCCGAAGAATTAATCTTATCTCCAAGCAGCCATATAAGTGCCTCTATCTCCGTGGTGACTACTAAACAGCCGGAAGCAAGGGCTTCTATATTAACTAATCCAAGCCCTTCATAATAAGAGGGAAGGATAAAAATATCTGATTTTCTCATTTTTTCTGCCAGCTCAGTCTGGGGCAGGGCAGGTAAAATCCTAAGTCCCGAAAAATTACCGGAAAGCTTATTTAACAGCTCAGTCTGGGCCGGGTCGGCATTTCCTACTATTTCGATTGAAAGCTTTTTTATCAGGACCTCAGGAAGTCTTTTTATTATCTGAGGTATGGCTAAAGCCAGCTCATAAACTCCCTTCGAAGCTGATATTTTTCCTGCATAGAGTAAAGAAATATCATTTTTATCCTTTAAACAATCAACCTTATAAAAAAGAGCACTATTAAAGCCTCCCCCCATAACCCTGACCTTATGCTTGTCAATGCCTATGATTGTTTCTATATACGACAAATCCTTAGGAGCAATCGCTATGCAGCCTTCAAGCTTTACTATATCCTCCATATATTTTTCTCTGAAATACGGATATTTTTTAATCTGCCTTAAATCAGTCCCATGAGCTATGCCTATCACAGGAGTATCACTGAAAATCTGCTTTACAAGTGAAGTGAGCATAAACAGATGGTGACTAAGCACTATATCAGGCTTAAATTCTGCTTTAGCCTTCATCAGCTGTGTTGTAAAGGCATTATGCCAGGCATCAAGCATGGGCTCACTCATCTGTGAATATATTGTAGAATTATAAGGCATTTCATCACTCATCCCTGCAATCGGAAAATTGAGCTTATCACTTAAAAACTTCACCTCATATTTTACAGCATCTTCCCCCATATCAGGCTTAAAAGGCTCCTGAGTTGCATAGAGAAAAGCATTTTCATGCCCTGACTCCTTAAGTCCCTTTGCCAGTATACTGTAATAAATTCCGCTTCCGGTATGTGAGGGAAGCTGAGCCAGACAGTGCAGTACTTTCATTCTTATCTCCCTATTCTATATAATCAAGACAGCATCTTTCAGTTAAATACGGCTTAATGCAGCTTTCAATAATTTCTGTATGTCTTTTGTCCTTCGCGTACCCCTCAAGGTCTTTTTCAGATTTTACCTCGCAGATTAAGGCTACATCATGGGTAGAGGTTTGAAGCGGAAGCTCTATCACTTTTAAGCTTATCAGCTCCGGTATCACTCCTACAAGAGCCTCCAGCCTTATCTTCAAAGCCTTTTTTATATTAGCTTTAATATCCTCTGATTTATTAATAAAATTACTTTTATTTTTATCTGAAGCGTAAGCCTTTTCAAGCTCTGAATCCTCTTTAAATTTCCACATCACCACATGCTTTAGCATAATATCCTCCTTTATAATATAAAATTTTTCTTTTTAAAAAACACCGGTGAAGTAAATCCCCGGTGTCCTGTAAAGCGGACATTCGCAGCCCGCCTGCTTACTTGCTCGTGCTTTAATTAAGAATTTAACTGTTTTGCAACCTCAGCAGCAAAGTCTTCATTTTTCTTTTCAAGACCTTCACCAGTTTCAAAACGTACAAACCTCTTTATTGTAATTTTTGCCGAATTTGCCTTTGCAACTTCCTTTACATAATCTGAAACTCTTTGCTTGCCGTCTGCCGCTTTAACATAGTTCTGGTCAAGAAGGCAGATTTCCTTAAGCTCCTTAGCTACACGTCCCTTAACTATGCCTTCAATTACCTTATCTGGCTTTGAAGACTCCTTGGGGTCATTTTTAATCTGTGCAATAAGAATTTCTTTCTCTCTTTCAATATAGTCAGCCGGTACTTCTTCATCTGAAGTGTAAATAGGCTTGAGAGCTGCAACCTGCATAGCAATATTTCTTCCCATCTCTTTGATGGCATCATTGACAACATCAGTTTCTACATCAACCAAAACTCCTATCTTGCCTCCGGCATGTATGTAGTCAACTACAATTCCGTTCGGCTCATGGAGCTGCTCAAATCTGCGGATATTCATGTTTTCGCCTATAATAGAAATCATGCTTGAAAGCTTTTCCTTGACGGTAACACTCTCATCAAGCTTCCATTTTTCATTTAAAAATGCTTCAAGGTCTGAAGCCTCTGTATTAATTGCCTGTGCTGCCACCTCAGATACAAAGGATTTAAACTTTTCATTTTTAGCCACAAAATCAGTTTCGGCATTTACCTCTACTACTACAGCATCCTTTCCGCAATCACATACCAGGGTTTCGACAATTCCCTCAGCCGCTATACGTCCCGCCTTCTTTTGTGCTCCTGCAAGTCCCTTTTCCCTGAGGAAATCTATTGCCTTGTCTATATCTCCCTCGGTTGCGGTAAGTGCCTTTTTACAATCCATCATACCGGCACCGGTCATTTCTCTAAGCTCCTTTACCAATGCAGCAGTAATCTCTGCCATATTAACCTCCTGTTTAATATATGATTTGACACTGCAAGCTTTACAGCGTCATAATAATATTTGCTTTATCCAAAGTCTTTATTCTTCACCGGATGCTTCAACTGCTTCAGCCTCCTGAGCTGCTGCGGTTTCAGCCTCCTCCTGAGATACTACTTCGCCCTGATTGGCTTCTATCACAGCATCTGCCATCCTTGAAACTATAAGCCTTACTGCACGTATTGCATCATCATTGCCGGGAATTACATAATCCAGCTCTTCAGGGTCACAGTTTGTATCACAAATTCCTATAAGAGGAATTCCAAGAGTATGAGCCTCCTGCACACAGATTCTTTCTTTCTTAGGGTCTACTACAAAAATAGCATCCGGAATTTTCTTCATAAACTTAATTCCGCCAAGATTTTTCTCAAGTCTGCTCCATTCTTTTCTAAGCTCAAGCACCTCTTTCTTGGGAAGCACATCAAAGGTTCCATCCTGGCTCATTTCTTCAATTTTCTGAAGTCTTTTAATTCTTGACTGTATAGTCTTGAAGTTGGTGAGCATTCCTCCGAGCCATCTCTCATTTACATAAAACATGCCGCAGCGCTCCGCTTCTTCCTTAATAGTATCCTGTGCCTGCTTTTTGGTGCCTACAAACAATATGCTTCCTCCCTCGGAAACTATGTCTGATATAGCCTTATAAGCGGCATCCACCATTCCTACACTTTTTTGCAGGTCAATTATATGTATTCCGTTTCTTTCCGTATAGATGTATGGAGCCATCTTAGGATTCCATCTTCTTGTCTGATGCCCGAAGTGAACTCCCGCTTCAAGCAGCTGCTTCATTGAAATTACACTCATTTGTTAATTCTCCTTTAATTTGGTTTTTCTTCCGCCTGAAATTTTTGTAAGGTATCAGCTGCATGCTCTGACACCGCCTTACATACATCAGGCGTGTTCTATATATAAGCTTATGCATTTTATCATAAAATAAAGCTGCACGCAAGCCTTATTATTCTTCCTCTTTTACCGTTTTTTTGCCGGTAAGTGCCTCAAGCTCTTCTTCTACGAGGTCGTTTACTATCCTTATATAGGTTCCTCTCATACCTGAGGAGCGGCTCTCAATTATCCCGGCACTTTCAAGCTTTCTTAAGGCATTGACTATAACCGACCTGGTAATTCCTGCTTTGTCGGCTATCTTACTCGCAATCAGCACACTTTCATTATCTTCAATTTCGTCAAATATAAACCTTATAGCCTCCAGCTCAGAGGAGCTCAGGGTTGACAGCGCCGACTTAACCACTTCCTGCTTGCGCCTTTTTTCAGCCTCCTCCTCACTCACACTTCTTATCATCTCAAGCCCTACTACTACCGCACCGTATTCAGCCAAAATTATATCATCTATGTCAAATTCCTTGCTGTCCTTATATATAAAAAGCGTGCCAAGCCTTTCGCCTGCTATATTTACCGGTACAACCAGAGCCTTATATTTTTTAATATTTTTAAAATCAAATCCGAGAGTGGTCAGATTTATATTTTCCTTGGTTGACAGCACTGCAAGCAATCTTTGATTAAGCATATCATCTATCACTTCGCCTAAGTTCTCAGAAATAGACTCATTTATCAGCTCTACCTTATCACCATTATGAACTCCCAAAAGCTTGCCTTTTTTGCTTAAAACAAGTATATTTGAATCAAGAATCTCACTCAAGACAGCACATATATCACTAAAAACGACCTTCTTAGAGGTTGAATTGTTGTTTTGTAATAAATTGTTGATTTTTCTTGTTTTGTCTAATAATTCGATTTTCATTTCTTTTGCTCCCTATTAAGTTCGTTGTACCAAAAATAAAGTGTCAGCTTGGATAGCTTAAAAAAGCTAAAGTCGCACCCTTACAGCCATTTATAACTTTAACATAAATATCCAATATATACAAGTATTCTTTCGTTTTTTTACTGTATAATTCAGGAAATAATTTTAAAATTAACATAATTTTAGTTTATTCCTAACAGTATAACCTAAAGTATTCATAAAAATATCTGCTGAGTTTACTTGTAATATATATTTTTTTATAATTTTTGCTCCAAATAAATCATAATATCAGGAAAAATTAATATATAATTAAAACCGCACTTTATTTAATTTTATCTTCATTATAGCCGCATTCTGAAGAAGAGCATACAAGCTTTTTCCCTTTTTCAACCATGTAAGCTCCACATTTTCTGCATCTTACCGAGCTTGGCTTTGCCCATGACATAAAGCTGCATTCAGGATTATTTTCACAGCCATAATAAATCCTGCCTTTTTTTGTTTTTTTAAGTACAACCTCCCTGCCGCATTCAGGGCAGCAAACCCCAATCTTTTTATAATAGGGCTTTGTATTCCTGCATTCAGGAAATCCGGGACAGGCTAAAAACTTGCCTGAAGGACCATATTTAATTACCATTTTTCTTCCGCAATTTTCACAAACGACATCGCTTTCTTCATCACTTATCTTGACACTTTCCATCTCCTTTTCAGCCTTTTCTACGGCAGTGTCAAGGTCGGGGTAAAAATTTTCTATTACCGTTTTCCAATTAAGCTGCCCCTCTCCCACACTGTCAAGCAAAAGCTCAAGGTTAGCGGTAAATTCCTTATTGACAATGCTTGGAAAATGACTCAGCATCATTGAATTTACTACCTGCCCAAGCTCAGTTGAATATAGATTTTTATTTTCCTTTACCGCATAATGTCTTGCAAGGATAGTAGAAATAGTAGGCGAGTAGGTCGAGGGTCTTCCTATTCCCTGCTCTTCAAGTGCTTTAACAAGACTTGCTTCCGTATAGTGTGCAGGGGGCTGAGTAAAATGCTGATTTTTTTCCAGCCTTTTAAGTTCAAGCTCATCTCCTTTTTTTAAAGCTGCAATTATCTTATCGCTGTCTTCTTTTTCATCATCTTCCTTATAAACACTCATAAAGCCGTCAAAGATAATATGAGAGCCTGAAACGGTAAAATAATATTCTCCCGCCTTTATCTTTATGCCTTTTGTGGCATAAACCGCCTGTGCCATCTGGCTGGCTGTAAATCTCTGCCAGATTAGCTGATATAATCTAAATAAATCTCTTGAAATTGAATCCTTAATTTTAACCGGAGTAAGATTTATATCAGTAGGTCTTACAGCTTCATGTGCATCCTGAATCTTTGCTCCTGATTTTTTATCTGAACAGGCTGTCATTTTGTACCTTACACCATAATTTTTTTCTATAAATGCCGCAGCATGCTTTTTCGCCTCCTCCGAGATTCTCGTTGAGTCGGTACGCAGATAGGTAATCAGGGCTAAAGTCCCCTTGCCTTTAACCTCTACCCCCTCATAAAGCTGCTGAGCAAGCTTCATTGTCTTTGAAGTAGAAAAATTAAGTCTTTTGCTGGCTTCTTGCTGTAAAGTGGAAGTAGTAAAGGGGAGCGGGGCTTTTTTTACCCTTTCTCCCTCATTTACCTCCTCAATTTTAAAGCTCTGTCCCTTAAGCTCATTTAAAAGCTTATCACAGGCTTCTTTGCTGTCAATTTCAATTTTAGACTTAGCACCATAAAATTTTGCTTTAATCGGCTTTTTTATATTGCTGCCCGTAAGCTCTGCTTCTATAGTCCAATATTCTTTAGGCACAAACTCCTCTATCTGTAAATCTCTCTCACATATCATCCTCAATGCCACCGACTGGACTCTGCCTGCTGAAAGCCCTCTCTTAATCTTAGCCCATAATAAGGGGCTTATCTTATAGCCTACTATTCTGTCAAGCACTCTCCTTGCCTGCTGAGCATCAACAAGATTCATATCAATGCTTCTCGGATTTTTAATCGCTTCTTTTATAGCATTTTTAGTAATTTCGTTAAAGCTTATTCTAAAGGTTTTTTTGCCTGATTCATTAAGCTTAAGCGCATTTATCAAATGCCAGCTTATAGCCTCCCCCTCTCTGTCAGGGTCAGTTGCAAGATAGACCTTATCCGCCTTTTTAGCCTCTTTTCTCAGCTTTGCAAGTATATCTCCCTTGCCTCTTATAGTTATATATTTAGGTTCATAATGATTTTCAACGTCTATTCCAAGGCTGCTTTTAGGCAAATCTCTTACATGTCCGTTTGATGCCGTAACCTCATAATCGGCTCCAAGATATTTCTTTATAGTTTTTACTTTTGCAGGCGACTCTACAATAATCAGGCTGTTTGCCATATTTTCTTCTCAATCATTGCTGCCATATCACAGTTAAGGCTCAATCAGATTTTGACAGCTGCTGATATTCCTCCCATAGTAATTGCCTGAAATCTGAATTAAATACCCCCTTAATTCTAAATCAAGAACTATTGATATTACTTCGGAAGGGGGTAAACGTGACTCCTTTATCACATCTTCCAGATATTTAGGCTCCAAATCGAAGCAACTATACACCTTTTTTTCATTCTTGGCAAGAGAGTTAATATTCTTTTCAGAAATTATCAGAGTTTTATCCTTAATAAGACCAAGACTCTCAAGTATACTGTCCACTGAAAGTACGACTCCTGCCCCTTCGGATATCAGCCTGTTGCAGCCCCTGCTCATAGGGTCGGTGATTCTTCCCGGCAGAGCGTAAACCTCCTTTCCCTGATTAAGTGCATGCTTTACAGTTATCATAGAGCCTGATTTCTCTCTTGCCTCTGCCACTATAATAATATCCGACAAGCCTGAAATGATCCTGTTTCTAACCGGAAAATTATGCTTAAGTGCATTGCTTTTCGGAGTATATTCACTTATTATCCCCCCTCTGCCTTCCGCAATTTGAGAATATATATCAAAATTTTCCTTGGGGTAGCATACATTTATCCCGCAGCCCAGCACTGCATAGGTTTTAGCTCCTTTGTGTTTTAAGGCTCCTCTATGTGCATACTCATCTATTCCAAGTGCCATGCCGCTTATTATATTGATATTCCTTTTTGCAAGAGAATTTGACAGAAGCTCCGCCAAACCTTTGCCGTAATTTGTGGCAGCTCTGCTGCCGACTATAGCAACACTGTGCTCTTCGTCAGCAGGAAATTCTCCCTTCAGATAAAGCCACATAGGCTTATCATAAAGATTTAACAGCCTTTTAGGATAAGCTTTATTTTCTACAGTTATAAATTTAATTCCGGCTTTTTCAAGGCTCATATATTCTTCAAATATACTCTCTTTTTTTAGAGACATCCTTTTAACAGCTTCCGCCGCAGCCCTGCCTATCCCCGAAATTAGCATAAGCTCTTCCTTTTTCAGCGTATATATTAAATTTAAGGGAGTTATTGTTTCATAAAGCCTGCCCGCGCTCACTGCTCCCACATTGGATACGTATGAAAGAAAATGCAGCACCGCATCTAAGGAATTTATATCCATTATCTTTTTCCTCCCCAATATTTCTCTTCAAGTCCTCTGTAACTTACAGCTTCGCAGAGATGCTTGTGAAGTATGCCTTCACTTTCTTCCATATCTGCCACTGTTCTTGCCACCTTAAGTATCTTATGAAGTGCTCTTACGCTCATTTTTTTCGCTTCATAAATTTCCTTTAAAAATTCCTCGTCTTTTTTAGACAGCAGGCAGTATCTGTCAACCAGCTTCTTATCCATCTGCCCGTTAAAGCTGATTCCATGCTTTTTAAACCTTTCATTTTGTATAAGTCTTACGGCTTCTACCCTTTTTCTTATAGCTGCACTTGTTTCGCCGCTGCCCTCTTTTCTTAACTCACTATACGAGAGCGGTCTGGTTTCTACGCATATATCTATCCTGTCCAGCAGAGGCTTGCTTATCCTGCCAAGATAATGCTGTATCTGTCTTATATCGCAGCGGCATTTATTTCTGTCAGGATAGAAGCCGCATTTGCAGGGGTTAGTTGCAGCTGCGAGTATAAAATCTGCCGGAAATATATAAGAGCCCTTTATTCTTGAAATGCTGATTTTTCCATCTTCCATAGGCTGTCTTAAAACCTCCAGAGTTTCTCTTTTAAATTCCGCAAGCTCATCAAGAAATAATACTCCACGGTGTGCAAGAGATATTTCTCCAGGCTTGGGCTTTGCCCCTCCTCCTGCCAGTGCATTCGGCGATATGCTGTGGTGGGGACTTCTATACGGTCTTTTAATTAAAAGAGGTTCATTTTGGGGCAGACTGCCGCACACGCTGTAAATTTTTGAAACTTCTATTCTCTCTTCCAGACTCATAAGCGGCATAATACCAGAAATTCTTGAAGCTATCATGCTCTTTCCGGTGCCGGCAGGACCTATGAAAAGTATATTATGCCTGCCTGCCACCGCTATAATAGTTGCCCGCTTTAAAATTTCCTGTCCGTTTATATCGGAAAAATCGGCCTTATCAGCATAATTACTTCCGTCTTCCCGGTAAAATGCAGGCAAAGGGTGGGCAAGACTGCCGTTTAATATCCGGATAAGATTGCTTAAATCTTTAATTCCGAAGCATTCTATGCCGTCTATGGCACTCCCCTCAAGAGCATTCTCTTCAGGCAGATAAATTCTCCTAAATCCTGCCTCTTTGGCAGCTGCTGCTATAGAAAGAGCTCCCTTTACCGCAAGTAATTTTCCTCCCAGCGAAAGCTCTCCTGCAAAAAGCGAATCCTTAAACCTTTCACCTTTTACCAATCCATAAGAGGCCAATATGGATAAGGCTATCGGCAAATCAAAATTGCATCCCTCTTTTTTTATATCTGCCGGCGAAAGATTGATTATTATTTTCCTGGGGCTTAAGGCATATCCTGAATTTTTTATTGCCGTCCTTACTCTGTCTGCCGCTTCCTTGACTTCGCTTGAAAGATAACCTATCAGCACAGTCTGCGGAAGCCCAGCAGCCACATCAGTTTCACAGCATACTATAAAGCCCTCTATCCCTGAAAGCCCTGCACTATATACCTTGCTTAACATATTTTTCCAGTATCTATCCTTTCTTAAAAAAATATTATATTAAATTTTATAATTCTTCGGATTTTAATTAGATTTAAAATTAGGTTTGAAAAAAAGATTTCATTGATTTTTTCAGACTTTTTAATAATTTAACTTAACAACATATCTGATTTATGTTAAAATACTACAAATAAGAGTATAAGTCAAGCTGTTTTGCTCCGAATTTATTTTTACCTCGCACCTACCCAATTGGGTAGGGCAAGTAAAAACAAAAAGCTGTATAATAGCAGCAGATTACAGTCCATAGCTTGAGGAAGGCTTTGGGGAGTTATATGAGTATATATTATATAATTAGCTTTCCGGTTTCTTAAGACTAAGGCGCCAGTCTAAGAAATCATCACCAAGGTTTTTAATAAGAAGGAGAATTATAATGAAAAGATTTTTGTTATTTGCAATCACAGCCTTAATGCTTGTCACCTCGGTATCAGCCTGTGCAAGCGGCAATGATAAGGAATCTTCCACTACTGAATCCACCAAGTCAAAAAAGAAAAACAAAAATAAATCATCTAAAAAAGATAAAAACAAAAAGGATAAAGACAAAAAGGATGAAGAGGACAAGAGCAAAAAGTCCAAAGCTGATAAAAAGTCTAAAAATACCGACTATTCCTTCACTGAAATGACAGTGGTAGACAATGAAAGCTGTACTATTAAAATCACAGGAATTGAAGAAGATAATATATGGGGAAATAAATTTAGTGTCTATTTGGAAAATAAAACTCCAGACAAAGACCTTACCTTCACCGTAGTTTCAGGCTCTATAGACGGAATAGAATTTATTCCTACTCTTTATAACACAGTTTCAGCAGGTAAAAAAGCAAATGAAGCTATATATTTTATAGACAGTCAAATTGATGAAGATGAGGATAACTATGGTTTTACCGATATAGAATTTACCTTTTCGGTTACTGAAGCGGAGAATTATTTCTCAGAGCCTGTTTTTAAAGACAGCGTTCATATCTACCCTTATGGTGAGGACAAAGCTGTAAAATATGAGCGCAAGCCTAAAACCTCAGACCAGATTCTCGTTGACAATGAATACGCACAGGTGGTTGTGACCGGAGGCAAGGCAAATCAATTTGGCGGATACAATATAAATCTTTTTGTGGTAAATAAATCTGAGGCTGACATATTATTTAGTGTCGATAGTGTTGCTGTAAATGACTTTTCGGTAAATCCTTACAGTATTGCCAATATTTCAGCGGCTCACTGTAAATTTGTCAGTCTGGAGCTGTCTGAGGATGATATAAAAAATAATAAAATCGACAAGGTTGAAGATGTAGAATTACATTTAAATATTTCAGACCCTGAGGACTCTTCAAAAGAGCCTTACTATGACGATAAGGTAAACTTTAAGCTGTAAAATAAATTTTCATTTTTAAACTGCCCTGCTATTTAAAATTAAAATAGAGGGCAGTTTTTATGCTTGTAAAGATAAAGCATTTGTCTTATTATATTATATATATCTTAAAGGAGGAAATGAATGTGTTTTCATTATTTGACGAACTCAGCAATAATTCTTATCCCGGTCGAGGCATAGTAATCGGTCAAAGCCCCGACCGTGAAAATGCTGTTGCCGTCTACTTTATAATGGGCAGAAGCGAAAATTCACGCAACAGGATTTTTGCGGCTGAAAAAGACGGCATCATTACCAAGCCCTTTGACAAATCTAAGGTAATTGACCCCTCTCTTATAATTTACCAGCCTGTCAAAGTGCTTGGGAATAAAACTATAATCAGTAACGGCGACCAGACTGATACAATCTGCCAGGGCATGGACAGGCAGCTTACCTTTGAGCAGTGTCTGAGAAGCCGGGAGTTTGAGCCTGATTCCCCCAATTATACTCCCAGAATTTCCGGAATAATAAGGATTGATAAAGCCGGACAGCACTATGCCCTGTCTATCTTAAAATCAAACGACGGCGCTCCTGATTCATGCCTCAGATTTGCTTTCGCCTATGACAAGGCAATAGCCGGGCAGGGACATTTTATCCATACCTATCTACGAGATTCAAATCCTTTGCCGAGCTTTGAGGGAGAGCCGAAGCAAATTGCGGTTGAATACAACGATATAAATGCTTTTGCTCAGAAAATCTGGGAAAGTCTTAATGAAGAAAATAAAATTTCACTTTTTGTAAGATATATTAATATTGCAACTCAAGAATATAAAGATGTAATTATAAATAAAAATAAATTTTAACATAAATAAAGAAAGGCTTAAATTTATGGCTGAATCTACTAAAATCGCATTAAAATACGGCTGCAATCCGAATCAAAGGCCTGCCGCTATCTATATGGAAAATCAAAAGCCGCTTCCGGTGAAAATCCTTTCAGGAAGCCCTGGATATATTAATTTTCTCGATGCTCTGAATGCCTGGCAGCTTGTACGTGAATTAAAAGCGGCCTTCAATATCCCGGCTGCCGCTTCCTTCAAGCATGTGTCACCTGCCGGTGCTGCACTTGGACTTGAATTGGATGACAATTTAAAGAGAGCCTGTCATATAGATCCAAATATTAAGCTGAGTTCTCTTGCCTGTGCTTACGCAAGAGCCAGAGGCGCAGACCGAATGTCATCCTTTGGAGATTTTATAGCACTGAGCGAGGTATGTGATGTTGAAACTGCAAATCTGATAAAATCAGAAGTGTCGGACGGTATTATAGCTCCCGGCTATCAAGAAAAGGCACTGATGATTCTTAAAGCAAAGAAAAAAGGTGCCTATAATATAATACAAATTGATAAAAATTACAGCCCGGCTGCTGCTGCAGAACCGATGACCGAAAGAAAGCAGGTATTTGGAATTACCTTTGAGCAAGGCAGAAATGAAATAGAGCTTAATAAGGACTTGCTTTTAAACATAGTGACTGAAAATAAAATTATTCCAGAGGAGGCTCTAAGAGATTTGCTGATTTCTTTAATAGTGCTGAAATATACTCAGTCAAATTCAGTCTGCTATGCTAAGGGCGGGCAGGCTATAGGCATAGGTGCGGGGCAGCAGTCACGAATACACTGCACAAGGCTTGCCGGTGATAAAGCTGATTTCTGGCACCTTAGACAAATGTCCAAGGTAGTTAAGCTGCCCTTTATTGAAGGCTTAAAAAAATGCGATATGGACAATGCGATAGATACCTATATCGGAAACAGTGCAAGGCTTTTAAAAGACGGGAACTGGCAGAGATTTTTTAAGCATAGACCTGAAATGCTTTCTGAAGATGAAAGAAAGGAATACCTTGCCAAGGTTAATAATGTGAGTCTTGGCTCTGATGCCTTTTTCCCCTTTGGAGATAATATCGAAAGGGCTTATGAAAGCGGAGTCAGATATATTGCTCAGCCCGGAGGCTCTATGAGAGACAGTCAGGTTATAGCTGTCTGCGATAAATACAAAATTGCTATGGCATTTACCGGAGTAAGGCTGTTCCATCATTAAGAATTGCATTTATATAAATGTCTGTTTTATTTATATCTGTTTTATATAGTAATAAAATATCCTATTAAATTTAAAAGGAGAATTATATGTCAATTTTAGTTACAGGAGGTGCCGGCTTTATAGGCAGCCATACCTGTGTAGAGCTTTTAAACGCAGGCTATGAGGTAGTAGTAGTTGATAATTTGATTAACTCATCAAAGATTGCACTTAGCAGAGTTGAAGAAATTACCGGCAAAAAATTTAAATTCTATAAAATTGACTGCCTTGACAAAAAAGGCATGACAAATGTTTTTGAAAATGAAAACATAGAAGCGGTAATCCATTTTGCAGGCTTAAAAGCAGTCGGAGAATCTATTTATAAACCTCTGGAATACTATCACAATAATATTACCGGTACTTTAATTCTCTGTGAGGTCATGAGAAAACACAACTGTAAAAATATAGTATTTTCTTCAAGTGCAACAGTATACGGAGAACCTGCCTTTATTCCTATCACTGAGGAATGCCCGATGGGAAATATCACCAATCCTTATGGAAGGACAAAGGGAATGCTTGAGCAAATCCTTACAGACCTCCATACCTCCGATAAAGACTGGAATATCATGCTTCTGCGATATTTTAATCCTATAGGGGCACATGAATCCGGCAAAATCGGGGAAAATCCGAAGGGCATCCCGAATAATCTTCTGCCCTATATCACACAGGTTGCAGCAGGCAAGCTTGTCTGCCTTGGAGTATTCGGCAATGACTATGATACCCCTGACGGAACCTGCATAAGAGATTATATTCATGTAGTAGACCTTGCCCACGGACATTTAAAAGCACTTGAAAAGATGATGCAACAGCAGCCTGAAGTCAGAATCTACAATCTTGGAACAGGCACAGGCTATTCGGTGCTTGATGTTATAAATGCTTTTGAAAAAGCAAATGACCTTCGCATCAACTATGTATTTAAAGAAAGGCGCGAGGGCGACGTGCCTAAATGCTATGCAGATGCCTCAAAGGCAAAAAGAGAGCTGGACTGGGAAGCCAAAAGAAATCTTGAAACCATGTGCAGGGATTCATGGAGATGGCAGAAAAACAACCCCGACGGCTTTAAAGAAAATGAAAGTGATATTACAATAAGAAAGGAAAGCGGACTGAGAGCTAAAGCTGATTAACGATTAAGTGAAAATACAACTTGCTGCTGGACAGGCGAAATAGTCCTGCGGACGATAAATAAGAAAGCTGCCGTTTTTGTGATGAATAAAAATTCATAAAGCGGCAGCTTTTATTTCTAAAACTGTATTTTTATTGAGCCTTACAGACTAAGCCTCGGAATTATCAAGCTTTGAAGCCCTCGCTTCAATCTCTTTTTTCTGTATCTCAGCCGGTGCCTGCTCATAGCGGTCAAACTCATAAGAATAGGTTCCTATTCCGCCTGTCATTGCTCTTAAATCGGTATTATATCCCAAAAGCTCCGACATAGGAATATCTGCCATTATCCTCTGCTTGCCTCCGTGAGTAGAATCCATGCCAAGTACTTTGCCCCTTCTCCTGTTTATATCGCCCATTACATCTCCGGTAAATTTGTCAGGAACTATGACATGAAGTGAAGCTATAGGCTCAAGCAGAACAGGGTTCGCCCTCATAAAGCCATCTTTAAAAGCAAGCGTAGCCGCCATTTTAAAAGCCAGCTCCGAGGAGTCCACCGGATGATAGGAGCCGTCTAAAAGCACTGCCTTTACACCTACCACGGGATAGGCTGCAAGAGGTCCTTTAAGGCAGCATTCAGCTATTCCCTTTTCAACAGCCGGGAAGTAGTTTTTAGGTACCGCTCCGCCAAAAATTGTTTCTTCAAATATATAAGAGGTTTTTAAATCTCCTGAAGGCTCAAAGCTCATCTTAACATCACCGAACTGACCATGTCCGCCTGACTGCTTTTTATATCTTCCGGCAGCCTCAACCTTTTTCTTTATAGTTTCTCTAAAAGCAATTTTGGGCTTTGAAAGCTCTATAGCAACCTTATACCTGTTTAAAAGCTTGCTTACAACTATCTCAAGCTGCTGTTCGCCTATGCCGTAGACAAGCGACTGACGGTTTTCGGTATCCATAACAGTACGAAGTGTCAAATCTTCTTCCATAAGCTTGGCAAAGCCTGAAGACATCTTATCTTCATCGCCTTTATTTACAGCCTTATATCTCATATAGGTATAGGGTTTTGAGATTTTAGGTCTGTGATAAAGGATAGGCGCATTCTTAAGCGCTATGGTATCACCGGTCTGGGTAACATTAAGCTTGGCAATCGCACCTATATCTCCCGCTCTTATTTCAGAAACCTCTATAGCTTCTTTTCCTCTGAGTATATAAAGCTTTCCAGATTTTTCCTCGGTTTCCTTTGAAACATTATAAATTGCGGTATCTGATTTAAGCACTCCGGTACATACCTTAATAAGTGAATATTTTCCTATAAAAGGGTCTACTATAGTTTTAAATACCTTAGCTGAAAGATTTGCATCCGAATTATATTTAGCTACAAACCTCTCTCCATTGCTTACATCCACACCTACGCATTCACTATAATCAGGTGAAGGGAAGTACCTTTCTATTGCCATAAGCAGTGCTTTAAAGCCCTGTATATTAATTCCCGAGCCCATCATTACAGGAACTATAGCCGCTTCACTTACATTGTCCTTAAGAGCCTCTGCTATTTCATTGTCGGTAAATTCTCCGCCTGAAAGATATCTTTCCATATATTCTTCACTTGTTTCAGCAACTGCCTCCATAAGTGCTTCTCTTGCAATCTTAAGGTTTGCTTCAGAATAGTCGGGGATTTCACATTCCTCATAATCTGAAAGCTTGGTAAACCTGCGTCCCTTCATTTTTACAACATTTACAAAGCCTACAAATTTTTCATTTTCTCTGATAGGAAGATGGAAGGGAGCAATCCTTCTGCCAAACTTAGTTTCAAGCTTAAGCAAAAGCTCTCTGAAGCTTGCCTTGTCATCGTCCATGTTCGTAACAAAAATAATTCTCGGAAGTTTGTATTCCTCACAGAGCTCCCAGGCTTTCTCAGTGCCCACCTCAACTCCCGCCTTACAGTTTACCACTATAATAGCGGCATCGGCGACACTTACCGCCTCCTCAACTTCCCCTACGAAATCAAAATATCCGGGTGTATCCAAAAGATTTATCTTTATATTGCCATTCTCGCCCTTATACTCTATGGGTATCAGTGAGGTGCTTATAGAAAAGCCACGTTTAATTTCTTCCTTATCATAGTCACTGACCGTATTTCCGTCAGTTATCTTACCGGGCTTTGAAACTGCTCCGCTGATATAGCAAAGAGCTTCGGCAGCAGTCGATTTTCCTGCACCTCCATGTCCAAGAAGAACAACATTTCTAATATTCTTTGTATCATATACATTCATAAGTATAACCTCCAGACTTGATTTGTTATAAACATATTTTACTAAAAGTTATACAGAATTTCAATCTTTTTATTAAATTGTTATAATCATATTACTGCAAAGTAAACGTCAATCAAATGACCTGTGCTTTACTCCCATTATTATTTATTATATAATACGAATATACAGATTAAACAAAATCTAAAAAAGCAAATCTTCAATGTTTCAACATTGTAGCAGGACGAAAACAACTTCCGGAGGAAAGCTTATGGATAATATTGAAATAGAGAGAAAATTTTTAGTAAAAAAACTGCCTGACAATTTGGAAAGCTACCCTAAAAAGGAGATTTTACAGGGATATTTAAATACTTCTCCTGCAATAAGAGTCAGAAGTGAAAATGAGGAGTATTTCCTTACTTATAAAGGAAGCGGTTTTATAAAGCATTCTGAATACAATCTTCCCCTTGATAGGGAAAGCTTTAATCATCTTATAAAAAAATGTGACAATCTTATAATAAGAAAAACCAGGTATATAATACCGTTACAGGGCTGTCCTGATTTAAAAGCGGAGCTTGATATATTTAAAGCGGAGCTTAAGGGGCTAATAATTGTAGAGGTAGAATTTAAAGATGAGAAGGAGGCAAATTCATTTATTGCTCCTGACTGGTTCGGCAGGGATGTAAGCTTAGATAAGAGCTATCACAATTCCAATCTAAGCAGAAATAAAAAACTACCCTTATCATAAAATTAATTAATATTCTTTTTAATATTTCAACTCTTGGAAAGGATTTAATTTATGAAGCGAAATTTTTCAAAAATAATATTGACACTCATTACCTTCTCCTTACTTTTCTTAATTGCCTGTAGTCGGCAAGCTGCAAATTTAAAAACGGGAGTATATACCATGCAAAACTCCGATGCTGCAGCTGCACCCTCTATATCATTTGATTTGGAAAAAAATACTTTCAGTTTCAGCTTTGATTTATTATCCTCGTATTACTCTGTTGGAAGTATAAAAACTAATGAAGATACAGTTACCTGCACTACTGATGACAACAAATATACGTTTAAGTTTAATATTCAAAACAGTGACAGTATCAGCTTTATCGCTGAGGCTTCCAGCAGTACCGAAACTATTGACGGAAAACTTGCTGTACCTGATGGAGCAATATTTAAATTCCAATCAAAATAATAATGAAAGCAGTAGCTCATTTTTATTTTAATTTAAAAAATCAAAATTCCACTCAGTCATCAAAATAGATGATTGAGCGGAATTTTATTAATATCCTGAAAATAAGTCTGATAAAGCTGGATATCTGCAGCCTGCTTTGCTGCTTACTAAGAATTAATTTGCCACACTGACTTTTTCAGCCTTCTGAGGAACTGCCTGAAGCTTATCAGACAAGATAATCTTAACCGGGCATTTCTGAGCACATTTACCACACTCAGTACACTTGGCATACTCCACCTTTGCAACATTTCCCATCATGTGAATAGCGTCAAATTCACAGACCTTAGTACACATGGTGCAGGCAATACATCCGACTGAGCATTTTGACTTAACCTCCTTGCCCTTGTCCTGAGAGTTGCACTGAACCAAGGTTTTATTCTTATAAGGCACAAGCTCAATAAGCCTTTTAGGACAGGCACTGACACATTTTCCGCAGGCAACGCATTTTTCCTTATCAACAAGTGCTATCCCGTCAACTATGTGGATGGAATCAAATTCGCAAGCCTTAACACAGGAGCCAAAGCCCATACAGCCGTAAGTGCAGGCTTTTCCTCCTTGACCGGGCACTACCATAGCCTTATTACAGTCCATAATTCCACTGTAGGTATAATTTCTTACAGTTTTATCACATTTGCCGTTGCACATTACAAAAGCGACCTTTTTCTCAGAATCACCTACCGAAACTCCCATAATCTCCGCAATAATCGCAGCGACCGGCGCTCCGCCGACAGGGCACTGAGATACCGCAGCTTCGCCCCTTGCAATAGCCTTGGCAAGACCATCACAGCCCGGGTAGCCGCAACCACCGCAGTTGTTGCCGGGCAGCGCTTCTCTTACCAATATTTCCTTTTCATCAACTTCAACTTTAAATTTTTCACTCGCAATTCCCAGAAGTATTCCTATAAGTATGCCGACAGTAGCAACTATGCCTGCGGCCGTTAAAATAGCTGTAATATTCATAGTATACCTCCTAAATCAAACCGGCAAAGCCGAAAAATGCTATAGCCATAAGCCCTGCTGTAATGAGAACTATAGGCATGCCCTGGAGAGTATATGGAATATCACTGTCTTCAATCTTTTCACGTACTCCGGCAAGCAGCACTATCGCAATTGCAAATCCGGTAGCAGTACCTGCTCCATAAAGCACACTCTGTATAAAGCCGTAGCCCTTAGCCACATTGTCAAGTGCTACACCTAAAACTGCGCAGTTTGTGGTGATAAGAGGCAGGAAAACTCCAAGCGCCTCATAAAGAGAGGGCATCTGTTTTTTAAGCACCATCTCAACAAACTGTACGAGAGCCGCAATTACAAGTATAAACACTATCGTCTGCAAATATTCAAGCTTAAGCGGAACAAGTATAAACGAATATATCAGGCTTGAAGCCATAGATGAAAGCGTTATAACAAATATTACGGCAGCTCCCATTCCGGTAGAGGTTTCAACTTTTTTTGAAACTCCGAGGAAGGGGCAAAGCCCAAGGAAACGGCTAAGTACAACATTGTTTACAAGTGCCGCACCTATAACTAAAAGTACAAGTTCTTTCACTTTTATAATCCTCCTTACTTACCATCGGAAGCGCCTGCACAGCCGCTGCAGCCCGCACAGCCGGCAGCACAGCCTGCTTCTTCATCATCTTTTTTAACATTAGTTGCACTCGGGAACTTAAACTTATTCTGTATTGCCGTGAGCAGCGACAGTACAAAAAATGCCCCGGGAGCAAGCACAAATATTGAAATATGATAATCATCAGGTATTATCTGGTGTCCAAGAACAGCACCTGCGCCGAGAAGCTCTCTCACCGCTCCTATGCAGGTCAGTGCTATTGTAAACCCTATTCCCATTCCAAGACCATCCATAAAGGAAAGCCCCGGAGTGTTCTTTGAAGCATAAGATTCCGCCCTTCCTAAAATAATACAGTTCACAACTATCAAAGGTATATATATACCAAGTGCAGCGTAAAGTGAAGGAACAAAGCCTTTCATAAGAAGGTCAACTACAGTAACCAGTGAAGCTACTATTACTATAAACGCCGGTATCCTCACTCTGTCAGGAATGACATTTCTAAGTGCGGATATTATAAGATTTGAAAACGCAAGCACCGCAAGAGTTGAAGCACCCATTCCGAAGCCGTTGATTGCCGAGGTAGTAACTGCAAGCGTAGGACACATACCGAGCATCAGCCTGAAAGTAGGGTTTTCTTTAACAATTCCGTTATAGAGTCTTTCAGTATATTTTTCCATTTTTATCCTCCCTACTGTGAAATGCAGTTTTTAGCAAAATACAATGCTGCATTTACTGCCGCAGTTACCGCTCTTGATGTGATTGTAGCACCGCTTATAGCATTTATATCATTGTCATTGCTGCTTGGAACCTTAACCACATTAAAGGATTCTACTGTTTTTCCTGCATACTGCTCATAAAATTTAGGTTTCGTAGCATTCATTCCAAGACCTGCGGTCTCCGATATGCTTAAAAAGGCGATTCCGTTTACCTGACCTTCACTTGTGATGCCTACAGAAACCTTTACCGCACCGCCATAGCCGTCATTTGAGGTTGAAGTAATTACATGACCTATCACACTGCCGCCTGTATCAACCGCATCAACTATTTCATCAACTGTTACATTTCCAAGACCGAGTCCCTCGATTGCTGCCTTATTTGTTTCTATAGCTGAGGTATTTGCTTCGTTTTGATTAAAAGCAGCAGCCTCTTCAAATACTTTTTTATATGCAGCTTGTTTTGTGGCTTCCTGTGCTTTTGCAATAGGAGCCTTTGTAATATCGTACACAAGTCCGAGGCACAGACCTGATATAAGTGTTATAATACAGAGGATAATGGCATCTTTTATAAAGCTGTCCTTTTTCATTATGCTTTTGCCCTCCTTCCAAACGGTTTCGGAATAGTCATTTTTTCAATTAAAGGATAAAGTATATTTCCTATAATAATCGCATAGGAAACTCCCTCTGCACTTCCGCCAAACATTCGGAAAAGACTTGTCAGTATTCCCACGCAAATTCCATAGATTATCTGACCATTCGGTGTAATGGGCGTGGTAGTATAATCTGTCGCCATAAAGAAAGCTCCAAATATAAGTCCTCCGCCGAGAAGATGTCCCAGAACAAAGGTTGAGGTATGATTTCCGAATATAAAGGTAAATAATACCACTGTTAAGATATAAGCAAGAGGTGTCCTGAGAGTAATAACTTTTTTATATAAAAGATATGCTGCACCTATAAGCAGAGCTATTTTTGAAACCTCTCCTATAGTTCCCGGTATTCTTCCTATAAACATATCCATAAGATTATAGGTTTTACCTGCGACAGCTGTCGCTGAGGATATAGCCGCCTGTTTCTGCACCGCAAGAGGAGTCGCCCCGCTTACAGAATCATAGCCAAGACGCTTTGAGGTAAAATCCGTCATCTTAAGTGCAAAGGATATAAGCAGAAAGCATCTTGCACCAAGTGCAGGATTCATCCAGTTCTGACCTATGCCGCCATAAAACTGCTTTACTACTATAATTGCAAATACTGCACCCAGCATAGGTATCCACACTGGTATCTCCGGAGGCATGTTCAGTGCAAGTATAAGCCCTGTAACCGCAGCAGACAAATCCTTTATGGTGCTTGGCTTTTTCATAAGCTTTTGATACAGGTATTCTGCAAGCACTGCCATACCTACGGTTCCTATTACTACTATAAGTGCATTTAAACCGAACTGCCAAATTCCGTAAATTGTTGTCGGGAGCATGGCAATTATTACATCAAGCATTATATTTGAAGTACTTGATGCATCTTTTATATGAGGTGAGGCTGAAACATTATACGAAGTCATTCCAGAATTTTCCATACTACTTTACCTCCGCCATTTCTTTAGAAGCTTTTGCAGCGGCTTCTTCCTGTTTTTTCTTTTCCTCTGCCGCCTTAGCTCTCTTTATCGCATTGACCTTTTGCTTCATTTGTTTAAAGCCCTGAGTCAGCGGGCGCTTCGCAGGACATACATAAGAGCAGGAGCCGCATTCTATGCACTCCATACCGTTTAATTTTTCATATCTTTCGGCATTGTCTTTAAGTGCCGCTTCCATCATGAGCTGAGGCACTATAAAGCTTGGACATACACCTACACATCTTCCGCATCTTATACATGGAGTTTCAGGGTTCTCAGAAACTGCATCATGAACAAGACAGGTCAGTGCAGAGCTCGTCTTTGCTACCGGTATTGAGGTATTAAACAGTGCCTGCCCCATCATAGGACCGCCCGATAATATCTTCTTAGGCTCGGTTTTAAATCCTCCGGCCGCCTCTATAAGCTCGTTATAATTGGTTCCTATTTTTACATTGAAATTCTGAGGTGTATTTACAGCATCACCTGTTACTGTAATTATCCTTCTTATAAGAGGTGTGCTTTTTGCTACCGCCATATAAATGGATATAACAGTATCAACATTATCAACCACACAGCCTACATCAGCCGGAAGCATAGAAACATTAAGCTCACGATCTGTAACTGCTTTTATAAGCGAGCGCTCTCCGCCTTGAGGGTATTTTGTCTTTAACTCGCAGACCTCTATATTAGGTTCATCCTCTACAAGTCTTTTAAGCTTTTCTATAGCTCTCGGTTTATTATTTTCTATGCCTATACGCCCTTTAGCATTCTCAAAAAGCTTAAGTATTATCTTGAGCCCTCCAACTATATTTTCAGGCTCTTCAAGCATCATTCTATAATCACTTGTGAGATAGGGCTCACACTCTGCACCGTTTACTATAACATAATCTATTTTGCTGTCATCCTTTGGGGTTAATTTGACATGAGTAGGAAAGCCTGCACCGCCTAAGCCAACGATACCGGCATCTTTTATGAATTTTCTGATTTCTGCTTTTGAAAGACTGTCAACGTCCCTTTCTTCACCAAAGCCCTCAACCGCATTATACTGCCCGTCATTTTCTATAATGATGGACTCAGCTATGCTGCCGTTTGCCATAAGCCTCGGCTCTATTTTTTTCACCTTCCCTGATACTGAACTGATTATATCAGAAGATATGAAGCCCCCTGCTTCTGCTATCTTCTGACCCATTAAAACTTCTTCACCAACTTTAACTACTGGCTTCGCCGGTGCCCCTATGTGCTGTACGCAGGGATATACCATTTCTCCCTGAGGCAGCAGGGTTTTAACAGGCTGCTCCATTGAAAGCTCTTTGCCTTCGTAGGGATGTATGCCACCTTTAAATGTCACAAGTCCCATTGATTCCCCTTCTTTCTTAAAAAATATTTAAATATTTTACTAAATACCAAAAAATAACTTTGCTGATTACAATAAACATTTACAATTTACTCTGTTATCTGCTATATAAGCCTGAGTACATTCTAATATTTAATAAAACATCAAATTTAATGATTGAATTATATAAAAACTTAGCTTCATCACGGTATACTTTCTATAAAACAGTCACATATAATATTTGAGCCTATATAAATGTAACTTTGAGCTTATCTTAAGACAAAGACCAGGGTTTAATTCCTAGTAATTTAGTCATATTTTTTTATCTTGATGAAGTTTAGAAATTTTACTCTTTAATTATATCATAAATCTTTGAATTTATCCAATATTTATTAGATATTTTTATGCATTTTTTAGTAAACACTAGGTTATTTTTTTATCATTCTGTTGTGCGATTATTATAGCGGCAAACATAAGCGTACAGCCCAGGCCTTCTTTTACTGTAAGCTTTTCAGAAAGTATTATAACTCCTCCCAGCAGTGCAAATACCGCTTCAAGACTCATTATCATTGAAGCCACTGAAGCTTTGACATATCTTTGACCTATTATCTGACAGGTATAGGCTACTCCTCCACTTAAAATACCAAGAAAGGCTATTGCCTGCCAGGCATTTGCCAAGCCTTCAAAAGAAACCCTTTCAAATATCAGCATACCCGGAAGTGAAAGTATGCCTGCTGCCATAAACTGAGTTATTGAAAACAGTAGGGCATCCGACTCAGCTGAAAACCTTTCAACCGAAAGAATCTGCATTGTAAAGCCTAAAGAGCATAAAAGCATATAAAAATCTCCCTTTTGCAGATTTAAGCTTTCTTTAATACATAAAAGATACATTCCTAAAAGTGATACCGCTGCTGCTATCCATATATTTATTCCGCTTTTTTTGCCTGTAAACAAGCCTGTCACAGGAATTATTACTATATACAGTGCAGTTATAAAGCCTGCCTTTCCTGCGCTTGTAAACTGCATTCCATACTGCTGCAGACTTCCTGCAATAAAAAGAAAGAGCCCCCCAAGGACTCCTCCTTTTATGCTGGTTTTATTTATCTTATTTAAGTCAACAGAAGTTTTTTTATTTTTACCGCCCATGTATTTCAGCACTGCTCTTACCGGTATAAGAACAATCCCTGCCAAAAAAAATCTGGCTGTATTAAAGGTAAAGGGACCTATATATTTCGCCGCTATACTCTGTGGCACAAAGGCAATCCCCCATATAAATGAAGTTATAAGAAGTATGAGAGTTCCAGCCAGTTTTGTCTTCTTTTTTATACTATTTATACTACTATTCACTTTTCTGCTCCGCTTTGTTGACTTGTTATTTTATTTTACCTTTCCCTGTGCTGCTACCGCCTTCATTCTGGCTTCTATTTCTGCCTGGTCACCGAGATACCTCTTGCTTTGTGCCTTTCCGTCGTCACTTAAAGTATATACCAGAGGAGTTCCGGTAGGCACATTAACCTCTATTATTTCTTTTTCACTGAGCTTATCAAGATACATTATCAGCGCCCTCAGTGAGTTTCCATGTGCAGCTATTAAAACACGCTTTCCTTTTATTATTTCAGGGAGAATTACCTCCTCATAATAGGGTATTACTCTGGCTATAGTATCCTTAAGGCTCTCTGTAAGAGGGAGCACTGATTTATCCTCACCTCTGTACTGCTCCTGAAGTGCAGGATTTCTCTCATCATCCGCTTCCAGTGCCGGAGGCTGTATATCAAAGGAGCGCCTCCAGATTTTTACTTGGTCTTCTCCATACTTTTCAGCAGTTTCTGATTTATTAAGTCCCTGCAATGCTCCATAATGACGCTCATTCAGTTTCCAGCTCTTCACCACCGGAAGCCATTCCCTGTCCATCTCAAAAAGCACATTATTCAGGGTATGTATTGCACGTTTAAGATATGAAGTATAGCATATATCAAAATCAAAGCCTTCTTTTTTTAACTGTATTCCACCGTTTTTTGCCTCTCTTATGCCCTTTTCGCTTAAATCAACATCTGTCCAGCCGGTAAAACGATTTGCAAGATTCCATTCACTTTCTCCGTGGCGTATTAATACTAAATTCTTCATAGCTCTCTCCTGTTCCTTTATTTTTAGACTTTTATATATGTTTTCAAGCAGGCCGCTCCACCCGCTCCTTTAAAGCTCTGAGTTATTAAGGAGCAGTCCGCCCGTATTGCTTTAAACAATATTTTGTCATATTATAAAGCTTTAGTCAAGAGCTTTGATTTTAAGGCTGATTAAGTACCGACTTTAAAGCAGCTTTAACTGCATTTGAAGAAAGAGTTGCACGGCTTATGGCATCTACAGAGTCTATGTCGGCAAGTCTCTTTCCCTTAAACTGCTTCAGCAGAGGTAAGGTCCTTTTCCAATAGCGCAGGCTGTTTCCTTTAGGCTTTGTGCCGTTGTCCTGAACGCTTAATATCTCTCCTGTGACTTTGTTATGTATGATTTTAAGGATTACCTTATAATTATACCTTTCCACCTCCGCCTCAGCTATTGCTGTAGCTATATTATCGTCCTTTATTTCAGGCAAGGCATTTTTTACCGCAGTTTTAATTGCATTTGAGGAGAGAGTTGCACGGCTTACGGCATCTATTTCATCTATCTCATACTTTTTCTTTCCCTCAAACTCCTTAAGTATTTCAAGAGCCTTTTTCCAGCGGTTTAGATTATTTTTGCCGGGCTCCGTATCATTATCTTCAATGCTTATTATTTCACCGTCATCAGCTTTATAAGTAACCTTTAATTTTACATTATAATTATACTTTTCCACCTTTTCCTCAGCTTCAACTGTAGCAGTACCGGGAGTAGCCTCAGAAGGCTGCTTCCCAAGATAAAGGTCTAAATCGTCTATGACTACTTTTTTATAATCGCTCAGCAAATAGGTAATTTTTGTAATTTTATGCCCGTCAACAGTTTTAAAGCGCTTTCTTTCAGCTTCACTGCCCTTGCCTCTGATTCCCGTAGAAATTCCAAGCTCACCTGGATTGACAGAAATATTGTCAAGGTGACACAGAGCAAGGCTCTCAGAGGCTTCGTTTTTGCCGTCTATATTAATAAGTACGCCAAGCAGGTTTTTTGCAGTATTAATTTCAGAGGGAAGTCCTTCAAGCTTCAGCATATAGTCCACATAATCACTTTGAGTATCTACCGAAGCTTTAAGCTCTGAAGCATTTATATGTATCTCCTCTGCCTTGTCACTGAATCTAAGCTCAGATACTGCAGCATTATAATAAATCTCTTTATAAGCCTTCGGCTCCTGCAGAGTCAATTCACGCTTAAGCCCTGTCGCTTCCTCGACTTGTGTCATGCTTGAAATCATATCAAGCAGGGCATTTTCGGATTTTACTTTGCTTTTCAGCATTAAGCTAGTCTTTACATAAAGCTCTGCACTTATTTTGACCGGAGTTTTTACTCCCGCGATTTTATAGCCGGTATCTGTTTTCTTAGAATACACTGCGGTTTCAAACTGCCCGTAGCTGTTAGCTGTGGCAGAACTTACAGCATCGTAGCCCTTATTTTTTAAGCCAGTTATATCCTCTCTTTCCTTGCCTAAATAAGGAGCCTCATCATTATAAGAAAGCTTAGGATTTTCATAAAGCTCTCCCTGATAAAAATAAGCATAAGGGATGTCTGCAATTCCATATATAGCTCCGCTTAATCTCTGCTCATCTTCAACATAATAATATACCTCAGGAGTACTCAAATTATATATAAGCCTTACCTGATTGCTTACCTCTTTGCCCTTTACGATAAATTTAGCATTTACATCTTCCGAGTCATATTTTTTATAATAATAGGTATAAGTAATTCCATCTACCATTATATCAAGCTTATCCATATTGGTTTCATTGGAAGCGTTGCCCTTTTCCCCATCAGTACCTTTATTTGTTTCTTCTGAGGGCAAATTATTATTGGCTGTTGAATTATTGTTTTCCGGAGCAGGATTTATTGAACTGCCGCCTGCTGAATTATTGCCTGCAGAAGCATTATTTGCAGAGCTTTCTTGTAAATTTGTAGAGCCAGGCTTTTGAGTATAAGCCTTTTTAGGATTAGAAACAGGCTTATTAGTAGTAAATCCCTTATCCTTACTGTATTCCGCTTTACCCTCTTTATCAGTCCAATGTCCCTGAGCATCCGTATTATATCCGTCGGGAGTCATTTTTCCGGCATACATGCCGCCCTGCTCGGAGCCTGCTTTTTCTTCAAAATAATAGCAATATCCATCTATCCACTGCCAGCCGGTCAGCATCTGTCCCTGGGCGGAAGCTGAATCCTCATTATTAAAAAAATACCAGCTTCCATCAGCTGCCTGGTACCAGCCTGTATGCATTCTTCCTTCAATTCCCTCTTTATTTGTGTCAAAATAATAATAAGCTCCATTTATTTGCTGCCATTTTTCAAGCATAGTTCCGTTTGAATCAAGATAATACCAGCCTGAAGCAGTCTGAATCCAGCCTGTCCGGATTTTGTTATTATTATCATAAAACTTCCAGCTTCCGGCTTCCAGTTTCCAGCTGCCGTAAGTCATTGCCTCCGTCTTAAATGTATAGGGCTGTGAAGAAAACGCTGTTAAAGCCGCCAGTAATAAAATTCTTTTTTTCATAATCTCTCCTCTGTCGTAACTGTCCTATAAGTATAATATATTTTTATTACAAATCCTCTAATTTTAGACTAGATATTAGCACTTTACCAATAATAATTCAAGCTATTTTTATATGTATTTACTAACTTTTGTTTATACAAATATAACAAGCATATCATTTTGCATAAAGCCCGCATTATTTCAAAACAAAGGAAACTCTAAGCAAATTCTTTCATTCAAACAAAGAAACACCGGAGCCGGTATTTAACGGCTCCGGTGTTTCTTTGTTTGGGGCTTGGCTTTTACTGCTTTCCTTTTTATGTTATTAATTTATCGGAAGCACTGCTCCGTTAAACTCATTCTTAATATATTCAGCTATCTCATCGCTTTGAAGCACCTCTAAAAGCATCTGTATCTTCTCATCCTTTTCATGACCTTTCTTAACTGCAAGTATATTTGCATAGGTCTGAGCAGCTTTTGAATCCGACTTTTCAACAGCAAGAGCGTCGCTTACCTTAAGTCCGGCATCAAGTGCAAAGTTTCCGTTTATAACCGCAATATCAACGTCTGAAAGCGTTCTGGCAGTCTGTGCCGCATCTACTTCTACAAGCTCAAGATTTTTAGGATTTTCTGCAATATCATTCTTAGTTGCATTTATATCCGCATCCTCTTTAAGCTTTATGAGTCCCTCATCCTGCAGCAAAAGAAGTGCTCTGGCTTCATTTGTGACATCATTTGGAACTGCCACCTTAGCCTTGTCTTTAAGGTTGCTCAGAGATTTGGTTTTTCCGGCATAAATTCCAAACGGCTCGTAATGTACTGCACCTACTGATACCACCTCTGTACCGTTTTTTTCATTGAACTGCTCAAGATAGGGTGCATGCTGGAAATAATTTGCATCCAGCTCTCCGGAATCTACTGCCTTATTTGGCTGAACATAATCTGAGAATTCAGTAATTTCAAGCTTATAGCCTTTTTCTTCAAGAAGCTTCTCCGCTTCCTTAAGTATTTTGGCATGAGGTGTAGGGCTTGCTCCTACCTTTATAACTTCCAATTTCTTATCTGAGGTCTTTGCTCCGTCCTTGCTCACCTCTGCTCCTTTTACGGATTCTTCCACCTTTGAGGATGAGTCTGCTGATGAAGCAGCTGAGCTTGAGCTGTTTGAGCTTCCTCCATTACTTGAGCAGCCTGCAAGTGCTCCAGCCGCAAGAAGTGCAGCTGCCAATAAAACTCTTTTTTTCATAATATAATTCTCCTTTTCTTTTTTGGCTGTTTTTAAGCTTTTAAAAAGCAGCTCTTAATTTTTGTTATCTATAGCGACACATATTCTTTAATATATATGTGAAAAACTATCAAGCTCAATTACCTGATTCTTTTATCAGTAAATTTTGAAAATCTCATTCCGGTTTCCTGAATAAGCTGTACTATTATAACTAAAAGCACCACCGTGACCAGCATTATATCGGTTTCATACCTGTAATAGCCGTAGTTTATAGCTATAGTCCCAAGTCCTCCGCCCCCTACGAAGCCTGCCATAGCCGAATATCCAAGGATTGTAGTAATTGAAATTGCGGCTCCTATCAGCAGTGAGGGCTTAGCTTCAGGCAAAAGCACTTTAACTATAATCTGCAGGGTAGAAGCTCCCATAGATTTCGCCGCTTCTATAACTCCATAATCGACCTCTTTAATTGACGATTCAACCATCCTGGCTATATACGGTGCCGCACACATTACAAGCGGAGGAATTACTCCCTTTACTCCTATAGTGGTGCCAACAAGCGCCTTTGTTATCGGAGTCACCATTATCAGCAGTATTAAAAACGGCACCGAGCGTATAAGATTAATGATAATTCCAAGGGCTGCATTTAATATAGAGAACGGCTTTATGCCGTCCTTATCAGTAACTACCAGGGCAAGTCCTAAAGGAATGCCTATCAGATACGCTGTAAACGAGGAAGCAAAGGTCATAAAAAAGGTTTCCAGAATTCCCTTTATAATCATATCCACTGTAGTTTTATCCCATATCATCTTCACCCACCTCCTCATAATTTATTTCCACATTATTTAGGTAATTGACCACCCTTTTATAATCAACCTCCCCACCCGGAATCTGAACTATCATCTGCCCGTAGGCCTTGCCTTTTATATCCCTTGTAGAGGCATAGAGAATATTTACCGCTGTTTTGGAGGTCAGTATAAGATTGCTTATAATAGGCTCAAAGGAACTCCTGCCGTCAAATATTATCCTGATTTTCCTTCCGCTTACTACATCGCAGTTGACTACAGCCTCTCCAAGTATCAGCTTTTTTCCGACCTTTGACTTGGGGTCTGAAAATATATCTGCCACATCACCTGATTCAGCGATCCTGCTGTCAGCTATTATAGCAACTCTGTCACAGATTGACTCTATGACCTTCATCTCATGTGTAATAACAATGACGGTTATTCCCAGATTTTTGTTTATATCTTTTAAAAGCTCAAGGATTTGCTTGGTGGTATTCGGGTCAAGAGCACTCGTGGCTTCATCGCATAACAGCAGCTTAGGCTCTGTAGCTATCGCTCTTGCTATGGCTACCCTTTGCTTTTGCCCCCCGGAAAGCTGTGAAGGATAAGCATTTTTCTTATCCGCAAGTCCTACCAGCTCTAAAAGCTCTTCCGCTCTTTTTTTAGCCTGTTCCTTGCCAACCCCTGCAATCTCAAGGGGAAAGCAGATATTTTTAAGTACAGTCCTTTGAGAAAGCAGATTGAAATTTTGAAATATCATGCCCATAGCTCGTCTTGCCTGTCTTCTGCCGTACTCATTCATAGCAGCCAGACTCTTTCCTTCAAATACAACATCTCCTGAGGTCGGGACTTCAAGATAATTTATACATCGAACCAGAGTAGATTTTCCGGCTCCTGAAAGCCCTATAATTCCAAAGATTTCTCCTCTGTTAATATCAAGATTTATGTTGTCAAGTGCCTGTACAGTTCCATTCTTGGTACTAAAGGCTTTGCTGAGCTCTTTTATCCTTATTATCGGATTTTCATTATTTATATATTTTATTTCTTCTAAGTTTTTCCAGTCTATTGATGGTTCTTCCATTGATTTTTCCATTTTACCCCCACAAAATTTATATAACAAAAAGGCGAACCTATATGGTCCGCCTTCACTTTATAAAATAAGTTGCATTAAGCACCACACAGATTATAATGTATATTTAATTGCACGAAAAGCAGTACAGCACATCTCTGCCATACCTGTCATGAACATCATATACATCTTCTGCATAGTATTTAAACAGCTCATAAAATTCCCCTTTAATTAAAATCAAATTGTTGTACACTTCTGGCATAGTACAACTAATTTATAACTTTGTCAAGCGTTATTTTTATACCTAAGACCTTGTGCCAAAGCAGCTCTTAATTATAATACCTCATCCATGCTCCCGGACCTGAAGCCCTCTATGTCAAGATTTATATATTTAAAGCCTATATTTTTCAATTCCTTGATAATCTCGTCACGCTTATTTATAAACAGGAGAAATTTTTCCGGCATAATTTCTATTCTTGTCACCTCACCATAAAGCCTTATCCTGCAGATCTCAAAGCCTAATTGCTTAAGCAGCCTTTCTCCTGCATCCAGCATAGGAAATTTATCAATCGGAAGTCTTTGATTATAAGGAAATCTTGTGGCAAGACAGGGGGCTGAAGGTCTTGCTGCCACACTTATTCCAAGCTCAGCCGCCAAAGCTCTTACATCACTTTTTTCAAACCCGCACTTTGCAAGAGGACTTATTATGCCAAGCTCCTTTAAAGCCCTCAATCCCGGTCTGTATAAGCTTAAATCGCTCTTATTTGTTCCGTCAAGCACATGTACCGCACCCAAATTCGCCGCAAGCTGCTTTGCCCTTAAAAATAATTCATACTTACAGTAAAAGCATCTGTCAACGTCATTCATAAGAACCTTTTCATTGTCCGTCTGGTCTATATATTCCTCAATTAAATCAACCTTATATTCTGAAGCAAGCCTTCTGATTATTTCTATATCCCCGGAAGGAGAAAGAAAGGTTCTAAAGCTCAGTGCAATTACTTTTTTTTCTGCTTTTTTGGCCTCCATCGCCGCAATTTTAAGCACGAGGGTACTGTCCACTCCTCCTGAAAATGCCACTGCTACACCTTCATCAAGCAGACTGCCTATATACTGTCTCAATTTATCCGAATTCATTTCTGTCATCTTTATAATATTTTAATTTACCTTTATAAAACAGCAAAAGGGTATTAATTATTAATACCCTTTCAGCAAAGCAAAACTCTGTAATCCGCTTTGCAAACTGTTTGTATAAATTAGCTGCAAAGCTCCACTATAGCCTGAGCAAATATTTTTGCGGAAGCTGTAAGCTCGTCAAGTACCGCAAATTCATCAGCACCGTGCATGTGTGTATTGGTTCCCGGGAAGACTGCACCAAAGGCAACTCCGTTTTTAAGGTCATGTACATAGGTAAGACCTCCCATCGCTATAGTGCCTCCCTTAAGTCCCGTATACGCTTCATAGCACTTATTCAAGGTCTGGACAAAATGTCCGTCCCCCGGCACCTCGTGAGGTGCTGTCATAGATTTATTGGTAAGCTCTACACCTGCCTCGCCAAGCTTGTTTCTTAAGGTTGTCATAATTGTATCGGTAGAAGCTGTTACCGGGCATCTTAAGTCAAAACCTCCGTCTATGCTGTCCTCGGTAACCTTAAGCATTGAAAACGCCAGAGTCAGTGCCCCGCTTCTTTCATCAGAGCATTTAAGACCGAGGGTTTCACCGTCGGTTTCACCATGCGGCATAAGCTTGTAAAGATTATTAAGGATTTCAACCTGCTTTGATTTTGCAAACTTAAGCCTGCTCACCAGTAAAAGTAGTCCAGTAATCGCATTCTTTCCATTCTGAGGAGTCGAGCCGTGGGCATTTACACCCATAGCGGTTATTTCAAATACCGGCTCGGTTTCAAGGGAAAATTTAATTCCGGTTTCAGCACTTACCTTATCAGCTTCGGCTTTTACTTCATTAATATCAAGGCCTTCCGCCACCAGCTTTGCCTTAGGAGGTACTACATTTACCTTGGTTCCCGCATCAATTGATACTATCCTTGGAAGTTCGGCACTCCTTTCAAAATTTTTTACAAAGCTGCCATGAAGTTTGCCCTTTTCTATATTTACTACAGGATATTCAGCATCGGGTGAAAAGGATAAGGGTGCTTCTTCCTCAAATTTATAATAATGCTTAATGCACTCACTGCCGCATTCCTCATCAGTGCCAAGTATAAGCCTTACATTTTTACTTAAGGGAATATTAAGCTCCTTCACTGCTCTAAGTGCATAAAGCGAAGCTACTACCGGCCCCTTATCATCAGAGGTTCCTCTGCCGTAAATCTTACCGTCCTCAATATAAGGCTTAAAAGGCTCGGTTTTCGTCCAACCCTCTCCGGCAGGAACCACATCCACATGTGCAAGTATATCCAGCCCCTTTTCCTTGTCGTTAAGGTCAATTGCAGCGGCATAATTATCATAGTTTTTAACTGCAAAGCCATAGCCCTCACCCATTGAAACAGCCTCCATCAGTGCCTTATAAGGACCTTCTCCAAAAGGCATCCCTTCTTTTGCAGGCATTTTCTGACTGTCAATTTCGCAGAGCCTGATTATATCCTGAATCATTTCCTGCTTGTGGTCATCAATATATTTTTCGATTTCATTTTTGTACTTCATTGGCAAAACCTCCTAAAATTTTTATTTTACAGTTATAAGCTGTTAAAATCTTACAGGTACTAAACAGATAATTATCCACGTGTAAGCTATTCTGCTAAACCTGATTATATAAGCTATAGAGCATTTGAATTATAATACTATAATAAATAAAAGTCAACGCCGCATAAAATATGCCTTTATAGCATTCCCTTACTTCTTATTGCTTGGAGCCATTTAGGAAACTCAAACAATAATCTGTCATATAATACCTCATTGGAAATCTGACGAAAATCATCTAAAGCGAAAAAGCCTGCATTATCTACATATCTTCCCTTCATAGTATCAAGCTTTTCCAGTATTCCGTAGCCACTGCCTCCAACTCCTAAAAATTGCCAGAAAATTGGAGCTGTTGAAGCCTCCTTTAAAATCTTTTTAATTTCAGCTGTTTTGCTTACACCTCCGTCTGTAATAAAAAGCACATAGACCGGAAGCTTAGAAAAGCGGTATTCCTCCAGTACCATGCGAAGCACCTCCGGCTCATTATTAGAGCCTCCTAAATCCCGCATTAAACCTTTCCAGTCTTGTGGTACTGCATTCATATAATTTTGTAAATTTACAGTTTCCATGCGTCTTGCTCTAGTGCCGTAATACCAAAAATCCAGCTCTCCGTCATCATCAAATTGAACTGCCAAGGGCAAGGTTTTGTTTACAATCTCCTGCACTGTACCGTTTTTAAATCTTCCCGTCATAGAGCCTGATATATCTATCACAAGCCCCACTCTTGCCACCAGTTCTTCCAGATTTTTCTTTTTTAATTCTACCTTCAGCGGCTTTGCCAGGCTGACTAAATGCGGAGCTTCCCTTTCCAGGCGTTTTTCCAAAGATACTCTTTGGGCGGCGGCAGGCGGCGGTGCAACAGGAGAAGGAGCTGCCGGAGCCGCCTCCTGAGCTTCCTCTCCTCCAAAATACCTTAAAAGTGCGGCTATTCCACCATTAAAGCCGCTTGCTACACAGCCCAGCTTCCAGCCGTCTTTTCTGTACAATTCTATTGCAATGATCGCTTTTTCATCGGCAAAATTCTGACCGGTAAGCTGCATTCCCAAAGCCGTGCCTCCAGCCTGCTGCAAGGTTAAAGAAAAATTATCAATCTGGCTCATAGTTTCCGCTCCGTCAATGCTGGCGGTAAACACTATCCTTTGAACGGAAAGCGGCAAAGCGGAGAGATTTAAGCTGTACTGCACTCCCTCAGCAATATTTTGCATAGTTATCTCTCTGCCGGGGCTTACAGTTTGATTATAAAAAATCATATACCTATCATCTGATAGTTTTCCCGCACTGTCAACACCAAAGCAGCAAAAATCATATTCTGCACTGCCTTTAATCTTCATTTCCACACTGAAGCTTTGATTAATATTTACATATTTTTCCAGCTTATCTTTAAATCCCCTAGTAAGTTCCATTTTATACTCCTTTATATTTATTTTAAATCAAATATAGAAATCTGATCGCTTTGCGGAAGTGAGCCTAAAAGTCCGAGCTTATCCAATAATTCCGTAGTTGATTTGCCTATTTTTGCCCGATTCATTAAATCATTTTTTGATATGAATTTTCCTGCCTTTGCCGCCTGCTCTATCTGGTTTGCGGCTATTTCTCCAAGTCCGTCTATACTGGAAAGTGCCGGCATTATTTTCTTGTTCTCGGTAATCGTAAATTTTTCAGCCTGAGCAAGATAAATATCTATAGGCTTAAACTCAAGCCCTCTTGCATACATCTCCTGCACTATCCTCATATCCCTGAAGGTATCGGCATCCTTTGCAGTAAGTCCCGCTTCGGCATCACGCTTTTTATATTCACTTATATAATGCTCAAGCCTTTCTTTACCGAAGCACATAATTTCATAAGAAAAGCCGGTAGCTCTTATTGTAAAATATGCCGTATAGTATTCCAGCGGATAAAATATTTTACAATAGGCTATTCTCCATGCCATCATAACATAAGCCGCAGCATGTGCCTTAGGGAACATATATTTGATTTTTTTACAGGACTCTATATACCATTCAGGTATACCATTTTCACGCATAACATCTTCCTGCTCTTTGCTCAATCCCTTTCCCTTGCGCACCGCTTCCATTATTTTAAATGAAATTCCTTCTTCAATGCCGTTATCTATAAGATAAATCATTATATCATCTCTTGTACATATAGCAGTTCTAATAGTAGCTGTACCTGATTTTATCAGCTCCTGCGCATTGCCGAGCCATACATCCGTACCATGTGCAAGTCCTGCTATCCTCACCAGGTCTGAAAGTCCCTCAGGCTTCGCATCTATAAGCATCTGCATAGCGAAATCTGTTCCAAACTCAGGCACTCCAAGTGCTCCAAGCTTACAGCCCATTATATCTTCAGGCTTTATCCCAAGTGCTGTAGTATCCTTAAATAAGCTCATAGTTTCCTTTGAATCAAGCGGTATATCCTTTACAGGATCTATCCCGGTAAGGTCCTGGAGCATTCTTATCATAGTAGGGTCCTGATGACCCAGTATATCCAGCTTAAGCAGGTTGTGGTCTATGGCATGGTAGTCAAAATGCGTAGTTATTATTTTAGTGCTCATATCATTTGCAGGCTTTTGCACCGGAGTAAAGGTATCTATTTCCTCGCCGTGAGGCAGCACTATGATTCCTCCCGGATGCTGCCCGGTGGTTCTTTTAACGCCTACACAGCCCAGTGAAATTCTTCCTATTTCCGCCTTATTTTTTCTTTCCCCATGCTCAGCAAAATAATTTTTTACATAGCCGAAAGCAGTTTTTTCAGCCAGGGTCCCCACAGTTCCAGCTCTGAAGGTATAACCCTTTCCGAAAAGCTCTTCAGTATATTCATGAGCATAGGGCTGATATTCTCCTGAAAAATTTAAATCAATGTCCGGCTCCTTATCCCCTTTAAATCCCAAAAAGGTTTCAAAGGGAATATCAAAGCCGTCTTTTTTAAGCGGCTTCCCGCATTCAGGGCAAATTTTATCGGGCATATCACAACCGGCCATGCCTACATAAGCTTTAACTTCAGGTGAATCAAAATCAACATACTTACATTCACAGTAATAATGTGGCGGCAAAGGATTTACCTCGGTAATGCCGGAAGTGTAGGCTGCAAAGGAGGAGCCTACAGAACCTCTAGAGCCTACCAGATAGCCATCGTCATTACTCTTTTCGACAAGCTTTTTTGCTATAATATACATTACCGCAAAGCCGTTTGAAATTATTGAATGCAGCTCTTTTTCAAGCCTTTCGCTTACTATTTCAGGAAGATTTTTCCCGTACTGCTCGTAGGCTTTTTCATAGCAGGATTTTCTGAGCAGCTCATCTGAATTTTCTATTACCGGAGGGCATTTATCAGGTCTTACAGGATTTATAGCTTCAATCATATCGGCAATTAAATTAGTATTTTCAACCACTACCTCATAAGCCTTATCGCTGCCCAGATATTCAAATTCGGCAAGCATCTCCTCAGTGGTTCTAAAATACAGCGGAGGTTGCTTATCTGCACCTTTAATTTCCTTGCCGAACATAATAATCCGCCGATAAATCTCATCCTCCGGATTTATAAAATGGACATCTCCAGTAGCTGCTACGGGCTTGGCATAAGCCTTGCCAAGCTCAACTATTTTCTTATTTATTTCCAATATCTCCTGAAGACTATTAAGCGAATTTCTGTCTTCCTCAACCAAGTACAGATTGTTTTTTGCAGGCTGTATCTCCAGATAATCATAAAACTCAACTATTTTTGCCAGCTCCTCATCTGAAGCCCCTCTCATCACAGCATTAAATAATTCTCCTGACGAGCAGGCAGAGCCTATTAACAGCCCCTCTCTGTATTTTGCAAGCAGCGATTTCGGTATTCTCGGCTTTTTATTAAAATACTCTATGCCGGATAAGGACACAAGCCTGTACAAATTTATGCGTCCTATATCATTTTTCGCCAGAATAGTGACATGGCTTAAATTCATTTTTTTCACCATATCCGCATTAGTTTTTGACAGCCTGCTTACTTCTTTAAGCTCATCAATGCCCTTTTCACGGAGCATGTCAATAAATTTAAGCCATACATAGGCGGTTGCCTCCGCATCATCAACTGCACGGTGGTGATTTTCAAGCGAGATATTAAGTGCCTTGCATACCGTATCAAGCTTAAATCTTCCAAGCTGAGGCATTAAAAGCCTGGCAAAGGCTACCGTATCTATAATTCCCGGAGAGTATTCCAACTTCTGTCTTTTAGCATTTTCCCTAATAAAGCTGGTATCAAATGCGGCATTATGTGCTACTGCTATACAGCCTTTGGAAAATTCCAGAAATTCAGGCAGCACCTCAGTTATCTCTTTTGCATCTATTACCATGGCATCATTTATACCGGTAAGTTCTTCTATTTTATACGGAATCGGCCGCTTGGGATTTACAAAACTTGAGAATCTCGCAGTAATTTTCCCATTTTCTATTTTTACAGCTCCGATTTCTATAATCCTGTCATTATAGGGAGAAAAGCCTGTGGTTTCAATATCAAATACTACAAAGCTGTCATTTAGAGTTGATTTCCCCGGATTTTCAACAAGCTCCTTTAAATCATCTGCAAGATAGCCCTCCATACCGTAAATAATCTTAAAGGGTCTTTCCATTTTTTTCTTATCCAGGCTGTGATAAGCCTCAGTAAATGCCTGTACATTGCCGTGGTCCGTAATAGCTACCGCTTCCATTCCCCACTCGTAAGCCTGTTTAATGATTTCCCTTGCACCTGCAGTTCCATCAAATTCACTCATCTTGGTATGACAGTGAAGCTCAACACGCTTCTTAGATGCCTTATCAGCTCTTTTGCCTCCTCCAAAGGCTTCGCATTTTTTTATTCCTCTCACAGAGCCTATTATAAGCTCTCCATCAAATTTATCAATAGTAGTGACACCATAAAGCTTGACAAATACCCCAGGTTTTACATACTCTCTTAAAGCGGCTATACTTTTCTCATCCGCGAATATTTTTGCTGAAATAGAATCTGTAAAATCACTTAAAGAAAATACATAAAGGATTGAGCCTGTCTTTTTTAGAGCTCTTTCCTCGACTGAGATAATCTGTCCTCTTATCATTATCTCTCCAGTCTCACCACCTAAAAGCTCCTTTAATTGGGTGAAATTATCTTCAAAATCTCTGCCGTAAAGCACATCAGGAGAAAGCTTTTTATTTGAATTATAAAAGGTATTTTTTACAGGTTTTTTCAGATTCCGATTATCTTTTGTGGCATTAAATTTATCCGTACTTTCAGAATTTCGACTTTTAGCTTTAGATTCAGCCCTATAGCTCGTAAATCTGGCAGCATTGTCTGTCTGCATAAATTCTGAATTTTCGCTCTCATTGCTTTCTCTTTTATTTTTATAAGGAAGAGCAAATTCGTCTTTATATTCAGGAGCCCGGTACTCCGTATATCTTGCACGCACTCTGCATTTTACTCCGCATCTTTCATTAAATATCTTTTCAAGCACTCTTATAAGGTCCTCAATTACTGAAAGATTAAGTGAGTTTTTTTCAACACTGATTTCCATTACAGGATTTTGCACAGAGTCCTCGTAAAAATTTATTTCTGCATTTTTTAAAATATTATACTCTAAGATTTTATAATTTCTTATTTCAAAAAGGATGCTTTCCTTATAGGCTTCATACAGATTATGGGGAGTGTATAAAGCTGAAAGCCGGTAGCTTTCTATTATTTTTATCTTTATATTTTTATATGCAAAAAGTCCATCCTTAATAAGCTTTTCCAATGCATAAATATAGTGTTTATTAATTAAATGCTCCGATAAAATATAAATTTTTAAATACGCAAAACCCGCCGAGCTTACTACTCTTTCAACCTCGGCGGATTTAAATATGCTGAATATCTCGTCAGAAACTCTTAAATTCGAAAATACCTCAAATACCTTTTTCATAATTCTCCGGTTTCCTCTAAAATTTATTTCTTGAAATTTATGCTCTGGCAGCTGCTTCTGCCTGCATTATTTGCAGCTCCTGTCTTAAGGCTTCCAGTAATTCCTTTTCAGGCAGCCTTTTTATAATCTGCCCTTTTTTAATTAACAGTCCCTCTCCCTTGCCTCCGGCTATCCCTATATCAGCTTCCTTCGCTTCTCCGGGGCCGTTCACTACACAGCCCATTACAGCAACCTTGATGTTTAAGTCAAAATCCTCTACAAGCTCCTCAACCTTATCTGCAAGGCTTATTAAATCAATAGAGGTTCTGCCGCAGGTCGGGCATGAAACCACTTCTACTCCCTCTTTTCTAAGACCTAAGCTTTTTAATATAAGCTTTGCACAGTTTATTTCTTCAAGAGGGTCGCCGGTAAGACTCACTCTGACAGTATCACCTATGCCCTGATAAAGAATTATGCCAAGACCTACTGAAGACTTAATCGTCCCTCTTTTTATAGTTCCCGACTCGGTAATGCCTATATGGAGCGGGTAATTGCATTGCCTGGCTATTAATTCATGTGCCTTTACGCACATCATTACATCAGAGGATTTTATGCTTACCACAAGATTTTCATAGCCCATCCTCTCTATAATTCTTACCTTGTCAAGTGCCGACTCAACTATCCCCTGGGCGGTAACTCCGTTATATTTTTCCAGAATTTCCTTTTCAAGAGAGCCTGAATTTACTCCGACCCTGATAGGGATTTCTCGCTGCCTTGCGGCATCCACTACAGCCTTTATTCTCTCATAAGAGCCTATATTGCCAGGATTTATCCGGATTTTATCGGCACCGTTTTCCATCGAGGCTATTGCAAGCTTATAGTCAAAATGAATATCTGCTACCAAAGGTATATGTATTTTCTTTTTAATTTCTTTAATAGCATTCGCCGCCCTGATATCAGGCACTGCTACTCTTATAATATCGCAGCCCGCCTTTTCCAGTTCTAAAATCTGTGCCACTGTAATTTCTACATTTTCAGTCTTTGTATTGCACATAGACTGTATCAGTATAGGACTTCCTCCCCCTATTACTCTGTTTCCTATTTTTATTTTCTTAGTTTTCATAAATTTACTTAAAAATCAAATGCCTTATATCATTAAATAAAATAAATACCATTAACACCATAAGCAAGGCAAAGCCTGCAAAATGTATATATCCCTCCGCTTTCCTGTTGAGCGGCTTTCTCAGCACAGCCTCTATTAAAATAAATAAGATTCTTCCTCCATCCAGTGCCGGTATCGGCAGAAGGTTCATCACTCCCAGGTTGGCGCTTAAAAGTGCCATAAATGCGCCGAGATTTAAAAGCACTATCCTGAAGCCGTCAGGCTTTGATTCTTCTACGGTATCGCCTATTGCCTTTACTATAGCTACCGGTCCGCTGATTTGGTCTGCTTTAAGCTTGCCCCTTACCATGTGTGCCAGCCCCTCTACAGTCATACTGATATTATATCTCACCTCATTTAAAGAATAAGCTATCACGCTTAAGGGGTTTTTCAGCATTACTCTGTTCTCAGGCCTTATCCCTATCAGATAGTTTCCCCTTTCGGTGCTGTATTTCGGTACCAGTGAAAAATTAAGTATTTGAGCTTCCTGTCCCTCTCCTCTCCTGACTTTAACCTCTATTGTCTTTCCGGGATGCATGTATACATATAAGGGGATTTCTCTATATATTGTTATATTTTTATTATCAAGCTGCAGAATTTCATCGCCCGCTTCAATCCCCGCCTCACTTGCCGGATAACCTGAAATTGCTTCAGCTACATAAGGCCTGTCTATGCCTACATTTGTAATAATCAGAACCGATATGACAAATGCAAGTATAAAATTAAAAAACGGACCTGCAAATATTACCAGAAATCTGTCTAAAACTCCTTTTGAATTAAAGCTTCCTTCAGTCTTTTCCTCATCTTCGTCTTCTCCGAGCATCATACAGGAGCCTCCCAGCGGCAGAAGCTTAATCGAATAATTTGTTTCCTTTCCCTTTACAGTAAAAATTCTCGGTCCCATGCCTATTGAAAATTCTTCAACCTTAATTCCTGCTCTTTTGGCAAGCAAAAAATGCCCTAATTCATGTATTAAAACTATAAAGCTAAATACAAGCAGTGCAATAATTATGTTCATTTATTCTCCTTTGCTTTCAATAACACTTATTTTAAGCTTCTAAGATATTGCTCCACTTCAGCTCTTATATTAATAATTTCCGAAACGGAGGGATTTTCAAGCTTTTTATGTACCTGCATCGCATTTTTTATCAAATCAATTATATCAGAAAAACCAATTTTTCTTTCTAAAAACTGGCTGACTGCATATTCATTTGCCGCATTAAACACTGTGGGCAGACTTCCTCCCTCATGCGCCGCCTTATAAGCAAGCGCAAGTCCCTCAAAGACTTCAGTATCAGGAGCCTCAAAGCTTATATCTGCCAGTTTACTAAAATCAAGTCTTTTACCCTCTAAATACCTTCTGTAAGGGTAATATAAAGCATACTGTATAGGCAGCTTCATATCCGGGGTTCCAAGCTGTGCCAGCACCGCTCCGTCTTCAAACTCAACCATGGAATGAACTACCGAGCTCGGCTGTACAAGCACTTCCACCTTATCCGGATTTACATTAAATAAATGACAGGCTTCCATCACCTCAAGCCCCTTATTTACCATAGTAGCAGAATCTATGCTGATTTTTTTTCCCATGCTCCAATTCGGATGCTTAAGTGCTTCTTCAAGCCTTACCTTTTTCAGCCTTTCCTTTGAATATCCTCTGAAAGGTCCTCCTGAAGCAGTAAGCAGTATTTTAGAAACTTTATTTTCTTCATTGCCTCTGAGGCATTGAAATATGGCAGAATGCTCAGAGTCCACAGGCAGTATATTTACTTTATTTTTTCTCGCCAGAGGGAGAATTATATGCCCTGCACAGACCAGGCTCTCTTTATTGGCAAGAGCTATTTCCTTGCCTGATTTTATAGCCGCTACAGCAGGCTCTATTCCTATCATGCCCACTACTGCACTTAAGAGCATCTCCTTATCCTTGTCTTCACGCTTATATGAAGCCACCTCAATAAGCCCTTGAATTCCATATCCTACCTTGCAGCTTAAATCTGCAATCCGGACTCTCAAATCCTTTGCTGCCTGTTCATCCCAAACCGCAGCTATATCCGGCTTAAACTCTCTAATCTGACGTTCAAGCTGGGAAACCCGGTTTCCTGCTGCAAGCCCGGTTATTTTTATATCATTATTTGCCCTTACAATATCGAGGGTCTGCGTACCTATAGAGCCTGTAGAACCTATTATACTTAATTTTTTCATTTAAAATACCTATTTTATAAAATTATCATATAAAATTCATAAATATTTTATCTACCTCAAGCCTAAAGCATAATTGCAGCAAGCTTTTATATTATAACAAGCCGGACAAAATTGAAAACACGGCTTGCTTAAGCAGACTTTAGGAAAGAAAATATAAGGCGAAGTATATTGCCGGGGCGGTAAACAGCATTGAATCAAACCTGTCAAGTATGCCTCCATGCCCCGGGATTAAATTGCCATAGTCCTTTATATCATGATTTCTTTTTATTGCTGAGGCTGCAAAATCCCCTATCTGTGATATTACTGCACCTATTGCACAGGCAGCTGCACATATAAATCTTGGGTCCTGTGTCTCATAGATGTTTTTAGAAAATAATGAAGCATAAATAAAGCCCAGCAAAGCAGCTCCGCATATTCCTCCCAGACAGCCTTCTGCACTTTTTTTAGGACTCAGCTTAGGAGCTATTTTATGCCTGCCTATAAGGACACCTGTCACATAGGCACAGGTATCACTTCCCCAGCTTGATAAAAAAATCAGCCATACAAGATATTTTCCATCCTTTGCCGCTCTTGTACTGTATAAGAATGAAAACAGCACCGCAACATAAAATATCCCGAAAAACACTCCGCAAATCTCTTCAGTCTTATATTTTGGAAAGGTAAATACATACACACTCATTAAAATAATAAGTGCTGCTATTATTATAAAAGAAAAATGTTCTTCTGAAATATATTTGGAAATATATTTATAAGATTTAAGATAAAGCAGTAAATAATATATTGATGCTGAAATATAGCCTATATAGGATATAGGCTTTTTTTCAATTTTTAATACCCTGTAAAATTCATACATTCCTATAAGTGAAATCAATATTGAGGAGCAAAGCAGCGGCACTCCCCCTGAATTCACTAAAAAGAAAGCGGCAGCTAAAAGTAGTATACCGCTTATAAGTCTGGTAAGAAACATTATCTGCCTCCAAATCTTCTCTCTCTTTTGCTGTATTCTTCAAGGGCTTTTAAGAGCTCAGCCTTATCAAAATCAGGCCAATAGGTATCAGTAATATAGATTTCACTGTAGGCTATTTGCCAGAGTAAAAAATTTGATATTCTTAGCTCTCCGCTTGTTCTGATTAAAAGGTCCGGGTCAGGCAGACCCTCTGTATCAAGATAGGTATTTATAAATTCAGGAGTAACCGCATCAAGAGTAAAGCTTTCCGCCTTATAGTCAGCAAGCATTTTCTTAACAGCCCTTGTTATCTCATCTCTTGAGCCGTAATTGACCGCAAACGTGAATATCATGCCGGTATTTTTCTCAGTGCTTAAAACAAGCTTATCGATACCCTCTCTTATATCAGAAGCGAATCTTGATTTATCGCCTATCATTCTGACTTTTACATTATTCTCATTTGCAATTTTTATAAGCTTTACCATATAAAATCTGAAAAGTGACATAAGTGCAGCAACCTCCTGCTCACTTCGTTTCCAGTTTTCAGTGGAAAAGCCGTATACTGTAAGATATTCAATGCCCAGCTTTGCACAATCTCCGACAATTTTTTCAAGAGCTTCACAGCCCGCTTTATGCCCTGCTGCTCTGGGCAGTCTGCGTTTTTTTGCCCATCTTCCATTGCCATCAAGTATTATGGCAATATGGCGGGGTATTTTTAACTCCCCGCCAGCCAAATTAGTATTTATATTCTCCATAATTAAATTTTTGCAATCAGCTTTTATATCAGTATTTATTTTTATACAGTTAAGATTTCCTTCGATTTATTTTCAACACTTTCCTCAACCTTATTGATTGACTTATCTGTTACCTTTTGTATCTTTTCCTCAAAATCCGAGAGCTCATCTTCACTTATCTCACCGGCCTTTTCAGACTTTTTCATGTGGTCAATCGCATCTCTGCGTATATTTCTGATAGCAACCTTCGCAGCTTCTCCCTTTTTCTTTATATCCTTTACAAGCTCCTTACGTCTTTCCTCTGTAAGCTCAGGAAAAATAAGTCTTATGACATTGCCGTCATTTGTAGGATGTATGCCAAGCTCAGACATATTAATAGCCTTCTCAATTTCTTTCAAAAGTCCCCTTTCCCAAGGCTGTATAACTATCATTCTGGCCTCAGGTACAGAAATATTGCCGACCTGCTGTATAGGTGTGGGATTTCCGTAATAATTAACCTTAATCTTATCAAGTACATGAGGATTTGCTCGCCCTGCCCTTATAGTAGCATATTCACTTTGCAGTACACTGATAGTTTTTTCCATCTTATCCTGAAACTCTTTTACATTGTTTTCCATAAATTCCTCCTACACGGTAACTATAGTACCGTTAATTTCTCCTCTCATAGCCTCAGCTATAGAATTCGCCTTATTTAAATCAAAAACTGCAAGCGCAATCTTATGCTCCATACACATCACTGAAGCAGTCAAGTCGAGCACCGCCAGTTTTTTGTCTATAACCTCCTGAATGCTGACTACATCATACTTTACCGCATCAGGATTATTTTTAGGATCCGAGTCATATATGCCGTCAACAGCCTTTGCAAGCAATATAATGCCTGCCTCCATCTCCACTGCTCTCAATACTACACCGGTATCAGTTGAAAAATAAGGATGCCCCGTACCGCCTGCAAAAAATACCACCTTGCCCTCCTCAAAGCACTGATTTACTCTGTCTTTTGAAAAAAGCTCGGTAAGAGTGCCGCAGGTAAACGATGAAAATACTGCTGTAGCTATGCCTTCGCTTCTGAATATTTCCGAAACGTATATACAGTTCATAATAGTAGCAAGCATGCCTATCTGGTCAGCCTTTACCCTGTCAATATTTTCAGAGGTTCTTCCTCTCCAGTAATTTCCTCCTCCGATTACTATACCTACATCAAGCCTTCCTCGTTTGCTTTCCTCTTCAGATTCGATGCCTCCGACGACCTTCAGGCTTTTTTCGGTACAATTTTTAACGTAATTCTTAGCAGCCATAATTTGAGCGGCAATGTCCTTTATAGCTTCGTCATTATATCCGCCGCTTCCTGCAGCAAGGGCTTCACCGCTTAGCTTCAGCATCACTCTGTTACAGCCGTATCTTTCCGAAAATACCTTTTCTTTGAAAATTTTTTCAAAATCCACTTCAGACTTTTCTACTCCGTCACTTTTATCCTGCATAGTATTCCCCTGACAAATTATATATTTTATTTATGGAAAGTATATCATAATAATGTTTTTTTGAAAAGGCGCAGTATGACGGTGCCTATAAAAATTGCCCGATTATTTATTTAAAGCATGGTTTTAATTATAGTCTGTGCAATGTTTTTCCCGCTTCTTCCGTCACTTGGAGTTTTTGATATTGCGGTCCAATATCTTTCATCTCCATAATATAATATTTTGTAATGCTTTCCCTCTTCCTTTAATTCAAAGCCTATACTTGCCAGCTCCTGCCTCATCATTACCGATACATATTCATAGCCTCTGAAAAGTCTTTTTACAATTTTCTGCTTTTCTTCATTTATATGTTTAAAATCATTGCTTGAAATAATATCGTTTAATACATCCCACCTTCTTGTCTTTTCAGGGGTTCTTTTCAATACCTCCTCAAGCGAGGACAATATTATGTCTTTAACCTCATCAGTAAAAAGCCCCTCTTCACTGCCAAAATATAATACGGGCAAAGTGGAATAGCCGCTTATTTTATCTCTAAGTCCTTGATTTTCATATTTTAATATATCATTATTTTTGCTTAATTCTTCAACCTGGCAGCGCAGCTTCTTTATTTCGTCATCAAAGGAATCATACACCATATCCTTTTCATTTTCAGCAGACTGCCTTGCCTTTTCAGCTTCAATTCTTTTTTCTATCTGAGAGTTAAGATTATCATGTAAAAGTGCATTATTGACTCCGTGCCAAGTGTAAAGTTTTTCAATGTTTTGAAAATTCAAATAGGCAATTACATCTTTTATAACCTTATTCAGCAGCACCTTATCACTTCCGCTGTAACTTTTATACAAATAGCGTTTCTTTAAAACCGCAGGATTAGGATAATAAATACCTACTGCACCATTGAATTCATTATTATTTTCACATATCAGCCTGCATTTTGCATTTGAAGCCCTGTCTTCCTGTACCAGCACATGAGCCGCCCCCTTTAAGCTTTCCGCAAGCTGTATTACCTCCAGAGGGTCCGTGTTGAATATTGTTTTTGATACATATACTGCGGGCAACTTATACCTTGTATTACCCTTTATCAAATCAGCAAGCAGGTTTAGATTGTCGTCATTAATTAAAACCGGACTGCCAGATATTGCAAGCCCTTTATCTGCCTTAACATAGTTGTTGTCTATCAGCCATTTAATGTAGTAAGGAGTCGAAAAATCTGCTTCATTAATTATAATATCCTCCTTGCAGCTTTTTCCTAGCTGTATACAGAGCTTCATCTTATTAAAGTTCATAATATAATCATTACTGGATACTACGCCGTCAACTCCAATTTTTTCATAACGTATTGCTATTATATTTTCACATTCATAATGTGATATTTCAATCCATAAGCTGCCCTTTTCATAGCGTAAAGTCTTTTGCTCCTGCCATTCAATAGCTGATATAATATTTTCAGAATCCGGGCTGCTTGAGCTCCATGTAAGCACGCTGTTTATAAATTCATTTTTTCCCATGCCCTCTTTTATATCAAGAATAGTAGAAAACAATAACATAAGCACACCTCCTATATTTTGAAAGAGAATATACATTTCCATAAAACTTTTATGATATATTTTTATAGTATTAGTATGTAATCAGTTTGTCAACAGCGAAAATTTTAGAATATAAATTTTGATATTATAGAAAAGTGTGTGTTTATTGCAATTATTTAAGGATTAGTATAATTACTGCTTAATTTACATATTTTTTATTAGTGTTTTTGCCCAGGTAAGCCTCTCTCACAGATTCATCCTCCAAAAGCTTTTCGCCGCTTCCTTCAAGAATTATCTCGCCGGTTTCAAGTACATAGGCATAAGAGGCTGCATTAAGTGCCATATTTGCGTTCTGTTCAATTAAAAGCACCGTAACCCCTGCTTTTTGTATCTCTTTTATTATTTCAAATATTCCCTTAACTATAATAGGTGCAAGCCCCAGTGAAGGCTCATCCATCATCAGCAGTTTAGGCTTGCTCATCAGTGCCCTTGCCACTGCAAGCATCTGCTGTTCTCCTCCTGAAAGAGTTCCTGCCAGCTGCCAAGACCTTTCCTTCAGTCTGGGAAAAAGGTTGTATATCCATTCTATATCTTTACTTAATGAATCCTTTCTGAGATAGGCACCTATTTTTATATTTTCCAACACTGTCATATCAGGAAATACATGCCTGCCCTCAGGTACCAGGGTAATTCCTTTTGATATAATAACTGAGGTTTCCAATCCTGTAATATCTTCTCCCCCAAACTCGATTTTTCCGCCTGCAGGCTTTATCAGTCCGGTTATAGCTTTAAGTATAGTGGTCTTTCCTGCCCCGTTTGCGCCTATGAGAGTAACTATATTATTTTCTTTAACCTCAAAAGACACTCCCTTTACCGCTTCTATACTGCCATAATTTACCTTTAAATCGTTAATTTTAAGCATCGTCTTCAACTACCCCCAAATAAGCATCTATAACACGCTCATTATTTTGTATCTCATCAGGAGTTCCCTCCGCTATAAGCTTTCCAAAATCAAGTACATAAACCCTGTCAGAGATACTCATAACCAAATCCATATGATGCTCAATCATAAATATACTGAGCTTATATTCTTCTCTGATTTGCTGTATAAATTCGGTCAGCTCCTCAGTTTCCTGCGGATTCATACCTGCCGCCGGCTCGTCAAGCAAAAGAAGCTCTGGCTCAAGTGCGAGTGCTCTGGCTATCTCAAGCCTCCTTTGTAAGCCGTAAGGCAGACTGCCCGCTCTGTCATTTCGGTATTTTATAAGTCCCTGCATCTTAAGGATTCTTTCACTTTCTTCAATCATTCTGGCTTCTTTTGCCCTGTTAAGCCTTAATATCGCCGAAAATACATTCTGATTTGCTTTTGTATGCTTTGCTATAAGCACATTTTCAATAACACTTAAATTGCTGAAAAGCCTGATATTTTGAAAGGTCCTCGCCATTCCCTTTCTTGTAATGCTGTCAGGCATATTTACCACTCTTTCAATATCCTGTGCCGGAAGCTCACCCAAAAAAGTCTTTTTTTGTTTTCCTCTCGGGGAGGAAGCCAGCACCGTTTCATTATTAAATATTATTCTTCCGCTGGTAGGCTCATAAATACCTGTAATGCAGTTAAAAGCTGTGGTCTTTCCGGCTCCGTTAGGTCCTATGAGCGCAACAATTTCATTTTCGTCAACCTTAAGTGATAAATCATTTACCGCAAGCACTCCTCCAAACTGCATACTTATATTTTCCACGGACAGTATATTTTTTTTACTCATCTTTTCCCTCCTTATGCTTTACTTTACCTCTAGGAAAAAAACTTCTTTTCAGCAAGCCGAATAATCCGTCCCAGGAAAATTCATTTGTACCCATGATTCCCTTTCGATAAAAGAGAACTACCACCATTAAGAGCACTGAAAATATGACCATGCGAAATCCTGCCCTGAATAAAGGAATATTCACTCCTGCGATACTGAGCGGTTCATCAAAAAATCTGAGCCATTCTCTGCCGGCAGTGATTAAAAAAGCTCCAAGTATGCTTCCGGTCACACTGCCTATACCTCCAAGCACTACTATAAGCAGTATATCATAGGTAAGCGATATTTGAAAAGTTTTTGAATCGATAGAGCCCATAAACATCGGAAGCAAGCCCCCT
>CALBCM010000007.1 GCA_937927235.1 uncultured Johnsonella sp.
ATTTTGCCACTTCCCTTTTATTTTATATTTTTGCCAATGATTATTTTACTCTATCTATTTTTATGGCTCTGTTCTTTACAAGCCCTATTAATGACTTGCTGACTTTATTAGTTTACTTTGTTAGAGTATTTACTTTTTTATTATTTTATATTGACATTTGGAGTATTAATTCATATAATTGAACTATTGTAAGTTATCTGTAGAGTTTTGAATGGTATAGAATGTGTATAAATAATATTGAAGACATTAAAAAATATATATAAAATATAAAAGGAGATACTTATGTCAAAAAAATATGATGTAGTAATTAAGAGCAAAGGCATGGGACACGGAGAGGATGACGAGGTTTTGCTTGAAAAGCTGATGGAGGGCTTTATTCACACCCTTGCCGGCAGAGAAAATTTACCTGAGCATGTTATTATGTACGCTTCCGGTGTTCAGCTTGCTTGTACAGGCTCAGACAGCATTGAAGATTTAAAGGTGCTGGAGGAAAAAGGTGTAAAGGTGCTTTCTTGTGGAATATGCCTTGACCATTATGAATTAAAAGATGAGCTTAAGGTTGGCGGCGTTACAACTATGGCAGAAGTGGTTGAGATTATGACTACCTCTGACAAGGTAATCACTCCATAAGAATAAAAATATTTTACAGGCACCCATAAAAATATGGGTGCCAAGTTTTATTAAAATAAGGAGAAAAATCATGGATAAATTTCCAGCTTTTTGCACTACCTTAATAGGCTCGATGCCAAGAAGCCCTGAGCTGCTGGAGCTTAAAAGGCAGTCTGTTGGCGATGCAGCCAAGCAAGCTGAATATAAGGCTAAGGCTTTTGAAGAAACTAAGAAGGTTGTGGAGCTTCAGAAAGCTGCCGGAATTGATGTTCCGGTTTGCGGAGAGCTTTTAAGAGATAATTTTGTAAGCTTTGTTGCTGAAAAGGTAGACGGCATCAGTCTTATGAGTATGGATGAGATACTTGAGATAACTGCAAATTCGGATGAATTTAAAGAAAGCCTGAACCAAATGGATGCTTCAGACAATTCTATGAGCAATCCGATATGTACCGGAAGAATTGATACCGATGCCCGCTTGGCGGATGAAGAAGTTGAGATGATGAAGGAATTTTCAGGAGATAACCGGTATAAGATTACGATTCCAAGCCCGTATATTTTAACACGCTCAATGTGGCTTAAGGAAGTATCTCAAAATGCTTATTCCGACAGGAAAGAGTTGGGAGCTGATGTTGTAAAGCTGCTTTTAAATGAAGTAGAGCAGCTGATAGCTTCCGGAGTGAAGGTGATACAAATTGATGAGCCTATAGTATCGGAGGTGGTGTTTCAAAAGCCGGGCGGAGATAATTCCTTCTACTGAGGAGCACTGTCTGAAAAGGTCAAGATTGACCAAGAATTAAAATTTGCAAGCAATCTCTTAAAACCGATTCTTGCAAAAATAAGAGAGCATGAAGATGTAATCAGTGCAATGCATGTATGTAGAGGAAACTGGACAACTGATGAGAGCGTACTTTTAGCCGGAGCCTATGATAAGCTTTCCAAGTTTTTCAGCGGACTTAAGGTTGATATGCTGGCACTTGAGTTTTCTACCCCAAGGGCAGGAGAGGTAAGCGAATTATTCCATAATAATTTATTGGCTAAAAAAATTATTTTAGGCTACGGAGTTATAAATCCTCGTATACAAACAGTTGAAAGTGTTGATGAAATCGTTGCCAGAGTTGAAAAGGCACTTGAATTTCTGCCGCCTGAAAGAATCTGGCTCAACTCAGACTGCGGTTTTGCCACTTTTTGTAACAGACCTTTAAACTCTTATGAAACTATTGAAGCAAAATTGAGAAATATGACAAAAGCAGCCGAAATACTTAGAGGAAGATTATGATAAATTTTGACCAGGCTTCCAGTTCATTTCCTAAGGCACCAAATCTGCCGGAGGCAGTTGCCGAATTTATAAGAACTGGAGCAAGTAATATTAACAGAGGGAGTCTTAGTATATCCTATGAGGCTTCTCAGCTTGTATATAAAACCAGAGAGTATATTCTGGAGTATTTTGGTGCCCGAAATAAACAGGCGGTATTTACCAAAAATGTTACTGAAAGTCTTAATCTGCTTTTAAAGGGCTACTTAAAAAGCGGAGATCATATAATAGTTTCTCCGCTTGAGCATAATGCGGTAATGCGCCCCTTAAAGGCTTTGGAAAAACTGAATATAAGCTATTCGGTAATTCCCTGTGATGAGTGCGGGAGAATAAATACAGACTGTATCGCAGCTTTAATAAAATCTAATACAAAAGCTGTTTTAACAACTGCCGCCAGCAATGTAGCGGGCAATATTCTGCCGCTTAGACAAATAGGAAGCATAGCCAAGGAAAATCATCTTCTTTATTTTGTTGACGGAGCTCAACTGGCAGGCTTTCTGCCCCTGAATATGGAGGTGCTCGGCATAGACATACTTGCAATTACAGGGCATAAAAGCCTGCTCGGACCGCAGGGAATAGGAGCGCTTATACTGTCTGAGGAATTAGGCAAAGAGATAGAGCCTCTTATTTGCGGCGGAACAGGCTCCATATCGGATAAATTTGAGATGCCGGAAAGTCTTCCGGATAAATTTGAGGCAGGGACACAAAATCTCATCGGCATTGCAGGGCTTTTAGCTTCGATGAGATGGCTTAAGGAAAATCATGCGCAGGTCCTGGAAAATGAGCTTGCCTTGACCAAAAAATTTATTGATGGAGTCAAAGAGCTGTCTGAAAAATACCCTATAAGACTGATAGGACTTAATTTGGCTGAAAGCGGTTATTTTATTGAAACGGATGAAATAGAGCGGAGCCTGAAGCTTGAGAATGACAAGAAAAATTATCCTTTGCTTAAAGACAGAGAGCTTTTAATAGAAAAAATTAAGCGGACTCCGGTGGTATCGGTTTACTCCGACGAAACAGACCTTGCAAGTCTTTCGTTTTATTTGGAGAGTGAAGGAAAAATTGCTACCAGAGTGGGCATGCAGTGCTCTCCTTTGGCACATACCTCACTTAAAACCTTTCCCAAGGGAACCTTAAGATTCAGCTTCGGATATAGTGAAACACTTGAAAGTGTGGATTATTGCCTCAAGCTGATGAAAGCATTTTTTTCTGAACAATAAAAAATATTATAATAGCTAAAGGAGGGGAAAGGTGCGGGAAAAAACGAGATTTGATTTGGTTTTATTTGATTCACCACATCATGCGATTTCATTTGAGCAAAAAGCTAAGAAAATGGATTTGGGCGGCAGACTGATACCTGTGCCTCGTGCCCTTTCACTGTCATGTGGAATGTGCTATCGTTCCCAAATAAAAAACCGGGATTTGCTTAAAGCCTTTATTAAGGCTGAAGAAGTAAAATTTAAGGAAATCGTTGAAGACTTTGAGCTTATGTAAACAACAGCTTCCTGTTGTGAAGGTGCATAGCTTTAAAGCGGGAAAGCCGCCCGGAAATTTTATTGACGAAAACACTGTCTAAGGTTGAAAAAAACTTTAGAGAGTGTTTTTATGTTTGAAGACTAAAAATCTGATTGCCTTAGAATGTATTATAGACTAAACTTAATCCTATATTAATGCCTGAGGGCATTAATCCTGTATTAAAAGGCTCGGAATTTAATGCAATCATGAAAATTTTAAGTGAATTTTGCTTTCAAGCAGGCGGCTGAGCAGATTGCAGGGTCTGTCTGAGAGCTTGACATATTTGGAAAGGAGTCAGGTAGAACTATGCTGGTACTAAAATATAATAAAACCCTCTCTGAAGCTAAAGAGATTAAAAAATCAGGGCGTATGACTGCACTTTGCTATCTGCTGTATGCAATAGTAATGAGTGCTTCAGGTATATTGTTGGACTTTAATAATGTAGTAAATCTTTTGCTGGCAAACGTGCTGTCTGCTATTGCCTGTGTTGCCTTTATGGCAGCTATAGCCCGCAGAAGCTTTGCTTCGCTGGGAATGAACTCCGGGATACTGGACTACCCTTTAGGCTGGATGCTTTCAGCTGTAATTTTGTTTATTATATGGCTGATAAACATTGTATTTCATGCAGTAAATACTTCAGTAAATCAGAAAATTAATTTGCGGATATTTCTGCTTCTTTTAATTGGTTTTATATTTCAGGGCTTTATGGAAGAATTTATAATGAGGAGCCTTTTGTTTACTCAGTTGGCTTTAAGATTTGGAGTAATAGCTGCTATACTATTAAATTCTTCAGTGTTTGCACTTATGCACATAACAAATGCGAATGCTTCAATTATAAGTCTGGTGAATACCTTTTTAATCGGAATCCTATTCAGCCTTATCTATTATTACCATGATAATATTTGGTTGGTGGCAGGTTTTCACTCTGGCTGGAATTTTATTCTGGGAGCAGTGCTTGGCATTTCTGTAAGCGGCTTTGAATTGCCGACGACAGTTTTTAAAACCGAGATAAATGAAAATCTGGCTGTATTAAATGGAGGGCTGTATGGATTCGAAGCAGGCAGTCCTGTGACTGTGATAATAGTCTTAATGATTGTAATATACATATTGCTTCTGAAAAATAACAGTCAAAAATTAATTCAAAAATCAGATTAAGCCCGGGCAAAATTATTTTGATTAGTTAAGCTGACCGGGATAGAGTAAAATAGCTGCTGATTTAGCGAATTGCTGAGATACATAAATTGCTCTGTTGTAAATTATGTATTATAATACTTTATATAGATTTTAGTTAAGGAGAATATAAAAATGTCGGTTGAAAAGGTAAAAAAATATTTTGAAAAATTTGGTATGGCGGATAGAGTGATGGAGTTTGAGGTATCAAGTGCTACTGTAGAGCTTGCAGCTAAGGCACTTAACTGCGAGGGCTGCAGGATAGCGAAAACTCTTTCTTTTATGGCAGGAGAGCAGCCTATTTTAGTAGTAACTGCCGGAGATGCTAAAATAGATAATTCAAAATATAAGGCTGAGTTTGGAAAAAAGGCTAAGATGCTTACAGCCGAAGAAGCGTTGTCAATAATAGGGCATGAGATTGGCGGAGTATGCCCCTTTGCAGTTGGAGAGGGAGTAAAGATTTATCTTGATGAATCTTTAAAAAGGTTTAGCACTGTATTTCCGGCATGCGGAAGCCACAACAGTGCAATAGAATTAACCATAAGCGAACTGGAAAAATATTCAAATTATGATAAATGGGTCGACGTATGTAAGGCCTGGGAATAAATCTGCATTTTCAAAGGAGGAATAATACTATGTTGGGAAATTTCAGCTACTGTAATCCGGTAAAGCTTTATTTCGGAGAGGATTCATTGCAATATCTTAACATTGAGCTGTCTAAATACGGCTCAAATGTCGTGCTTGTGTATGGGGGAGGCTCTGTAAAAAAAAACGGTATCTATGACGAGGTAATTAAAATACTTAAAAACAATAAGAAAAACATTGCCGAAATATCGGGAGTCATGCCGAACCCGACTCTTAAGAAATTATATGAAGGTATAGAAATAGCCAGAGGGCATAAAGCGGATTTGCTGCTTGCAGTAGGTGGTGGCTCGGTATGCGATTACTCCAAGGCTGTTGCGGTATCGGCAAACTTAATCGGGGAAGATCCTTGGGAGAAATATTTTATACGTTATGAAGAGCCTGAATGTGAGGTGATTCCTGTAGGCTGTATACTTACTATGGCAGGCACCGGCTCCGAGATGAATGCGGGTGCGGTAATTACAAATCAGGATACCAAACAGAAGATAGGTCATCCCTTTGCAGATGAGAGGGTAATGCCGAGGTTTTCTATATTAAACCCGAAGTTTACCCTCAGCTTGCCTCATTATCAGATGATAGCCGGTATTTATGATGTTTTCAGCCATATCTGCGAGCAGTATTTTTCAGGCGAAGATGATAATACCAGTGACTATATAAGCGAGGGGCTTATGCATTCGCTTATAAATTCAAGTCGTATTGCAAATAAGGAGCCGGAAAACTACGAAGCCAGAAGCAATATTATGTGGACTGCTTCATGGGCTTTAAATACGCTTGTGTCCTGCGGCAAATCGACTGACTGGATGGTACACATGCTTGGGCAGGCGGTAGGAGGGGTAACCGATGCAACTCACGGTATGACTCTTGCAGCAGTTTCACTGCCCTACTATCGCTATATACTGCCTTACGGTCTTAGTAAGTTTAAACGCTTTGCAGTTAATGTCTGGGGAGTGCAGGCTGAGGGCAAAACTGACAGACAGATAGCTGAAGAGGGGCTTTCAGCTATGGAAAGCTGGATGAAGGAGCTTGGGCTGGTAATGAGGATAAGCGAGCTCGGAGTTAAAGAAGATATGATAGAAGGTATCGCCAAGGGCACTCTGCTGCTTAGGGGCGGATATAAAAAGCTTGATTATAGTGAAGTAGTAAAGATATTAAAGGAAAGCCTGTAGATTCAGAGTGCATAAACCTGAGGCTGTAATAAATACTATATATGAGGCTTTAGTCGGAGGTGTAAATCAAATGAAAGATAATCTGTCAAAATTTAAGCCGGCAGCAGCTTTAATCACAGTTTTGCTAGGCATAGCCCTGCTTGCATCCTGTACCGGACAAAACAACATAGAGCAAAACTCTGAAAGGATTAAAAAAAATTCTGCTGATGTCGCTGTTAAAAAAAAGAATAATAAAGCTAAAGATAAAAAATCAAATACTATAAAGGATTATTATATGGCGGTACCGGCAGATTTATTTTATGAAAAAAAGGGTGTACTTATCTTAGATAAAAATTTTCAGGATAAAAAATACCTGCCTGATATAGAAATAGAAAAGCCTTTTCTTATATCAAAAAATAATATTTATGCAAAGGATTCCTACAATCTTTGCCCGGGCATATATTCCTTAAAGGATGAAGACTGGGTATATAAGGCAGATAAATTGTACAGCATTTCAGATTTTGGCAACAATCTTACATTAGTTAATACAAATGATACTTTCTGGTACTATTATGATGATGAAAGCGGTGATATTGAGAAAATTAAGAAAAAGTACGGAGATATACTTCCTGAAGACAAGGTGCAGGATAATTATATTTTAGATGAAAAGGGAAGAGTGCTTTTTAATTTGCCCGGCGGCACAACTCAGCGTTTCGGCGATTATATCTGGGCGACCGTAACCAGGCGAACCGGTGATATGGACATTGAAAATATAGGAATTAACATATATGACCTTAAAGGGAATTTAATTAATGCTATTGAGGCGAACGAGGGAGGCGGCATATCTTTTGATAATGCTTATGGTGAGCTTAGATTAAATGACAGCCATGTAATTGCAGATAAGTTTAACTATAGTGAAAAGGTTTATATTGATCATAAGATATTATACAGTCCTTCAGGCGATGAGGAGCTGGACCTGCTTGCAGCAAGCCGGGAGTTTATAGGTAAGGATACCGGAGAAGCCAGGTTAACTGATGAATTTGAAACTGAGATAGAAAATGAAATATTATTAATAGAATTTTATTATAATAGAGAGGATAGGTATTATTCTATATTTTATGACTGTAAATCAAGAAGCATTCTCAATCGAATTACTTCACGGCACTATCCAATAAAATTTAAGACAGCCGGAAAAAGCTTTATTATATTTCAGCTTGAGGACGGAAGCTATAATGTATTTGAGGATGGAGTATTAAAACGCAGGGTTGCTGAAAAAGAAAGTGAGCTACTCAAGGAAGAGCTGCTGATTGGTGAAGCTGATATACCTCTTAGCCTGGATACGGAAGCTTCAACTGATACGGACTTAGTTTTATATGATATAGTGCGGGGAGAAACATTGCGTTTTAAACATAATAATCAACTCAAGGCAAGTGATTTTGAAAATCACCTTATTTATTTAACCGAGCTTGGTCCTGCCTGCGACAAGATAACACTTAGAAATCAGGCAGACGAGGAAGATACAGGCAAGGACTATCTGACTGACAGGGAAGTATTGTTTTATAAGGATGAATATATTGCACAAGGCACTTATGTAGATCATCGACAGGAAACAAATATTAGAAAGTCTGATGAACAGGGTAAAGGCTATACCTATATAATCATATATGAAGCTGATCTTGATTCTGAAGCGGATACTGTTGCATTTCAGGGCTTTTTAACGGATAAGGGGGAGCTTATTGAGCTTAATAATGAAGCTATGGAAAATAAGACAGTGCTCTATTATGGCGAGAATTTTTATATCTGCCTGCATGGCAGCTCCATAGAATGCCGTAATTTTCAAAATAAGCTTTTAAGACGAGAGTATAAAAACTATGATGAGGAAAATATCGGCTATTATTAAATTAAGAAATAATTATTTTTACAGGAGTGAGGTCTGATTATGATGAAAGCTCTGCCGCAATAAATTTCTGATAAAATAATATAAATTAAGGGAGGAAAACAGATGAAAAAGAAATATTTATTAGCCGGGGCATTGACTTTGGCAGTGCTGCTTGGCTCCTGTCAGGCGAATAATTCAAAGCCGGGCGATGACAAAGAAAGCCTTTCAAGGCAAAGCAGTGCAGAACAAGCTCAGCAGAAAAATGATTTGGAAGGTGATAAAGCTTCAGAAGATAATGCTGCTGAATTTAAGTACATTTCGATACCTGAAAATGACTACCCCAGGATAGACGGCTCTACTGCGACTCTGCCGCTTTCTTATGCTTTATACAGGCTGGCTACGGGAGAAGGTCAAGACAGTGCAATAGGTAAGATAGTACATAATAAAACCACCGAATCCTATATTAAACTGATAAATCGAGAGGTAGACATAATCCTTTCATATGCACCTCCTCAGGAGCTTATGGAGGCAATAGAGGAGGCTGGAGGGGGCAAGCCTGCAAAATATATAAAAAAATCCGGTGAATATGCCGAAGAAATAGAGGTGGCTCCGCTTTTATTGAAGCCTGTAGGCAAGGACGCTCTGGTATTTCTGGTAAACCAGGGCAACCCTGTCAGTAACATAAGTGAAGAGGATATTGTAAAAATCTATACCGGAAAAATTGACAACTGGAAAGAGCTTGGCGGCAGTGATGCCCAGATAAAAGCTTTTCAAAGACCTGAAAAATCGGGGAGTCAAAATCTTATGGAAAAGCTGGTAATGAAAGATAATAAGATGATAGAGCCTTACCCGGAGCTGATTGCTACTGAAATGGGGGATTTAATAGAGAGAGTGGCTTCGTATGATAATACTGCTAATGCACTTGGCTATTCGGTATATTATTATGCTAAAAATATGAAAAATGACTCTTCCATTAAATTTTTGTCGGTAAATAGGATTGCTCCCGACGATGGGAGTATAAGAAATGGTGATTATCCCTACACAAATGAATTTTATGCAGCGATAAGAGCGGATGCTGATAAAAATTCTTATGAATATAAGCTTTTTGAATGGCTTACAGGTGATGACGGGCAGGCGCTGGTAAACTATCTTGGCTATGTGGGAGTGAGCGAGAGCGGTGACAAGACGAAATATAAGGAGATTGATAAACTGTTAAAATAATTTTGTTTTTAGCAGGAAGCTCTGGATTATAAGCCGGAGCGGTTCATATAAGGAGAGACAAGCGATGAAAACAGCAATAGTATATGCTTCAGTGCATCATGGAAATACTAAAAAGGTAATAGAGGCTATGACAGCCGGCTATGAGGTGGATTTAATCAATGCGGCGGTTGATACCGACAGAGATTTATCGGGCTATGACATGATAGGCTTTGCCTCCGGGATTTATTACGGCAAATTCCATGCCTCTGTAATACGCTATGCAAAGGAAAAGCTTCCTTTCGGTAAGGCGGTATTTTTTGTTTGTACAAAGGGAGCGCCTTCAGCAATGGGTAATTTTACTAAGTCCATAGAGGAAGCTGTAGAGGGCAAGAACTCGAATATAAAAGGAAGCTATAGCTGCAGAGGCTATGATACCTTCGGTCCCTTTAAATTCATAGGAGGTCTGGCAAAGGGACATCCTGATGCAAAAGAGCTTAAAGCAGCGGCAGAATTTTATAGTAAATTGGAAGAAGAATAAGGGCTTTTTTAAATAAATATTAAGAAACTCCGGTATGTATTTTTAGAGATACCATCTTGTCTTGGTAGGGTTAATGTGCTATAATCCAATATGTTTGATGGTTAGAAAATCCTAACATAGCCTGTTTTAATCTGGTATTAAAAGGAGGAGCTTAATATTTTATGAATAATACAGACAAAAATAAAAAAAATATAAACTTGATTTTTGGTCTTGTATTTCTGGTATTAGGAGTCATACTGTTTTTCATTCCGGGAAGCATAGCCCCTGTATGTATGCCTATGAAAGACGGGGGATTTATGAAATGCCATTGGATGGGAGAAGCTGTTAAGGGTATAGGCATTGCTATGGCTGTACTTGCGGCAGTATTTCTGATCTTAAGAAATTCCGTGGCTGCGGTAGGCATTGCGGCATCAAATATAGTACTTGGTATACTTGCGCTGCTTATGCCTCTCAAGCTGATAGGGACCTGTAAAATGTCTGATATGCATTGTAATTTGCATACTAAGCCTGCGATACTTCTGGTGGCAGGGCTGTATACGCTTATAAGCTGCATCTATGTATTTGCTAATGCAAAGTCATTGAAATCAGGGCCTGAAGCTTTAAAGTAGGACTAATAAGACGGAGGGAAGTAATCAGATGAGTCTTCATCTTATTGAAACAAATAAATTATCAAAGGATTTTACAAGAGGAGGACGCAGCTTCAAGGCTGTAGATGGTGTAGATTTTACTATAAACGAAGGAGAGTTTGTTTATATAGTAGGACGCTCAGGCAGCGGAAAAACTACTTTTCTTAATCTTCTGGCGGGGATACTTGAATCTTCATCAGGTGTTGTGCTTGCGTGCGGCAAGGATATTGCAGGATTTAATGATAAGGAAAAAAGTGCATATAGAAATTCATATATAGGCTATGTGCCGCAATCACTTGGAACCTTGCCTAATCTTACAGTGCTTGAAAATGTGCGGCTGCCGTTTTGTCTTTATAATTCCGATGATGGTATAGGGAGGGCTTCGGCCTTACTTGATAAGATGGGTATATTGCAGCTTAAGGATGAATTTCCAAGAGCTTTATCAGGCGGTGAATTAAAAAGGGTTCTGCTTGCAAGAGCACTTATGAATTCGCCGAAGCTGCTTATAGCGGATGAACCCACCTCTGATCTTGACAAAGCGACTACAGGTGATATAATGGCACTTCTGAAGGATATTAATTTATCAGGAACGGCACTTTTAATAGTGACGCATGAGAGCGATATATTGGAGCATTCAAATTGTATCTATACTATGGAGAGTGGTAAACTCAGTAAAAATAATTAAAGGTTTTATACTTGGACAGGAAGTGGAGTGGTGGCTTAATCATGTAGCTGCGAATCCGGGTATAAGATAGATGAAGCTATGCAGCAAAGCAAAATGTGCTGCATACCTGGGAGGTTTGGATTTATGAAAGGAATCAATTTAATCTTTAAGCGCCTTTGTGTGTTTCTTATGGCATTTGCAATAGTTTCAGGAGTATATCTCCAGGCCTATGCTGATACCAAGTATGAAAATTGGGAAACAGTTGCAAATGAGATGACCGACATTTTAAATGAGAGTGTCGAAATCTATAAGGCAGGCGGAGATAATGTTGCTAAGGAAACTACCAAGACTATAAATAAGGCTTATTTTCAATATTATGAAAAGCTGGGCTTTGAAAAAACCGTAATGAGTTATATTTCAGGTAAAAGAGGCTCTGATGTTGAGAATAAGTTTTACCTTGCAAAAAAAGCTGTTAAAGAGGGAAAAAGTCCTGAGGAGCTTAAGGAAATTATAGATACCCTTACTACCATGCTTAAGGAAGATGCGGCTACTCTAGACGGTGTGGGCAGCTCGGGAGAAAGCTCGGATGAGAGTGCAGCCCAGGAATCTGCACAGCAAAACGGCAGAGAATCTTCCTCACAGCAGAATACCGCGGTACCGGTGGGAAAAAGCGATGCAACTGCGGCTTTCAGCAGTTTTATAACTGCTTTCGGTCTTACTATGAGAGAGGGGCTTGAGGCAATTCTTGTTATTGCGGCTATTATAGCTTACTTGGTTAAGACGGACAATAAGAAATACCTTAAGGGAGTTTATTTAGGAGCCTTATTAGGAATAGGCTTCAGTATTATTCTGGCGGCTGCCTTTAATATAATAACTCATGCGATAGGAGCAGCCGATTCGGGAATGACTCAGGAAATCTTTGAGGGTATTGCTATGTTTGTAGCGGTTGCAGTGCTGTTTTATGTAAGCAACTGGATGCTTTCAAAATCTGAGGCTGAGGTCTGGAGCAAGTATATTAAAAGTCAGGTAGAGAAATCTATAGGCAGGGGAAATATGTATGCTTTGGCTTTTGCTTCTTTTCTTGCAGTATTCAGAGAGGGAGCCGAGCTTATACTTTTCTTCCAGGCAATGATTGCAAACGGCATTAATACGAGTATGTTCCATATGTGGCTTGGAATAATAATTGCGGCTGTCTGTCTGGCGGCAGTATATATAGTTATAGTAAGATTCAGCGTAAGACTTCCGCTTAAACCTTTCTTTATGGCTACAAGTATACTGATGTTTATACTCTGCATCTCATTTGCAGGAAAGGGTGTATATGAGCTTCAGGAGGCTGATGTTATAGGTAGAACCGTAGTAGGTTGGATGAATGGATTTTCATTTGAACTGCTTGGTATTTATGACAGGGTTGAAACCCTTGTACCACAGGTTATTGTGCTTATACTGATGATAGTATCATTGGTAGTGCATTCAAATAATAACAAAAAAATGAGAGCCAAGCTTGAAAAAGAGCAAGGACAAAAATAACAAAGGGGAGGATCATATTATGATCAAGAAAGTTTTATTAAGCGCCACTGTATTGGTAGTAGCGGTTGCAGCAATGACTGCATGTACCTCAGGAGGAGGTTCAGGAACTTCAACAACAGCACAAAGCAGTGCAGAATCATCAAAGGCAGACGATTCAAAAAAATCAAAGGCAGATGAATCTAAAGAATCAAAAGCAGATGAATCCAAGGAATCAAAAGCAGATGATAAAGCACCTGCAGTTGGTGGAGGATTTGAAGAATTCCCGTTGGGTGAAGATGTAGAGAATGGTCCGCTTGTAATTTCGGGAGTTTATTTCCAGCCTGTTGATATGGAGCCTGCTGGAAACAGTATAGCAAAAGAAGATGCTGACTGTCATATAGAGGCTGATATTACCGCTTCAGATGAGGGAGCTTCTCTTGGATATGGTGCCGGTGACTTTGTGCCGTGGCTTCATGTAAAGGCTTACATTCAGAAGGAAGGCTCTGATAAGGTTCAGGAAGTTGCATTTATGCCTATGAATGCTTCTGATGGTCCTCATTACGGAGCAAATATCAAGTTTGAAGAAGGTCTTGGAAAATATAAGATTAAATTTGAAGTTGGAGCACCTGGAAATGACTATCTCCTTCACGTAGATAAGGAAACCGGTGTTACAGGAAGATTCTGGACAGAGCCTCTTGTAGCTGAGTGGGATGACTTTGAATGGCAGGGTCCGCAGTGGTAATCTTTTACAGATAAATATCACATCAAGGGATAGATTTTTATAATTTCTAACCTATTTGTTTAAAACAGATGCTGAAGGGGGATTTTCTTCCTTCAGCTTCTGTATTATATAATCACAAAAGGCGGTGACGAAAATAGACGGAAAAATTTATATTCAGGTACTTGAGGCAGGTATAGCCTTTGCTATTACTATGGGTATAGTATTTGCTTACTACAGACCTCAGGATGAAAGAAAAAGATATATTTTAACAGCGGTTTCAATAGCGCTTGGCATAGTGGCGGCAGTAATTTCGGCTGTAATACGCTCACTCCCTAATTTTATTAACAGAGCTAATTTGAGCTATTACAGCATGATTCCGGTGGTTATATCACTGATTGCAATTATTATACTTATTGCTATGAAAAAGATGTTAACCCAAAAGGATAAAAAGCTCTATGACAATCTGCTTTTCATAGCACTTGCAGTTTACGGTATATCTTCTTTTTTCTATTATCTGCCCACAGTTATACTCAGGTCGGATAATTTTGTAAGCTATGGTGAAAAAGCAGTAAGCACTATGGTGCTTTACAGGGTTATAGGCTATAGCGTAGGCTTTGCGGTTATAATACTTTCTGCGCTTGCAATCTATAATACAGGAATCAAGCTTAAAGAAAATCAGCTGACTGTACTTGTAATTATTACTCTTGCAGTAAGAGGCATTACTCAGGCGGCAGTTATAGCGCAAAGACTGTATTCTTTAAAGGTATTGCCTAAAAATCCTGCATTATTCAGCCTGATTTCAGGAATTCTTAATCAAATCAGATATTTTGATTATTTTGTAATGGCAGTGCTGATAATAGCACCATTGATATTATGGAGCCAGAATGTTAAGGTGACCCAGCCCTATGACAATAATGCACAGCTTAGGAAAATTAAGTTTTATATGAGAAACAAAAGGCATTGGGCACAATTTTTCATAGTGCTTATTTTAATTAATATTATGTCTTTAACGGTTGTCAAGGCCACTGTAAATAGAGAGATTCCTTTATCTCCTCCTGAGGACTATACTGTAGAAGACGGATTTGCAGTAATCCCTCTTGAGAGTGTAGAGGATGGGCATCTGCACAGATATGTTTATACAGCTTCGGATAATAAAGAAGTCAGGTTTATAATAATTAAAAAGGCTCAAAGCTCCTATGGAGTGGGACTTGATGCCTGTGAGCTCTGTGGACCGAGCGGATATTTTGAGCGAAAGGATGAAGTGGTCTGCAAGCTCTGTGATGTTGTAATGAATAAGGGAACTATAGGCTTTAAAGGAGGCTGCAATCCGATACCGGTAAAATATATGGTGCATGATAAAAAAATAAAAATTGCACTCAGCGATTTAGATGCATTTTCATACGTGTTTAAGAAGTAAGCGGAGGTAAATCTATGTTTTTAAGAATGATATGGGGAGCGCTTTTCAGGCAGAAAAGCAAAATGCTTATGATAGCGTTCACCATAGCACTTGGTGTCAGCCTTTCAACCTCTATGCTAAATACAATGCTTGGTGTAGGCGATAAGGTAAATCAGGAATTAAAAGCCTACGGAGCTAATATTAATGTGGTTCCGAAGGAAGCTTCTTTTCTTGATGATATATATGGAGTAGGAGAGCAGGATGAAAAGACACAAAATTATCTTGATGAAAATGAGCTTGGAAATATAAAAACTATATTTTGGGCTTTTAATATAGTGGATTTTACGCCGTATTTTAATGCATTTGTTAAGGTAGACGGCGATACAAAGGAAACTAAGCTTGTAGGCACCTGGTTTGCACATCATATGGAGCTTGCTACCGGAGAAGTGCTTGATACTGGTATGATAAGGCTTAAAAGCTGGTGGGAGATAGACGGCGAATGGCTGAATGATGATGAGGAAGATATGGTGATGGCAGGCTCGGTATTTGCCGCCAGAAACAATTTAAAGGTCGGCGACAGCATAGAGCTTGCTACGGACAATCTGAAAAAGAATGTAAAAATCAAGGGCATCTTTACCTCCGGAAGCGATGAGGACCAATATATCTATTCTACCCTAAAGCTGGCACAGGCTTTCGAGGGAAAGGAGGGCGTAGTAAATAAGGTAGAGGTAAGTGCACTTACCACTCCTGACAATGCACTTGCCAGAAAGGCCGCACAAAATCCTTTAAGCCTTACAATAAAGGAAAGAGAGGTCTGGTACTGTACTGCCTATGTAAGCTCTATATGTTATCAGATACAGGAGGTTATTACCGATTCAGTGGCAAAGCCTATAAGACAGGTTGCAGAATCTGAGGGAGATATATTAAATAAAACCACCTTGCTCATGATACTTATTACTATATTAAGTCTTGTAGGCTCGGCACTTGGTATATCCAATCTTGTTACTGCCGGAGTTATGGAAAGAAGAATGGAGATAGGTCTTCAAAAGGCGGTAGGAGCAAGCAATACCAAAGTAATCTTTACTATACTTACCGAAATTGTTATTACCGGTATTATAGGTGGAGTGGCAGGGTATTTTGTAGGATTGGGTCTTACTCAGATTATAGGCTACAGAGTGTTCGGCTCTGCCATACCTCCGGCGCCTATGGTAATTCCTATAGTGACGGTGCTGGTATTTCTGGTGACTATATTTGGGAGCATACCGGCTATAAGGTATCTGGTAAATCTGAATCCTACAGAGGTTCTGCATGGAAGATAAATTGATAGTACATTTTATGAGGATTAAATATAAATGAAAAGAAGATCTATGTACTGGAGAATGGTAACAGCTTCTCTTGCAAGGAGACGCTCAAGGATGATAACGGCGCTTCTTGCCATAGCTATGGGGGCAACCATACTTTCAGGACTTGTTACGATATATTATGATATTCCAAGACAGCTTGGAAAAGAGTTCAGGTCTTATGGTGCAAATATGATAGTGATACCGACTGATTCCGACAATAAAATTTCTGATGAGCAATTTGAAGAAATAAAATCCGGGATTCCTGAGGGAAAGCTTGTGGGGCTTGCGCCATATATTTACCAAAATGCAAAAATAAATGAGCAGCCTTATACGGTTGCAGGAACTGACCTTGAGGGAGCGAGAAAGAACAGCCCATATTGGTTGATTCATGGAGAATGGCCCTCTCAGAGCAGACAGGTGCTTTTGGGAAATGAAATTGCAAAGGCTATAGACTTGAAGCCCGGCGATAAATTCACGCTGAGCACTCCTAAAAATAAGGAGGAATCTACCCAGACCGATTTTACAGTGACAGGAACTGTAACGACTGGAGGTAAGGAAGAAGAGCTGATATTTATGAGCCTTGAAGATATTAAATCAATAATAGGCGACAAAGGGCTTGATGTAGTGGAAGCCAGTGTTGAAGCCGACCAGGCGCAGCTCTCGCAAATAGTGGAAAGCATACAGAAAAAAGATGCGGCACTCACTCCCCAGATGGTCAAGCGAGTTACAGCTTCACAGGATGTAGTGCTTACCAAGCTCCAGTCACTGGTATGGATAGTAACTGTAATTGTTCTTTGTATAATGATGATATGCGTTTCTACTACGATGATGGCAGTTGTAACTGAGAGAAGAAAAGAGATAGGACTTAAAAAGGCACTTGGAGCCTCAAATAAAGGTGTAGTTTCAGATTTTTTAGGAGAGGGTATAGTACTTGGATTTGCAGGGGGACTTTTAGGCTCGGGACTCGGCTATTTTTTTGCACTTCAGGTAGGTATGAGCGTCTTCGCAAGAAGAATACATTTTCTGCCTGCAATGATACCTATTACTGTAATTGTATCTATAATAATAACTGTAATTGCCTGCAGCATACCGGTAAGCAAGACGGTTGACATAGAGCCTGCACTTGTTTTAAGAGGAGAGTAAATTAAAGGAGAGAGTAATGGATATATTGACATTAAAGGGCGTATCAAAAATATATGGTGAATTAAAAGCCCTTGATAATATAAACCTTAAGGTTGAAAAGGGAGAATGGCTCGCCATAATGGGACCTTCGGGAAGCGGCAAAACCACGATGATGAATATAATAGGCTGCATGGATAAGCCCTCGCTTGGAGAGGTTATCCTTGACGGCACTGATATATCAAAGGTTTCACAAAAGGACCTTACTATTATAAGGCGTGACAAAATCGGGCTGGTATTTCAGCAGTTTCACCTGGTAAATTATCTGACCGCACTGGAAAATGTAATGATGTCACAGTATTATCATTCTATGCCTGACGAGGAGGAAGCTATGCAGGCACTTGAGGCGGTAGGTCTTAAGGACAGGGCAAAGCACCTGCCCAGCCAGCTCTCAGGAGGCGAACAGCAGAGAGTCTGTATAGCGAGGGCTTTGATTAATCACCCGGCTCTTCTGCTCGCTGACGAGCCGACCGGAAACCTTGATGAAAAGAATGAATATGTGGTAATGGATATTTTTGAAAAGCTTCATAATGCAGGAAGTACAATTATAGTTGTTACTCACGACCCTGAGGTCGGAGATGAGGCTGAAAGAATGGTGACTCTTGAGCATGGAAGAATAGCGGGTGAAGAAAAGAAAAAACGCCAAAGACCTGTTATCAAAGAAGGAAACGATAAGTTTAAGGGCTTTGTATAATAGAGGTTTAAAAATAGGAGGGTTGTATGTTAAAGAAACAGATTTTAACTTTACTTGCAGTTTTAGGGATTTGTGCAGGCATGGCATTTAATACCTTTGCGGGCTGGGAAGGCTCGGGCACAATCTGGCGGTACAGCCGGTTCACAACAGGAAGATATATTAAAAGCTCCTGGCTTAAGGATGCCTCAGGCAGGTGGTATTATTTTGATGACAATGGCAATATGAAAATAGGCTGGGTGGCATACAACGGAGACTGGTATTTTCTTAATACAGATGCCGGTTCAGCCTTGGGAGGCATGCTTGTAGGCTGGAACTGGATAGATGGAAAATGCTATTATCTGGACCCGGATAAAGGCGGCGCCACGGCAAAGTCTATGATTACTCCAGATGGCTATAGATTGGATGATTCAGGAGTATGGGTAGATGAAAGCGGAGCCTGGTATCATCAGAACAGCGGACATTCAAGTGCCGGCGGAGATAAGCTGAATTTAGACGGTGAAGCTCTGACATCTGAAGCAAGGGGAGTCATAAAGTATACAAATGATGAAAGAACCAAGCTGGGGCTTGCTCCTCTTGCGGAAAATTCCGTACTTATGGAGGCGGCTCAGATTAGGGCTGCTGAAATAGCAGTTAAATTTTCACATACCCGTCCTGACGGCTCAGATTTTAGTACAGTATTAGAAGGAAGGTACGATTATAGCACCAGCGGAGAAAACATCGCCTCCGGTTATGCAAATCCTCAGAAGGTGACTGAGGGCTGGATGAATTCAAAAGGGCATAGAGAAAATATATTACATGCTGCTTTTAAAGAAATCGGAGTCGGCTGTTATTCTAAGGGCGGAATGAAATACTGGGTTCAGATTTTCGGCGCTGCCTGGTAGAAGCTATCCCCCGCTTTAAGATAAAAGCTTGAAGCGGGGGAATAAAAATAAAACCCAATTTACCTATTGACAAAGTAGGTTTATAAGTGTATTATACTATTCATAGAATTTGAGCAAGGATGATATATTTTACAGGAGAAAAAAACAATGACAATTTTAAGGATATGCAAAGCAACTGACATAATGTATATGTGGCGAATGTTGTACTCCCGGGCATTTAATATGGCCAGGTGCTTTAATGTACATTGCTTTGCACCTGTAAAGACATTTAATAATGAATAGTCTGAGAAAAAAAGCCATTTGTCCGGGAGATTGCATATCCCGGTTTTTTTATGCTCAGAGTAAAGTGAATATTCACAATGCTCTTTGCGGCTTGCTCATCAGCATTATCAACATATCAATTGTGATAAATTCATTATGAAAAATAAGATTATTTTGGGAGGACAAAAAATGACTAAATATAAATTTGAAACTCTTCAGCTTCACGTAGGACAGGAGCAGCCCGACCCGGCATCAGATGCAAGGGCGGTGCCGATTTATCAGACTACTTCTTATGTATTTAAGAATTCTGCCCATGCCGCAGCACGTTTTGGACTTAGTGATGCCGGCAATATTTATGGAAGACTTACCAATTCCACTCAGGAGGTACTTGAAAAAAGAATTGCCGCTCTTGAGGGAGGAGTTGCCGCTTTAGCAGTGGCAAGCGGAGCTGCCGCTATAGCTTATACAATTCAGGCACTTGCTCCTGACGGAGGGCATATAGTGGCACAAAAAACTATTTATGGAGGAACCTATAATCTGCTTGAGCATACTCTCCCGCATTACGGTATTCACACAAGCTTTGTAGACGCACATAATCTTAAGGAAATTGAAGGAGCTGTTAAGGACAATACAAAGGCGATTTACTTGGAAACCCTTGGCAATCCCAACAGCGATATCCCCGACATAGATGCAGTTGCGGAGATTGCACATAGACATGGAATTGTACTTGTAATTGATAATACCTTTGCTACGCCTTATCTTTTGCGTCCTCTTGAGCACGGTGCGGATATAGTAGTACATTCTGCAACGAAGTTTATAGGAGGTCACGGGACTACACTTGGCGGAGTAATAGTGGATTCAGGAAGGTTTGACTGGAAAGCGGGCAATAAGTTTAAAAATATAGCCGAGCCGAATCCGAGCTATCACGGAGTAGCTTTTGCAGATGCAGCCGGACCTGCCGCCTTTGTTACTTATATAAGGGCGATACTGCTGAGAGATACCGGAGCGGCAATCTCTCCGTTTAATGCATTTTTACTGCTTCAGGGAGTGGAAACTCTCTCATTAAGACTTGAAAGACATGCTGAAAATACTGAAAAAGTAGTTGAATACCTTTCAAAGCATCCTCAGGTGGAGCATGTAAACCATCCCTCACTGCCTGACCACCCTGATCATAGACTCTATAAAAAGTATTTTCCAAATGGAGGGGCTTCCATATTTACCTTTGAAATTAAGGGGGGACAGGAAGAAGCCCATAAATTTATAGATAATCTTAAAATTTTCTCACTGCTTGCAAATGTTGCCGATGTCAAGAGTCTTGTAATTCATCCGGCTACTACCACACATTCACAGCTCACCAAGGAGGAGCTGCTGGACCAGGGAATTAAGGCAAATACTATACGTCTTTCGATAGGCACGGAGCATATTGATGATATAATAGCCGACTTGGAGCTCGGATTTTCAGCGCTACAATAATAAATTTATATTAAAAACGGTATATAATATAAACGAGGACTTCCTGATTTCTTAATTATAAGGATAACAGGAAGTCTTTGTTTTTATACCGAGTAAAATGTGCTGGAAATTTTAAAAGAATTTTTTATAAGCTGTTTCTATGCCTTTTCAGCCTGCTCAGCTGAATATTTCAATAAGTTTTTGGACAAGAAACTTATTTTGCTCAGGCTTTAAAATACAGATACGGAAAAAATATTTGTCTAGAGTCTTAAAGCCTGAGCAATTTCTTATGGCGATTGCCTGTGATATAAGCCTGTCATAGAGTGCAGCTGCATCAATTCGCTTTGAAATTATCTCACAGAGTATGAAATTTTCGAAGGAAGGATATACTTTAAGAGCAGCGATTTGAGCCAGAGAGCTTTGAAGATATTTTCTTTCAGCGGCTATTTTCGCAGAGCATTCCTCTATAAACTCTTTATCAGTAAACATAATTTCTCCCATCATGGAAGCTATTATATTAATCTCCCATAAATTGGACTGCAAGCTGTACTTCTCCAAAAACTCTTTATTTGAGGTGATGCCGTAGCCCAGCCTGATGCCCGGAACTGCAAAAAACTTGCTGGTGCTGCGTACTATAAAAAGCCTGCTGTGCTGTTGACATAAGCTGACTGCTGAATACTGCTCCATATCGGTAAATTCAATATAGGTTTCGTCTATCATAATATGGCAGGAAGTATTATCTAAAAGCCGAATGATCTGTGCTTTTTCTATAATGCTTCCGGTAGGATTATTGGGACTGCAAAGTATTAAAAGCCGGGCATTATTTTTATTTACAGCCTGAATTAAATTGTCAATATTAATATAGAAATCGTCTTCTTTTTTTAAACAATGATAATCTATGCTGCAATCCGGCATTTTAATAAGTTCAGCCTCGTATTCTGAATATGCGGGCATTACAAGTACAGCATTTTCAGGTTTTATATAGTTGATAAAGCCTGAGATAAGACCAGTTGCTCCGGAGCCTAAAATTATATTTTGAGTATTTATCCGGCAATAGCTTGAAACAGCGTTTAAAAGCTTTTTATACTCAGGGTCGGGGTAGATAGATACCTTAGCTAGATTGCTGCGCACATATTCAAGGGCTTTTTTACTGCATCCGAAAGGATTTATATTGGAGCTGAAATCTAATATATCGTCCAGATTAAAATTATATTTTTCTGAAAGCTCGAAAAGATTGGCACCATGTTTATTTTTGGACATTGTTTTATCCTCCGTATTTTCGTAGTAAGTACAGCTCAAGTATATCATATTCTTGCCGTCTTTGCGATTGACGTATCAGCTTTTATAGTATATATTTATTAATGTAAAGTAAATATACAGATTGGAGGAAGGTAATATGAATTGTAAGAAATGTGGAAATGAATTGAGTGAAAATGCCAAGTTCTGTACCAACTGCGGAGAGCCTGTGGAAATCCCCGACTCTGCCGGTAGCAGTACGGAATTTGACAAACAGCCTGCTGTAGATTTATCTGAAAATTCAGAAGCTCAAAATGCTTCTTCATCAGAATATGCTCAGGAAAAGACAGACTCTGTTCAAGAAATAAACGCATCTATTGAGCAGCAGACATCTGAAGCTGTGATTCCGGCTCAGGAAAAGCCGGAGGCGGATTCTGTCGTAGAGTTAAATAAAGAGGAGGGCTCTGCAAGTAATATAGTCCAGGAATTGCCCGGAATGTCTGTAGAGCAGCCCTCACAGGACGGTTTTAACCGGAGTGCTCAGGAAAGCTCTCAAAATTCCAATACCGGATACAGCTATTCTCAGCCTCCAGAAACCGCTGCTGTTGATATGTTTAGCGCACAGCAGCCACCGAAAAAGAAGGGAGGCTTTAAATTAATAGCAGGCGGTATAGCTGCGGTTTTGGCGGTAGTGGTGTTATTGATGGCATTTAATGCCTCAGCCATGACAAATTTCTTTAAAAGAACTTTTTCCTCTCCTAAGGATTATTATAAATATGTAACTGAAAAAAGAATTAAAAGCTCAAGTGCAAGCCTTGCAAAAATATATGACAGCAATATAGCAGAGGCTAAAAAGAATCTTAACTGCAAGTATGAATCAGAGGTTAAGCTTGAAGTGGGCGAATCATTAATTTCAACGCTTGGTCTGATTTCCGGAGGTCAGGATTTTTCGTGGCTTGAAAGTTTGAGCTGTAAAATAAATGGCTCGGTAAAGGATAAGGCGCAGAGTGCTGCGATACAGTATTTCTTAAATGATAAGGAATTAATTGCCGCGGACTGTTTCATTGACGGCGAATCAATGTTTGTCGGGCTTCCTGATATATCAGATGAATATTTATATTTAGACCTGACAGATAATGCAGTTTATGGAAGTGCGCTGCAAAATATTATTAAAGGCGAAAAAGATTATGATGCACTGCCTCAGGGCAAGGATATAGAAAAGATCTTAAATAAATATTCTCTAATGCTGCTTGATTCAGTAAGTGATGTTAAAAAAAGCAGTGAAAAGCTTTCTGTAGGCAATATAAGCCAGAATACTACAAAGCTTGAAGCGACTGTTAAGGGTGAGGATTATGCTGAAGCAGTGAAAAAAATAGCGGGCAGTGCAAAGGATGATGAAGATGTCAAGAAAATAGTAACTGCTCTCTATGATTCTATGGTGACCCTTAACCCTTCTGTGATGATGGCAAAAAATAGAGAAGACTTTTATAAACAATTTCAAAACTATCTGGACAAGCTTGAAAACGAAATTGACGGGCAGGACCTTGAGGACAGCTCTGTAAAAATTACTATCTGGGTAGATGATAAGGGAAAAATAGTGGGCAGTGAAAGTGAAGCTTTAAATAACGGTGAAGGTAACTTGTCCTATGGCTATAAAATGCCCTTTAAGGGTGATAAATTCGGATATGAATTTAATATATCCAATGATAAAGGCACTCTTGCCGCTCTTGATGGAGAGGGCAAATATGCTTCAGGGAAGCTGAGCGGAAACTTTACCCTTTCTGTAAATACCTCCTCTTTCGGCTTTTCAGGCGGCTACTCCGGTATTTACGGCGGTGATGGAGAGGATGAAGAGGAAAAACTGGAAGCAGTAGCTGATATTAATTTAAAGAGCTTTGATGTCAAGGCGCTTGAAAAGGGAAAATATGATGTGGAATTTGAATTGACTCCCGCAGAGGACAGCTCAATATTGCAGAACGCTCCTATGCTCGGCTCAGTACAGCTTAACTTTTTATTAAAGGGAGATGACTTCAAACTTGAGGTTTTGGAGGGCGAGAATAGCTATTTTACTTTAACTACAAATATTAAGACTACTCCAAACGGAGAAACAGTAGAAATGCCTGATGAAGGAATAGATATGACTGATAATGAAGCTTTAGAGGAGTGGACGAAAGAGGCTGATTGGGATAATCTTTTTGACAAGCTCAGAGAAACCGACATCCCTGAGGAGTGGATAGAGGCTATGGAAAGCAGCATAAATTACTCTTTAAATTAAACAGGGCTTAGATTATTATACAGGCATTCAACTGCGAAATTTGCAGGTGAATGCCTGCTGATAGGGCTATACAGGATATTTATATGATAAAAGTACAGGGTATTAAAAAAAAATATATAAGAAAGACTGTCTTGGAGAACATAAGCTTTGAGATGGAGGAGGGAAGCTGTGTGGGAATTCTGGGAGGAAACGGAAGCGGAAAGACCACACTGCTTTCTATTTTAGCAGGAATTTTAAAGCCTGATGCGGGAGAATTTTACTACAAAGACAGGGATTTAATTAAGGATAAGGCTTTAAGGCGCTCCTTAGTTGGGCTTGTCCCTCAGACCAATCCCCTTATGGAGGAGCTTAGTGCCTGGGATAATTTGCTCCTATGGTATGACAAAGCCGTGCTCTTAAAGGCTTTAACAGATGGCGTTCCGGCAATGCTTGGAGTCAATGAGTTCTTAAAAATCAGGGTAAGCCGTATGAGCGTCGGTATGAAAAAAAGGCTTTCAATAGCCTGTGCAGTTGCCTCATCTCCAAGGATACTTTTAATGGACGAGCCTTCTGCGGCGTTGGATTTTGTCTGCAAGGAGAATATCCATAATTATATAAGCAGGTTTAAGGAATCGGGAGGGAGTGTAATACTCGTAACCCATGATGAAAGCGATATTGATTTATGCAACAGGCATTATATATTAAAAGGGGGAAGGCTTAATAATTATCTATATGACGGAGATATTCATAAGCTTACTGCAATGATCAGGCAATAATATAAATACCGGGAGTGACACTTATGGATAAATTTAAAATTTATACTTCAATGCAGCTGAAAAGAGCTGTGAAGCTTTTTCCGGCAGCGGTATTTTCAAGTCTGCTGATATTTATAAGTCTTGCTCTGACAGCATTGATGCTGTTTAGAGCTGACAGCTCCGATGAGGGCAAAAAAAAGGTTGATATAGCCATTGTAGGAAACACGGAGGATTCTTATCTTGGCTTTGGCATAGGCATGTTAAATAATGTAGATACCGCAAAAATCAGTGTTAATTTCAGCTATATGACTGAAGCTGAAGCGAAGGCTAAGCTTGCGGGAGGATATATAGCAGGCTATATGATTATAGATGAGGAATTTATAGAGGCACTTGGCAGGGGTGAAAACATACCCTTGACTTATGTGAGCCGGACAAGCTCAGGAGGCTTTATTGAAGTGCTTGTAAGAGATGCCGCCGATATTATATCCTCAGTTATCATAAATTCCGAAAGGGCAATTTATGCAATGCAGGCCTATATGAATGAAAACGGGAAGCGAGCGGAGATTGATGCCTGGACTCAAAGGATTAATATGAGCTTTTTATCGCTGGTACTTTCAAGAAAAAATGCCTATGAAATCAAAATTGTCGACGGCTTTAGAGGAGCAAAATTTCTTGAATATTATGCTTCAGGGCTTATGATTTTTTTTACCTTTTTGCTCGGTATCGGCTCAGGGCTTTTTCTGATAAAAAGAGATATGGCTGTTTACAGGCTTTTATACACAAGAGGGCATAACGAAGCTTCTCAGGTGTGCGGGGAATACCTGGTATTTTCCCTGCTGCTGGCAGCCTCTGTACTCACAATTATCCTAGCTGTAAGTGCTGGAGCAGCCTTTGCTAATATTGATATAAGCGGCGGCAACGATAATTTCAGATTGAGCATTATGGGATTTTTTCTTAAGCTTATGCCAGTAATTTTTATGCTTGCAGCTATTATCTTTTTTATATATGAGTCGGGGAGAAATATAATAAACTCGGTTATGGCAGTTTTTATCACTGCACTTTCTCTTTCCTACATATCCGGCTGTCTATATCCGGCAGATTTTTTTCCTGAAATAATGCAGGAAATCTCAGCCCTGCTCCCTTTAGGAGCGGGACTGAGATACCTGCTGGTTGCTTTTACAGGTGAGGACGGTACTAAATACCTGTTGATAATTATTAGCTATACAGTAATTTTTTTAATACTTTCTTTCGGATTCAGAAAAAGAAATATAAAAAAGACTGAATAGGTTATGATATTAAAAAGAGGTCGGGGCACTGATGAAAAAAAATTTATTTGATAAGATATTTACCTGGTACATACTTCTGACTAAACGCCTGTTTAAGAAAAAAAGCTTTGTTTTAGTGCTTTTACTGCTTCCCTGCTTGAGTGCCGGGCTTTTACTGGTGTCTACACAGGAAAGCGGAGTTTTAACTGTAGCACTTGTAGCTGAAAAAAAAGAGGCAGCGGATAAAGTCGGTGAGGACACAAGCTCTAAGCAGTTGATAAAGCGGATTAGGGCGGAAAAAAGCATAATACGCTTTGTAGAAGCTGATTCAGAGGAAGAAGCCGATAGATTAATACTTTCGCATCAGGCTGATGCAGCCTGGATATTTCCTGAGTCACTTGAAAAAGCGGCGGCTTCCTATTTAAGCGGCTCAAAGCCTATAGTAAAGGTAGTGCAAAAGGACGAGGGAGTGCTTTACGCCTTATCGAGAGAGATAATATATAAAAATATCTTTCCTTATATCTCTTATGCTGTTTATAAGAGCTACATGTATAATATATATCAGAAAAAAATTCCTGAAGCCGAATTTGACAGCAAAATCAATGCAGCCTATAACAGTATAGAAATAAGTGATAATCTGGTAAGATTTGCTTATATTGACTCGGAAGAAAACCTCCCGGCTTCTAATTATCTCTTATCACCCTTAAGAGGACTTATGGCTGTATGGCTTGTGCTCTGCGGCTTTGCCGCAGCTATGTATTATAAAAGTGATGAGGAAGCAAAGCTTTTTATCTGGATTGAGCCTGAAAGAAGATTCTTCCTGGCACTTGCCTATATCCTCTGCGTTTTATTTATTGCAGGGATTACGGTATTGTCAGCACTTGCGATTTCGGGAAGCTTTATAAGCTTTCGTGCTGAGCTTGTAAATATGCTCTTGCTTATACTTGCGGCTTCAGGTTTTTGCAATTTATTGAGGCTGTTATGCAAAAACATGTATTTAATTGCCGTATTTATGCCGGTATCTCTCATATCAATGATAGTATTAAGCCCTATATTTGCAGATGCAGGGCTTAGAAAGCTCCAGCTGCTGAATCCGGTATTTTACTATTTGAATTTATTTTATAGTAAAGGCTACCGATTTGGATTTATAATATATATAATATTATTATATGTTTTAGGCTTGGCAGCTGACAGGCTGCTTGCCGGTATGCAGAGATAAATTAAATAAAAAGGAGGATTTGATTTATGGAGGAGGAAAAAATTAGGGAATTAAGAGAATGTATAGCCGACAGTGATAACATAGTGTTTTTCGGAGGGGCAGGAGTATCTACTGAGAGCGGAATTCCGGACTTTAGAAGCCAGGACGGACTTTATTCAATGAAGTATAAATACCCTCCGGAGCATATTTTGAGCCACAGCTTTTTCCAAACTGAGCGTGAGGAGTTTTATCGCTTTTACCGGGATAAGATAATTCATACCGAAGCAAAGCCTAATAAGGCACATATTGCACTGGCGAAGCTTGAGGAGGAGGGAAAGCTCAGGGCAGTCATTACTCAAAATATAGACGGTCTTCATCAGGCTGCCGGAAGCAAAAAGGTGCTGGAGTTGCATGGCAGTATACAAAGAAATTATTGTATGAAGTGCAGGAAGGCTTATACTCTCGATAAAATAATTAATTCTGCCGGAGTGCCTAAATGTGATGAATGTTCAGGGGATATAAAGCCTGATGTGGTATTGTACGAGGAGAGTCTCAACAATAGTATTTTAAATGAATCAATACATTTTATAAAAAATGCAAAGATGCTCATAATAGGAGGAACTTCGCTTGCAGTTTATCCTGCAGCGGGACTTATTAATTATTTTACAGGGAAAAAGCTTGTGCTGATAAATAAAACTCAGACCCCTATGGACAGTGCAGCCGATATGGTGCTGCATGGAAGCATTGGAGAAATATTAGAGAAAGCAGTTTAATAAAAAGGAGCTGTCGCACTAATGATGATATGCTCCCTTCCAGGTAGGCAAGAGAAAATAATAAAAATCACTTACTGCTTAGAAGGGAGTATATTCTATTGCGACAGCCACTTTACGCTGTTTACGGCTGTGAGGCTTTAACTATTTTATAGGCATAAATTTGAGCTGGGTCACTCAAGGTCATACTGCCGGAGTAGTATACTATGACTGTGTTCCTTTTTTTAATGGAAGCCAGACTTATCCTTTCTCCCTGTTCATTCTCTACAACCGTACTGCTGTCTATATTTGCAATAAGCTTGCTTTTATCCTCAAGAGAGAGCTTTATGCTGGTAGACTTGTTATTTAAAGGACTTTTTACCGTAGCCTTGATAGCTGATGTCCCCTTTGGCAGAACTACCACTTCTTTAGCTTCATAGCAGGCAGGATATATTGCCGGCATCTCAAGAGGGGAGGTCACAACCATTTCTCTGCCTTTATATTCATCGGTAATCTTATCTATCTTAGTTCCATCCGCCAATTTTAATTTTGCATTTTTAGTGGTGACATAGGATATTGTTTCTCCCTCTTTGACTGTGATAACTCCTTCGCTGTCAACAGAGTCAATTACCATGCCTGTAGTCTGTGTATAATTGCGCTTTTCAGTACCTGCACCTGCGTAGCTTAAATTAGCAGTCTTGTATGAGGTCTGTTTTTTGGCAACTGCCGCAGAAGCGTTAAGGATGCTGCTGTTATATGCAGCGGATGTAATTCCGGATATTATGCCAAATGCACAAAATCCAAGTAAAAAATTTCTTTTCATAAAATTTATCTCCTTTTATTGTGTATTTTCCCAGTATTCCCAGTATTACGTTAATCGCTGCCGCATTTATATTTTTAACCGCCACTATTCTAACATACTTATATAATTGCTGCAAGGCAGGCATTTAGCTAAAAAGCCGGCGAAGCCTTTATTTTAAAGGCTTCGCCGGCTTTATTAAGCTTTACTTACAATCTTATTTAATCTTCCTTTCTGCTTTAATTTTTTATACTATTTCAGATACTGCAGTTTATAAAGAGAGTATCTTTATTTAAAGAATCTATTAAATACTCTGAAAATAAAAATATCCTACCCGTATGGGCAGGATATTTTTATAAATTATTTTTTTCCAGCTTCAGCAGCTCTGCTTTAAGCTCAAGTCCCCAGCCATAGCCTACCAAGCTTCCGTTGCTGCCTATGACTCTGTGGCAGGGGATAATGAGGCTGATTGGATTTTTATTATTCGCCATACCTACTGCCCGGCATGCCTTGGGATTTCCTATCAGTTTGGCTATTTCACCATAGCTTCTGGTTTCACCGTAGGGAATCAGGGTAAGTGCCTTCCAGACCTTTTGCTGAAAAACGCTGCCTTCAGGTGCAAGCAAGAGGTCGAATTCCCTTCTGCTGCCTTCCAGATATTCAAGGACTTGTTTTTTAGCTTCATTAAGCAGAGGCAGGGCGGAAGCTTTTGATATATCAGGCTGCTTGGGCTTATCAGTAAGTGAAAGTGCTTTAATGCCTGTTTCATCGGCATCTATTGTGATTATACCTATTTTAGAGTTAAAACTGATTGCTGCCATTATAAATCCTCCTGAAGTTTATATTTCACTTAATTATATCAGAAAAATTATAAAAAGGGGATGTTGCAAAATAGTAGAATCATATAATATATAGTATAGAAACCAAGAAATATTCAACTATATATTGTAGTAACACTGAATTTTGCAACACTCCCCTGAATTAAATGGAGCTTATATAACTAGTAGATCGCAAGCATTAGTTTTATTTATAATTTTGACATAGCGTCGATTACGGCAGAAGCATCTACAGGAAACAATGCGGCTATACTTCCGTCCTCTGTAGTTAGAGAAATACCCTCTGAGCCGTCATCAGCTGTAATTTTTTCGACCTTAAGTGTAACCTGTGCTCCGGTTTCGGAGTCGGTAATTGTCAGAGTATCATCTCCGTTGTCTACAATAGGACCTACAAACCCTGTAGGGTCTTCACCCTCTTTAGTAACAACAAAGATTCCTGCACTTACATCATCGGTAGTTGCCCAGTACAGCTCACTGCCGTCATCTCCTGCACCGGCGTAGCCTATAGTAAGGACCTTTTTTAAATCATCAAGAGTAACCTCTTCAGAGGCTGCTTCCTTTTTATTGTCAGCTTTTGCTTCTTTGCTGTCCTTCATATCAGAGTTTTCTTTTTTGTCTTCCTTTTTGTCTTCCTTTGCAGCTTCTGCTTTAGTTGTTTCTGCTTTAGTTGTTTCTTTAGAAGTGTTTGAACCGCCACCTCCGCAGGCACTTAAAAGTACCCCTAATGTCAATGACATTAAAATTGCCTTTACTGGTTTTTTCATAAAATAAATTCCTCCGTTATATATTTATATATGTATACTCTGATAAAAATAATTTGGGTTGTGTTTACTTTTATCAGAAGCATATTACTATGAATTAACCACTTATCTCTTATAAATTAATTTTGTAATATTATATATTAACACTGAGACTACATGGTTTATCTAAAAGTATTTATGTATATATGCTGTCTTAACGCGGTAATATTACTACTGTTTTATATATTTTTCAATATATATGTGCTTAACGGTAATTTTTTATGCTGAATGGTATAATATGAGTTTTAGAACTGTGATATAATTATACGGGAGAGTCTTATATACGGTAAAATTAATGTACAAAGGAGATTTAAAGCTTTTAGTACTGTAGATTTTAATTTATTTATGGTATTAACTGTTTATAAAGTAAAATGAAGCTGGCAATATGTGAAGATGACGGTAAGGATTTAATTGCTTTTAGGTACTTAGTAGATGAGTATGCAAGGCTTTATAAAAAAAATATAGTGATAAGTGAGTTTTCTTCAGGAACACAGTTGCTTGAAAGCTATAAAAAAGGTATTTTTGATGTGGTATTTTTGGATATTTATATGGGTGAAATTAGTGGAATATCGACAGCCAAGGCAATACGCAGGCTAGATGAAGATGTGAAAATTATTTTTACTACTTCTTCAACTGAGCATTTTAGTGACGGCTTTGATGTGGAAGCAATTCATTATTTAATTAAACCCTTGGATAAGAATAAGATTTTCAAGGCGATGCACAGACTTAGGGATATTTTTTTAAAGGATGAAGTCTATTTAGTATTTTTTATGGGAAATCAAGAGCTTAAAATTCCTCAAAGCAGTATAGTTTATATTGAAACGGTAAGGAATGGGATAACTGTACACTGCAAGAAAAATGAATTTAAAGTACGATGTTCTCTTGCTTCGGCAATAAAGCAGTTAAAGCCGAACTTTTTACAATGCCATCGTTATTTTGTGATAAATCTTGATGAGGTTGCTGGACTTGAAACGGAGTGTTTTATAATGTCGGACCAAACCGAAATAGCAATAAGGCGCAGCGGGCGTAAGGAATTAAAGAACTTATATCGACGATATTTAATAAATAATTTACGGAGCAGGATTTAATGTATATATTTCAGATTAATTATTTTTTTCATATAGTTTTAACAATTTTACCCTTTGCGATATTAAGGTATTATCCTTTTAAGCTCCGTATTAAAAAGAGGTATTTTTGGAGTTTGTATTCAGCTCTGATAGGTATTGAGGGAGTTATTGTAATTATTTCTTCGATGAATAAAGTTGCAATCTTAGCTCAGTACAATTCCGGTCAAATAAGAATACTGTTTTATACCCTGTATTTTATAATTTCCTGTATTTTTATAGAAGAAAATATAATTAAACATGTATTTATATGGCTGTTGCTGGCAATATTTACAGCAGCCTTGTTTGCTTTTTCTTTTTTTATAGAAAGCCTGTCAAAGGTTAGCTATAAGTATTTTATAAGCAATATAGTGCTTTTAATACTTTGGCCCTCTATACATATATTGGGCATAAGGTTTATTAGGAATATTATAATGCCCTTATTGCAGGAAGCCAGTATTAAAGTCTGTATATTATTTGATTTTCTACTTGTATTATTAATTATTATTTCACTTATTGCAACCAGATTTTTTCCTCTTAATGAGATGTCACTGTTTTCTGTATTTTTTATAAGATTTATAGTTATGCTTGGAGGTATGATATGCTGCATTATTTTTCGTATTTTAATTTATGAGCAAAAGCTCCGGAGAGAGCTTGAAGTAGAGCAGGAAAGGCAGGAAAAGCTTCTTGCTCTATCTAAAGAGCAGTTTCAGGCTTTATCAGAAAAAATAGAAATCGCCAGATTAAATAAACATGACCTTAAGCATCATTTCGCAGCCATAGAAAATTATATTAAATTAAAGGATTATGAAGCTTTATATGAATATGTTTCTAAAAGCAAAGAAGTCAGCAACACTTATGAAATTCTAAATTTCTGTAAAAATCATACTTTTAATATCATACTTTCTTATTATAATAATAAAGCCTTAAATTCAGGCATTTACATTAGGATAGAGGCGAGAATTAATACAGAGGTTAAAATGCCAGATACAGATTTATGGGTACTTTTAGGCAATCTTTTGGAAAATGCATTTGAAGGGAGTCTGCGTCTTAGTCCTGAAAAAAGGAGCATAAGTGTAAAGATAGAATATAAGGCAAATTCTATTATAATTATAGTGGATAATAATTGTGATGAAAGCACTATAAAATATAAAGGGGGTAAATTCTTTTCATCTAAAAAGAATGATACCGGCGGAAGCGGTATAGAGAGTGTGAGGTTACTTGCAAATCGATATGACGGTACCGCAATATTTGAAGTTAAAAACGGAAAATTTTTAGCTTCAATCTGTATAAGCAATGTTTATATAAGCCCCGCCTGAAGCTTTAAGCTTTTCAGCGGGGAAAGGTGTTAATTTCAGGCGTTAAAAACGTATTTGTTAAGACGCTCAAATGCCTCTTTTACTAAAGAAAGCGGAAGCGCAAGATTCATGCGTATATGACAGCTGCCGTTAAAGGCACGGCCGTCCTGCCAGATTACGCCGTATTCAATTCCTGAATTATAAAGCTCATTAATAGCTTTATTATGCTTTTTGCACCACTCGGTGCAGTCAATAAAGAGCATATAGGTTCCCTCGGGCTTGGAAACTTCCACTCCCTCAAAATGCCGACTGATATAATCTACCGCATAATTTATATTTTCACTTAATACCTGACGAAGCTCATCCACCCATTTATGTCCCTCTAAAGTATAGGCTCCTATCAGTGCATGCATTGACAGCACATTCATTTTATTATAGTGAGGCAGGCTTGACTCCTTATCAACTCTTTCACGCATCCAGTTATTGTAAACGATGTGATAAGCACCGATAAGTCCGGCGAGATTAAAGGTTTTTGACGGAGCGTAGAGGGCAAAGGTGCGCTGCTTGGCGTCCTCTGAGATTGACTGCACCGGGATATGCTTATTTCCGTTAAGGGTTAAGTCAGCCCAGATTTCATCTGATATAACAAAGACATTATATTTTTTATATAAATCCATAGCCTTTTCGATTTCCCATTTTTCCCAAACCCTGCCGCTGGGGTTGTGAGGTGAGCAAAAGATGGCGGTATGAATATGCTTAGCTTTTATTTTAGCTTCCATATCCTTATAATCCATGCGCCAAATACCTTTTTCATCTTTAACCAGAGGGCTTAATACCAGGTTATAGCCGTTGTTTTTCAGGCACATAGTAAAGCCTACATAGGTCGGAGAATGAAGCAGTATATTATCGCCCTTGGAGCAGAGGGTATTGGCGGCAGAAATAAGTCCTCCAAGCACTCCGTTTTCATAGCCTATATTATGTGAGGCAAGTCCTTTAACATCGTGGCGTTTTGCCTGCCAGTCAATTATTGCCTGATAATACTCTGCTGAGGGATTAAAATATCCGAAAAGAGGATGCTTGACTCTTTCTATGATAGCTTTCTGAATAGTGGGAACGGTAGCGAAATTCATATCAGCCACCCACATGGGAATCCTGCTGAAGCCCTCTTTTGTAGTTACCTCGGAAGTACCTGTAAAATTTACAGCTTCAACCGCCAGTGCATCCTTGCCTTTTCTGTCTATAATGCTTGTAAAATCATAAGTCATATACTTTACCTCTTAGAATAAATTTATAAAGCAGTTTATTTTATTTGCTCACTGCTATTATAAATTCTAATTATACATAAGTATAAAAAGAAAATCTACTTACTAATAAAAAATATAGTATGCAGAAACTTATCCGCTCTTGTCCAATTGTCTATAAAATGATAAACTCATATATAAAATAAAGCTAGGTCATAAATAAGGCAAGTACATTAATTTATGGCGGAATGGAGAGTTAAATGTCTGAGGTAAAGTTTCAAAGGCTGCCTGCCGAGCAGTTGTTCCAAAATGAAATCGATGCGCTTATAAAGGAAGAAAAGTATGCTGTGCCTACAGGATGGAGGATGTCGCCGAGGTCGGCGCTTAAATATATCTGCGGAGGCAGGGCAGGAAAGACTGAAATAATTCCTAAGTATATAGGCAATGAAAGGCTGATTGAGATAGCCATATCAACTCTGGTGACCGATAGGGCTCTGCTGCTGATAGGAGAGCCGGGCACCGCAAAATCGTGGCTGTCAGAGCATCTTGCAGCTGCCATAAACGGCAATTCTACCAGAGTAATCCAGGGAACCGCCGGAACAACTGAGGAGCAGATACGCTACTCATGGAATTATGCCATGCTGATAGCGGACGGACCCTCAAAGGAAGCTATGATACCAAGCCCTATTTACAGAGCAATGGAGGAGGGAGCTATAGCCAGAGTCGAGGAAATTTCACGCTGTGCCTCAGAGGTTCAGGATGCACTGATATCGCTCTTATCAGAGAAAAGACTTTCGGTGCCGGAGCTTAACATAGAAATACCGGCACAAAAAGGCTTTTCTATAATTGCCACCGCAAATACTAGAGACAAGGGTGTAAACGAGATGTCTGCCGCATTAAAAAGGCGTTTTAATATAGTAGTGCTTCCAAGTCCTTCAACTATAGAGGCTGAAATGGAGATAGTAAAAACCAGGATTGGGCAGCTTGCCGGAAGCCTTGACTTGAATGCAAAGCTCCCGGAGGATGAGGTGCTTAAAAGAGTATGCACTGTATTTAGAGAATTAAGACAGGGTGAAACTCTTGATAAAAAGCAGAAATTAAAAACTACTACAGGCGTGCTTTCAACGGCGGAGGCAATATCACTTCTTGCAAACAGTATGGCTCTTGCTGGAAGCTTCGGTGACGGTGCCGTATCGGACCGGGATATAGCGGCAGGATTACAGGGGGCAGTGGTAAAAGAGGAAGGCAAGGACGCCAAGGCGTGGGAGGAGTATCTTGAAAATATAATGAAAAAAAGAGGCTCTGCTTGGCTTTCGCTGTATAAAGAATGTAAAGAACTTAATGCAGTATAAATTTGCAAACTTTTGTCAGCAAAGTTAATTAGATTTTTCCTAGATAAAAATAAAGGTTTAAATTGATGAAAAAAATACAAGAAAATGATATAAATAATATATCAAATACAGTATCTTATAGCGTTGAGTCCAAAGCCAAGCCTCATGTATTTGGCATAAGACATCTTTCTCCTGCCGGAGCCTATTATCTGAGAAGATATCTTTCAAAGATAAACCCTAAGCTTATATTAATAGAGGGTCCCTCTGATTTTAATTATCTGCTGCCTGAGCTGGGAAGCAAAAAAGTAAAGCCGCCGGTGGCGGTTATGGCGTATACTGTGCAGTCTCCGGTAAGAACTGTACTTTATCCCTTTGCCGTGTATTCACCTGAGTATCAGGCTATGGTATGGGCAGTAGAAAATAAGACTGAGTGCAGATTCTGTGACTTGCCGTCTTCAGTATTTTTAGGGCTGGAAAAGATAAAACAGGAGAGAACCAATGCAAGATTAAGCAGTGAAGCTCAAAAAGACAAGCCCTTGAATGCTTATATTCATCAGCGCTTAGATGAGCTTTCCGAGGATAAAAGCAATGAAGTATTTTGGGAAAGGACTATGGAGCAGGCTGAATCCGAAACTGCCTATATAGCGGGCAGCAGCGCCTTCGGGATGAATTTAAGACAGCTTACACTGTCAGATGCTTCAGAGGATGCCGAAAATATCATAAGAGAATCCTATATGCTGCGCATAGTTGAAGCGGCGGTAAGCAGCGGCATTTTACCGGGTGAAATAGTGATGGTGGTGGGGGCTTTTCATGTCAGAGGCATACTTTCTGACTGCAAGCCTATGACAGAGGATGAGCTTAACCTGCTGCCTGAGCTTGAGAGTAATAAAACTCTGATGCCTTATTCATATTTCAGGCTTTCAGAGCGCTCAGGCTATGGTGCGGGCAATAAGGCACCTGCCTATTATGAAATGCTTTGGGAGGGTTTAAATCGCCAGGAGGCTGACTATGCTCCAAATAAATATCTTTCAAGCTTAAGCTCATTTTTGAGAGCGCATGGCAGTAATGTTTCTTCGGCAGAGGTGATAGAGGCGCTAAGACTTTCCTACGTACTTGCACAGCTGCATGGAAGCAGCATCCCGACTTTAAAAGATATAAGGGATGCTGCCATCACCTGTATAGGTCATGGAAATTTTTCAGAAATAGTGCTTGCAGTGGCTGATACAGAGATAGGGGTTAGAATAGGAGAAATCCCTGAGGGATTAAGCCTGACCTCAATACAGTCCGATTTTAACAGAAAAATTAAAGAGCTTAAGCTTGAAAAATATAAGAGTCTTACTGCACAGGATTTACAGCTTGACCTTCGCGAAAATCTGAGAGTAAAATCGAAGGAAGCAGCTTTTATAGACCTGGAGCGCTCGTTTTTCCTGCATAAATTAAGACTGCTTGGAATAGATTTTGCCAAGCTGCAAGGGGGAAAACAGGAAAATGCAACCTGGTCGGAGCCTTGGGTACTGTGCTGGACTCCAGAGGCGGAGATACAGATAGTTGAGGCGGTGCTTAAAGGAGATACGGTGGAGCTTGCCGCCGCATTTGAGATAAATGAAAGATTAAAAGCTTCAGCAAGCATAGCTGAGCTTGCCGCTCTTGTAAATGAAGCTTTTTACTGCGGCATGCCGAAAAGCCTTGAAACTGCATTAAATGCCCTCCAAAAAACTGCGGTGGAGGCGGCTGCGCTGGATGAAATCGCTAAGACTGCCTCCTCACTTTCGCCGGCGATTTTATATGGAGATATAAGAAAGCTTGACAGTACGCCTGTAGAGCCTATTCTTTCACAGCTGTTTTTAAGAGCCTGCCTTATACTGCCGGACGAAGCAGCCTGTGATGATGAGGCTTCAAAAATCATAGCTCAGGCAGTAATAAGCCTGCATGAAATCTGTATAAGGCATGATTTCCTGGATAAAGAAAGATGGATTCATACCTTGCTTAATGTTTCTGCAAGAGATGACTTAAACCCAAGACTGTCAGGACTTGCCGCGGCCATACTTCTGGAAATGGGAGGCATTAGTAGGGAGGAGCTTGGCATTGAGGTTGAGAGAAGGCTCTCAAAGGGAGTTCCGGCGGAGCTGGGAGCCTCATGGTTTGAAGGGCTTGCGATGAAAAATCGTTATGCGCTGATAGCCAGACTCAGCCTGTGGGAAAAGCTGAGCGCTTATCTTGATACTCTCAATGATGAGGAATTTAAGCGCTCTCTTATCTTTTTAAGACGTGCTTTTTCAGATTTTTCTTCAGAGGAAAAATATAAGATAGCCGAAAATCTGGCGGAAATATGGAATATTAATCCTGTGCAGGCGGCAGAAGCACTGAATGGCACCTTAAATTTAAAGGAACTGGAAGCTGTGTCGGGACTTGATGATTTTGATTTTGAAGATATATAATCACCTTGACTATCAGGAAAGGAAAACTTGGATAATTTATGGAAGATAAAGACAGAATAAGGCGGTGGCGGCTTATACTGGGAGAAGAGAGTCAGAAACAATTTGAAGATATGGGCGGTTTTGAAAAAAAACTGCTCAGTCAGGAACAGGTGCTGATGGACCAGGCACTAGCTGCGATTTATAATAGGGAAAGAAGCTTTTCGGGCGGGCAGGGAGCCGGAAAGGGAGCTTCAAGACCGCATATCAGCCGCTGGCTTGGCGATGTCAGAAATTTATTTGATAAAGAGCTGGTAAAAATAATCCAAACCGATGCTATGGAAAGGTGCGGACTTAAGCAGCTTATATTCGAGCCGGAAATTCTTGAGCAAGTAGAGCCTGATATCAGCCTTGCCAGCACTATCCTGATTTTAAAGGACCAGGTACCCAAGCAGAGCAAGGACAGCGTAAGGGAGTTTATGAAAAAAATAGTTGAGGAGATTAATAAGCTGCTTGCGGATGATATAAGGCGTGCAGTAACCTCAGCAGTTAATAAAAAACAGCATTCGCCGATTCCCTCAGCGGCAGCGCTGGATTTTAAAACTACTATAAGACGGGGAATTAAAAATTATAATAAGGAATTAAAAAAAATTATTCCTGAACATTACTATTTTTTTGAAAGAGCTAGCACTAATCCTACAAGTAAATTTACAATTATTTTAGATATAGACCAAAGTGGTTCTATGGGAGAATCAGTTATCTATTCTTCTGTAATGGCTTGTATATTAGCAAGTATGGCTTCTTTAAAAACTCGTATTGTTGCTTTTGATACAGAGATTGTAGATTTAACAGAAAAATCAGATGATCCTGTTGATTTGCTATATGGTTTTCAACTAGGTGGAGGAACTGATATTAATAAATCTATAAAATATTGTATGAAATATATTGAAAATCCTAAAAAGACAATATTTTTCTTAATATCAGACCTTATGGAAGGTGGAAATCGTGGAGGAATGTTAAGAAACTTGGAAGATATGAAAGAGGCAGGAGTAACTGTTGTTTGTCTTTTAGCAATTTCAGGAGATGGACAACCTTACTATGATGCACAGATGGCAGGAAAAATAGCTTCTATGGGTATACCTTGTTTTGCTTGTAATCCAGAAAAATTACCACTTTTACTTGAAAGAGTTTTGAAAAATTTAGATTTGAATTCTTTCCAAGAAGAATTTAAGAAGAAATAAATTTATAAAAAAGCTAATTGCATAAATAAAATGTTAATTAGCTTTTTATATTATAAAAGATAAATTTGTTCTAAAATAAAAAAATATAAAAAAAAATTGACATTGGGGGGGGTAAAGATGTTATAATAAAATATAACATTTTAAGGAGGAAAAATATGAAGAAAATTTTATTAGGTTTATCTTTGGTAGTAATATTAGGAGCTTGTATGGATTTGGAACCTTTAAAACCAACACCACAAAATGTAAATGCAAGAATTATTGAGGGACAAACACAGAGGGCACAAGTTATTAAATTTTTTGGACAACCAACTTCAGTATCAAAAAATGCTGATGGAAAAGATGTATGGACTTATAATAAAATAACAAATACATCAACAGGAGAAACAAGAACATTCATGTTGATATTTAATGGTATGGTTGTAGAAAAATATATAGTCTATTAAATTTTAAAATTTATGAACTGACCCCAAAAAGTTGGATAAATTTAATTTAACTTACTAATAAGGATTGACTTCTGTAAGAAGCAGGAGTTAATCCTTTTAATTTTTCCTTTATTCTTTTGTTATT
>CALBCM010000008.1 GCA_937927235.1 uncultured Johnsonella sp.
AACCCACGTATTCAGCTTGGAAGGCTGATGTTCTACCATTGAACTACACCTGCAAGTGCCTTCTAAAAAGACAATATGGATTTTACCTGAATTTCTTATTTATGTCAAGGCTTTTCTTGATTTTTCTCGATTATGTCCTGGTACAGACCGCTCAGTGCCAGGTTTAGACTGAGCACTCGCTTTTATAGCTTTTGCTTTTATTGATTCAGTCAGACAGACTCTCAGCGGAAGTTTTAACTTCCGCTGACACCGGATTAAAATTGAAAAAAGCTGCCGGATAAAACATTAGCTTCATACCAAGCACAACTTTAAATCTATGTGTAAAGGCTTCCGTGAACAGGGACATGAGCAGAAGCACTCTAATAAGCAGCAAAGAGCATAGCGGAATTCTTTCCGGTCTTTATGCTTAAATGCCGGTCTTTCATAGTATACTCCATGCTTCCCACATTATAGCCGTCTTCATAAGTATAGATTATCCTTTTAATCTTATTTTCAGGCAAAAAGCCTGCGAGCCATGCAGGTACATAAATTTCAGTATCATAATCACCGGTAAATACCACTATAAGCATACATTCCTCATTATATGCTCTTGCATAGGCCAACACATCTTTTTGTGCAAGCACCGGAATAAAGCTGCCTAAGCGCAATGCCTTATAGTCCTTATGTATATCATTCATATACTTGTGATATTCCAGCAATTCAAAATTTTCATTTCCCCAGGGATAGGTTCTCCTGTTGTCCGGGTCTGTCCAGCCGCAAACTCCGACCTCATCGCCATAATATATGGTAGGGGCTCCCTGCATTGTCATCTGCATTAAAATAGCCTGTCTGAACACTGAAAGTCTGACTCCGTCTTCGGCAGCACGGCTTCCCATAGTTTGAAGTCTTCCTACTAAGCTATTTGTTCTGGTTAAAAATCTTGAGTGGTCATGATTTGAAAGCTCATTCATCGCCGTCATATATGAAGGCATGGGCATCTTTGCCTTATTTCTTAAAAGCATGTCAAAAAAATACCAGGCATCTCCGCGCTTAGAATCGTCTTTCCAGTCGGAATGCTTTTCCATGCCTGTTAAAAACCAGCTTACAGGCTCCATAAAGGCATCGTAATTCATCACTGTGTCCCATTGTTTTCCGTTAAGCCAAGCAGAAGGGTCGCCGTAATGCTCGGCAATAATCACCGCTTCAGGATTTACCTCTTTTACATTTTCTCTGAATCTTTTCCAGAACAAATGATTAAATTCAGGAGAATGCCCTAAATCAGCTGCCACATCAAGCCTCCAGCCATCAGCACAGTAAGGAGGCATAACCCATTTTCTGGCTATCTCCATAATTTTATTGCAGAGCTTTTCGCTGTTTTCATAAAATAATTTCGGGAGGGTATCATGCCCCCACCAGCCGTCATAGCTTTTTGAATCCTCTCCGCCATAAAATCTGAAATAATCTCTATAAGGACTTTTTTTTCCTTCATAGGCCCCGGGAGGGTATTTTCCGGTCATTTTATAAATTCCCTCCCGGTCAAGCCATTTATGAAACGAGCCGCAATGATTAAAAACTCCGTCAATAATAACCTTTATACCTTTTTTATGTGCTTCTCTTATAAAAAAGGCAAAAAAATCATCGCTCGCCTTTAAGTTTGCCTCATCAGTTGTTCTTATACAGTATTTATCCGCCCGGCTGTTGTTCTGTGCGGTTTCAGGCAGTACGCTGCCCCCGTCTTTTACTATCTTACCGTAATGAGGGTCTATATGCTCATAATCCTGAACATCATACTTATGATTTGAAGGCGAAACAAAAAGCGGATTAAAATAAATAGCCTCAACTCCAAGCTCTTCAAGATAATCAAGCTTATTTAACACCCCCTGAAGATCTCCGCCATAGAAATAGCCCACATCAAATGCCGAAGGGTACTCATGCCAGTCGGAGATATGCCTTGTCGGTATATCTATATAAATATATTCGTCATCAAGGACATCATTTTTTTCATCGCCTCTGCAAAACCTGTCAACAAATATCTGGTACATTATCGCACCCTTAGCCCAGTCAGGGGTTTTATAGCCTGCAATCAGCCTAAAAAAATAAGTATTTCTGATTTCAGTCCCTGCCCCAAGCTTGTCATAATAGAGCATTTCCTCGCCGTTTTCCAATTTAAAAACATATAAAAGCTCTTCTCTGTCTAAAATTATATTTATTTCATAATAGTCAAAATACCTGTTGCAGCAAACTTTTTTCATCGGCATTTCCAGCGGTTCGCCGTCCTCATAATTTATCAAAAAAACTTTTTCAACATCATCTTTTGCAGTTCTTAGACGGATTCTTATATTCTCCCCCATAGAAGGCTCTGACGGAGCTATATAAGAATCAGTTTCATCACTAAATACAGCCTCTCTAATCATTGAATAACGCCTCAAATTCATCATAGCCTATTTTTTCTTTTTCAAGAAGCAATTCGGCACATTTTTCAAGCACATTTATATGCTTGATAATTATCGACTTCGCCTTGTCATAGCATTCTTCCATAATACACCTTACTTCTTCATCTATAATTACAGCAGTGCCCTCAGAATAAGATTTTTCATGTCCAAAATCTCGGCTGACAAGGATTTCCTCTTCATTTTCATAATTTATAAAACCGAGCCTTTCGCTCATACCATAGCGCATAACCATAGCTCTGGCGGTCATTGTCGCCTGTCTGATGTCCGAGCTTGCTCCGGTAGTAATATCATTAAATTTTATTTCTTCAGCAATTCTTCCTCCAAGTGAAACGATGATGCTGTTAAGAAGCTTGCTTTTACTGTTAAACATTTCATCTTCTCCCGGCTGAGGCATGGTATAGCCTGCCGCACTTACACCTGTGGGAATTATTGATATAGTCTGCACCGGTCCTACATCAGGCAGCTCTCTGAACAAGATAGCGTGACCTGCTTCGTGGTAGGCGGTAATTCTTCTCTCCTTTTCACTTACTATGCGGCTTTTCTTTTCCTTGCCTATCCCCACCTTAATATAGCTTTCTTCTACGTCCTTTGCCGATATAAACTGCCTGCCTGACTTGGCAGTAAGGATTGCAGCTTCATTTAATAAATTTTCCAGGTCGGCACCCGTAAAGCCCGAGGTGCTTTTTGCTATTTGATGAAGGTCAACATCAGAGCTGAGAGGCTTATCCTTAGCATGAATTTTAAGTATATCCTCCCTGCCCCCGACATCAGGGCGTGACACGCTTATCTTTCGGTCAAATCTTCCGGGTCTGAGTATTGCCGGGTCAAGTATATCGGGTCTGTTGGTAGCTGCAAGGATTATAATACCCTCGTTTACTCCGAAACCGTCCATTTCTACAAGAAGCTGGTTAAGCGTCTGCTCACGCTCGTCATGGCTTCCTCCAAGCCCTGAGCCTCTATGCCTTGCAACTGCATCTATTTCATCTATAAATATAATACAGGGAGCATGTCTTTTAGCATCTTCAAATAAATCTCTCACTCTCGAAGCTCCCACTCCCACAAACATCTCCACAAAATCAGAGCCTGATATTGAAAAGAAGGGGACCTTAGCCTCACCTGCAACAGCCTTTGCAAGCAAAGTCTTTCCTGTTCCCGGAGGACCTACCAGCAGTATTCCTTTAGGGATTCTGGCTCCAAGTGCAGTATACTTTGAAGGATATTTTAAAAAGTCTACTATTTCCTCAAGGTCTTCTTTTTCTTCCTTAAGACCGGCAACCACCTTAAAATTTGCCTTATTTACACCGCTCAATCTGGCTCTGCTCTTGCCGAAATTCATCATACGTGAATTGGTGCTGCCTCCTACCCGGCTTTGAAAAAGCATAAATACAAATAAAATAGAAGCCAAAGTCAACGCTATAGGTATAACAATACCGGTCACAGAATTATTTTTTTCAATATCCTTCATTACATAATCTATATTTTTTTCATCAAGGAGGTGTATAAGCTTATTGACATCTGATACATAATATTCTCTGCTTAAAGAGCTGTCCGTAAATTCTATCTGAGCCGAGCCGCTTGGAGTCTGACTGTTCTGCTTTATCACCACCATTTCGACATTGTCCTGATTAACAAGATTTACAAACTCGCCCTTGCTCATTCCTTCCGTATAGCCGCGCCGTCCTATCTGATTTAGAATAAAGCCTCCAAGTGCAAAAATCATCAGAGAAATAATTATCAATCTTATCTGTTGGTTTGAATTTTTCAAGTTTTACCCCTTTGCATCAAATTCTACCACTCCTATAAATGGCAGATTTCTATATTTTTGATTATAATCAAGCCCATAGCCTACTACAAATTCATCAGGTATACTAAAGCATACATAATCCACATTAACATCTTTTATCACACGTCTTGAGGGCTTATCAAGAAGTGTGCAAAGCCTCACGCTCTTTGGATTTCTGCTTTGAATCAGCTCCAGAAGATATGAAAGAGTTCGTCCCGAGTCTATTATATCTTCAACTATAAGCACTTCTTTATCTTTAAGGTCCTCATCAAGGTCCTTTAAAATCCTCACCACTCCGCTTGAGGTTGTGCCTGCTCCATAGCTTGAAACGCTCATAAAGTCAAAAGACACCGGTATGCTTATACGCCTTGCCAGCTCGCACATGAACATAGCTCCGCCCTTTAATATACATATAAGATGTATTTCTTTTCCGGCATAATCCTTATTTATCTGCTGGGCTACTTCTCTGATTCTTTTGTTCACCTTATCTTCACTCAGTAATACTCTTATTTTTTCTGACATACGCCTTACCTTTCTATATATCTTACTTGTAAAATTTTTTTAGTATTTTTACCTACCTTAAAACGCTCATTAATGCGCTTTCCTACTATCCATACTACTTCTCCTCCCTTTACAAGCAAAGGTATCTTCCCTCTGTCTTTTGCAGGAATCTTTTCGTCTGCCATATAAGCCTTAACAGTTTTTTTGCCCACTTTTTCAAGTCTTATAAAATCACCCTTTTTTCTATATCTGATTTCATAATCATCACCTATCACTTCGGCATCAAACCACTTTAAAGTGTCAGAGTGAGGAATCTCCATTTCATCTCTGTAATCCAAAAAACTAAACTCAAATGAGTCATTATATAAAAGATAAGCTCCTGATTTATATTTTTCCGTTCCTGATTGTGGAATACTTTGCTCTGAAATACTTGCTGCATGAAAAACTTCTTTCTGATTTTCCGACTTTAAAATTATGGCTAAATCAGTATAAGACCTTTCCGCTTTTAGATTATAAGGCAAATCAATACTTTTACCAACCTGCATATTTATAAGTGCCTCTATGCTGTCAATATGTATTGAAGCAATATCTTTAAGACTTCCTTTTAATTTCTCAATCATCAGTCTTATTATATGGCTTCTTATAATATGAGGCTCGGCTCTAAGTATGTCCAAAGATATTCTTACTCCGCTTTCCTCCCATAACATATATTCCTCTACTATATTGTATACTTTTCTGTCTAAATAGTCAAATGTATCTGCAATAATCTCTGAGGCTTTGTTAATATTGTCTAGGGCTGAAGAATTAAGCCGCTCCAGCTCAGGTATTATTCTGTGCCTGATTTTATTTCTGGTATAGTCTTCACTCAGATTGGTTGAATCCAGCATAAATTCTCTGCCTTCTTCTTTAAGATAAACCTCAATCTGTGCCCTGCTTATATTAAGCAGAGGTCTTATAATAATATCTCTTTTCGGGCGTATCCCTGAAAGTCCCTTTAATCCGCTACCTCTGATAAGCTGCATAAGCACGGTTTCCGCATTGTCCTCCTTATTATGTGCTACTGCTATCTTAACCCTGCTGTTTAAATTTAAGGCTTCTGCTTCATTGATATCATGCTCCTGCTTATAAAATTTAAAAGCAGTCTCATATAAGAGTCTGTATCTTAAAGTCCTCGCTGCTTCTTCAATAGAAAGTTTATTTTCAAAAGCAAATGCCGGAACATCGGCACAGGCTATCTCACATTCAATATCAAGGCTTTCACAGAGCTTTTTTACAAAATCGGCATCTCTCTGAGCCTCCTCTCCTCTTATGCCGTGATTGACATGTACTGCCTTAAGCTTTAAGGAATACTCAGCAGCAATTTTATGCATAACACAGGCAAGTGCCGTTGAATCGGCTCCTCCGCTAATTGCAAGTACACATAAATCACCCTTTAAAAGAAGATTATACTTTTTTATATATTTTATCACATTTTCCTGCATGCTGTCTCCCGTGTAATGGTTCTTAATATCTCCCTACTCAAGCTTAAAGCTCCCGTTTTTTAAGGGAGAGGATAAAATAACGCAGAAATTGCTGCCTAAAAACCTCCAAATCTTTAAATGATTCAGAGGTAATCAGCAATTTTACTGCTCAGGTTTAAGTAATATTTCATCCTGTTTTACCAGACCAAGCTTTTCCTTTGCCACCTTTTCCACATACTCCTTTGTCTGTACGTAGATGCGATATTGCTCAAGCTGCTCTGAGCGCTTGCTTTCAGCTTCAACCTGTTTTGTAAGGCTTTCTATCCTTTCCTGATAGCCTGCCTGCTTCTGTTTTAACATTCTGACCTGATTATTCAGAACGAAAGCCATACATGCTACCACCACGGTTACAGTAATGACAGCCCATCTATGTGCATTCTTTTCTGATATTTTTCTTTTAATCTTTCTTGCCATATCATATCTCCAAATAAATTCCAACAGACAGCCTTTCTTATCTTACTCTGTATTTTGAAGCGAAGGGCTGCCTGAGCCAGTTTCATTATAGTAATAATAATTATTTTCCTGCTGCCTGCATAAAATTCGCCTGTGCAAAGTAAAAAGGGCTCCACTGCCTTTTACAATGAGCCCCCTTATCCCTCTTTAATATGCTTAAACCTGGACACTTTTATTTTTATAAAAAAGCACGCCGCGTAAATACAATCCTCCACAATAAAGAGAACGCATCGGAAGATTGCTTACCCACGGCGCAGTTAAACTAAGACTTTTTTAAAGATACTCAAAAAGTTCTTTTGCCTCGTCTTTCTTAGTAGTAACACTTAAATCTGTCACTCTGACATTTATAATTTTTGCACCAAATTTAATTTCGATTACATCTCCTATTTTTACCTCCTGTGAGGCTTTTACAATTTTTCCATTTACTGAAACCCTGCCTGCATCACAAGCTTCATTGGCAACTGTGCGTCTTTTAATAAGTCTTGAAACTTTCAGAAATTTGTCTATCCTCATTAATTACTTATTAACAGAATCCTTAAGAGCCTTCCCCGCTTTAAATTTCGGCACTGTACAAGCCGGGATTTTAATAGCCTTCTTAGTCTGTGGGTTGATTCCTGACCTTTCAGGTCTTTTTGATACTTCAAAAGTTCCAAAGCCTACAAGCTGAACCTTTTCTCCCTTTGAAAGTTCTTCTGTTACTACTTCTGTGAATGCCTTAAGTGCAGCCTCAGAATCCTTTTTGCTGAGCTCAGCTTTTTCAGCAATCGCTGCAATCAATTCTGACTTATTCATGAACTAATTCCTCCTAACTGATAGTGTATAGCTATTACTTTATATCCTTTTTACCAGTATTTGTCAAGCTATTTAGCAATATTAATAAGAATTTAATAGTATGTCTATAAAAATCACTTTTTTTTCAGTATTTCCATTTCTTTAAGCAAAAGTATGCAAGCTTCAAGATTAAAATTTACCTCTGTTTTCTCCTTGGCAGGGTAAAGCGTCCAAGTAGTTTTTTCTCCTATAGTTATATGCAAAAATCCCTCATATTTATTAATAAGAGGCTGTATCTCACCGGTATTTATGTCTTCCGTCGCTGTATCCGTATCCATAATAAACTGTACGGCAGCCTTGCTTATACTTACCTCACTTATATAAAGCTTTGAAGCTTCAGATTTAATCAATGCGGTTTTAAGCAGATTAATTACTGAAGCCGGAGGGTCGCCGAATCTGTCTATAAGCTCATCCTGCATATCAAGAAAATCCTCCTCACTGTCAATTAAAGCAATTCTCTTATAGGTATCAAGCTTTTGCTCCTCATTTTTAATATATTCATAAGGAATATAAGCATCTGCCTCAATTTCAACACTGGTCTGGGTTTTCGTTTTTTCCGTTTTATTGCCTTTAAGCTCAGCTACCGCTGTATTTAAGAGCTTGCAGTAAAGCTCATAGCCTACCGCTTCCAGATGACCATGCTGCCTTGCACCGAGCACACTGCCGGCTCCTCTTATTTCAAGGTCCTTCATCGCAATCTTTATGCCGCTTCCAAGCTCCGTAAATTCTTTTATAGCTTTAAGTCTTTTTTCAGCCTCTGCCGTAAGCAGCTTATCACGTCGATACATCATAAACGCATAAGCGGTCCGGCTGCTTCTGCCGACCCTGCCCCTTAATTGATAAAGCTGAGAAAGCCCCATTTTGTCAGCATCATAAATAATAATCGTATTTACGTTAGGTATGTCAAGCCCGGTTTCTATAATTGTTGTAGATACCAGCACATCTATGTCCCCAGCTATAAAATCAAGCATTATAGTCTCCAGCCTTCTTTCATTCATCTGACCATGTGCATAGGCTATGTTTACATCATCCGAAAGCAGCTGCTGAAGCTTTGCAGTTATTTCTTCTATGCCTTTAATTTTATTATATACAAAATAAACCTGTCCCCCCCTCATAATTTCCCGCTTTAATGCCTCTTTAACTATTTCGTCATGGTATTCCATGACATAAGTCTGTATAGGCTTTCTGTCCATGGGAGGCTCGGAAAGCATATTAAGGTCTCTGATTCCTGAAAGGCTCATGTGCAGAGTTCTGGGAATCGGCGTGGCAGTCAGAGTAAGTACGTTTACATTTTCTTTGATTTTTTTAAGCTTTTCTTTATGCCTGACTCCGAACCTCTGTTCCTCATCTATGACTACTACTCCCAAGTCCTTAGGATGCAGGCTGCCTGATAATACTCTGTGAGTGCCTATTATTATATCTGCAAAGCCTTTATTAAAATCATTAATAATCTTTTTTTGCTGCGAGCTGTTCACGAACCTGCATAAAAGCTCCACTCTCACCGGAAATTCCTTCATCCTTTCCTTAAAAGTATTATAATGCTGCCTTGCCAATATAGTTGTAGGCACCAGATATATTACCTGTTTATTTTCCTGTACGGCTTTAAATGCTACTCTTAAAGCAACCTCAGTCTTGCCGTAGCCTACATCTCCACAAACAAGTCTGTCCATGATTCTGCCGCTTTCCATATCATTTTTAGCATCCTCTATCGCCTTAAGCTGGTCTTCAGTTTCTTCAAACGGAAACATTTCTTCAAATTCTCTCTGCCATACAGTATCCGGAGCATAAACATAGCCCTTACCTTTAAGTCTGCCGGAATAAAGCTCTATTAAATCTCTTGCCATATCTTCCACCGCAGCTTTGACTCTGCTTTTAGTCTTATTCCACTCTCCGCTGCCAATTTTGTTTATTCTAGGAGATTTTACCTGAGAGTCCGCATATTTTTGTATAATATCCAGTCTTGAGACAGGGATCATCACGCTTGAATTTCCGGCATACTCTATTTTAATATAGTCTTTTATAATATCATCTACCTCAGCCTTTTCCATCCCCCTGTAAATTCCTATGCCGTAGTCTTCATGCACTACATAATCTCCGACATTCAACTCATTTAAAGAGGCAAGGGCAGCTTTTGATTTCCTGCTTTTTTTAGCTCTGCCCTTTTTCTGCTTTTTTCTAAAGATATCACTTTCAGAAATTACTATAAATTTAATTAGAGGATATTCAAAACCGCTGTGAAGATTTCCATATATTACCGTTATCTGACCGGCTCTAAGCTCCATTTCCTGACCTTCAGTCTGATAAAAAGCCAAAAGTCCGTATTCTCTAAGGCTTTCTGCCAGTCTTCCCGCTCTGGTTTTTGAAGCTGTCACGAGTACAATCCTGTATTTTTCCGCTTTAAATCTTTTCAAGTCCTCTATCAGCATATCAAAGGCATTATGATAGGCAGAAAGCTGTCTGCTCTCTAAAGAATATCTGCTTTCAATATTCATAAAAGCCAGTCGGTAGTCCAATGCCGTCAGACAGAGCGGTGCAGTTTTCTTTAATGCATTTATAATTTCATCTGCCGAAAAAATTTCGGGTACCTCGGCTGCCTTTATCTGATTTGCCTCTATACGTCCCGCCATGCCGTCTTTAAATTCTTTTTCAATAAATTCGGCTTTTTCCAGTACCCTATGCGGTTCTTCTATAAAAATAATATTATCATGAGAATGCCAATATTTTAAAAAAGACACTTTCCCGGCTTCACTAAATTCCTTAGCAGGGTAAATGTCTACTTCAGATATACTTTCAGTGGAGCGCTGGGATTCTAAATCAAAGCTTCTAATTGAATCAATTTCATCTCCCCACAGCTCTATACGCACCGGCTGTTCTTCTGTCAACGGGAATATATCTATAATGCCTCCTCTTACAGCAAACTGACCTTCTCCTTCAATTTCAAAATTTCTGTCATATCCAAGCAGGATTAAATCTCGGGTAAGCTTCTCTACATTTATATTGTCATTGCTGCTTATGTGTATCACCTTATCTTTAAAGCTCTCATACTCTCCAAGTTTATCCATAAGAGCATCAGCTGTAGTTACTACGATTCCCTCAGCATCCGTCAGCATATGCTTCCAGACATTTATTCTTTGCTTTGATATAAGATGTCCCCTTATGTCGGCATCAAAAAACAGCATATCCTTTGCCGGATAAAGAAAAGTATTTTCATTAAAGGAGGATATATCCTCATATATCCTCCTCGCCCTATTTTCATCATAACTTATTACCAACTTCCAAGGCTTTTCATTTTTTAAAAATTCCGATATAAAATAAGACTTTGCCGCTTCAACCAGCCCGCATATCTGCAATGATTTTCTGCCGATTTTAACTTCCTTTTCTATAGGCTCATAATCTGCAAGCTCTGACAGCGGATTTTTAAATACACTCATTGCTCTTTATAAATCCTCTTTATTTTCAGCTTTAACCTTTTTATTAAATACATTCATAGCCCGGTCAGCTTCTCCCGCTATGAGCAATTCCAAAGCTGCAATTACATTGCTGTAGGCCTCATCCATAAGTGCACGCTCCGACTTTGCAAATTTGCCCAGTACATAATTTGAAAGCGCCCTGCCCTCAGTTTCCTTACCTATACCTATTTTTACTCTTGCAAAGACATTTCCGCCTATAGAATATATAATTGACCTCATGCCGTTATGACCGCCTGCACTACCTCTAAGCCTTACTCTTATCTGACCCGGCAAAAGGCTTATATCATCAAATATCACAATTAAATCACTCGGTTTAAGCTTATAGTAATGCAGAGCTCTGACTATAGCCTCTCCACTGCGGTTCATATAAGTTTGCGGTTTCATAAGCAGCACTCTCTCATTTCCCATAAATCCGCTTCCGCAGATTGCCTTATGCTTAACTTCATTTAATGGGATTTCATATTTAAATGCCAATCTGTCTATAGCATCAAAACCCGCATTATGTCTAGTGTTTTCATATCCCTTTCCCGGATTTCCCAAACCTGCTATTATTTTCAATAAAATCTCCTTTCTTCCGCAGTAATCTGCGACTCTGTCTTATTGTATTTCAATGCGGCAGCAAATCTAAAAGCTGCCCTATGCACTCTTTTATACTCTAAAACCGAAACTGTAAAAATACGATAATTATTTCATGTAAATATCTTCATACCAAATGCTTCCGGTATCTATGCAGCCAAGGTATAATTATATATTTTTTATATATTTTTATCAATAATTTCTCTTAAAAAAGGCTATAAATATTATACCTTTGTTGGCTTAAGCTCGTAGATTTCTACTTCAAGCCGCTGCTTAAAGCTAATTTCTTCAAAGCTTTCAGGATAATATCTTGTACTTAACACTGTAGTACAGTTATTTATAAACACTTCGGCGCAGGAGGCATCAAGATATACGGCGAGGTTTTCCAGCTTATTAATTAATACCTGCCTCTTGGTTCTGCCGTAAGCATTGCCTTTGTCTGCACCGCTTTTATGCGACATGGTAAATTCCTGCTTTTCACTATCATAGCTTAACTCAAGGGTATCAAATATACTGATATAAAAGCCGTTTTCTATATTATCTGCCCTAATTTCCAAGAATGGATTTGAAGTTTTTAAATTAAGCTCTTTTTCGACTTTATATTTGCTGCTGCGGATTCTAAGTGCTTTATATTCTTCCGCAGGTTTTTGGACAAGCTTGCCGCCGATCATGTAAAGCTCACGAAACAGGCTCATGCAATGCTGCCAGCCATCTTTTACGGTAGGATTGGTATACTCCGCATCGGGCATTCCCATCCAGGCAAGCATAAGTCTCCTCCCCTTGTGCTCAAAGGTCTGAGGAGCATAAAAGTCAAAGCCCTCATCAAGCTCGGTATAGTCTGTAAGTGTAGATTCCTTCCTAAAATCTCCGTTTACCTTAAAATATCCGCTTGAATAGATATTCCTGTATCTATATTTTTCTCTTTTAAGCCCCTGCGGAGATACTGCAAGTATCCAGTCCTCATCAATTTTGAATAAATCCGGGCATTCCCACATATATCCGAAATCATAATCCGTCTTTAAAGTATTTATATGCTTCCAGGTATACAAATCTCCGCTTTCATATACAAGCACTTCTCCCTTGCTGTCCCTTGTTCTTGCCCCGAGCACCATGTAATAGCTGTTTTCATATTCAAATACCTTTGGGTCTCTTACATGACAACTCAAGCCTTCCGGATAATCGGCATTATATAAGAGCACCTTTTTTTCATCAATTTTAAAACCGTCACTGCTGACTGCTACTACGGTATTATGCTCTCTGCCTGAATTTATGTAGTCATAATCACCCGGCTTTTTGACATTGCCCGTATAAAAAAGATACATTTTATCATCCTTGATAATTGCCGAGCCTGAGTAAACTCCGTTTTTATCATAATCCTGATCGGGGCTCAGCATAACAGGACATTCTTCCCAGTCAATTAAATCCACACTTCTGTAATGTCCCCAGTATTTCAGTCCACCATTGGGATTGTCGGGAACGTATTGATAAAACACATGATAGCAGCCCTTAAAAAAGCTCAGCCCGTTTGGGTCATTCAGCCAGCCCTTAGGAGGTCTGATATGATAGCCCGGTTCAAATTTTTTATTCATAAAAATCCTTTCTGCGAGATAATCAAGCCTTTCGTATTCCTGCTGAATCTTCAGGTTTTTAAAAGAAAAGGCTTTAATGTATAAATTCTAAGATAAAAGGCAGCCCGGTAAGACTGCCTTTTATCTGTATTTTATTAAATTACAATCCTACCTGAATGCCTCAAATATTTTATCCCCAAAGGTCACAGGCTTTTCACTTTCAGCTTTAATCTCCTTATACTCAAAGCTGTTAGTTACTATAACGGGAGTAATTATAGGATAGCCTTCTTTTTTTATTGCTTCAATATCAAATTTTAAAAGCTCATCACCCTTTTTAAAACTGTCCCCCATCGCAACCTTTGCTTCATAATGTTTGCTGTTAAGGTTTACCGTATTAATTCCGACATGCACTATAAGCTCAACTCCATTTTTAAGCTTAAAGCCTACCGCATGTCCCATCAGTGCCACCACACTTCCGTCATCAGGGGCTATTACCACTCCATCTTCCGGTATAACTGCAATTCCTTTTCCTAAAATACCGGCTATAAAGGTCTGATCCTGAGTTTCTTCCATAGGCACTATCCTTCCCTTTAAAGGTGAAGCCACTTCACTGACTGCCGGCTGCTCCGGTGCAGCCTTCGCTTTTGAAGCCGCGACTTGAGCTTCAGCTGCAGCTGTATCAGTCTTGCTTACGGCAGCCTCTTTTTTCTTTCCCTCAATTAAGGAAGCCGGAGTTATAGCCCATGATACTGCAAAAGCTACTGCCATAGAAATTGCAAACATTATTATATATGAAAGAGGAGCATGAAGGCATAAAAGGATGCCGAAGATACCGGTAACTCCGGTTGCAGTAGCTCCAAGATGTACTATGGAGGCATACATTGCTCCGCAGGCTCCGCCTATACAGCCTGCTATAAAGGGTCTTAAATATCTCAGATTTACACCGAATATTGCCGGCTCGGTGATTCCCAAAAAGGCTGATAAGGAAGCCGGAAAGCTGAGACCCTTAAGCTTTTTGTCCGAGGTTTTGACACCTACGGCAAGACAGGCAGCACCCTGAGCTATATTGCAGGCAGAAGCCAAGGGCAGCCAGAAGGTCAGACCGTACTTATCTATTTGTCCCAAATCTATAATAGTATACATGTGATGTATGCCCATAACTACGGTAGGGGCGTAGAAGATACCCATTATAAATGAGCCTATTCCGAAAGGTATAGTAATAAGCTGCTGTACCTTATCGAGAATCGCATTTTCTATAAATACAAATACAGGACCTACCGCTGCAAGTGCGAGATAGCCTGCCACAAATATTGACACCAGAGGGGTTACAAAGAGGTCTATAGCCGCAGGCACCACCTTATGCAGTCGCTTCTCAATTTCACACATTACCCAGACTGAAATCATAATCGGTATGACATGCCCCTGATAGCCGACGCTTTCTATCTGCCAAAGCCCGAAAAATACGGACTGCTTCGGTATTGCTTCGCCGTTTGCCACCATGCTTGCCACCGACCAGGCATTTGTCAGACTCGGGTGAATCATAATCATACCTATAACGGCACCGAGAAATTGGTTGCCGCCAAATACTTTTGCCGCAGAAAATCCTATAAGTATAGGTAGAAAGGTATATGCAGTATTTGAAAACATATTGGCAAATACATAGACTGAGGAAGTCCTGTCTATATTCCAGCCGTAAGTGTTTATAAGATAATCAAGAGTATTCATTATCCCCATCAGCAGTCCGCTTGCCACTATTGCCGGAATGATAGGTACAAAGATATCTCCAAGTGTCTTTATTAGCTGCTGAAATACGTTGGTTTTTGCGGCTGCCGCCTGCTTCACGTCTTCCTTTGAAGCGGCGGAGATGCCGGCAAGTGATACAAATTCCTCATAAACCTTATTTACAACACCGGTGCCGAAGATTATCTGAAGCTGCCCTGAAGCTTCAAATACTCCCTTTACTCCGTCAACATCCTCCAAGGCTTCTTTGCTGCATTTTGCATTATCTGCAATTACAAGCCTGAGTCTTGTAGCGCAATGTGCTGCAGACACTATATTTCCCTTGTCGCCTATAGCATCCAGCACCTCCTTTGCCGTCTGTCTGTAATCCATAAAACCCCCTCCTTTTATTTTTTAACATTTTCTGATGTTTTTCTTAATTATACAAATTTTTTCTTACAATGTCACCAAAATTCTTTAGGAATACATGTAGAATAAATCCTAATAAAGTCAGGCATTTTGTTGGTTTTTAATATAAAAAATACCGAGGCTTCGTCAGTTTACATAAACAATGCCTCGGTACAATATAAATTTTAACTATTCACATACATAGGGCAGCAGTGCTATATGTCTTGCTCTTTTAATAGCAACAGTAAGCTCTCTCTGATGCTTTGCACAGCTTCCTGTGATGCGGCGGGGAAGTATCTTTCCCCTCTCTGATATAAACTTCTTAAGATATGCGGTATCCTTATAATCAATCTCTTTATTTTCTTCACTGCAATAGGTGCAGATTTTTCTTCTTCTGCGCATTCCTCCGCCAGGTCTTCTGTTCCTTAAGCCCTCTGACTTGTCAGCCTTATTAAATGCCATGGTCTTAATCCCCTTTCTTTCATTATAATATAATGTAAAATCCGCTCCGGTTTAGATATTTATCTTATCTAGGCAAATGGAAGTCCCTCATCTTCGACTCCATCAGGAATATTCATAAAACCGTCATTATTTGCCATACTTGGTGCAGGCTTTGAAGGTGCGGTATAGCTGCCTGCTCCTGCCGCCTTACTGTCGGCAAATTCCTGGTCTTCAATTATAACTTCAGTTGTATAAACCTTTACGCCTTCTTTATTGGTATAGCTTCCCGTCTGTATACGTCCTGATATCAGGACTCTCATCCCCTGACGGAAATATTTTTCTGCAAATTCACCTGATTTATCGAATGCGACACATGGTATAAAATCAGCGCTCTGCTCACTGTCATTTGACGTGCGCCTTCTTCTGTCTACTGCAAGTGTATATCTCGCTATAGCCATGGAGCGTTCCCCTGCTGAATATCTTACCTCAGGATCTCTTGTAAGTCTGCCCATCAATATAACTTTATTCATAATTTTACCTCTCTTAAATTAAATCCAGCTCCTGCTTAACAACCGACCAGCCTCAAGCCTAAGCTTCAGACTCGGATTTTTTTTCAATATCAGCTCTTGGCTTTTTCTTCTTAGCTTTAGCTTTTTCTTCCTGCTTAACAACTAAATATCTTACTACAGGCTCCATTATACGGATATGGGCTTCAAGCTCATTGGGACAGCTTTTAGCCTCAGTTTCAAACTTTATAAAATAATAAAAGCCTTCCTTCATCTTGTTAATGTCATAGGCAAAACGTTTTTTTCCCCAGTCATCGACATTGGTAATCTCACCGCCAAATTCAGTGATATACCCCTTTACTTTTTCAAGAGCCGCATTTTTCGCCTCATCCTCAAGTCTGGCATTAAGTACAAGTGCCAACTCATATTTCATTTATTTCTACCTCCTTATGGTCTTTTCCGGCCTCCATTTGATTATGGAAGCAAGGTTATGTGTCACAGATTTTTATTGTAGCAAATTGCTGTCTATAATGCAAGCAGTTTAATAGTTATAAAAGAACATAAATAAACCTGAGCTAAATATCTCAACATTATAATTAACAGAACTCACATAAAAATTGCAAAAGGTATACCTTATAATCAAATTCTCTCTTTTAACAATAACTATAAACTCAAAAAATCTCTATTTTATAAAAATTATAGATTTTTGTAAGAAAAGATATAGTTATACCTACCCAAAAGGGTAGGTTAAAATTGAATATTTTATTATATATTATATAAGAATCATATAATTTTAAAAGAATTTAAATAATTTAAAAGAAAGGAGCAGAAGATGAAAAAGGTAAGAAAATGGAAAAAGGGTACAGCACTGCTTTTAGCAGCCCTGCTGTCAATCCCTGTCTATGCAGTAAATCCTCTGCCCACAAATGCTGCGGAAAGGGAGGTGAGAACAGTAAATATTAACATCGACAATGACCTCGGAATAAAAAATCCGGAGATTCCACAGAATGATACAGATGAATGGAAGGGGGACAAGGTGGTCTTCGGAGTAGACCGCTACATAACAGGAAAGCCCATTATCTTCAGAGTGTTGGACAAAAAGACTTCGGATTTCGGGGTAGCTGGAGCAACGACCATGTTTCTTGACTGTGACAGTGTACTCCATGCATACGCATTCGATGACTCAGGTACGAGTAATGTGTGGGAAACCAGCCTGCTCCGGAAAGAGCTGCACTTACGTTTTTTACACTGCTTCTCGGAAAAAGAGAATGCTGCAATTTATAATAGTCAAAATCCATCCTCCCATGAGAGTTGGGAAATGACATGGGAGGATGTTACTTACGGAAAGCTCTCCCCCGACGGAGAAAAATTTTTTATTCTAGATGCAAGGGAGGCAGAGCACGAAGCCTACGGCTACTTACACAAAGACAAAATTACGAACAGCAGGAAAAAGAACGGCTCGGACTCTTGTGGATATTGGCTGCGCTCACCGCTAATATCAGGTGTTGCTACATATGCGGTTACTGTGGATTCAAACACCGAACTCATGCACAAGCTAACGGATGAAATAATTGGTATAAGCCCTGCTTTAAATCTGGACCTTTCAGCTGTGCTTTTCAGCACGATTCAATTGGAGGACAAGTCCACTTTTTCTGAAACTAAAGTACCGACAAA
>CALBCM010000009.1 GCA_937927235.1 uncultured Johnsonella sp.
CGCGAGCTGGGTTCAGAACGTCGTGAGACAGTTCGGTCCCTATCCGGCGTGGGCGTAAGATATTTGAGAGGAGCTGTCCTTAGTACGAGAGGACCGGGATGGACTGACCACTGGTGTACCTGTTGGGTAGCAGACCCACGGCAGGGTAGCCAAGTCGGGAACGGATAAACGCTGAAGGCATCTAAGCGTGAAGCCGACCTCAAGATGAGATATCTCATGCGAAAGCAGTAAGACCCCTTAAAGACAATGAGGTAGATAGGGCTAAGGTGTAAGTGCAGAAATGCATTAAGCTGATAGTTACTAATCGGTCGAGGGTTTAACCAAGGTTGGAAGGTTTATGGAATGATTTGATATGCAATTTTCAAGGTATGATAAATAATAAGGCCCCATGGTCAAGCGGTCAAGACATCGCCCTTTCACGGCGGTAACACGAGTTCGATTCTCGTTGGGGTCATTGGTATAACAATACCATATTTGGAGCTTTAGCTCAGTTGGTTAGAGCAATCGGCTCATAACCGATCGGTCCCGGGTTCGAGTCCCTGAAGCTCCACGTTATACTTAGCAGTACTTGTACTGCTAAGTATATTATTATCCTTGATAGCTCAGTCGGTAGAGCATGCGGCTGTTAACCGCAGTGTCGTAGGTTCGAGTCCTACTCAGGGAGCTATGGCCCAGTGGCTCAGTTGGTTAGAGCGCCGCCCTGTCACGGCGGAGGTCGTCGGTTCGAGTCCGATCTGGGTCGCTTTAAGTGTATATGCCGCAGTGGCGGAACAGGCAGACGCCCGGGACTTAAAATCCCGTGAGTAGTGATACTCGTACCGGTTCGATTCCGGTCTGCGGCACTATATAAGTCTTGAAATTTAATGATTTCAGGGCTTTTTTTGATTATTACAGTAAACCCTGTTACTTATTGAGGAGGTTTATAAAAATGGTTAAGGTTGAAGCCAAAAATATTAATATGCAAAAAAATGCCGAAAGTGGTCAGATTTTCAGATTTAATCGCATAAATGAAGAGGAATACGAGCTGATTGCCGGAAATAAGCTTCTATATATAAAAGAGGTGAAAAGTGAGGATGGTGAGGTACTGGATTATGAGCTTAATTGTACTGAGGATGAATATCTGACTGTATGGAAGCATTTTTTTGACTTAGATACGGATTATAACAATTTTATAAAGAATATTCCGCCGGAGGATATATTTTTAAATGAAGCTGTAAAATATTCTGAGGGAATACATATATTACATCAGGATAAATGGGAGATGTTAATATCATTTATAATTTCGCAGAGGAAAAGTATACCTGCCATTAAAACCAGTGTAGAAAAATTATGCAGAGCCTTCGGCAAAGAAATTGCTTATGAGAAATATGCCTTCCCAACTCCGAAACAGCTTGCCGGGGCACAGCTGTCGGAGCTTGAGAGCTGCTCACTCGGCTATAGAGCTGCATATATTTATGAATCTGCGAGGCTTGTTGCTTCGGGCAAATTTGATTTAGATAAGCTTGATAAATTGAAGGATGATGAATTATTAAAAGAGCTTATGAAGCTTAAGGGAGTAGGCGTTAAAGTGGCAAACTGCGTGGCACTTTTTGCATATCACAGAATAGGAGCCTTTCCGATTGATGTTTGGATTGACAGAATAATACAAGCTTATTATAAGGGCAAATTCCCCCTTGAGCGCTATAGGGGGTATGCCGGAGTAATACAGCAGTACATGTTTTTTTATGGAAGGGATAAAAGCCGCAGGCTCTTTGACTAAACAATAATATATTTAAGACATATTTTAGCTCAGAATAACGATTTGCCCAAAAAAATGATATAATAATAATGACTCTAAAAATACAATCAAGTATAAAATTATAGTTTTGAAAGGAGGATATGGTTAAATCCCTTGCTTCTCTGCAAAGTCTTTACCTTTAAAGCAGAAAAACTGCCTGCATCGGCTCAAGGCGGCGGATTTATGCCATTATAAAATGTTATGAACTACGGTTTTATCAAGGCTTCAGCTCTAACTCCTAAAATCAGAGTGGCAGACCCTTGCTTTAACGCAGCAAGTATAATAAATTCTATTAAAGAAGAATACAAAAATAAAGTTCAGCTTATTGTGCTGCCTGAGCTTATTTTAAGTGCCTCTACCTGCGGAGATTTATTTTTACAAGCCGCTCTGCTTAATAATGTGAAAACTCAGCTAAAAAAAATAGTGGATGTAAGTGCAGGAAACAAAGCACTTATAATAGTAGGTCTTCCCTGGGAAGAAGCCGGCATCATATATAATGCGGCAGCTGTAATTACTGACGGAAGAGTGCTTGCAATAGTTACAAAGCCTTATTTATCAGAAAATGAGCTGCGTTTTTTTACGAAATTCAAACCGGAGGGAGATTTGCCTTTTAAAAAAATAAAATTTTTTAATGATGAAATCAAGCTTGGAGAAAACATATATTTTCAACCGGAAGGTCTCCAATTTAAAATAGGAGTTATTTTTGGAAACAATGCCTTTCTCCCTGACAGCTGTATTCCGATAAGCTTAAACTCTGATATAATTGCACACTGCATGGCAATAAACGAAGAAGCAGGGTTTGATGAATATACTGATACCCTGCTTAAGGCAAAGACAGCCTTATACTCAAATGCCTATATTACTGCAAATGCCGGATTTGGAGAATCAACTCAGGATTTTGTATTTTCAGGAAGAAATCTCATAGCTGAAAGAGGCAGTATTGTGGCTTTGGGCGAAAAATATCTCGGCAAACCGCTCAGATATGACATAGATGCGGAGTGCATAGTGACAGAAAGAAGAAAAATCAAAAAAAGGATAGCTGCCAATTTGCCCTTTAATAAAAACAGCTCATCTGATGATAATTATACAGCTATTAGTTATAAACCAGAGCCTGAAACCTATAAGATTAATCAAAAACTGGAAAGAAGGCTTGAGCCCCATCCTTTCATACCTGAAAATAAAGAAAAAAGAAGGCAAAGATGCAGTGACATTTTAAACATACAGGTGTATGGTCTGGTTAAAAGGATGAAACACATCGGCTTAAAAACTGCAGTGCTTGGAATCTCAGGGGGACTTGATTCAACCCTGGCGATTATTGTATGTGCTAAAGCCTTTGAACTGCTGGGACTTAATAAGAAAGGTATACACGCTGTAACTATGCCGGGTTTCGGAACTACTGACAGGACTTATCATAATGCCTGTGAGCTTACTAAAAAACTTGGAGCGGAGCTTGAAGAAATAAGCATAGTAAATTCTATAATACAGCATTTTGATGATATTAAATATGATATAAACAACCATGGAGCTGTATATGAAAATGCTCAGGCAAGGGAGCGCACTCAGATACTTATGGACATAGCAAACAGAGATAATTCCATTGTTGTAGGCACCGGCGATTTATCAGAGCTTGTGCTTGGCTGGGCGACCTATAACGGCGACCATATGTCTATGTATGATGTCAATGCTTCCGTACCAAAAACCTTAATAAGGCATATTATTAGATATTATTCTGAGCATGAAGCTGATGAAAGTATCAAGGCGGTGCTTAATGATATTCTTGATACTCCAATCAGCCCCGAGCTTCTTCCGGCTAAGGACGGTGCAATAAGCCAGAAAACTGAGGATTTGGTAGGACCTTATGAGCTGCATGATTTTTTTATTTACCATGTCTTAAGATTCGGCTTTTCTCCTGCAAAGATATTTTATCTGGCAGCTAATGCATTTGATAAAAAATTTGAGAAAGCGGAAATACTTAAATGGCTTGAGATTTTTTATAAAAGATTTTTTACACAGCAATTTAAAAGGTCATGCCTGCCTGACGGACCTAAAACAGGCAGCATAACGGTATCTCCGAGAGGCGGACTTGTAATGCCCTCTGATGCAGTTTATGATATTTGGATACAAGAATTGGAAAATATTAAGGAAATATAAAAATATGATTACTTCAGCAGCAAATAAAAATATAAGAGAAATTATAGGACTGATGAAAAGAGCCTCACATAGAAAAGCAAGCGGCTGCTATGTGGCAGAAGGCATAAAAATGTTTGAGGAACTGCCGGATAAAAATATTCAAAAAATTTATATAAGTGAAAGACTGCATGAAAGGCTGTACTCAGCCAAGTCAAATCAAGACAGTAAAGCTGACAAGGAGCTAAAAAATAAGCTCGACCGGCATGGCTTTGAAATTGTAAAAGAGCATGTTTTTGAAACTGCCAGTGAAACCAAAACTCCTCAGGGCATACTTGCAGTTGCACAAAGGCAGGAGTATACTTTAGATGGGATATTAAAGAAACAATACTATGCCGAGTCCCAAAAAAACGAGGCTTCCAAGCTTTTAATTCTTGATTGTATACAGGACCCTGGCAATCTTGGCACCATTCTGAGAGCAGGAGAAGGTGCAGGTATTGACGGGATAATTATAAGCAGAGGAACAGTTGACATTTACAGCCCCAAAGTAACCAGGTCAACCATGGGCTCACTGTTTAGAGTCCCCTTTGTTTATACTGAAAACCTTCCTGAAACGCTTAGATACATAAAGAAAAGGGGCATAAAAATCTATGCAGCGGATAAAGGAGAGGGTAAAGACTATGATGAAGCTGATTTTATACATCACAGTGCGTTGCTTATAGGCAATGAAGCAAACGGAATAAGCAGTGAAGCTCTGAAAGAGGCTGACTGCATAATTAAAATTCCGATGAAGGGCAGTGTAGAGTCGCTTAATGCAGCGATAGCGGCTTCAATTCTTATGTTTGAGCTTGGAAGACAGCGGAGAAGGCTATGGTAAATTTAAAAAAGAAAAAGAAATCAGGCAATCTTGATTTTATTATGGATATACTGCATATGATTATAGGAGTAGTCATAGTTATTTTATCTGTAATTGCATTTTTATCCCCTGAAGAGCATCTGCTCTTTTTTCCGGTAATATTTGTGCTGGCGGCAGTAATCCATTTTATGCTGTGGTTTAGAAAGTATACAGAAGCGGAGGGGATTAAAAAAAAGCTGGCAAGCTTTATTTATTTTGTACTCGGGAGTCTTTATACCGGTATAGCGGTAATAGAGCTTATAACTATGTAGCAGTAAGATAAGTGCCTGTTTGAAATTCAGTCGCACTGATTTACCGCTTTATCTAAATAAGGTGACAAATGTTAAAGGATGAAGTTTTAAAAATATTACTTAATAAAAATGATTATGTTTCAGGTGAGAGTATATGCTCCGGTTTCGGAGTCAGCAGAAGTGCAGTCTGGAGGGCAATTAAAAAGCTTGAAGCGGAGGGCTATAAAATTAAATCTTCTACTAGAATAGGCTATAAGCTTTTAGCTGCTCCCGATATGTTAAATCAGGCAGAGCTTGAATATGAATTTAATAAATCAAAATTAAAAGATTTAAAAGTTTTTTATGCTGATAAGGTCGATTCTACTAATAACTGGGCAAAGAAGCTTGCAGAAGATAATTTAATTGACAAGTTAGTTTGTGTATGCAGCGAGCAGACCAAGGGACGCGGAAGGCGAGGAAGGGATTGGAGTTCACCCGACGGTGAAGGAGTATACTTAAGTATTGTGCTGAAGCCCGACATACAGCCTGATAAGGTACCTATGCTGACTCTTGCGGCAGCACTTGCTACTGCGGAAGCAGTAAAAGAATGCTCAGAGGTTACTGCTTTTATAAAATGGCCTAATGATATCATTGCAGATGAAAAAAAGCTGGGCGGCATACTTACTGAAATGTCGGCAGACCTGGATGGAGTCAGATATGTGGTATGCGGGATAGGTCTGAATGTAAATAATGAATGCTTCAAGGAGGAAAATCTTAAATATGCGGTATCATTATTTAATATTACTCAAAAGAAATATCCGCGCAAAAAGCTTATTTATTGTATAACGGAGAAATTTTTAAAATACAGTGAATTAATTTTTAAAGCCGGGGATCTAAAGCCTGTAAAAGACCGCTATGAAGCTTTGCTGATAAACACAGGAAGAAGGGTGAAGATTATTGGCGACAAGGATAAATTTGAAGCTGTTGCAGAGGGAATTACTGATAAGGGCTGCCTTAGAGTATTAAAGGATAATGGAGAAGCAGCTTATATATTGAGTGGTGAAGTGAGCATAAGGGGAGTTTATGATTATATATAGTCAGATTCATTGTGTATGTATTGATAAAAATTAAAAAATCCTTTATATTAAATATATGATTAATAGGTTAAAGTCTATTAATCAGTGAATATAATGAGAATTAGTGAGTTTTTCTTAAATCCTGATTTTTACGTATTTATTATTTATAATAGATATATCTTTATGAAAGGGAATTAAAATAGTGAATAAAAAGATTAAAAAAGCAGAAAAGACAGAGAAAAAAGATATAGAAGCTGCCCCAGGCGATGATATTATAGATTCATACGAATTTGATGAAAGCAAAACTGATTTCACTGTAGAGGAATTTATGCAGAAAATGGAGGGTCTGCTTGAAAAAGCCTTTGGCAATGATATGAAGCTTGATTTCGGAGAAATTAATGACTTTTTTGAAGGCCATGACCTTACCCCTGAGATGATAGAACAGATATATGCTTATCTTGACAGCAAGGGAGTGGAAGTGACGGAAACCCTTCCTGAGCCTGAAGACGCTCCTTCAGATTTGAGCAAAATAGATTCAATTTCAGATGAGGACAATATTTTGCTTGATGATGGTATAGATGATTTTGAGAAAGACATAGATGAGGAAGATATAGATTTAAGTGCGATCGAGATACTTGAGGGAGTGGGAACTGAGGATCCGGTAAGAATGTACCTCAAGGAAATAGGCACAGTGCCTCTTTTGTCCGCAGATGAGGAAATAGAGCTGGCAAAGAGAAAACAAAATGGAGATGAGTATGCAAAGCAAAAGCTTATAGAAGCAAATCTAAGACTGGTAGTAAGTATAGCTAAAAGATATACAGGGAGGGGGATGAGTTTTTTGGATTTAGTTCAGGAGGGAAATCTCGGGCTCATTAAGGGTGTGGAAAAATTTGACTATACCAAGGGATTTAAGCTCAGTACCTATGCTACCTGGTGGATACGCCAGTCAGTCACAAGGGCGCTGGCAGACCAGGCAAGGACTATAAGGGTGCCGGTACACATGGTGGAAACTATAAATAAGATGAGCAAGATGCAAAGAAAGCTTACTCTGGAGCTTGGCTATGAGCCCAGTGTTTCGGAGCTTGCCAAAGCACTGGATATGACTGAAGAAAAGGTTATGGAGATAATGCAGATAGCTCGAGAGCCTGCTTCACTTGAAACTCCCATAGGTGAGGAGGATGACTCAAACCTTGGAGATTTTGTAGCAGATTCCAATGTAGTTTCTCCGGAAGGAAATGTAGAGTCGGTTATGCTCAGAGAGCATATAGAAACCTTGCTTGCAGACCTAAAAGAAAGGGAGCGTCAGGTGATAGTGCTGAGATTTGGACTTGAAGACGGGCATCCAAGAACATTGGAGGAAGTGGGCAAGGAGTTTAAGGTAACAAGGGAGAGAATAAGGCAGATAGAGGCGAAGGCACTCAGAAAGCTTAGAAATCCTATACGTTCAAAAAAAATAAGAGATTTTTTGTAAAGGTAAAATAAAGTTGTTACTATAAAAATTAGAAAAATGGGAAATAAAAGAAATTTACAAAAGGAGCTTGAGAAAATAATAGAAAGAGCAGCAGCTTCAGGTGAAATTCCTAAGCTGCTGCTTCATGCCTGCTGCGCCCCCTGCTCGTCCTACTGCATGGAATATTTAAGCGAATACTTTGCTATCACAATTTATTTTTATAATCCGAATATAGATAATAAAGAGGAATATATTAAAAGGGTTGAGGAAGAAAAAAGGCTTATTGCGGAGATGAATTTTAAAAATCCGGTCAGCTTTCTTGAAGGTGAATATGAGCCTGAAAACTTTCATAAGCTTATAAGAGGGCATGAAAGGGATAGTGAGGGCGGCGAGCGCTGCTTTATGTGCTATGAGATGAGGCTGAGAAAATGTGCAGATGAAGCTAAAAACGGCGGCTATGATTACTTTGCCACTACTCTTACTATAAGTCCGGTAAAGGATGCTGGCAAACTCTGTGAGATAGGAGAAGAAGTAGGAAGGGAGATAGGCATCAGCTATCTGCCCTCTGATTTTAAAAAGAAGAACGGTTATAAACGCTCTGTGGAGCTTTCACAGCAGTACGGTCTGTACAGGCAGGACTACTGCGGCTGCTCGTTTTCAAAAAGAAGCCGCAGCAATGAATCAAAAGCCAATCCTTAAAAACAAATTGACTGAAATATTAAATTACTTTATAATGTAGTAATAAGGCGGCATATAAAGCTGCTGCAAGCTGGGTAATTAATACTTGGCTTTTTGTTCTATTATAATTATAATATTTAATATCAGGAGGGCTATTTTTATGTTAAGTGAGAAGCTTACAATTACAAATCCATCAGGATTGCATTTAAGACCGGCAGGAGTGCTGTCACAGACAGCTATGAAATTTAAAAGCGATATTACTATTGAGTTTGAAGGTAAGAAGGTGGTTGCTAAAAGCGTGTTAAATGTAATGAGTGCAGGCATCAAAACAGGTAGTGAAATAACCCTTGTATGTGATGGTGAAGATGAAAATGAAGCTATGAAGGCTCTTTCTGAGGCAATTAAATCAGGCTTGGGAGAAAATTAAATAACTTATCAAACTGGGGAAAAGAGAAATCTTATCCCTGGTTTTGTTTTATTTAAGAAATAAAATGGAGTATTAATTGGATAAATGGATTTAATCAGAACAGAATTACTTTTAGGCAATAAAAATATGGAAAAGCTTAAGACAGCTCATATTGCGGTTTTTGGCATAGGCGGTGTCGGAGGCTATGTTGCCGAAGCTCTTGCAAGGAGCGGCATAGGCAGACTGGATTTAATTGACAATGATATTATAAGTGAGAGCAATATCAACCGGCAGATAATAGCCCTGCATTCCACTATAGGAAGACATAAAACTGAAGTGATGAAGGAGAGAATAAAAGACATCAATCCTGAATGCGAGGTAACTGAGTACAGATGCTTTTTTCTTCCGGAAAATCAGGCAGACTTCGACTTCGCAAAATATAATTATATAGTGGATGCTGTCGACACTGTAACGGCAAAGATAGAGCTGGTGCTTGCGGCACAAAGAGCGAAAATTCCTGTTATAAGCAGCATGGGCACAGGAAATAAGCTGGATCCTTCAAGGTTTAGAGTTGCAGATATATATCAAACTTCAGTCTGCCCCCTTGCCAAGGTAATGAGAAAGGAGCTTAAAAAAAAAGGAGTCGAAAAGCTTAAAACCGTATTTTCCGATGAGGAGCCTAAAAAATATGCTGAAAGCGGTTTATACATTAATCTGATGAGTGACAATAGTGAAAAAACTTTAAAAAGGAGTATACCAGGCTCGCTGGCATACGTACCTTCGGTTGCCGGACTTATGATGGCTTCAGAGGTAATTAAGGATATTTTAAATTTAAAATATTAAGATTTATTGAAATATTATGCTTACTGCTTTAAATAATGAAGCAAATCAGATAAAGGGATTGGATTTACAAGCTGATGATTATAGTACAAAGCCTTTTTTTATGCCTTTTAACAGCAAATCATAAGGCATAAAATTTTTAATAAAAAAACTATTTACAAATCGGATATAAAGAATTATATAGAATACTTTGGAGTAATGTAAAGTTTCTGGTTTGTTATATCTTTACACCATTAATTTAAAATCGCTCCAAATTGGAAAAATATTTTAATATAAATTAGACGTAGAGGTTTTCAATCTATGACAACAGAAAGGATTACTTAATGAAATATCTTGTAAAATTAGAACTGAAAAAACCTGAAATACGCTCGGATTATAGAAGAACCCTCATCAGTTTTTTTAAAAAGTCTATATCTTCTTATATGGATGGATATTTTTATAAAGAGCTGTATAAAAATGGTACAAAAAGAAAGTCCTTCGTATGGTCAATCAGCTTTCAAAGACCTGTATTTAATGGTAAAATTATTAAGCTTGCAGGCAGTGAAATAAATATGACTTTGAAGTTTCAGGAGCCTCAAACGGCACTGATTTACTATTCCAGTCTGCTTATGATGAAGGATAAGCCTTTTCCTGTAGGAGATGATAACAATATAAATCTTAAAAGTATTAAAATGGTAACTGAAAAAGAGATAATGGAAGACTTTGCCGTATTCAAGATATTGTCTCCTATATGCTTAAAGCACCATTACAAAGAAAATAATAAAGATAGGTATTTGACAGCCGAGGACGAAGATTTTGCCATGGAACTTGCCGGAAAGCTTAAAGAAGACTTGCCGTATATGCACGAGGAAATTGAGCAGTTAAGATATGATTTCAGCAAGCTTAAAAAAGTAATAGTACCGGCATACGGTCTTAAAATTCCCGTATCAATAGGCAGTTTTACGGTTTCGGGAGATATAAAAATACTTAATCATATTTTGAAAAACGGCATAGGCTCTAAACGAAATTCGGGATTTGGGCTTGTAGAAGAAGTTTTCTAAGGAGTGATTATGATTACTAAAGGAGAATTTGAGAAGGAAGATATCACATATAATCGCAGGATGGAACCCTCTGATTGGAGATATTCTGCGGCTATTGTAGGCATGATTAGATTTTTTAAGTATAGAAATATAGCCTATGATATCAAGGGCAAGTATCTGTATTACAATTTTGAGGACATATATAATGAAGAAAATGATTTAGAGGGCGATAGAAACTATCTTTTATTTGCTGATGAATGGTTTTCAGACAAAATGCATCATAAAGAGGTCTTTACAAGAATAAAGCAAAGTGAGTTTACACAGGAGCAAATATCTGAAATTAATAAAAAACTGTCAGCCAATACTGTTATGAAAAAAGTTTTCAAAGGAGTTAAATTTGATGGCACTAACAATGAACTGATTAAGAAGTTAATTGAGGATAATATACTGGAACTTATAAGCAATACCTTTTGCAACTCTCAAAGCGGTTATAGAAAATTTATCAATACTTCAAAATATAGAACAGGAGGTTCAGATGTATGCCGTTTGCTGGGCTTTTGTGTAGATACCGGAAGGAAAACTAAGTCGATAGGATTTTGCTTCGATAAGGATGCAAGAACTTTTAATGATGAAGTGGAGTTTGATTTTATCCCCTTCGCTTTCTCACGAAGCGGAAGTTCCATATTTATAAATAACAACACTTCCATAAAGTATCTTTTACAGTCAAATAATGAGATGGAAAACTTCTTAAAACAGCAATTTGAAAATCAAAAAACATGGAACAGTGTGTTTTACAGTTATTTTGAAGGTTTTGAATTTATTGATTATGATGTGGAAGTTATTATAAAAGATATAGAAACCGATTACTATGAGAGTATGTTTATAAGACAGCCGGCTGTTAAAATTTTTAATAAAATAGCCGATAACAGAGAGTTTTCTGATTCATTGGTAAATGTTTTTAAAAGGCAGATAAAGATAAATGATAATTATTATATCAATGTAATGAAGGAAGTTACAAAAAGTATATTAAATGAGCTTAATTTGGATGATTTGATAGAAAGGCTTATGAAACTTGAGTATGATACCGACTCAAATACTCCCGAAACATACTGTCTTAGCAGACTCATTTATATCAATGAACTTATTTATAAAAATATGGAGGGAAATATGGAAAAAACACCGGAATTTAAGGGTTCAAGTGCCGCCGCAGCACAGGTGGTAGGCTATTTTTCAACTAACAAACAGGAAAATAAAATAAAAGGCTATCAGCAAAGACTTGCCAATACCTTGATTTCAAAAGATTATGACCGCTTTATAGAAATAATGCTTCAACTGTCTTCTTATACGGAAGTCCCTTTTACATTTATGCATAAACTCATACAGGATTTTGAAGCAAATAAAAATCTGGCATATAATTTTATAAATTCATTGATTATAAGCAGTAAAAGAAGTGATAATCAAAACAGTGATAAAATCGATTAAGAAGGAGGAAACGAGTAATGAAAAACAAGGCTTTAACTTTAACGATAGTTGCAAGTATGACCTCAAACTATGGTGAGGGACTGGGAAATGTAGGAAGCATTCAAAAAGTATATAAAAACGGCAAGGCTTATGCTATTCGTTCAAGAGAAAGCATGAAAAATGCCCTTATGGTACAAAGTGGTTTATATGACGATTTGAAAGTGGAGCAGGATGGAAAAGTAGATCAAAAGGCTGTATCAAATGATATTAATGCAGCTAGCAACAGAGCCTTGGAAGGCGGATACATGAGTACCATAGGAGATAGAAAAATCAGAAAAAGTTCCTTTTATTTGACTGATGCAATCTCATTTTACCCCTTTGTAAATGAAACAAGATTTCATAATAACCTCTATCTTGCACAAACTTATGCCAAGGAAAAGGGAATAAATATTCAAGAAAAGTCTGCCAATGCCGGTCTTATGCCTTATCAGTATGAGTATGACAAGTCATTGAAAAGATACAGCATTACTATAGACTTGGATAAGGTGGGAGTTGATGAAAACTATGATACCAAGGCTGATAAAGAGGAAAGAGCGTATAGGGTCAAGGCGCTTTTGGATGCGATAAAAAATCTTTCTTTGGTGGTAAGAGGTAATATGGATAATGCCGAGCCTATTTTTGCAGTAGGGGGAATAGGAGAAAGAAAGACGCATTACTTTGAAAATGTAGTTCATATAGATGCAAATAAGTTAAAAATAGAAGAAGACTTGAAAGCTAAACTCAAGGAAGGATACAAAACCGCTTTATTAAAGGGCTATAATTTTGAGAATGAAAAAGAGATAGAAGAAGAACTTAACTCCATATCTATAGAGAAATTCTTTGCTGATTTAAGCAAAGAGGTGGACGAATATTATGAAAGTATTGAGAATTAAATTAAGACAAAATCAGGCTTCATATACAAGAGAAGAAACGGTCAACAATCGCATGACTTATCCTCTTCCTCAATATTCTACAATAATCGGAGCTTTGCACAGTGCCTGCGGATACACTTCCTACCATGAGATGAAAATAAGTGTACAGGGAAAATATAGGAATATGCAAAGAGAAGTATATACCAATCATGCACTTCTTAACAGCTTGGAAGATGACAGAAGTATACTTATATATCTAAAAAATCCAACAGCATCAAATACTGGATTTTTAAAAGTTGCCGAAGCCTTAAAATCTCAAGGAAACAGTTTTAAGGATAGAAAAACTATTCAAGTACATGATGAAAAAAAACTGGAAGAATATATAAATATAAAAAATATTTCAGTTGAACTTAAAACTGAAAGAAAGAAAATCCTTGATGATACCGAAAAAGCTTGGAAAGATGAAAAAAAGCTTATAAAAGATAAATTAAATACTTTGGAAGCAAAGTCGGATGAAGCTTTAGAACTGAAAAAAGTAATTGAAAGTAAAGATTTGGAAATAAAAAATCTGAAAAATGAATATAAAAAAGAACTTTATAACAGAGTGGAAGAACCCTTAAGCCATTTTAAGACTCTGACCAAAGGTATACAGACACAGGAAGTTTTATATGATGTGGAGTTGGTAATTCATATCAGTGCTGAGGAGTCGGTATTACAAGATATACTTGATAATCAAAATAATTTTGTCTGTCTTGGGCGAAGTGAGGATTTTATAGAACTTTTGGAAATAAAAGAGGTGGAGCTTAGTTCCAAGATAGATAGGGAATATAAATTGTTGGATAATTACAGTATGTATATAAATCTGGAGCATATAAACATAGATGAAATAGGTATGGGAGATTATTTTTTGACGAGGGAAGGGTCGAAAAAACCAGCTAAAGGAACTGTATACTATGTTGCAAAAGATTATGTATTAAATGGAAAAAAGAGAGTATTTAATAAAATTCCCTGTTTGTATTCTTCTTATATAGGTATAGATACCGAATCGGAAAATGCCTTATGCGATTTTGAGGGCGGATATATAGTGAACTTAAATTAAAAATAATGATTAATATGTGGTAAGTGGATTTAATTCATTTATTCTGATATTGGAACCTGAGCTTAAATAAATGAAATAAGCTCAGGCTCTTTTTTAACTGAAAATATATGAAAATGAGGTATAAAATGGAAACATACGATAAGCTGCCGAAATTTTACAAAAAGTACAGAGCAAAAGAGGATGAAACAATATATGAACATACTGCCAATTTACTTAAAAATCTTGAAGAACTCGAAAAAATAATTAATATGGAAGATATGGATTTGATTGAACAAGCCTGCATATATCACGATTTGGGTAAGATAAATCCTCTATTTCAAGAAAGACTGGAGTCAAAGAAAAAATTTGATGATACAAAGGAAATAGGACATAATATTCTGTCATTTTACCTGTCTAAACAATTTTTGGAAAATTACGAAAAAGAAGATAGAAATATTATTTTATATGCAATATTAAATCATCATGCTTATGTAGATAATTTTAAAATTATAGAAGAAAAAGAGAAAAAGAATTTGATAAATGATAATTTAATAAGAATTGCAAAAGAAGTGTTTAATAGTGTGGAAATGGATTTTTCAAAGAGTATAGGTTCAAGAGAACTGGCTATTATAAGCAATTTGCGAACTAAATTTTCTAAAAAATCTATTTTAGTAAAAGGCTTTTTACATAAATGCGATTATGCCGCAAGTGCTCACAGCAAACTGGAAATTCCGAATATTCATTTGGAAAGCAGACTTGAAAAGCTGAAAGAAAGGTTTAAGGAAAAAGGCTTGTCGGACGGTTGGAACAAAATGCAAACATTTGCAAAGGACAATACCGACCACAATATAATTTTAATAGGTTCTACCGGTTACGGAAAAACTGAAGCTTCACTTTTATGGATAGGAAATCATAAGGGATTTTATGTGCTTCCTCTGAAAACAGCAATTAATGCAATGTATAGACGTATTAAAAATACTCTTTATCCTGATGATTACAGTGAAAACTTAGGATTGCTTCATGGGGAACTGGAAAATATATATTTAGAAGACGGTAGTAATGAAGATATCGGCAAAGCAAACTTGAATAATGGAATAGGTGAAAGTATGAAGTTTTGGGAGTATTACGGGCTTACTAAAGCTATGTCCTTACCTCTGACAATAAGCACACCAGATCAAATATTCAGATTTGTATTCAAGTATCGCTCCTATGAATTACAGCTTGCAACTTACAGTTATTCAAAAATCGTAATAGATGAAATACAGGCATATTCACCGGATATATTAGCCACACTTATATATGCTTTGCAGCTTATTAACAAGGTGGGCGGAAAGTTTGCAATTATAACGGCAACATTACCCCCTTTTATAAAAGATTTATTGCAAAAAGGCAGTGAAGAAAAGATTGAATATAAAGAAGCCGAATTTTTGAATGAAAAAATAAGGCATAGAGTCAAATTAAAAGATAAGACTATTGATATGGATGATATTAAAAATTTTATTGAAAGTAAAATGAATGATGAAAGTATGAAACTTTTAATTGTTTCAAATACCGTAAAGGCGGCGCAAGACATTTATAAAGAGCTTAAAGTATGGCTGGAAGAAAATAATACGGATATTGAGATGCATTTATTACATTCAAAATTTACCATTCAGGATCGTAATGAAAAAGAAGAAGCCATATTAAAGGACGGACAAAGTGAGTGTAAGAAAAAAGTGATATGGATTTCAACACAGGTGGTTGAAGCAAGTCTTGACATAGATTTTGACTATCTGTTTACGGAACTTTCCGACCTGAGTGCCTTACTTCAAAGACTTGGAAGATGCAATCGTAAGGGACTTAAACCCATAGATGAATTTAATTCATTTGTATATATGAATATAAATGAAAGTTTATTCAAAAAATTCGGAACCGACAATGCAAATGCATCAACGGGGATGCTTTATAAGTCCTTATTTGAGTTAAGCAAGGCGGCACTGCTTGAATGGGAAAAGGAAGATAATAAAGGATGTATGTCGGAAAGGGATAAAAATAAGATGATTAAAACTTATTTTACTAAGAAGATGATAATGGAATATGATGAAATGTATGGCAGTAACTATATTAAATATATATCAGAATATGAAATGATGTATCAGCACCTTCAGGATATAATACCTGATTCTAAAAAACTCAGTGATGTATCAAAAGAATTCAGGCATATACTCAGCAAAAGGGTTATTCCAAATTCCATATATGAGGATAAACAGGAGCATATTGTAGAATTAATTAATGAGATTGAAGGAAAAAGAAAGCTTATAGGAAAATCAAAAAATAAGGAGGAAAAGCAGCAGTTAAGGATAGATATATTACGTTTAAAAGATAAGTTTAAAAAGTTTACGTTAAATATAGCCTTATATGAGCTTGATGCGGATAAAAGCCACTGTGTAGTAGATAATGAAAAAATTATTATTTCTACACGAGCTTATAATAAAGAATTCGGTATATTAAGAGAAAAAGATGACCGTGGAGGAATATTTATATGATGCGTGAAAAGATAAGTGGGATAGCGGTCTATTATTATATGGTATGCAAAAGAAAATTATGGCTGTTCTATAACGATATTTCTATGGAAGATGAAAACGAGCTTGTTCAAATAGGAAAATTCATTGACAGCACATCATATTCTTCAGAAAGAAAGCATATAATGATCAATGAAGAAATAAATATAGATTTTGTAGAGCAGTCAGGTGTCATTCATGAAATTAAAAAAAGCAGAAAAGTAGAGGATGCTTCTATATGGCAGGTTAAATATTATCTATATTATCTGAAACGGTATGGTATAGAAAATATCCGAGCAAAGATAGACTATCCTTTATTAAAACAGACTGTAGAAATAAGCTTGGAACCCAAAGATATTGAGAAGCTTATGGAAATTCTGGAAGGAATTAAAGCAATCATTCAAGAGAAAAATATACCTGTTTGCCTTAATAACAGTATTTGCAAAAAATGTGCATATTTTGATTTATGTATGATATAGGAGAAAATAAAAAGTGAAAAACAGTTTATATATTTATCAAAATGGAGAATTAAGCAGAAAAGATAATACTTTGAGATTTACTAATGAAAATGGTGATAAAAAAGATATACCTATTAATAGAATTTCAGAAATTTACTTTTTTGGGGAAGATACAATTAACACTAAGCTTATTATATTTTTAGCACAAAATAATATTATAGTTCATTTTTTTAATTACTATGATTTTTATATTTCAAGCCTTGTTCCGAGAGAGGCTAAAATTTCAGGTCGTTTGCTGGTAAATCAGGTTGAGCATTATACAGACAGCAAGAAGAGGATGGAGCTTGCAAAAGAATTTGTAAAATCTGCCGGAAATAATATTTACAGGAATTTACGTTATTATAATGGGCGTGGTAAAGATGTAAAGAGGGCTATGCTTGAAATCACCTATTTAATTAAAGAAATTGATAAGTGTAATAATATACAGCAGCTAATGGGAGTTGAAGGAAATATTCACAAAATTTATTATAGTCAGTGGGATGTGCTTATAGACCAAGAAATAAATTTTACTACCAGAGTAAAAAGACCGCCTGACAATATGATTAATACTTTAATATCATATTTGAACAGCTTAGTATATACAACAGTACTGAGTGAAATTTATAAGACTCAGTTGAATCCCACAATCAGTTATCTGCATGAGCCGGGTGTAAGCAGATTCTCATTAAGCCTTGATATTGCAGAAATATTTAAGCCACTGATTGCAGACAGAATGATTTTTTCTATCTTAAATAAAAATCAAATTAGAGAAAAGCATTTTTCAAAAGGATTGGATTATTTGCACTTATCAGAACAGGGCTCTAAAATTATATTGGCTGAGTATGATAAAAGATTAAAGCAGACTATTTCTCATAGAGAATTGGGAAGAGAAGTGAGTTATAGGTACTTAATCAGATTGGAATGCTATAAACTGATAAAACATTTATGTAATGAGAAAAAATATGATTCTTTTGTAATGTGGTGGTAGATTATGTATGTAATATTAGTATATGATATATGTAAGGATGGTAATGGTCAGAAAAGATGGAATAGAGTATTTAAACTTTGCAAACAAAATTTAGTACATATTCAAAAATCTGTATTTGAAGGAGAAATTTCAGAAGCTGACTTATTTAAACTGGAAAAATCTATTAACAAAGAAATAAATAAGAATTGTGACTCAGTAATTATATTTAAAAGTCGTAATGAAAGATGGCTTGATAAGGATATAATAGGTTTAGAACAAGAAGATCCTTTTATGCTTTAACACGCCGTGAGCAAAAATTCAACCACCTCTATAGGTGCTTGAATTGCGTGGTTGAAGCGGGAAGCTCCAACTTCTATAAGTTGGAGTAATCACTGATAATATGTGATATAATTCTGAAGGGAAGAGATACGAAAATCCAAAAATCATCAAAAAATACGAGAAGAAATTGGTAAAATTGCAAAGGCAGTTAGCACATAAAGAAAAGAGAAGCCAAAATTACTGTAAAATCAAGAAAAAGATAGCGTTATGTCATGAAAAAATAGTAAATGCCAGAAAAGATTATCTGGACAGGATGTCCCATGAGATTATCAGCGAAAACCAAGTGATAGTTTCAGAAAATTTACAGATAAAAAACATGGTAAAAAATCATCATTTGGCAAAGTCCATAAGTGATGTATCGTGGTATGAACTGACAAGGCAGTTAGAGTATAAAGCAAAGTGGAATGGCAGGAAATATGTAAAAATAGATATATTTTATGCAAACGGCCAGTTGTGTTGCGTTTGCAGATGCCAAAATGCAGAAACGAAAAATCTGTCAGTAGGAAAATGGGTATGTCCTGTTTGTGGAACAAAGCATGACAGAGATATCAATGCTGCGAAGAATATATTGGCAGAGGGATTAAGAAAAATAGCATAAGGAAATCATACCATAGGGCAGGGACTGCCCGAATTAAAGTCTGTGGAGATATAGTAAGGTTGCGAGGTCTATAAAGCAGGAAGCCCACTGACTTTAAACAATGGGTAGTTCACATCACGGGAGTACTCTGAATGAAAAAGGCTGTTATATATATACATGGCAAAGGTGGTTCTATTGATGAAGCTAATCATTATAAAAAAATTTTTAATGATGATTACGAAGTCATAGGCTTTGATTATAAATCAGAGCTGCCGTGGCAGGCTAAGACAGAATTTCAAAAATATTTTGATTTTATCATTCCAAAATATGATGAAATATTATTAATTGGAAATAGTATAGGAGCCTATTTTTCTATGCTCTCTTTATCAGAAAAGCTAATAAAAAGAGCAATATTTATTTCACCTGTTGTGAACATGGAAAATGTGATTTTAAATAGAATGAAATGGGCGAATGTATCTGAAGAAGAACTTAAGGCTAAAAAAGTAATTAATGCTTTTTTTGGAGAACCGTTATCGTGGGAATATCTTTACTTATGTCAAAAAAAATCCGATAACATGGAATACGCCTACCAGTATTCTTTATGGTGGAAAAGACAATATAACCTCTTTTAAAGTAAAGGATAATTTTGCAAATAAAATAAATGCAGATTTAACAGTTTTAGATAATGGAGAACATTGGTTTCATACAGACGAACAGATTAAATTTTTAGATAACTGATTTAAAAAAATAATTGAGTAAATCCCAGTTTTGCATAATAAGGGTGTGGATGAGTTAGAGTCATCTGCACCTGTTTTTATGTGATAAAGTTGCAGATGGAAGAAATATTTGGATTAATAATCCTGTATATTTATAAGAAGTGCAGTTGCAAAAATAGTTGTCGACCAGTAATAAGTCAAAAGTATAGGGAGATCGACAATTGCTTTATATAAAGGAATGAGAATAGTTTTTGCTGCAAGGTATCGTAAAATAGTAATCTACAAATACTCTAAAAAAGCAGGAAGACAAAAAATAACTTTTCAATCAAGTGAATATGTGGTATTATATGAAACGGAATAGAACATTACCAGATTGGAATGTAAAGTCCTAGCAATTGTTTGTCTTATTCTTCTTTTTTCTGGACTTATGTCAATAAGTTAGACACAAAAAGTCGAACTTTTTATGCTGCTTGGA
>CALBCM010000010.1 GCA_937927235.1 uncultured Johnsonella sp.
TCCTCTATCTTTCATCCAGACTTAAGAATATATATATTCTATTACTGTCGGCTTTGGAGTTTCACCAAATCAGCACATGGCTCGTGGGCTTTACCACCGGTAGGAAATCTCATCCTGCCCTGAAGATAGCTATTCAATTGAGTATAAATTATAAATACAATGTAAAAATTTGTCAAGAGAGTAATAGAATTGAGATATTGGATTTGTGACTTGAGGTCAGCAATAGAATATAGCCGGATTGGAGCAAGGCAAGCCTAAAAGCTCCGTATAAAAAGTGTCAGGTAATATTAACAATATCATGGCTTTTATACAAGAAATCAATAAAGTGATAAAATCAATATAAAAAAATTCATAAAAATATTATCAAAGACTATAGATAAATCATCTTTTTTTCTAGATATCTTTAAATATTGTTTGCATAAAAATTCAAATTGTGATATAATTAATTTGCTGACAGGTATGTTCATTTAAACAGCTAGATTATTATTTAAGGAGGTTTGTACATGAGAAAGGTTGTTATTGCAAGTGCGGTTCGTACTCCGGTGGGAAGTTTTGGTGGGGCGTTTAAGACCTTAACTTCTGTTGATTTAGGAATTATTGCAGCGAAAGAGGCAATGAAGCGTGCAAAAGTTAATCCTGATATGGTTGATGAAGTCCTTTTAGGAAACGTTTTACAGGCAGGACAGGGACAAAATGTTGCTCGTCAAATTGCAATTGGAGCAGGCTGCCCTGAAACCGTTCCGGCTTTGACAGTAAATAAAGTTTGCGGCTCCGGGCTTCGTACAGTATCTTTGGCGGCTCAAATTATTTTAGCAGGTGATGCAGATATTATTCTGGCAGGCGGTACCGAATCCATGTCCAGTGCACCCTATTTGCTGCCGACAACTCGCTGGGGAGCTCGTATGGGAGATGGGGTTGTTGTAGACCACATGATTAACGAAGGCTTATCGGATGCTTTTAACAAGTATCACATGGGAATTACTGCTGAAAATGTAAGCGAGCAGTTTGGAATTACCAGAGAGATGCAGGATGAATTGGCGGTAACAAGTCAAAACAGAGCTGAGAAAGCACAAAAAGAAGGTCGTTTTGACGATGAAATTGTTCCGGTGGAAATTAAAGATCGTAAGGGCAATGTAACAGTTATTGATAAAGACGAATATATTCGTTATGGACAGACTATGGAAGTTGCCGCAAAGCTTCGTCCGGCTTTCAAAAAAGACGGCACAGTTACTGCGGGTAATGCCTCCGGCATCAATGACGGAGCATCCTGTATCGTGGTTATGTCTGAAGAAAAAGCGAAAGAGCTCGGAGTAGAACCTTTGGCAACTATCATAAGCTATGCTTCTGCGGGTGTAGACCCTAAGATTATGGGGACAGGTCCGATTCCTGCATCTAAGAAGGCAATGGAGAAAATTGGTCTGACGATTGATGATATTGATTTAATTGAAGCGAATGAAGCTTTTGCTGCTCAAGCTTATGCGGTTAAAAACGAGTTAGGCTATGATTTTGACAAAGTAAATGTTAATGGCGGAGCCATCGCTTTAGGACATCCGATTGGAGCCAGCGGAGCAAGAATTTTAACTACTCTGTTGTATGAAATGAAGAAACGTGATGCAAAAAAAGGTCTGGCAACCCTTTGTATCGGTGGCGGTATGGGAACCGCTGTAATTGTAGAAAGATAAGATGATATTATAAGCCTTGTTTAAATTTTTCTTTAAAAACGCAGGTGTAAAGAAAAAACTTAATAAAATATTAAAGAATAAAAAACAGGAGGAAACGGCGTGGATTATAAATTGTTACTTGTCGAAAACAATGAAGGTATTGTCACCATAACTATTAATAATGAAAAGAGTTTAAATGCTTTAAACGCAGCTTTAATGGCAGAATTGGCAGATGCATTTACGGCAATCAACAAGGACCAGTCTGTCGATGTAGTGATCCTTACCGGAGCAGGCAGGTCTTTTGTTGCCGGAGCCGATATCAGTGAAATGGCACCGTTAAATGCGGCACAAGGAGCTTTGTGGGGACAGGCCGGAATGAGAACCTTCCGTATCATTGAAACTTTAAGACAGCCGGTTATTGCTGCGGTAAATGGCTTTGCATTAGGTGGCGGATGTGAAATTTCCATGTCTTGCGATATTCGCATTGCTTCTACAAAAGCGAAATTCGGGCAGCCTGAGGTTGGTCTTGGAATTACGCCGGGATTTGGCGGTACACAGCGTTTAGCACGCCTCGTAGGAATGGGTAAAGCAAAACAGCTGATTTATACAGCTGAAATTATTCCGGCACAAGAAGCTTATCGTATCGGCTTGGTTGATGAATTGGCAGAACCGGAAGAATTAATGGACAAAGCAATGGCGATGGCAAAAACCATTCAGAAAAATGCGAAGCTTGCAGTTCAGTATGCAAAACAAGCTATTAACACCGGCATGCAAACAGACATTGAATCCGGCATGATTATTGAAGAACATGTCTTCGGTCTGTGTTTCGCTACAGAAGATCAAAAAGAAGGAATGCAGGCATTCCTTGAAAAAAGAAAAGCTAATTTCAAGAGCTGTTAGTCTATAAGGAGGAAATTAAATGAAAATTGCAGTAATCGGTTCAGGCGTTATGGGTGCAGGTATTGCACAAGTATTAGCGGCAAAGCATAAAGTTATCCTTCGTGATATTTTACCGGAGGCATTGGAAAAAGCGGTAAAGGGTATTGACAAAATGCTTACTAAAAGTGTTGAAAAGGGGAAAATGGAAGCTGCCGACAAAGAAGCTGTGTTAGCTAACATTACAATCTCAAGTGACATTCAGGATATTAAAGACTGTGACCTTGTCATTGAGGCTGCTACTGAAAATGCTACTATTAAAAAAGCAATCTTTAAAGAATTGGATGAAGTTTGTGATGAAAAAACTATCCTTGCAAGCAACACCTCCTCTCTGTCTATTACAGAAATCGGTGCCTCTACAAAGCGTCCGGCAAAGGTTATCGGCATGCATTTCTTTAATCCGGTTCCTATGATGAAATTGGTTGAGGTTATCAACGGAAAATTAACCGATGAAGCTATTACCGAAAAAATCATTGCACTTTCGGAAGAAATCGGCAAAACACCGGTTCGTGTAGAAGAGGGACCTGGCTTTGTAGTGAATCGTATATTGATTCCTATGATTAATGAGGGAGTAGGCATTTTGGCTGACGGCTTGGCATCGGTAGAAGATATTGATGCGGCGATGAAATTAGGTGCAAATCATCCTATGGGACCGTTGGCTCTTGGTGATTTAGTTGGCTTGGATGTATGTCTTGCAATCATGGAAGTTCTTTACAATGAATTTGGCGATTCTAAATATCGCCCACATCCATTGATGAGAAAAATGGTTCGTGCAGGCTTACTTGGAAGAAAGAGCGGCAAAGGCTTCTACGATTATTCTAAATAAGAGATTTTGTATATAAAGAGGTGGCGTTTCAGAACGGTTAATGAGCCTTCCTTCCATAGTCAGACCGAAAATCTAACAGTTGGGGGCAGGCTCATAATTTCTGATTCACCGCCTCTTTTACCTCGGATTGCCAAAGTAAATGCAGTCCGACAGCTTCCGCTTTAAAAGTGCAGAGCTTGGAGCAGAGGTATCTGCAGCTTAGTCCATCGCTTCGCTTGAATATTCATTTATAGCACCTGTATAAGCATCTACACTCACTTCGTATTCCATGCCGTTGCTATGAAATTCCACGTCATATTCCAGCTTTCCATTATCTCTGTCTAAATCAATATTTATAAATGTAACGTCAGCAGAATCTATTCCAGCCTTAGCTAAGGCAAGCTCCTTAGCCTTTTCTGCTCCTATATCTGCTTGTGATGCCTGACTTACAGATTTTTGGATTAAGCTGCCTGAGGCTTCAGTCCGCTTAGTATTTTTGCTGTCTGCTTCTGATGAGCTGCTGTTATCTGTGCTGCTTTGAGTTGCTGAATTTGTTGACTGAGAAACGGTGCTTCCTGCCGCAGCAGCTGAGCTGCTCTGAACAGCTGCCTGATTGCCGGAGCAGGCACTGATAAGACCTGCTAATGCCGCTCCCGATATCAATATTGCAAATTTGATTTTATTTAATAACATAGAGATACCTCCTTTTTTAATACTTTAAATATAAAAAACCAATTTGAAAAATGATTTATTTTCATTGACAAGGTTTTTATGACTATTATATCCTAATTTTTAGATTTTACAAGTTTACCAAAATTGAGCAGCAAACCTCTAAAATAAACACTTGACATTTTCAATTTGATTGTATAAAATAAAATCAGAAGATATACAATTTTTAGAAGTATAATATTATAAACAGCTATTTTGGAGGAAATAATATGGCAGTATTGCATATTACAAAAGACAATTTTGAAGAAACAGCCTTTAAATCGGATAAGCCTGTAATCATTGATTTTTGGGCTCCTTGGTGTAACCCATGTAAAGCACTGATTCCTATACTTGATGAGGTGGCAGAAGAAACTGATGATTTTATAATCGGTAAAGTAAATGTTGATGAAGAAAAAGAACTTGCAAGGGAATATAAGATAAGGACTGTACCAAGTGTTTTGGTATTTAAGCAGGGCAAATTGGTTAAGACCTCTGTAGGCTTTATATCAAAAGAAGAAGTGTATGATTTAATTAAATAATAAAGTTTGGAGATAGAAAAATTAAGATGTTTGATAAATATGAGGCACTGAAGCTTGACAATCAGGTCTGCTTTCCGCTATATGCCTGTTCAAAGGAAATAGTGAGAGCTTATACACCGTTTTTGAAGAAGCTTGACCTTACGTACACACAGTATATAACTATGCTTGTGCTGTGGGAAGAAAAAAGGGTATATGTTAAGGATTTAGGAAGAAAACTTTACCTTGATTCAGGAACCTTAACTCCTGTATTAAAAAAGCTTGAGAACAAGGGACTTGTAAGCCGTGACAGGTGTAAATCAGATGAAAGGAACCTCTGCGTTACACTTACTGCTGAAGGTGAACAGCTTAAAGAAGAAGCAGCAAAGATACCTCCTAAGATGAGAGAGTGCTTAAAAATAGATGATACTGAAAAGGATGATTTATGCAGGCTTCTTGCAAAGGTATTGGGAGGAGTTTCAGTCTGACCGATACAGGCGGCAGCCCGCTTCAGAGGCCGATAATGGTTTAAAATCCCGTCTAACTGCCAGTCTGCCTGCAGAAGAACAATTATGTAAGGTTACTATGCTCATGTGCCTTGTATAACCGAAGCGCCGCAGGCTGGCATAAAAAGTAAGAGGTATCGTATAGTGATAGAGGGCTATAGGAGTGCATTTGCATACTAAATGATAGAGCAGCATAAAAAGAGTGGTGCTGTATATTATCAGGTAGTAATCGGTATTATGATTTTGAATTTATTTTTACGGCAGCTTATAATTCCCTCTTGACGGAGCTTGCTGATTTCATTTGACAGAGCACTCCGGTCAACAAACAGGAAATCAGCAAGTTCCTGTCTGTTAAAGGGAATTTCAAAACTGTCCTTTTTATTTTTAATGGATTCGGCACTGAGGTAGGCAAGCAGCCTGTCCCTTATCTTCTTTTTAGATACATAATTAATTTTCTGGTTCAAAATAAGGTTTTTTTCAGCGACTACAGTGAGCAGATTCTGAACTATACGGTTATGAAACTCGCAGGCTGCCGAGCATACATGAATGAATTTGCTGATATTAAAAAACAGGACAGTAGAATCTTCCTTAGCTAGGATATTAATATCAACTGGCAGGTGTGAAAAACAGGCATAGCTTTCAGCAAAGCTCATGGAGGGAGTAATTTCTGAAATTATGCTTAAATTGCCCCAGATGTCATCACGCTCTATCATCACCATGCCTGATAATAAAAGTCCGATTGAAGCTATTGATTCTCCGCATCTTAGGATGTATTCATTTTTTTTATAATGAATAACTTTGGGAGCAAGGCAGTGTATAAGAACTTTCAGTTCTTCTTTATGTATGCCTGCAAATAAAATTGAGGAGAGAATTTGCTCGGTGTAGGCTTTTAAAAGTAAGTTTTCTTCCATAAAACTGCTCCTTAATTAAGAGTAAAATGTTTCTCGCTCTGATTAAAGTTAAATGCTCTTGAATCGGGGAAAATCGGCTGTGTTGATTTAAATGCATTTATATATGCGTTGTAATAACAACAGACTTTTAAGGCTTATTATAGTATAATGAGTCTGTAAAAACAAGTATATTAAAGCATTTCACTGAAGGGAGCTTATTATGGATAAAAAATTAAAAAATGTAAATCATGAGGAAGTATTTAAGTTTACTGAGCTCGTTGCAGTACAGGACGGGCAGATAGTGAGTAAAACCCTTGCTCAGAATAAATCAGTGAGCATCACGGTATTTGCTTTTTCGAAGGGTGAAGAAATAAGCACGCATGAATCTGAGGGCGATGCACTTGTAAATGTGATTGAAGGCAAGGGAAAGTTTACAGTTGATGGTAAGGAGTATATACTTAACGCTGGCGAGAGCATAGTAATGCCTGCAAGAAAGCCTCACGCAGTATACGGTGAAGAAAATTTTAAATTTGTGCTTACTGTTGTTTTTTAATATGCTGATTGTAATCAGTTGAAGCACTTTATAGAGTAAGAGGGGATTTTTATGAGCGGTTTTTTAGGTCCAATACATATTTGGCTATATAATAAGATAAAATTTCAAGATGGTCTTACAAAGACTTTTATAGCTTTTGCTGATGAGAAGGACTATGAAGTGGAGTCACTAAAGAATATTGATAAATTGTGCGGAAGCCTGCAGGAAGGTGAGCTTGCAGAGCTTATAGACGGAAGTAATATACACGGGTGGCTTCAGGAAAGGCTTGCTCTTGTTGAAACAAGACTTGCCTATGCAGTTGGAGAAATATTAAAGGGCGGACGTGAGAGAATTGATGAATTATGCAAAGCAGCTTTCAAATACGCCCAAAAATCAGCAGCTAATAAAAAAATCACTCCAGCAGGAGGGTATGAATATCTTGATAATATCCTTTTGAATGGAATGCCCTGTGACAGGGTGAATATAGTCACCTCACAGGATGATACAAGCATCAGCTGGGAGCAGTATGAAGATATACACAGACCCTACTGGGAAATGCTTTCTGTAGGCGTTGATAATTATTACCGTATAAGACAGGCTGTTATAAATGGAATTTTTGAGGGTACTGATATTAAATTTGAGGTGCTTGAAAATCAAAATTACAGGCTTGAATATAAAAATATTTAGACTATTTATCTTTTGGTTCTTTTAGGAGAAGCTATGCCAGGGCTTATTCATGTTTATACAGGTGACGGAAAAGGAAAGACGACAGCAGCGGTAGGGCTTGCACTTAGAATGGCAGGTGCAGGAGGAAGGGTTTTGTTTGCACAGTTTTTAAAGGATGGTTCTTCAAATGAGATAAAGCTTTTAAAACAGATAAATGAGATAGAATGCTTGCCTTACAGACATAATATTAAATTTATAAAGGATATGAGCGATGAGGAGTTTAATTTTGCTTTAAAAGAAAACAGCAGATATTTTGATGAGATTACTGCAAGAGCCGTAAAAGATAATTATAACATGCTGGTTATGGATGAGTTTATGGCTGCTTATAATTTCGGATTGCTGGATAAGACAAAAGCCCTGAAGTTTTTGGAAACAAAACCTTCAGGGCTTGAGGTCGTCCTTACGGGGCGGGATGTACCTGAGCAGATATGTAAAAACGCTGACTATATAAGCGAGATAAAAAAAATTAAACACCCCTTTGACAGGGGGATTTGTGCGAGAAACGGTATTGAGCTGTGAATATAGATGAATACAACAGGCTTTACTCAAAAAATAGGCTGAAGTCGGGCTATACTACCGGAACCTGCGCAGCTGCGGCGGCAAAAGCAGCTTTTATGCTGCTGAACGGCAAAGATATCATAGAGGTCAAAGTAGCGACACCGGCAGGAGTAGAGCTTACTGTACCTGTTTATGATATTGAAAGAGAGGCTGACAGTGCTTCTTGTGCAGTAAAGAAATATTCAGGAGATGACCCCGATATAACTGACGGTATGCTGGTATATGCCAAGGTCAGAATTAAAAATAGAAACAGCATTAAAAATATTAATGTTTATATAGAGGGCGGACAAGGCATAGGCAGGGTAACAAGGCCGGGACTTGAGCAAAAAGTTGGAGAGGCTGCAATTAATTCGACCCCAAGAAGAATGATTAGAGAAAATATAATTGAAGCTGCAGAGCAAATGCAGATTTATGCAAATATAGAGGTGCTTATCTACGCACCCGGCGGTGAAGAAATCGGAAAGAAGACCTTTAATCCTAAGCTTGGGATTAAAGGCGGCATATCGATTCTTGGTACTACAGGAATAGTAACCCCTATGAGCAGAGCGGCAATTATAGATACTATCAAGGTTGAAATGAAGATGAAGGCTTTGCTTTCTCCTGTTATAATAGGAGTTCCCGGTAACTATGGACTTGAATTTACTAAAAAAAATTACGGCATAGATGAAAATATGACTGTAGAATTCAGCAATTACATAGGCGAAGCTATAGATGCCGCTGTGGCATTGGAGGCTGAAGGACTGCTTCTAATAGGACATATAGGCAAATTTGTCAAGCTTGCAGCAGGAATTATGAATACACATTCAAATGAGGCTGATGGCAGAGCGGAGATTATGGCAGCCCATGTGCTAAAAGCGGATTTGACTCTGGCTTTACCTCAGGGGAATATCATTGAAGCTGAAGCGATTAAAGAAGACCTGATTAAAAAGAAATACAGGATTGCACTTAAGATTTTAAATTCAAATACTACAGGTGAGGCGGTACACTTACTAAAGGATGAAAAAATATTATCCCCGGTGATGCATTCACTCACCTCGGCAATGTATAGGGCTGCTTCTGCAAGAGCGGATAAAGCAGTTCATATGCTTAGAAAAAATAAAGATTATAAATTAAACATAGGTATAATAACCTTTACAAACGAAGACGGAGAACTTGCACGTTCAGGCAGGGCAGATGAGCTCCTTAAATATATAAAAAATAATATAAAATTATAAAGGCTGGGTATAAAATGGCAAAACTTTATGGAGTAGGAGTAGGTCCCGGAGACCCTGAGCTTATAACTGTAAAAGCAGTAAATATTATAAAAAAATGCAGTGTTATAGCCTTTCCCGATATGAATACAGCATATAAAATTGCAAAGGCTGCCTGCCCTGAAATAGAAGCTAAAGAGCTTGCCGCTCTGAAATTTCTTATGACCGGGAATAAGGAGGAAGAAAGTAAAGCACATCAGGCGGCTGCATTCAGTCTGGAAAAATATCTTGATGAGGATAAGGATATAGCCTTTTTGACTTTAGGAGATCCCTGTATTTATTCTACCTTTATGTATATTGAAAAAATAGTGGCGGCTCATGGATATGAAACTGAAATAATATCGGGTGTGCCGTCTTTTTGTGCTGCCGGTGCGGCCTTTAAAATATCGCTTGCAGAGGGAAATACTCAGCTGCATATTGTAACCGGAGGCGGTAATATAGCTGAGGCGGCAAAGTATAAGGGAAATAAGGTGATTATGAAAGCAGGTAAATCTCTTAAAGCTGTAAAACAGGAATTGCTTGAGAGCGGAAACCAGGCGTACATTGCTGTAAACTGCGGTATGCAAAATGAAAAGCTATATACTGATATAAATGACTTGGACTCTGAAACAGGATATTTTAGCCTGGCAATTATAAGGGAGGGAGGGGTCTGAAATAATGAATATAATTTATGTAGTCGGAATAGGACCTGGGGCTTATGATAAGATGACACTTGAGGCGGTGGATATTATAAAAGCCTGTGACGTTATAGCGGGCTATACAGTGTATGCTAAGCTGCTTAAAGCCTATTTTCCCGATAAAATCTATATTGACACCCCTATGAAAAAGGAAGAAGAAAGATGCCGACTTGCTTTTGAAGCTGCACAAAAAGGACAGAGAGTGGCACTTGTATGCTCAGGAGATGCAGGAGTATACGGGCTTTCAGGACTGATGCTTTCACTGGAAAGGGATTACCCTGACTGCAGGGTGGAGATAATTGCAGGGGTTACCTCGGCGCTCTCTGGGGCGGCGCTGATAGGTGCTCCCCTTATACATGATTTTGCTCTTATAAGCTTAAGTGATTTACTGACACCCTGGGAAAAGATAGAAAAAAGGCTCAGATATGCGGCAGCATCAGATTTTGTCATAGTGCTTTATAATCCTTCCAGCAAAAGCAGGGCGGATTATTTAAAAAAAGCCTGTGATATTATTTTAAGTGAACAGTCGGATAAGATTGAATGCGCAGTAGTAAGAAATATTGCAAGGGAGGGAGAAAGCAGTGTCTTTATGAATCTCGGAGAACTTAGAGAGTATAAAGCGGATATGTTCTGCACTGTATTTATAGGAAACACTATGACAAAAAGGATAGGAAAAAGAATTGTAACTCCGCGCGGATATAAGGGAGAGAGGCTCTGATATGGACAATATACTTATATTCGGAGGAACCTCGGAGGGACGGGAGCTTGCTTTTTTTTGTGAAAGTAAAGCTATTCCCGCCTATGTATGCGTGGCCGGAGATTACGGCAGCAGAGCTTTAGGCAATTTAAAGCATGTAAGAGTTATAGAGGGGAGAAAGGATGCTGAGGCTATATTGGGGCTGATAAGAGAGCTTGGCATATCAAGAGTTTATGATTTGACTCATCCCTATGCGGTTCTAGCTTCTGAAAATATAAGACGGGCCTGTAAAAAAGCTGAAATCAGTTATATAAGAGTAAAAAGAAGGATTGAGGTAGATAGTAAAATTTACGAAAACCCTGATTTTACAGCAGTACCCGATATAGAGAGCGCAGTCGAATATCTTAAAAATACTGAGGGAAATATCTTGATTTCCACAGGAAGCAAGGAGCTGTCTAAATACTGTGTACTTGACAGAAAACGTCTGTATCCGAGAGTGCTGCCAAGCCACGAAAGCTTGGAAGCCTGTATTTCGGCAGGAATAGAAAATTCTCATATAATCGCACTGCAGGGACCCTTCAGCACGGAGATTAATGTAGCGATGCTTAAGGCTTATAAATGCAGCTATATGGTTAGCAAGCAGTCCGGCAGCAGAGGAGGATTTGAGGAAAAGCTTAAAGCCTGCCAAATGACAGGAACAAAGCTGATAATCGCAGTTGCTCCTGAAGCTGCGGAGGGCATCAGCGAAGAAGCTGCCAGACAAAGTATAGAAGCTATGCGAAATGCTGCTGCGGAAGATAAAATATCGGAACTCGGAAATGACGGCTCTTTGCCTGATATTGAAGTATCAGTTAAGATTGCGGGAATAGGTATGGGCTCTGAAAATTGTATGAGTCGGGAGGTTATAGCTGCCCTGCTTAAGGCTGAGGTAATCTGTGGCGCAGAGCGTATGCTTAAGCAGGCTTATGAAATCAGGAAAAACAATAATGTATATCAAGTATTTGAAGAGATTGCTTCCTATAAAACAGAGGAAATTGTTTTATTTATAAGGGATAAAATCAAAAATAAATTAAATAATATAATCAGTAGGAGGGAGACTCAGAGCTATAACTATGAAATACTTGTTTTAGTCAGCGGAGATAGCGGATTTTACAGCCTCAGCCAAAAATTAAGCCCTGATATTCAGGATTTATTTAGTGTCTTATCCTTAGAATTTGAATCTGATTTTTTTAAGCTGAAGTTCGTATTTAATATCCTTCCGGGCATCTCAAGCCTTTCATATATGGCAGCCAAATGCAAGCTTTCCTGGGAGGACATGAAGATATTGAGCCTGCATGGAAAAACTGCAAATTTTGCTGATAAGGTTAAAAAAAATTATAAGGTTTTTGCCCTGACTTCCGGGGGAAGCTCAACTTCGGATTTAATTAAGGAGCTGGTACAAAATAATCTCGGAGAGGTGCTTGTCTATGCAGGAGAACAGCTTTCATATCAGAATGAGAAAATAAGCTGTAAATATGCCCGTGAGCTTATGGATTATAAATTCTCTAAGCTGGTCAGCCTTATTGTAATTAACCCCGGACTCGCCGATAAGAGCAATGCTGGTAATAACTGCGGTTATAATAAATTTAACGAAAATCCAATCTTCGGGATAGCTGATACTGAATTTATAAGAGGAAAAATTCCGATGAGTAAGGCGGAAATTAGAGCGGTAGTAATGTCGAAGCTTGGCATGGCACCTGATTCGGCGGGTATTGATATAGGTGCAGGAACGGGCTCTGTAAGTATAGAAATGGCTCTTGCAGCTTATGCCGGCAAGGTGTATGCGGTTGAAAAAAAAGCGGAGGCATGTCAGCTTATAAAAGAAAATATAAAGAAGTTTAATAAAGAAAAATACTGCATAGGAAGCATCGAAGTTATAGAGGCGGAGGCCTATGCTTTACTGGACAATGTTAAGGCTGATTTTGAGGAACTGACCCATGCATTTATAGGCGGCTCATCGGGAAGACTTGAATTAATAGTGGATAAATTACTTGAAATAAATAAAAACATGCGTATAGTTATCAGTGCAATATCTCTTGAAACAGTTTCAGAAATAATCAAGCTTTTAAAGAAATATGAACAAATGGGATATATTTCAGAAGTAGTACAGGTTTTTGCAGCAAGAGGAAAAAAAGCGGCAGGCTATACAATGATGGAAGCGGTAAACCCCGTAACTATAGCGGTATTAAAAAACAATATAAGGAGCAGCTGATATGTCCGGTGGTATAATGATTACTGCACCTGAGTCAAATAAAGGCAAAACCCTTATAACCTTTGGGCTGATAGCTGCTGCAAAAAAACGAGGTCTTAGTGTAAGAAGCTTTAAAACCGGACCTGACTATATAGATACTCTCTATCATAAGAAAATAAGCGGCACTGACTGTATTAACCTTGACCCTTTTTTTCTTGAGGATTTTGCAGCTTCAGGGGGAATAAAGGAGGTGTTTAACAGCTATGCCAGAGGCTTTGATATTGCTGTAATAGAGGGAGCGATGGGATATTTTTCCGGCATATACCTGCAGGAGCCGAGAGCAAGTGCCTATACTGTAGCAAAGCTTACACAGGTGAGCGCAATAATGGTGATAAATAAAGAGGATATAGCTGAAAAGGGAGAAGATTTCATTAATGAGTATTTGAAAAAATATCTCGAGCACAGTGCAGACT
>CALBCM010000011.1 GCA_937927235.1 uncultured Johnsonella sp.
TTTCAGCCACCAGCTTTACAACTATTCTCATTTGTGGTATAATAAAACGACTTCGGGGATGTACCGGTTTCGACAGGGAACATGCAGTCGGTGAAGCTGTTCGTATACGATGCGTTAAATGGCAAAATTAAATTAAACGCTGACGAAAAATTAGCACTCGCTGCCTAAGGGCAGCCGCAGAGCCTTTGGCACTCATACCTTGGGAATTCTGCGTCAGATATGTGAGAAACTGTATGCACAAAGCTTTGAGTGTATATAAGTATTATGAAGCTACTGAAGCTGCAGGTGTGTAAATTTTCCTGTAGCAGAGGGAAGATTTAAATAATTTACTATAACAGTAGAAGAACGAGGAATTGTTTTTTGGACATGGGTTCAACTCCCATCATCTCCAGCTGAAAAGTCTTGAGTTTCAAGGCTTTTTATTTTTTGTGTCCTGTTTTGTGTCTAACCTATTGACATAAGTCCAATAATATCATTGTATTTTAGACGTGTTAACAAAACTTATCCACTACATATATTGGTGAAATGGACATCGATTTGAAAGTCCATGTTAATCGTCAAGTAAAAAAGCTTGACATATTCCAAGCTTTATTTTATTATAGCTAAGGCTGATTTACAGACTCAGCTGAGAAATTCAAGGTTTTTACCTGCGAAGGTAGATTATATAAAACTTTATCTGAAAACGGCGGTTTTAAAGATGGAAGATTTTGTTACTCAGGCACTTTTATATGATTTCTACGGTGAATTGCTTACTGAAAATCAAAAGAGGATTTATGCAGAAGTAGTTTTAGAGGACTATTCAATCAGTGAGGTAGCAAAAGACGAGGGTGTGTCGAGGCAGAGCGTTTTTGATATGGTAAAAAGATGTGAGCATACCCTTATGGAATATGAAAGCAAGCTTAATCTGGTAAAAAGATTTATGGTGACAAAGGAGCTTGCCAGAAAAATAAAAGCTATATCAGAAAGAATTATACCGGCTCAGGCTGATAAGCCGATTAATAAAAGTCTTATTAAAGAAATTGAAAAGCTGGCTCAGGAAATTATAGACACTCAGTGATAACTTAATTTATAAAATTTTAAAGGAGAATGAGTGGCATTTGAAAGCTTAAGCGAGAAGCTTCAAAATATTTTTAAAGCTCTAAGAGGTAAGGGAAAGCTCTCGGAGGCTGATGTAAAGTTTGCTCTTAAAGAAGTTCGCATGGCGCTTCTTGAAGCTGATGTTAATTTTAAGGTGGTCAAAAAATTTATTTCCGATATACAGGAGAGAGCGATAGGAGCTGAAGTTCTTGAATCACTTACTCCGGCACAGCAGGTTATTAAAATAGTAAATGAGGAGCTTACTAAGCTTATAGGCTCTGAAACCAAAGAAATAATACTTCAGCCTCAGGGTGAGATTACTGTGATAATGATGGCGGGGCTTCAGGGTGCCGGAAAAACCACTACTGCCGCCAAACTTGCCGGCAAGCTGAAATCAAAGGGAAACACTCCGTTGCTTGCCGCCTGTGATGTTTACAGACCGGCAGCTATAGAACAACTTAAGGTTAATGGAGAAAAGCAGGGAGTGCCTGTTTTCTCTATGGGAAGCAATGCTTCCCCGGTTGACATCGCAAGGGCGGCTTTGGAGTCTGCTAAAAAAAATCACAGCAATATCCTGATTTTAGATACGGCGGGCAGGCTTCACATAGATGAGGCTATGATGGAGGAGCTTGCCGCAATCAAGCAAAGCATCAAGGTACACCAGACTTTGCTGGTAGTTGATGCGATGACGGGACAGGATGCCGTAAATGTTGCAGAAAATTTTAATAATAAAATTGAAATTGACGGCATTATAGTTACAAAGCTTGACGGAGATACAAGAGGGGGTGCCGCCTTGTCGATTAAGGCGGTGACCGGAAAGCCGATACTTTATGCCGGCATGGGAGAAAAGCTTTCGGATTTGGAGATGTTTCATCCGGACAGAATGGCAAGCCGAATCCTTGGCATGGGAGATATACTCAGCCTGATAGAGAAAGCGGAAGCCGATATAGATGCCGACAAGGCGAGAGAATTAAGCAAAAGGCTGCAAAAGGCGGAGTTTGATTTTAATGATTTTCTGGAGCAGCTCCAGCAGCTGAAAAAAATGGGCGGACTTTCAAGCATTATGAGCCTGCTCCCGGGCATGGGTACAAATCTGCCTTCAATGGGTGCAGACATTGACGAAAAGCAGTTTTCCAAGGTTGAAGCCATTATTTTAAGTATGACACTTAAAGAAAGAGCGAACCCCTCACTGCTCAATCCTTCAAGAAAAAACAGAATCGCAAGCGGTGCAGGAGTAAATATCAGCGAAGTAAACCGGATTGTTAAACAGTTTGAGCAGATGAAGAAAATGATGAAGCAGCTTCCAGGTATGATGGGGGGCAAAAAAAGAGGAGGCTTAGGCGGGCTTTTCGGAGGAGGCAGGCTTAGGTTTCCGATGTAGCTTACAGCCTGATAGGCTGTCAAAATATCAGAAAAAACCATTAAAAAGGTTTTCATATATTAAATTACAAAAGGAGTTTTACTATGGCGGTAAAAATGAGATTAAAAAGATTAGGACAGAAAAAAGCACCCTTTTACAGAGTTGTGGTCGCTGATTCGAGGTCTCCAAGAGACGGAAGATTTATTGAGGAAGTGGGATATTATGATCCTACTAAGGAGCCCAGTGTTATAAAATTTGATGAGGAAGCAACTAAGAGATGGATTGCAAACGGTGCACAGCCGACTGACAGGGTTGCTGCCCTCTTGAAGCTTGCAGGTCTTTCTAAGTAATATAAAGAGGTGATGCTATGAAAAAAACAGTAGAGATTATCGCTAGGGCATTGGTGGATAAGCCGGAAGATGTTGCTATAATTGAAACTGAAAGTGATGAGGAAATACTTCTCGAGCTTAGTGTTCATCCTGATGATATGGGCAAGGTTATAGGCAAATCTGGAAAGATTGCCAAAGCCATACGCTCAGTAGTAAAGGCGGCCTCCGCAAAGCTTGATAAAAAAGTGGTTTTAGAGATAAAATAAAAAGGAAGGCAGTCCGTAAAGAGATTAAAATATAACCTATAAAATGCTCCGGATATTTCCGGGGCTTTTTTGGAAAGATACTTTAAATAAATGATGGATAATAAAGATAAGGGCTTAGTTAAAAAACTGAGAATAGGAGTTATAGCAAATACGCACGGCATCAAAGGGGAAGCCAAGGTATTTCCCACCACCGATGAGCCTAAACGCTTTTCAAAGATAAAAAAAGTATATCTTGTAAAGAACGGTACTGAAACAGAGAGTAGAATTGTGACTGCAAGGTACTTTAAAAACCTTGTTATATGCAAATTTGAAGGAATAGATACTCCTGAGGCAATGCGGCTTTATAAAACTGCAGATATATTTGTAGACAGAAAAGATGCTACTCCTTTAAAAGAGGGAGAGCATTATATTGCAGACCTTGTAGGCTTGAATGTACTCACTGAGGAGGGCGAGCCGCTCGGAATTGTAGAAAATATATTTCCGACAGGGGCAAATCAGGTGATGGAGGTAAAAAGACTGGACAGAAAAAATCTGCTGATACCTTATATAAAGCAGTTTATAATTGAGGTTGATCTAGAAATGCGGACAATAAAAGTAAGGCTTATAGACGGATTGCTGGATTTATAGGAGGATTTTTATGAAATTCTATATACTTACTCTGTTTCCTGAAATGTTTGATTATATGCTTGGGCAGAGTATATTGGGCAGAGCGCAGGCGAGAGGCTATATCTCGGCGGAAGCCGTTAATATACGTGATTATGCCAAAAATAAGCACCGGCAGGTAGATGATTATCCCTACGGCGGGGGAGCGGGTATGGTAATGCAGGCGGAGCCTATCTGTGAAGCCTATGAGGCTTTATGTGCCAGACTTAATAAATCGCCTGAGCTTATATATATGAGCCCTCAGGGAGAGGTATTTAATCAAAGGCTTGCCAAAGAGCTTGCCGGGAAGACTGAGATAGTGCTTTTATGCGGGCATTATGAGGGCGTTGATGAAAGAGTGCTTGAACTTACAAAGGCGAGGAGCATTTCGGTAGGGGACTATGTGCTTACCGGCGGAGAGCTCCCGGCACTGACGGTAATAGACTGTGTCAGCCGGCTTGTGCCGGGAGTTTTAAGCAATAATGAAAGTGCTGATTTTGAATCCTTTGAAGAAAATCTGCTTGAATATCCTCAGTATACAAGACCTGAGATTTACAGAGGTTTAAGAGTACCGGAGGTTTTATTGAGCGGTCATCATAAAAATATAGCGGAGTGGAGAAAGAGAGAATCAATAAAGAGAACTCTTAAGCAAAGACCGGATTTATTAAATAATTAAAATATTAATAGAGTATTAGCTATAAAAATCACGGTATTATCAGGAGATAAGACGGTGTTTTATAGGGGGGATTAGGCAGTCCTAACAATCCCTACTAAAATAGTATGAATTTAGCTTGCATTTAATCGTGCTTCGATATATAATGTGTAATATAGTTGTATACTATCTATTTGCTATTAATACCTGACTAATGGCTTTTAAGTATTAGTACCTGACTAATGCTAAAAGCATTAGTATATAATTAGTTTTGAAAACTAGGAGGAGATTAAAATGGAATTATTAAGGATTGAAGACATAGATGTGCAGATAGAGGATAAGCAGATTCTGCACGATATAAGTCTTAAAATAAACAAGGGAGAAACCCATGTTATTATGGGACCCAACGGAGCAGGCAAGTCAACGCTCGGACATGCCGTCATGGGAAATCCTAAATTTGAGGTGACTAAGGGAAAAATTGTTTATAAGGGCGAAGACATTACCGAAGAATCACCTGATAAGAGAGCAAAGCAGGGGCTTTATCTTTCTTTTCAAAATCCGCTTGAGGTACCGGGAGTCTCACTCAGCAACTTTGTGCGTACTGCCGGAGAGCAGATAAGCGGTGAGCGTATTAAATTTATGGAGTTTAGAAGGAGAGTGGAAAAAACCCTTGCTTTGCTTCAGATGGGAAAGGAATATGCCGACAGAGATTTGAATGTCGGATTTTCAGGCGGAGAAAAGAAAAAATCGGAAATCTTCCAGCTTTTAATGCTTAAGCCTACTCTTGCCATACTTGATGAAGCCGATTCGGGACTTGATGTTGACGCAGTAAGAATCGTATCCGAGGGAGTGAGAGAGTATAAGGAAAATATGGACGGCAGCTTGCTTATAATTACTCACAGCACACGCATTTTACAATCGCTTAAGGTTGATGTGGTGCATATTATGGTAAACGGAAGACTGGTAGATACCGGAGATGCCTCTCTTATAGCAAAGATAAATGCCGAGGGCTTTGAACGTTATCTGGTACAGGCTTAAAAGGAGGCAGTGATATGACAAAAGAAGCACCAAGAACAGAAGCTAAAGCTGCCAAAGAAAAAACCTATGTGGATGATATAGACCGCAGCATTTATGATTTCAGATTTGAAGAAAAGGACTTTTTTAAAGTGGAGGGAGGGCTTACTCCCGAAATAGTAAAGCAGATTTCTCAGGAAAAAAATGACCCGGAGTGGATGAGAGAATTCAGGCTGAAGTCGCTTGATATTTATAATAATATGAAGGTGCCTAATTGGGGACCTTCGATTGACGAGCTCAATATGGACAATATAGTGACCTATGTAAGACCAAATACCGATATGAAGGGGGACTGGTCGGAGGTTCCTGATGATATTAAGCTGACATTTGAGAGGCTGGGAATCCCTGAGGCTGAAAGGACTTCCCTTGCCGGTGTCGGTGCCCAGTTCGACTCGGAGCTTGTATATCACAGTGTAAAGCAGGAAGTAGCTGCTATGGGAGTGGTTTATACGGATTTTGAAAGCTCACTCTACGGTGACTATGCCGATATGGTACAAAATCATTTCATGAAGCTTATCACTCCTCAGGAGCATAAGTTTGCAGCGCTACACGGAGCGGTTTGGTCAGGCGGCTCCTTTGTGTATGTGCCTCCGGGAGTAAATGTAGACATCCCCTTACAGTCATATTTCAGACTGAATGCACCGGGAGCAGGTCAGTTTGAGCATACGCTTATTATTGTGGACGAGGGAGCCTATCTTCATTTTATAGAGGGCTGCTCGGCACCTAAGTACAATGTTGCCAACCTCCATGCCGGCGCAGTAGAAATATTTGTAAAGAAAAATGCTAGAGTAAGATATTCAACCATAGAGAACTGGTCAAAGAATATGTATAATCTTAATACCAAGAAGGCCATAGTTGAGGAGGGCGGAGCTATAGAGTGGGTTTCAGGCTCATTCGGCTCAAAGGTTTCTTATCTTTATCCTATGAGCATCTTAAATGGAAGCGGTGCCAAGGCTGAGTTTACCGGAGTAACCTTTGCCGGTGAGGGACAAAACCTTGATACCGGTGCCAAGATTTTACACAATGCTCCCAATACCTCTTCCTTTATAAATACGAGGTCAATTTCAAAAAGCGGCGGCATAAATACCTACAGAAGTTCGGTAGTTATTGCAAAGCATGCGAAAAATTCAAAAAGTGCGGTTTCATGCCAGTCGCTTATGCTGGATAATATATCAAGGTCAGACACCATACCGGCGATGGACATACGCACCAGGGATGCCGATGTAGGGCATGAAGCAAGTATAGGGAGAATCAGTGATGATTCCATCTTTTATCTGATGTCAAGAGGACTTTCGGAGGAGGATGCCAAGGCTCTGATTGTAAGCGGCTTTGCCGACAATGTTTCCAAGGAGCTGCCGCTTGAATATGCAGTTGAGATGAATAATCTTATCAGACTTGAAATGATAGGAAGCATAGGCTAGGAGGAGATAAAAACATGGATATGATTATTAATAAGCTGCCGTCATCTACCTGGAGATGGCTCAAGGTAAATCAGTCTGCATTAACTGCCGATATTTCCTCAGAATCGGAGATTGTTTTTAACAGACCTGAGGGTGTTGCCTACAGTGAGATAAAAGAGTCGGAGCTTGAAAATATTGCTACCGGCATAGGAGAAGAATTTGGAAGACTTGTTAATTCAAGCAAGCTGCCTGTACATAGATTCAGCGTGAGTAAGGATACTGAGGTGGCTGAGATTTTAAGGCTCGACTTTAGTTTTAACAAAGCTGACTGCTCAGCCGGCATTATAGAGCTTGATATAGCAGAGGGAGCCTCATTAAAGGTTATTATGGACTATTCTTTAAAGGAAGAGGCGGCGGGCGGCTTCGGCGCGGTATCAACCAGGGTAAGACTTGCAGACAGGGCTTCACTGCATATCATTCAGGTTCAGAGAATGGAGGGGGCTTTTACTTTCGTCAACGACCTGGGAAGCATCAACAGTGAGGAGTCTGATTTTAATATTACCAAGCTCTTGCTTGGCGGAAAAAATACTTATGACGGTATAATGGTTGATTTAAAAGGACATGACAGCAAATTTCTGACTGAAGTAGGTTATCTGGTGAAGGGAAACGACAGTCTGGATATAAATTATGTTTCAAGACATCACGGGGTAAGGACTCAAAGCGATATAGAGGTAAAGGGTGTACTTAAGGACAGGGCTTTTAAAATATTCAGAGGTACTATAGACATAGTTCAGGGGGCTGTAAATGCCGGAGGCAGAGAAACCGAGGAGGTGCTTTTAATTGATGATGATGTGATAAATAAGAGCATCCCGGTAATTCTTTGCGGTGAAGAGGATGTTGAGGGGGCACATGGTGCCACTATAGGAAAGCTTGACGAAGAGCTGCTGCTTTATATGAAGTCAAGGGGCATCCCGGAAAAAGAAATTTATGAAATTATGGCAAAGGCAAGGATAGAAGAGCTTTGCCAAAGGATTGACGACAAACTTACGGTTGAGCGTATACATGAGCTTACAGGAGGGGCTGCAGATGAAGACTTCTGATTTTAAATACAGTGATGCTGAAATCAGGAAAGATTTTCCCTTGATTTCACAGACCGAGCTTGCCTATCTTGACAATGCGGCAACTTCACAAAAGCCTTGCTCCGTGCTTGAGGCGGTAAGAAGCTATTATGAAAAGGAAAATGCCAATCCGATGAGGGGACTTTATGATTTAAGTGTTGCGGCGACAGAGGCTTATGAAAGGGCAAGAAAGGCAGCGGCGGATTTTATAAAGGCTCCCAAGGCTGAGAATATAGTTTTTACAAGAAATGCCAGTGAGAGTCTTAATCTCATTGCCTATACCTACGGTATGGAATTTATAAATGAGGGAGATGAAATCCTGGTAAGTATAACCGAGCATCATAGCAATTTTTTACCCTGGCAGAATGTTGCAAAGAAAAAGGGTGCGCTGATTAAGTTTCTTGAATGTGATGAGGAGGGTTATATAAGCGTTGAAGCCTTAAAAGCAGCTTTAAGCCCTAAAATCAAGCTGGTTGCAATCACGCAGGTATCCAATGTGCTTGGAAGAGAAAATCCTATAAGGGAGTTTGCAAGAGAAGTACATAAGCAGGGGGCGGTGATAGTGCTTGACGGGGCTCAGAGCGTGCCTCATACCGAGGTTGACGTGCAGGAGCTGGATGTGGATTTTCTCGCTTTTTCAGGACATAAGCTGTTGGCTCCTATGGGAATAGGAGTGCTTTATGGAAAAACCGAGCTGCTTGAGAAGCTGCCGCCCTTCTTATACGGAGGTGAGATGATAGAGTCTGTAAGCCGTGAAAAAGCCGTATTTGCACAGGTGCCGCACAGGTTCGAAGCGGGAACCGTAAATGCAGGCGGAGCGGTAGGACTTGCGGCAGCAATAGATTATATTAATAGGCTGGGCTTTGACGAGATTAAAGCCAGAGAGCTTTATCTTACCAGGATAGTATTTGAGGAATTTAAGGCTGAAGAGCATATACATATTGTAGGTTCACAAAAGCCTGAAGAGCATCACGGCATTGTCACCTTTACCGTGGATGAGGTGCATCCTCATGACATTGCTCAGATACTAAGCTCAGAAAATATCGCCATCAGAGCGGGGCATCACTGTGCTCAGCCGCTTATCAACCATCTCGGTATGATGAGTGCGGCAAGAGCAAGCCTCGCGTTTTATAATACCGAGGCTGAGATACTCAGGTTTTGCAAGGCAGTAAAGGGATTGAGAAAGAGGATGGGCTATGGCAGATAATACTTTTTATAATGAGATTCTTACTGAGCATAATATACGCCCTCTGTATAAGCGCAAGCTTCCTGAGGCTAGCTTTACCTTGGAGGGAATTAATCCAAACTGCGGAGATGATATTATCCTGAACTTGAAAATTGAGGAGGGAAGGATTACAGACGGCTCCTTTGAGGGCAGCGGCTGTGCTATATCCCAAGCCTCAGTGGATATGATGCTTGACCTTGTGATTGGCAAAACCAGGGAGGAGGCTCTCCGCCTTGCAGAAATATTTTTAAGAATGATTAAGGGAGAGGCTTCCGAAAAAGAGATTGAAGAGCTTGATGAGGCTTCTATATTAAAGGACATTTCTCATATGCCGGCAAGGGTAAAATGTGCAGTGCTGGGTTGGCATACCATGAAAGAAATTTTTGAAAAGGAAATGGCTGAACAAGAAGAAAAAAGCTAAGCTTGGCTGAATTAGAATTGTTATATTATCAACTGCTATCGAAAGCCTGCTAAGCACCGGCTGCTTAGCAGGCTTTCGATATATTTTTGTGCAAATCTTTTAGACAAATAAAAAGAGCCGTCTTAAAAAAGACCGCCCTTAAAGCAAAATCATATTTAACTGTATCGGCTAGGCACGCTCAACCTTGCCTGAACGCAGACATGAAGTGCAGATATGTATTCTCTTGGCACCGCCTGCTGTTTTAACTTTAACAGTTTTAATGTTAGCCTTCCACATTTTATTAGACCTTCTGTGAGAGTGGCTGACACGGTTGCCGAAGTGAACGGATTTATCACAAATTGCACATTTTGCCATATTAAACACCTCCTTAGCACGGCTCAAACTTATATTTAAAGTCCGCAATAAATGATATAGTATCAGAAAGATGAGTTATTTGCAAGCATTAAAAATAAAATCTTCCAATTTCTTCAAAAATAATGTATACTGTATTAATTAAATTCCCGAAATAAAAGGATGCACGGAGGAAAGCCATGAATAAAGGATTGATTAATAATAATTTAGGTCAGGTACGCATATCAAGTGAAGTAATTGCGCTTTATGCAGGACTGCAGGCTGTTGAATGTTTCGGCATAGTCGGCATGGCTGCTATAAATGTGAGGGACGGTCTAGTAAGGCTGCTTAAAAGAGACAGTCTTTCAAAGGGCATAAGTGTTACTATATCGGAAAATAAGATTAGCATAGATTTTCATGTCATAGTATCTTACGGCGTAAGTATAATGGCAGTTTCAGATAATCTTATCACGTCTGTAAAATATAAAGTTGAAAAATTCTCAGGCATGCAGGTTGACAAAATAAATGTTTTTGTTGAAGGTGTCAGAGTTATAGACTAAGGAGGACAATAATAAGTGAGTTATAATATACTTGACGCTTCTTCGTTAAAAAAAGCGTTTTTAGCAGGCGCAGCAAGCCTTGAGGCGAAAAAAGAATGGATTAATGAGTTAAATGTTTTTCCTGTACCTGACGGGGATACAGGCACAAACATGACAATGACTATAATGTCAGCGGCGAAGGAAGTAGCCTCAATCTCTGAAGAAAGCCTGCCTGCTGTCTGCAAGGCTATATCCTCAGGCTCTTTAAGAGGAGCCAGAGGGAACTCAGGAGTAATTCTTTCACAGCTCTTAAGAGGCTTCACCAATGTACTTAAGGAATACGACAGTGCAGACACCCTGGTACTTGCTGCTGCTATGGAAAAAGCGGTAGAAACTGCATACAAGGCAGTAATGAAGCCTAAAGAGGGCACTATACTTACGGTGGCAAAGGGAATGAGCGAAAGGGCGATGGAGATAGCGTCTGAAGTTGAGGACATACAGGAGTTTATGAAGGAAGTAATTGACGAGGGGGAGAAGATGCTTGCTAAAACTCCGCAGCTGCTTCCGGTATTAAAGCAGGCGGGCGTGGTAGATTCAGGAGGGCAGGGACTGATGCAAATCATGCGTGGAGTTTATACTTATATTGCCGGTAAAGAGCCTGATTATGCCGATTTTGAGCCGGAAAGCTCAGATAAAAGTCTGCACCTTCAATTTACGGATACCGAGCATATAGATACCGTCGACATAAAATTCGGATACTGTACCGAATTTATAGTTAATCTTGAAAAAGAGATTGGCGAAAAAGAGGTAGAAGAATTTAAGGACTATCTTGAATCTATAGGTGATTCAATAGTTTGCGTGGCAGATGAGGAGCTTATTAAAATACATGTCCATACCAATGACCCCGGACTTGCAATACAAAAAGCATTGACTCACGGCTCACTTTCAAGAATAAAGATTGACAATATGAGAGAGGAGCACAGGGAAAGGCTTATAAAAAATGCCGAGCAGCTTTCCAAAGAGCAGTCAGCACAGAGAGCAGTTCAAAAGGAAGCTTCAAAAGAGCCTCAAAAGGACTACGGCATTATCAGTGTGGCTGCCGGAGAGGGACTGACTAAGGTTTTTAAGGAAATAGGTGCAGATTATGTGATAGAGGGCGGTCAGACGATGAATCCGAGCACTCAGGATGTGCTTGATGCCATAGACAAAGTCAATGCTAAAGACATATTTATACTGCCCAATAATAAAAACATAATTCTTGCGGCTGAACAAGCTGCAAAAATGAGTGAAGCTAAAAAAATCCATGTAATCCCCACTAAGACCATACCTCAGGGGATTTCGGCTCTTATAGCTTTTATGCCTGAAAGCTCTGTTGAAGAAAATATCGAAAATATGACCTGCGAGCTTGCAAGCGTCAGCTCTCTGCAGCTTACCTATGCGGTGAGAGATACCTCAGTGGACGGAATTGAGATAAATGAGGGGGATATTATGGCGATAGGTGACCAGGGAATGGTAGAAGCGGGAAAAAGTATTGAAGCCACCTTAATAGGGGCACTGAAAAAGCTTGTTGACGAGGACACTGAAATTATCAGCCTGTTTTATGGAGCTGATATCAGCGAAAAGGAAGCACAGGAAACAGCTCTTAAAATAGAGGAGAATTTTCCGGACACAGAGGTTGAGCTTGATTACGGAGGTCAGCCGGTGTATTACTATATAGCTTCAGTTGAATAATTATATACTGGGGTGCTGCAAAATCATAAACAGGTGATTGGGCGGCACCTTTTTCACAAACTAATATTAGGACCTTTTATGTTGGATAAAAATATTTTGGCTGTAAAAGGGGTAGGGCAAAAAACTGCAGCTTTATTAAATAAGCTTAAAATTACCACAATAGAAGAATTATTAAAGCACTATCCGGTAAAATATGAAGAATATAAAGCTCCCTCAGCTTTAGATAATACAGCAATAAATAATATCTCAGCTTCTGTCTGTCTCTACGGCACACTTACCCAAAAAATTACTCAAACGGTTTCAAATAAATATACCATAAGCAGCTCACTAATCTCCAATCAGGATACAAGTCTTAAGGTAATCTGGTATAATTCTCAATATTTAGCCTATAAGCTCAAGCCTCTTCAAAGCTATGTTTTTATAGGAAGAATAGTAAAAAGGGGACAGGAGCCGCTCCTTTCTCACCCTTTGGTTTATACTGCCGAGGAGTATAAAAAGCTGATAGGTACCTTTAAGCCGGTATATGAGCTTACTGCCGGACTCAGCAATAATATGCTGATAAAGCTTATAAAAACTGTATTTGAAAGTCCTGAAGGTATAGAGGATTATCTGCCTGAAGGCATAAAAATCAAATATAAGCTGATAAGCTATCAAAGGGCTTTAAAGCAAATTCACGCTCCCTGCAGTGAAGCTGAAATCATAGAGGCGAAGAAAAGGCTGGCATTCGATGATTTTTTCTTGTTTTTATATAAGATAAGTCTGTTAAAAAATGAAGTAAGTGCTAAGGGCAGTGCCTATAAGCTTTATTCCGGCTCAGCTGCTGAAAGCATAGGGCTTGGGCTTATTAGTGAGTATTTAAAGGCTCTGCCCTATAAATTTACTGATTCACAAAATAAGGCAATGAAAGAAATTTTATATGATATGGCAGGAGAAAAGCAGATGCATAGATTAATACAGGGAGATGTAGGCTCAGGGAAAACTGCGGTTGCGGTAGGTGCGGCTTTTGCCGCCTTCAGCTGCGGATTCCAGGCAGCTGTTATGGCACCTACTGAAATTCTTGCCTTGCAGCATTATCAATTTATTATTTCAGTGAGTGCCGGGCTGAAAAATCCTCCCAGAACTGCTCTGCTCACAGGCTCGCTGACCAAAAAAGAAAAGCTTAAGCTTTATCAGGCGATTCAAACCCGGAATATAGATATTGTGATAGGCACTCAAGCTCTGATACAGGAGGGAGTAAGCTTTTCAAAGCTTGCCCTCGTCATAACGGATGAGCAGCACCGCTTTGGTGTAATACAGCGGCAGTCCTTAGCTGTGAAGGGAGAGGAGGGCAAAGAGCCGCATGTGCTGGTAATGAGTGCTACTCCTATACCGAGAACACTTGCACTGATTCTATACGGCGATTTGGATATCTCTCTTATTAATGAAAAGCCTGTCGGCAGACTCCCGGTAAAAAATGCAGTCATAGCCTCCAAAGACAGGTATAAGGCTTATGCTCATATAGACAAGGAGCTTAAAAGAGGGCATCAAGCTTATATAATTTGTCCTCTTGCGGAAGAAAGCGAAAATATAGAGGCTGAAAATTTATATAATTACAGGGAAAAACTTGCAAAAAGCTGTTTAAAAAATTATAATATAGACGTAATACATGGCAAGCTCAAGCAATACGACAAAGATGAGGCTATGAGGAAATTTATTAATAAAGACACGGATATTCTTATCTCAACCACTGTTATAGAAGTAGGAATTGACGTGCCGAATGCGACTGTAATCGTGATTGAAGATGCACAGCGCTTCGGACTTGCAGCCTTGCATCAGCTTAGAGGCAGAGTGGGAAGGGGAAATTTTCAAAGCTACTGTATTTTTGTAAAAACCAGTACAGCCCGGGATGCGGAAAAAAAGCTCGAGGTTGTCGGAAAATCAAATGACGGTTTTTTTATCGCTGCTCAGGATTTAAAAATCAGAGGACCGGGAGAGCTTTTCGGACTTATGCAAAGCGGTGTTGCAAAATTTTCTTTTTCAGAGGTATTTAACGATTCAGAAGTATTTGATGCTGCCAAAAGTGCTGTTTATGATATAAGCAGCGCTTGTATAAAGCTAAATAAAAATGAGGCAGTCTGCTTATCGGAAAAGATAAACAGGCGCTATGGAGAATTTAATAATAAAATAGGCTTATAAATGGTGAGTAATGTTTGATAATGCAAAAGAAAAACTGGAAATTAAGAGTAAGAACCACAATAAAACAGATAGAAATTCTGCAAGGTCTGATGAAGATTTCTGTAGCATTCAGGCTTTAAACAGCAGGAAGCATTTAAAAAGAAAGGACTCAGGCTCTAAGGCTTTAGTAAGATTATTTTTAGTATTAATTATTATTTTGGGCGGTTATTTTGCATACTCTGCAAGGTATACCAAGATTTTCTTTCCCAATACCTATATATATGGAATAGACATTTCAAATAAGAATCCGGAAGAGGCGGGGAGCTTAATTAAGCAATATATTAATAATTACAGCATCAGGGTCAAGCTAAGTGAAGTTGAGGAAAGAACTTTAACTGCCGAGCAGCTTGGACTCAAATACGTCTGTGATGACACTGTAAGCAGGATTATTAAAAAACAAGACTCCTTTGCTTGGATTCTGCATGTATTTATAAAGAAAGACATCAAACCCGAAAATATTTTTAAATTAGATGAATCGGTATTAAAATCATCCGTAATAAATTTAAATGCTTCAGCAGGCTCGGAAAGCGTGGTTATTTCAAAGTATATTGACAAGGAGGGCTACAAGCTTCTGCCTCAGGCTCAGACAGAGGGAGTAAACGCCGAGAAGGCTATGGAGGCAATTAAAGCTGCGGCGTTATCACTTGATAAGGAAATTGACCTTACCGACCCCAAGCTCGGGATCTATGTGGAAATCGGTTCACAGGATACTAATAAGGAGCTGGAAGAAAAGATTAAAGTAATGAACAACAGCCTTAAATCTGTTATAAAATATGATAACGGCACCACATTGGATATTAATACTATAAAGGATTGGCTGAGTCTTGATATAAACGGTGAAATAGTTATAAAGCATCAGGCGGTTGAGGATTTTGTAGCTGAGCTGGCAAAATCCTATAATACCGTCTATAAGCCCAGAACCTTTACCGCAACTACGGGAGAAACCGTCACTATTTCAGGTGGAAGCTACGGCTGGAAGGTGAATCAGATAGGAGAGGCTTCGGCACTTAAGAAGCTTATTCTGGAGGGCCGGGAGGTAGAAAGAACCCCGGAATTTCTAAAAACGGCTGCCTCAAAAACAGCCCCAGATTACGGAAATACTTATATTGAAGTTAATCTCAGCACTCAGCATCTGTATTATTACAGAGAGGGATTAAAGCTCTTTGAAACCGATTTTGTGTCCGGCAATGAAGCCGAGGGAAATATGACTCCTACAGGTACTTATCAGATTACTCATAAGCGAAAAAACGCTACTCTTATAAATGAGGGAAGGCAGGATGTTGCGAGGTACTGGCTGCCCTTCAACGGAAACATAGGCTTTAACAGCACCTCATGGAGAAACAGCTTTGGAGGTGATATTTATAAAACAGAAGGCTCCAAGGGAAATATAAATCTTTCCTCGGATACTGCCAGAATTTTATTTGAGTATGTTGATGACGGCACTCCGGTGCTTTGCTTTACTACCGGCACTCCAAATGCCTTGCAGGCTCAGAAAGTTCAGGAGGAGAGCGAAACCTCAGAGCTGGAAACCGCTGTCGCAGAAAATTCGGTTATGGAAAGCAGCCGGATTCAGACTGAAAGCAAAGTCAGTATGAAAAGCAAGGAAAATAAAAAACAAAAGGAAACTGTCAAGGCTACAGAAGCTACAGATAAAACTAAAAATAAAAAATCAGACACTCTCCGAACTACTGCCAGGTCTGCTTCAGCAGCACAGTCACAAAGCAGCACAATTTCAAATAATACATCTTCAGCTGCTTTTGCCTCCACCCCCCCGGTTCCGACCCAGCAGTCCAATATTCCGGCTGCCGATGAAACAGTGCCGAAATTAAATGAGCCTATAAGAAGTAATTCTGACGGAGGCGGCATCAAAAGGATAATACGATAATCTTGGAGGAAAACCGTATGCGTGTAATAGCAGGCACAGCCAGAAGACTTTTACTTAAAGCGCCGCCTGGAAAAAATACTCGCCCCACTTCAGATATTACTAAGGAAACCTTGTTTAATATAATTAATGAGAGATTGTATCAAGCAAGGTTTTTGGATTTGTTTGCAGGAAGCGGGGCGATAGGTATTGAAGCATTGAGCCGCGGAGCCAGAGAGGCAGTGTTTGTTGAAAAGTCGGCAGAGGCACTGAGCTGCATCTCATACAATCTTAAACATACAAGACTTGACAGATATGCTACAATATTGAAGATGGAAGTAATTAAAGCAGTTAAAATACTTTCGGACAATACTGATACAGACTCAGCTTTTGATATTATCTTTCTTGACCCGCCTTATAATAAGGGGCTTGAAGCAGAGTGCCTTCAGCTGCTTATTCATTCAAGACTTGTTAAGGAAAGCACACTTATTATAATTGAGGCTGATAAAGCTCTTAATGCGGCGCTGTTTGAGGATTGTTGGAATATAATAAAAATTAAGGAATATAAAAATAATAAGCATATATTCCTGAGCAGGAGGCAAGTATGACAATAGCCTTATATCCGGGCAGCTTCGACCCTATTACAAACGGGCATCTTGATATAATTGAGAGGGCTGCCAGAATGTATGACAGACTGATTATAGGGGTACTTAAAAACAGCTTAAAGGAGCCGTTATTTACCGCTGAGGAAAGGACAAAGCTTATAAGCAACGTCGTAAAGCATATAAACAATGTGGAAGTCACAGCTTTTGATGGTTTATTAATTGATTTTGCACACAATAACAATATACATGTTATTGTAAGAGGACTCAGAGCTGTGACAGATTTTGAATATGAGCTTCAGATCGCTCAGACCAATAAGGTGCTGGCACCTGACCTTGATACCGTCTTTCTTACTACAAGCTTGCAGTATTCATATCTAAGCTCAAGCATTGTAAAAGAAATAGCCTCTTATGACGGTGATATAAGCGCTTTTGTTAATGAACAGACGGCTTTAAACATTAAGAAAAAAATGAAAGATATGAGGTAAGAAATGGGTAGGATTGAACAAGTAATAGGAGATATTGAGGATTACATAGAAAATTGCAAGCCTGTGCCCTTATCAGGCAATAAGATTTCAGTAAGCAAGGAAGAGCTTAATGACTTGCTTATGGAATTAAGGCATAATATTCCTGATGAGGTAAAGCAGTACCAGAAGATTATCTCAAATCAGGAAGCGATTATCGGTGATGCCAAACGTCAGGCTGACAGAATTATAGATGAAGCCAATCGCAAGACGGAAAAGCTTGTAGATGAGCATGAGATTATGCAGAAGGCTTATGATACTGCGAATAAGCTTATTGATGATGCCAATACCCAGGCTCAGCTTATTATTGAAAAAGCAACTAATGAATCAAATAGTATTAGAACGGCATCCATAAAATACACGGACGATTTACTTAAAAATCTCCAGAATGTCATTTTTAACTCTATGAATGATTCTCAGTCAAGCTTTGAGCACTTTATGGAGGAGCTGCGCAAAAGCTATGATGTGGTGGCTCAAAACAGAACTGAATTGTCAGGGACTGCAAACAATATTTCTATAGATATTGACATTAGCGGAAGATAGTCAAAAAAAGGGGGAATAATGGAGTTTAATGATTTAATAGACGAAAGATTTTCTGTAAGAAATTTTAAAAAAGATGCGATAGAACAGGAAAAACTTAATAAAATCCTTGATGCAGGCAGGATAGCACCGACTGCCAGAAATTTCCAGCCTCAGCGGTTTTATGTATTAAAAACTGAGGAAGCCTTTGAAAAGCTCGGCACGGCAAGAGCTATGGCTTATGAAGCTCCGGTAGTAATAATGGTATGTGCCGACATGAATACGGTATGGAAAAACGGAGTCGAGGAGGACTATAATACCTCAGATATGGACTGCTCCATAGCGGCTACTTATATGATGCTTGCAGCCTGGAATATCGGCATAGGCTCAGTTTGGATAAGGAGATTTGATTCACGAGAGCTTCATAAAAGCTTTGAGCTTCCGCCGCATATTAAGCCTGTAATGCTTCTGCCCATCGGCTATAAAACCGATGACTGCAAGCCTAGAGCGGGCTTCCATGAAGTCAGAAATAAAATAGAAGACGAGGTTGTGTATTTATAAAAGTTTAAATCCCGGTTCTGAAATCGGGATTTATTGTTTTATTTAATAAGTAAGAAATATGATAAGTAATGCAATAGATGAGATTATAAGAGAAGAAGATTTAATTCCTGAAACCGAGCCGCAAAGGCAGGAGTATTTTATCTCCTGCCTAAGTGATGTTATTCAGGAAATTACACTTGAAGCCGGAAAAAGACCTGCCTATAAGATAGTAACCTTTGGCTGCCAGATGAATGCGAGAGATTCCGAAAAGCTTGCCGGCATTCTAAGCGATATAGGCTATATAGAGGGGGAAAGTGAAGAAAGCTCTGATATCGTGCTTTTTAATACCTGTACTGTGAGGGAAAATGCAAATGACAGACTTTACGGCAGACTGGGGCAGCTTAAAAGACAAAAGAAGCTTAACCCTAATATGCTCATAGGTATCTGCGGCTGTATGATGCAGGAAAAGGATGAAGTAGAAAGGATAGTCAAAAGCTACAGCTATGTAGATATGATTTTCGGGACTCACAATATTTATAAGCTTGCTGAAATTTTATATAACAGGCTTAAGGGTAAAAAAAGAGTAGTGGATATAATAAGCGGCACCGATATGATAGTGGAAAAGCTTCCGACTAAGAGAGTTTATAGATTTAAATCAGGAGTAAATATTATGTTCGGCTGCAATAATTATTGCAGCTTCTGTATAGTTCCCTATGTAAGAGGCAGAGAAAGGTCGAGGCAGCCTGAAGATATAATAGCTGAAATTGAGGGGCTGGTAGCTGACGGGGTGGTTGAAGTCATGCTCCTAGGGCAGAATGTAAATTCCTATGGCAGAGGGCTGGACAGAAGCATAAGCTTTGCCAAGCTTCTTGAGAGGATAGCTGAAATTGAGGGGCTTAAAAGAATCAGGTTTATGACCTCGCATCCGAAGGACCTCTCAGATGAATTAATAGAGGTTATAAGAGATAATCCTAAAATCTGCCGCCACCTCCATCTGCCGCTTCAATCAGGAAGCTCCAGGGTTCTTAAAAGGATGAACCGAGTTTATGACAAGGAAAAATATCTTGAGCTGGCACTTAAGATTAAAAGAGAAATTCCGGACATCAGCCTTACCACTGATATTATAGTGGGATTCCCCACTGAAAATGAAGAGGACTTTTTAGATACTCTGGATGTAGTAAGACAGGTGGAATATGATGCGGCATTTACTTTTATTTACTCGAAAAGAACCGGTACTCCGGCAGCCAGGTATGAGATGGAAGCAGATGAAAAACTTATTAAGGAAAGGTTTGATACCTTGCTTAAGGAGGTGCAGACGATTTCCGCCAAAAGAGCCGCCTCTCATGTGGGAAGAGTTTATGAGGCTTTAATTGAAGGGATTGACGAGCAGATACAGGGCTATGTCACTGCGAGATTAAGCAATAATATGATTGTGCATCTTCCCGGGGATAAAGCTCAGATAGGCAGCCTTGTCAATGTCAGGCTTGATGAGGCGAAGGGATTTTACTTTATGGGACATAAATGCTAATAAGGAGGTAAGGATATGACTCCTATGATGACTCAATATCTCAACACCAAGGAAGAATATCCGGACTGTATATTATTTTACAGACTTGGAGATTTTTATGAAATGTTCTTTGATGATGCGAAGCTTGCAGCCAAGGAGCTTGAGCTTACCCTTACCGGAAAGGACTGCGGACTTGAAGAAAGAGCTCCGATGTGCGGCATCCCCTATCATTCGGCTGAGGTTTACCTGAACAGGCTTGTATTAAAGGGCTATAAAGTGGCTATAGCCGAGCAGGTGGAGGATGCGAAGCTTGCTAAGGGGCTGGTAAAGCGTGAAGTGGTCAGAGTAGTAACTCCGGGAACTATAACAAGCTCAAATGTGCTTAAGGAGGATAAAAACAATTATTTGCTCAGCATCTCCTATAGTTCAAATCATTTCGGCATAGCGGCAGCAGATATAAGCACCGGAGATTTTTATGTGACCGAAGCGGCAAGTCTGCGTGAGCTCTATGATGAAATCAATAAATACTGCCCTTCGGAAATTATCTGCAATCATGCTTTTAAAATAAGCGGAGCGGAGCTTGAGTTTTTAAAGCAGCAGTATTGTCCCGGAATCTCTTTTCTTGAAAATAAATACTATGATGAAAAGGAAAGCCGGCAGATTCTGCTTGAGCATTTTAAGGTATCAAGTCTTGAGGGGCTTGGTCTTTTTGATATGCCGGAAGGCTCCATAGCTGCCGGAGCTTCACTTAAATACCTCTATAATACTCAAAAATCCGCCTGCCCCAATATAAGCAGTATACGCCCTTATAGCTGCGGAGAGTATATGATATTGGATTCAGGCTCAAAAAGAAATCTTGAGCTGCTTGAAACGATGCGTGAAAAAAGAAAGCAGGGGAGTCTGCTGTGGGTACTGGACAAAACTAAGACCGCAATGGGAGCAAGGCTTTTAAGAAGCTATCTTGAACAGCCTATGATTAGTATTGCGGAAATAGAAAAAAGATATGAGGCAGTGCAGGAATTTCTTGACAGATATATAGACCGTGAGGAGCTGAGAGAATATCTGGATGCAATATATGACCTTGAAAGACTTATAGGAAGGATAAGCTCCGGGCTAGCAAATACTAAGGATTTGTTAGCTCTGTCCTGCTCACTCAGGCTGCTTCCGCATGTTAAAGCAATAATAAGCACCTTTTCAAGCAATTTAATCTCTGATTTGAATCAGGAATTTGATACGCTTGACGACGTTTACGAGCTGATTTTTAATTCAATAAGTGAAGAAGCTCCCGCTGTTATAAAAGAGGGGGGAATAATAAAGGAGGGCTACAGTGAGGAGGTTGACAAGCTGAGGAAAGCTGGTAGCGAGGGCAAGGTCTGGCTTGCAGAGCTTGAAGCCAGAGAAAGAGAAAAAACCGGAATAAAAACTCTTAAGATAAAATTTAATAAAGTATTCGGGTATTATTTTGAAGTGACAAATTCATATAAATCCAGTGTCCCGGATTACTTTATCAGAAAGCAGACTCTGGCTAATGCTGAAAGATATACAATAAGTGAATTAAGTGAAATTGAAGAGCTTATCCTTGGAGCAAATGACAAGCTAACAGAGCTTGAATATAATATTTTTAACGGCATCAGAGAAGAAGCTGCCGGCCAGGTGGAAAGAATCCAAAAAAGTGCAAAAGCTCTTGCCGCCTTTGATGTGCTCATAGCTTTTGCAGCTGCCGCTCATAAATATAATTATATAAGACCCACGCTTAACTCAAAGGGAATTATTGATATAAAAGAGGGCAGACATCCAGTAGTAGAAAGAATGCTGAAAAGCGATTCCTTTATTCCGAATGATACCTTTCTTGACGGCGGCAAAAACCGCATGAGCATTATTACCGGTCCTAATATGGCAGGAAAATCTACCTATATGAGACAGAATGCACTTATAGTGCTTATGGCACAAATCGGGGCGTTTGTCCCTGCCAAGTCTGCCGATTTATGTATCTGTGACAGGATATTTACAAGGGTGGGAGCTTCAGATGACCTGGGCAGCGGACAGTCAACCTTTATGGTGGAAATGAATGAGGTAGCAAATATCTTAAGGAATGCTACAAAAAACAGTCTGATTATTCTTGACGAAATAGGCAGAGGAACTTCAACCTTTGACGGACTTTCAATAGCCTGGGCGGTAGTAGAGCATATTTCAAATATTAAAATTCTTGGAGCGAAAACTCTTTTTGCTACACATTACCATGAGCTTACTGAGCTTGAAGGCAGCCTGAGCGGAGTGAATAATTACTGTGTTTCGGTCAAGGAAAGAGGGGACAATATAACCTTTTTAAGAAAGATAGTCAGGGGCGGAGCAGATAAAAGCTACGGCATACAGGTTGCAAAGCTTGCTGGAATTCCTGAGAATGTTATTAAAAGAGCCAAGGAGCTGCTTGAAGAGCTTTCCGGAGCGGATATCGCCAACAATGCCCGATATATAGCGGCGGATAAAAGCTACAAGCCGGTTCCGAGACAGAGTGAGCTTGAAGCTTCCCAGCTTTCAATCTTTGATACAGTCAAGGACGATGAAATAATTTCGGAAATCCGGGAGATAAACTTATCCTCCATGACTCCGATAGATGCACTTAATACCTTGTACAGACTTCAAAATACAATAAAAAACAGAGTTTAGATTGGAAAGGTGTTTTTATGATTGAAATACTTGATAAAAATACTATTGACCAAATTGCTGCCGGAGAAGTAATTGAAAGACCTGCTTCCATAGTCAAGGAGCTGCTTGAAAACGCATTGGACAGCGGAGCTGAAGCTATAAGCATTGAAATCAGGGACGGCGGTATAAGCCTTATAAGAGTTACCGACAATGGCAGCGGTATAGAAAAGGAAGAGGTAAAAAAAGCCTTTTTAAGACATGCTACCAGTAAGATAAAAAGCGCTAAAGACCTTGAATCCGTGCTTACACTCGGATTTAGAGGGGAGGCGCTGTCAAGCATAGCGGCAATATCAAAGATTGAGATGCTAAGCAAAAGACACGGAGAGCTGACCGGAGTAAGGTATTGTGTAGAGGGCGGAGCTGACAGAAGCTTTGAGGAGGTCGGGACGCCTGAGGGCACTACGGTAATTGTAAGAGAAGTATTTTTTAATACTCCGGCAAGGCGCAAGTTTCTTAAGTCTTACCAGACTGAGGGAGCTTATGTAAGCGATTTTGTACAGAAGCTGGCATTTTCAAACAGATATATTTCTTTTAAATATGTAAATAATAATAAGACCCTGCTTCATACCTCAGGGAACGGAAGGCTTAAAGATATTATCTATCAGATTTACGGCAAAAATACGGCTGCCTCAGTTTTAGAATTAGACTATAGAGATAATGATTTTAAAATAAGCGGTGTCATAGGCAGACCTGAAATTTGCTCCGCCAGCAGAAATATGGAAATTATTTTCGTAAATGGAAGGTGCATTAAGGACAGGTATATTTCAAAAGGGCTGGAAGACGGATTCGGTGACAGGCTTATGCATCATAGATATCCGTTTGCAGTGCTTTATCTTGAAGCCAATCCGCAGATGGTGGACATAAATGTGCACCCGGGCAAGCTGGAAGTCAGGTTTGAAGCTCCGGAAGCTGTATATAAGGCAGTTGCGCTTGCAGTTTCGGAAGCTTTAGAAAACGAAAGTCTTATAAGACAGGTCAGCATCAAAACTCAGAAGAGTTTACCGATAGCAGCAAATACAGCTTACAAGCTTCCGGAGCCTTTTGAGTTGCAAAGAGCAGGACAAATCAGGGAAGCAGCAAGAAAAGTTTTACCGAAGGGAAATGAGACAAATCACGGATTTTCTTATAAAGCCGATGCTTCGGCTGATAATGCTGCTCAAAATATTGCAAAAAAAAATGCAATCCTGAAAAGCAGCTCTGAGGACTGTCTAAATAATATTCAAGCAGCTCCTGTCCAGCTGGATTTTTTATCTGAACAGGCAAGACCTTATCACAGGATAGTGGGACAGCTTTTCGGCACTTACTGGATTATTGAATTTAAGGATAAGATGTATTTTATTGATCAGCATGCCGCACATGAAAAGGTTATGTATGAAAAATTTCTTAAACAGCATAAGGAGGCTTCTCTAACCTCGCAGCTATTGAGTCCTCCGCTGATAATTACTTTGAGTGATATTGAGGCGGAGGCGGCAGCCAGGTATTCAGAATACTTATTAAGACTGGGGTTTGAAATAGAAAATTTCGGCGGCAGGGATTACAGCATAAGTGCAGTGCCTTCTTTTCTGCCCTCTGTTTCCAAAGAAGCTGTCCTCAGGGAGATTTTAACTGGTTTGGTACAGCTGAATACGGTCAGGGAATCTGTGTCAATTCTTGAAAAAATAGCCTCGATGTCATGTAAAGCCGCAGTTAAAGGCAATCAAAGCCTTTCTTATAATGAAGTAAACAAGCTTATAGATGACCTTTTAGCTCTTGACAATCCCTACAACTGCCCGCATGGCAGACCTACAATAATTGAGATGACCAAATACGAGCTTGAAAAAAAATTTAAAAGGATACTATAAAATTAATGAATAAACTTATAATTATTGCCGGTCCCACCGCTGTAGGAAAAACCGAGATTTCAGTAGGACTTGCTCAAAGGCTCAATGCTGAGATTATAAGTGCCGACTCTATGCAGGTTTATAAGGGTATGGATATAGGCACCGCCAAGATAAGCCGGGGAGAAATGAAGCAGGTGCCGCATTATTTAATAGATGTACTTTCTCCCTTTGAAGATTTTAATATTACACGTTTTCAGAGTATGGCACAGGAAGCACTTAAAACAATATATAATAATAAACACATACCCATCCTTGCAGGAGGCACCGGATTTTATATACAGTCCTTGCTTTATGAAATAGCTTTTAATGACAGAGCCTCAGGCAATTCCGGCTTGAGAGCGGAGCTTGAAGCAGAATATGATAAGCTCGGGGCGGATTATATGTATCAAAGGCTCAGAGAAATCGACTTGGAATCGGCAGCAGCCATACATAAAAATAATAAAAAAAGGTTGGTAAGAGCAATAGAATATTTTTTGCTCACCGGAGATAAAATCTCTGTTCATAATAAAAAGCAAAAAGAAAATAAGTCGCCTTACGATTTTAAGTATTTCGTTTTAAATATGGACCGGGAGATACTCTATAAAAGAATTGATTTAAGAGTTGACAGGATGATGGAGGAGGGGCTTGTTGACGAGGTTAAAAGGCTTAAAGCCGAAGGACTTACCTCAAAACACCTGTCTATGCAAGGGATTGGCTATAAGCAGCTTTTTACGTACCTTGACGGGCAGTACAGCCTCAGCAAAGCGATTGAGCTGATAAAAAAAGAAACAAGGCATTTTGCCAAGCGCCAGCTTACCTGGTTTAAAAGAGAAAAAGCGGCAATCTGGATAGATGTGTTAAAATACGACAGCAAGGCTGAAATAATTAATGAAATAATCAGCTGTATTTAGATTTTAGATAAAAACATAGACAAATAAGAATATTGATATTATGATAAAGCAAGTATAATTTTGGGAGTTTATAAATGTTGCTTGAAGAAATATATGAAAAGCTAGGCATCTCATCGAGAGTGCTTGAGCTTGGCAAAAAAGCGGAAAAGGCTTTGCAGAAAAGATTTAGGGCTATTGATGAAATCTGTGAATATAATCAGCTCAAGGTAATACATGCCATGCAAAAGCACAGGGTCAGTGAGATGCATTTTGGAGCAAGTACAGGCTATGGCTATGATGATGCCGGCAGGGAAAATCTTGAAAAGGTATACGCTCAGGTTTTTAAAGGAGAGGATGCACTTGTACGCCCTCAGCTTGTCAGCGGCACTCATGCAATAAGCACCGCACTTTTTGGAAATTTAAGACCGGGAGATGAGCTTTTATCTCCTGTAGGAAGACCTTATGACACTCTTGAGGGAGTTATCGGAATAAGAAAGTGCAAGGGCTCTCTGGCAGAATATGGTATTATATATAAGCAGGCAGACCTTCTGCCTGACGGAGGCTTTGATTATGAGGCAATTAAAAAGCAAATTTCGACTAAGACCAGACTTATTACCATACAGCGCTCAAAGGGTTATTCCAACCGAGCGACCTTTTCAGTAAGTCAGATAGGTGAGCTTATTAAATTTATAAAGGAAATAAATCCTGAAATCATCTGTATGGTAGATAACTGCTATGGAGAATTTGTAGAAGAAAGAGAGCCGCTTGAGGTCGGAGCTGACATGATAGCAGGTTCTCTTATAAAAAATCCCGGAGGAGGGCTTGCTCCCATAGGAGGCTATATAGCAGGCTCAAGAATCTGTGTAGAAAATGCAGCCTATAGACTTACCGCTCCGGGACTTGGAAAAGAGCTGGGTGCAAGCTTAGGGATAAACAGAAGCTTTTATCAGGGGCTTTTTATGGCTCCCTCAGTGACCGCTTCAGCACTTAAGGCTGCTATATATGCCGCATATATTTATGAAAAGCTCGGCTTTAAATGTCACCCGGCGGCAGCTGAAGACAGACATGATATTATTCAGGCGGTTACCTTGAAAACACCCGAAGCAATCAAGGCTTTCTGCCACGGCATACAGGCAGCTGCACCTGTGGACGGCTATGTGGTACCGGAGCCTTGGGATATGCCGGGCTATGATTCTCAGGTAATCATGGCTGCCGGAGCTTTTATTTCGGGAGCCTCAATAGAGCTGAGTGCAGATGCGCCTATGAGGGAGCCTTACAATGTTTATTTTCAGGGCGGACTGACTTGGCAGCATGCCAAATTCGGCATATTAAATTCATTACAAAAAATTTATGATAATAATATAATTAAAATTTAATAATCCTTAGCCGTGCCCGGAGAGCTGTGGAAAGGACAAAATGAATAATATAAATAACATCAGCATCAAAGAGCTTCCAAATGATGAAAGACCCTATGAAAGATGTATGGATTTCGGAGCACAGGCACTTACGGATGCCGAACTGCTTGCGGTAATACTGAGAACAGGAACCAAAAAGCTTAATGCGGTGGCACTTGCAAATAAGGTACTGAGTCTGGCAGGACCTGCAAAGGGGATTTCATCACTTATGCATAAAAGCTATGAGGAATATTTAAGTGTAAACGGCATAGGAAAAGTAAAAGCGGTACAGCTTTTGTGCATAGGAGAGCTTTCAAAGAGGATATGGAAAAGAGAGGCTGCAAGAAAGTCGGTATATTTTAATAATCCTGCAAATTGCGCAAGATATTATATGCAAGATATGCGTCATCTTGAACAGGAAGAATTAAGGCTTGCCTACCTTGATACAAGGCAGAAACTTATAAGCGACTCAGTAATCACAATAGGTACGGTAAATGCTTCACTTATATCGGTAAGAGAAGTGCTTATAGATGCACTTAAACATCAGGCGGTAAATATTATAATGATACATAATCACCCAAGCGGCAACCCCAGCCCCAGCAGTGATGATAAAAAGGTTACGGAAATTGTGGCAAACGGCTGTAAAAGTGTAGGTATTTACTTGAATGACCATATAATAATAGGTGATAATACATATTACAGTTTTAGAGAGCAGGGAAACTTATGAAAGAATTAAAGGATAACAGGCTTATACTGATAGTACTGAGCCTTATCTGCATTATAACAATAGGTATAACCACGGTGAAGGATTCATGGCTTTTGCCTCTGCGTACAGGTGTAGGCTATCTGCTGATGCCTGTACAGGCAGGAGTAAATATAGCAGGCAGGGCAATCTACAATAATATTGAAGAAACTAAAAAGCTGAAATCGGCACTTGACGATAATGTACAGTTAAACTCAAGGATAAATGAGCTTTTAATGGAAAATACAAGGCTTGCTGCGGACAGTCAGGAGCTTAAAAGGCTAAGGGAATTATATAAGTTAAGTGATGAATACAATAAATATCACATGCTCGGGGCGAGGGTGATAGCAAAAGACTCGGTGGGCTGGTTTCAGATATTCAGGATAGATAAGGGCTCGGTTGACGGCATCAAGGTTGATATGAATGTCCTTGCTGACGGCGGGCTGGTGGGAATAGTTACAGATGTAGGCTCAAACTATGCTACAGTACGCTCAATAATAGATGATGTCAGCAGGGTAAGCTCCATGAGTCTGAATTCAGGTGAAATCTGTGTAGTATCCGGAGATTTGCAGCTTTATGAGCAGGGCAAGCTGAGATTGAGTGATATTAGTCAAAACGCAGATATAAAGGACGGAGATAAGATAGTTACTTCAAATATAAGCAAGAAATTTCTGCCAGGCATACTGATAGGCTATGCTTCAGAGGTGGCACTTGACTCTAATATGCTCACTAAAAGCGGCTATCTCATACCTGTAGCAAGCTTTGATACTTTACAGGAGGTGCTTATAATTACAGAGCTTAAGGAGGATTATACCGGCAGCAATGATGCCGATAAATCACTTAATGATAATTAAAAGGAATTAAATGAGAAGAATTATTATTAATACAGCAATTATATTAATAGCGTTTGCAATTCAAAACTGTGCTTTTCCCTTTATACCGTTTTTGTCAGCAGCACCGAATCTGATGATAATATTTGTGTTTACCTGCAGCTTTGTTTACGGGCAGAGAGAGGGTATGCTTTACGGATTGATAACAGGGATTTTAATGGATTTGTTTTATAGTGGACCCTTTGGATTTTTCACTATAATTTTTGTATGGATAGGCTATGCTAACGGAACTTTATCAAAATATTTTTATGAAGACTATATAGTTCTTCCGCTTGCAATGTGTTCAGTAAATGAAATCGTATATAATCTTTTGATTTTTGTATTCAGGTTTTTAATCCGAGGAAAGTCAGACTTTGTATATTATCTTAAGACTATAATAGTGCCTGAAATGATAATTACGCTGCTTTTTACACTGCTTTTATACAGATGTCTGCTTTTGTATAACAGAAGACTTGAGGAAATTGATATAAAACGAGGTCAGAAAGTTGCTTAGAGATTTTTTAGAGATTTTAAATGATTTAAAGAAAAGAATAGCTTCATCAAGGGTGATAATGCTGGTTATAATTCACACCATATTTATTTTTATACTGGCAGCCAAGCTGTTTAACCTGCAGCTGGTTCAGGGCAAGGATTTTCAGGAGCAGTATGTACAAAAAACTGAAAAAAGAGTTCTTCTGCCTGCTTCCCGAGGAAACATCTATGACAGGAACGGGAACCTCCTTGCCTATAATGAGCTTGCCTACAGCATTACTATAATGGAAACCGGTTATTATAATTCAAACGGTTTAAATCTCATGGTACACAGGCTTGTAAAGCTTTTGGAAAAGCATGAGGAAAATATAATTCCTACAATACCAGTAATAATTAATGACAGCGGTGAGTATGAGTTTACTTTTGCCACTGCTATTGCCAAGAAAAGGTTTTTAAGGGATTTCTATGGACTTAAATCTATTGATGAGCTTGATAAAAACAGCAAAACAAAATCGGATATTACCGCACAGGACCTTATAGAGCTTGCTAATAGAAGATATAAAATTAAAGATACTACCGATGAAGCCGGAAATTTGCTTCAAATTTCACAGGAAGAAAATCTCGATATGATAAATATCCGCTATGCAATATCGGGAAGTCGTTATCACAGGTATACTCCTACTAAAATAGTAAAATCCATTTCCGAGGATACTAAAACCGACATACTGGAGAACACCGGAAGCCTTATAGGAGTTGAAATAGCACCTGAAACCAATAGAGTCTATAATGACAGTATATATTTTTCATCCGTGGTAGGCTATATAGGAAAGGTTCAGGGTGATAAGCTTGAGGATCTTAAACAAAAAGATCCTGAGTTTGAAGATGATGATAATGTAGGGATAATAGGGGTTGAACAGAGTATGGAATCCGAGCTGCGCGGAATTAAAGGCAAAAAGACCATGATAGTGGATTATCTCGGCCATATAATGGTGATAAGCTCGGAAACTCCGGCAGTATCCGGGCATAATGTTTATCTGACTATAGACAGAGAGCTTCAAATCGGTACGTACCACTTGGTAGAACAGCAGCTCGCAGGTATACTTGCAAGCAAGCTCAGTATAGCTGATGACCCCAATACTGACACCACAGACTCTACGGAGAGAAAAATACCCGTTAAAAATGCCTACTTTCAGCTGATTAATAATGATGTACTTTCTATGGACTCTTTTGCAGGAGAAAATGCTTCCGAGATAGAAAGAGGGATTTACAGTAAATTTAATCAATACAGACAGGCAAGCATTGAGCAGATCAGAGCAGAGCTTATCAGCCCTGAAGCCAGAATTATGAATGAGCTCGAGCCTGATAAGAAGGCTTTTATGTATTATCTTTATGAAACTATAGCAAACAATGAGGAGGAGCTTGTAAGCATTGATAAGATTGACACGAATGCCGACTATTATTTGAGATGGAAAGAAGATAATATAAGCTTGAGAGATTTTTTATATGCAGGCATTTCAAACAGCTGGATAGATACGAGCAAGCTTCAGGTAAACAGCAAGTATTCAAATGCGGATGATATCTACATAGCCTTAATTGATTATGCACTGGAAATTATGAAGGAAGAAAGGGAATTTTCAAAGCTTGTATATAAATATATGATAAGGCAGGGCAGCATTACCGGAAGAGAGCTTTGTCTGTCACTGTATTATCAGGGAGTGCTTCCCTATGACGAAGCTGCTATCAATGCTTTAAGTTCGGGCGGTGAGGACTACGCCTTCAGCTTTATGATAGACAAGATAAAAAGGATTGAAATCACGCCGGCACAGCTTGCGCTTGAGCCTTGTACAGGAGGTGCGGTAGTAACTGATACAAATACAGGTGAGATTAAGGCTCTTGTTTCCTATCCGGGCTATGACAGCAACAAGCTTGTAAATAATATTGACAATACCTATTTTTTAAAGCTTTTAACCGATCAGTCCCAGCCTCTTTATAATAATGCCACTCAGGCAAAGAAAGCTCCCGGCTCTACCTTTAAGCCTATAGTCGCTATCGCCGGCATTGAGGAAAATGTTATTTCACCTTATGAAACGGTTGACTGTACCGGAAATTACGATACTATCACGCCTCCGATTAAATGCTGGATATATCCCGGTCATCACGGCAAGCTTAATGTAGTGGGAGCGATACAAAACTCCTGCAATTTTTACTTTGTAGACATAGGGCACAGGCTTTCATTGCAAAAAAATGGAGAATACAGTGCGGAACTTGGACTTTCAAGGCTTAGAAAATATGCATCCTTATTTGGACTGGACCATAAGTCGGGAGTTGAACTGGTGGAAACCGACCCGGAGATTTCCAATGAAAACCCGGAGCCTTCAGCGATAGGACAGGGAACTCACTCCTTTGCCAACGTACAGCTTGCACGCTATGTAGCTGCGATTGCAAGCCGCGGCAATGTATTTGAACTAAGTGTTATAGAAAGAATTACCGACGGAGGAGGCAGCGTTTTAAAAGACTATACACCTAATATATCCTCACACGTAGACATACAAAATTCCACCTGGGATTATGTGCATGAGGGTATGAAGGGAGTGGTTGAAGAGGGCTCTGCCAAAAATGTATTTAAAGACCTCAGGGTTTCAACCGCCGGAAAGACGGGAACTGCACAGGAATCGAAGGCAAAAGCCAATCATGCTTTCTTTATATCCTTTGCACCTTACTCAAAGCCTGAAATTGCGGTTACCGTAAATATTCCTTTCGGATATTCATCTTCAAATGCAGCGGCAGTCGCAAAGAACATTTATAAGCTGTATTTCGGCTTTTCTACTCTGGAAGAAGTGGAAAATGCCGATGCCGCAAATGTATTTGATATAAGAAGGGAAGATTAAAATATAAAAATTGAAAAAAATACTAGATTTTTAGTGAAATTTAAGTTAAAATGAAGTAAAGGTATTTTATGTTTGATAGATACAATTTAAAAAACTATAATTTCAGATGTATTCTATATGTTATTTTGCTTAACATAATAGGAATATTAGTCATTTCGAGTGCCAGCAACAGAGATATGGCACTTGTAGGAAAGCAGGTTATGGGTATGGGTATAGGTGTATGTGTTATGCTTATACTTTCTTTCCTCCCATATGATAAGGTTCTGAAATTTGCTGTACCTATATATATTTTATGTGTACTTGCACTTGTAATGGTACTTATATTTGGAACTTCAAGAGGAGTTGCAAAAAGATGGATTATAGTGCCGGTAATAGGCAAACTTCAGCCTTCAGAATTTGTAAAAGGCGGTTTAGTTGTATTTTTTGCGTGGTTTTTAGGCAAATATAAAAACAATATAAACAATGTTTTTTTTCTGATAGGGCTTGGAATCATTGCGTCAGTGCCGTTTATGCTTGTTGCCATGCAGCCTGACCTTTCAACAACCCTGATACTTGTTGTTTCAGTTTTGTGTATGATATATGTTGCAGGTATAAATTATAAATGGATAGTAGGTAGTATTAGCATCTTGGTTCCCTCTGTATTTGTTTATATAGAGCTTTTTAAAAGGGGGCTGGTTCCCTCTTTTTTAAGAGGATATCAGCTTAACAGAATACTCGGCTTTATAGATAAAACCCGTTTTGCCGACAATAACATACAGCAGGACAATTCTATAATGGCTATAGGTTCAGGGCAACTATTTGGAAAGGGACTCAATAATGATACGCTTTCCTCAGTTAAGAGAGGAAATTATTTGGTTGAGGAACAGACTGACTTTATCTTTGCCGTAATTGGTGAGGAGCTTGGATTCATAGGCTGTATGCTTGTGATTATACTTCTATCTCTTATAGTGTATGAATTTTTGTATATGGCTATGAAAGCAAGAGACATGCAAGGACGTTTATTATGTGCCGGTTTTGCAGGCGTACTGTCTTTTCAGTTTTTTACAAATATTGCAGTGGCAACCGGTATTTTCCCTAATACAGGGCTTCCGCTTCCCTTTATAAGTTATGGTGTCAGTTCACTGCTTAGTATGTATATATGGGTAGGTATCTCACTGAATGTAGGTCTGCAAAAGAACAATAGGATACATTAAGTCTTGTATAAAATAGCACTTGCATACGGGCTGCACAATTGTATGTATTCATATAGGTTTTGCGGGCGGTAGGTTTAGTCTACAGTATCTATATAATATTAAATAATTTAAATATTTAGGAGGCGCAATATATGAATATCGGTTTAATAGCGCATGATGCGAAAAAGAAACTCATGCAGAATTTTTGCATAGCATACAGGGGAATACTTTCAAAACATAAATTATATGCAACAGGTACTACAGGAAGACTTGTTGAGGAGGTAACGAACCTTAGCATACACAGGTATCTTGCAGGACATCTTGGCGGAGAACAGCAGATAGGGGCACAGATTGAACATGATAATATTGATTTGGTGATTTTTTTGCGGGATCCTTTTACTCCAAAAACGCATGAACCTGATGTAAACAATATTGTAAGACTGTGTGATACACATAATATTCCTCTTGCTACAAATCTTGCAACTGCCGAACTGCTCATAAAAGCAATGGAGAGAGGGGATTTTGAGTTTAGAAATGTATATAGAAAAGGATAATATAAAGAAATTTTTAAGGGTAAAAAAGCAGCGCAAGTATAAGAAGCTTATAATAATGCTTTCAGTATTGGGAGGAAGCATTGCGGCACTTGTGGCGGTACTTGTATTAATGTACTTTTCTTCGATGCCTAAGGTTGATTACACGCTGAAAAATAGATTTTCACATTTTTACAATGCTGATAATTCAGAGCTTTACTGCCCTGCATTTGCAAGAAGCCTTGCGGTTGTAGATGCAGACAGCTCATCAGCGGAAGACTTTCCGCCCGGAGCAGGCATTATATGCAAGGTGGGCGGAGAAAGAAGCCTTTTCAGCAAAAATGCTTTTAAAAAAATGCAGCCGGCAAGCCTTACCAAGGTTATGACCGCTCTGGTCGCTTTAAAGTATGGCAATCTAAGCGATGAGGTTGTAGTAGGTGAGGAGGTTTATGTAAATGAACAGGGCTCCAGTATGGCAGGATTAAATCCCGGGGATAAGCTTACGCTTGAGCAGCTTTTATACGGCATGCTTCTCCCTTCAGGTAATGATGCCGCAAAAGCGATTGCGGTACATATAGGAGGTACTCAGGAGCATTTTGTTGAGATGATGAATGACGAGGCTAAAAAGCTACTTGCAGTAGACACTCATTTTACAAATCCTCACGGACTCAGTGATGAAGAGCATTATACTACCGCTTATGATTTATATCTTATATTTAATGAAGCTATTAAATTTCCTGCTTTCAGGCAAATTGCAGGAAGCAGGGAATATGTAGCCCAGTATACGGATAAAATCGGCAAGCCTGTTACTACTGCGTGGAGCAATACCAACCTCTATCTTAAAAATACTGCTGGACTCGAGGCGGACATGGCACAGGCGGTAAAGCTGAACAAAGGGATTTCCGTATTTGCAGGCAAAACAGGTACTACAGCTGCTGCGGGCAAATGCCTTATAGTGGGAAGCTCCTACACCGATGGCAGCGAGTACATTGCAGTAGTGCTTAAAGCAGATATAAATACTGCTGATTCACTCTATAAAAACATGAGCAGGCTGCTTAATAAAATAGCTGATTAGTATTGAAGTTTTAGTGAAAACATCTTATAATACATTTTATAATTCACTTCAAGGAGGTCAAAAATATGGTTCAGATAATCGCAGGCAGAAAAGGTAAGGGAAAGACAAAATTCCTTTTAGAAAAAGCAAACGAAGAAATCAAAAGTGCAGGAGGCTCTGTAGTTTATCTCGATAAAAGTTCAAAGCACATGTATGAGCTTAATAATAAAATAAGACTTATTAATGTAAGCGATTATCCTATAGATTCCCCCGAGGGCTTTATCGGTTTTATTTCAGGGGTTATTTCTCAAGACAGAGACCTTGAAAGTCTGTTTTTAGACAGTTTTCTTAAGGTTGCAGTGCTTGAGGGAGAGGACATAACTTCAACTATTGATATTCTTGAAAAGATGAGTGAAAAGTATAATATTAATTTTATACTCAGCATTTCAGCAGATAAAGAAGAGCTGCCGGAATCTGTTAAAAAGAATGTTATTATTGCCCTGTAGCAAATTTTTATATTTATTTTTTAGACAGCTCATTAATGGGCTGTCTAACATTTATTTTTTAAAAAAGGGTTAAGCTGTGGCAGGACAGAAAAAAGTAATCAAGTACAAAAGACCTATTAAGATAAACGTAGGCGTGTTAATTTTTGTTATCATGTTTTTATACATGTGTTTTTTTGTATATTCATATTTAAGCCGCAAGGCAGTTTATTTTTACGAAGTGAGTGAAGGCTCCATTGTCAATGATACTGAATATACAGGACTCATACTTAGAAATGAAATTGTGCAGATTGCACCCGATTCAGGATATTTAAATTATTTTATACGCGAAGGAAAGAGGATTCCGAACGGCTCCAATGTTTATTCTCTGGACAGCTCAAACAGTGTAAAACAATATCTTGAAGAAAATGCGGCTTCAGGCTTTACTTTAAGTGATAATAATTTGAAATCCATTAAAAGAGAGCTTTCGGAATTTTCACTCTCATACAGTGATTTGAATTTTTTGGATGTCTATGAGGCGAAGGCTTCTATTTCAGCAGATATATCGGAATTTACCAGTATGGATACTTTAAATGCCTTTGGTGATATGGCACAGTCGGGAAATACGACTTATGTAGTTGAAAAGGCACCCGCTGCAGGAGTTATATCTTATGTAATTGATTCCTATGAGGGCAAGGATGAAAACAGTCTTGCTCCAAATGATTTTAATAAATCACTTTATAAGCCTAATATTGTTCAATCAGGGGTACTTGTAGCTTCAGGGACTCCTATCTATAAAATTATAACCTCTGAAGACTGGAATGTTTATTTTCAGATTACAGACGATGACAGAAAAAAATTTGAAGGAAAGACTGCTTTAACTGTAAAGTTTCAAGGCAGTGATTTTGACTTAACCGGGAATTATTCTGAGCTTACAAGCAGTGACGGCACTGTATACGGCAAGCTTACCTTTGACAAGTTTATGGTTAAATATGAGAATGAAAGATTTGCTAATTTTCATATTAAATCAGAGGGTGAAACGGGGCTGAAGATTCCTATAAGTGCAGTAGTCGAAAAACAGTTTTACAAAATCCCTAAATTTTATGTTGCTAAGGGTGAAGATAACGTTAGAGATGGATTTAATAAAGAGGTTTATGATGAGAATGGTACTTCAACAGTTTTTACACCTGCTGTAATTTACTACTCTGATGATGATTTTGTATATATTGAGGTATCACAGCCCTCTGAGCAGAGTCAAGCCTCACAGTCATCCGTGCTTAAAGCCGGAGATAATATAGTGCTTCCGGGAAGTGCTGCAGGCGAAAAATTTCAGATAAATGAAGCTGTACCTCTTAAAGGAGTGTATTATATCAATAAAGGATATGCAATATTCAAGCATATTGAAATTTTGGCTTCAAATGACGAATATTTAATTATAAAAAAGAACACCGAATATGGACTTTCCATGTATGATCATATATTAATTGACACTTCAAGGTACAGTGAGGGCGACTTCATATACTAATGGAAGCACCATAAAAGGAGGGGAGGGTAAAAATTATATGATTAGTGAGAACCTTAAAATTATAAACGACAATATTAGCAGAGCCTGCAAGCAAAGCGGCAGAGCAGAAGATGAGGTCAAGCTTATTGCAGTGAGTAAAACAAAGCCTGTCGCAATGATACAGGAGGCTTACAATCTCGGCATCAGAGATTTTGGAGAAAACAAAGTTAAGGAGCTTCTTACCAAAAAACCGGACCTGCCGGAGGATATTTCATGGCATATGATAGGGCATCTTCAAACCAATAAAGTTAAATCTGTAATTAAGGAAGTTAAACTCATTCATTCCATTGACAGCTTAAAGCTTGCTGATGTTGTAGATATAGAAGCAAGAAAGGCCGGCATTACTGTGGATGGACTTTTAGAGGTCAATGTAGCAGGGGAGGAAAGCAAATTCGGTTTTTCTCCGGATGAGGTATTTGAACTGCTTGAAAGATTTTCAGTTTATAAATTTTTACGGATAAAAGGGCTTATGACAGTAGCTCCCTTTGTTCAAAATCCTGAAGATAATCGTAAGATTTTTTATAATTTAAGAAAATTGTCTGTTGACATTATGAGTAAAAAAAATGATAATATTAGCATGAATTTTCTGTCTATGGGTATGACGGGAGATTATACTATTGCCGTTGAAGAAGGTGCAGATTTCATAAGGATAGGTACTGGATTATTCGGGGCAAGATAGGGAGAAGTTTTAATGAGAATATTAGATAGTTTTGTGGGTTTCTTCAAAATAAACCGCTCGCCTGAAGTTGACAATGAAGAAGAAGGTAACGGAGGTTATCTTGACACAGATGAGGAAAATGGAGAGGAAATAGAAACTGAAGAACAAGAACCACCTGTTTTCAGAAGAACTCCGTCGTATTCTTCAACAAGGCACAGTGAAATGAATAGGTCAAATGATACGGTGCATGCGGAAAGGAATATAGGCAGAGGAAGCAGACTTTCATCTTTTTCCAGAAGCAATAATATTACTCCGGTTCCGCCGGTGAAAGAGCATCATGCCAACATGGAGCTTTCTCATGTAAAACCGAGTACATTTAATGATGCCACCTTTATCGCAGACTGTATCAAGGCAGAAAAGGTTGTAATTCTTAATATGGATGGTATGGATAATGTGCTTGCACAGAGAATAATTGATTTTGCATCAGGAGTTGCATACTATGCAGATGGAAAATTAAAAAGGATAACAGGCAATATTTTTATAGTGGCTCCGGAAATAGTATCCATGTCTGGTAAATACGATGAAATTTCTTCTACGGACCCAATGTCAATTTTTTCTGATAAGACTATGTAGGGAAAATTTATGGTTACGGATAAAGATGTCGTTTTTTTGTCAAAAAGAATCAAGGAATTAGCAGACAGAGCATTTAAAAGTAATATAGTTACAAATACTTTCTTTTTAAACCTTAATGAGCAGACAGTTTTTTTCTCAATCAAAAATCTACCTGATATTAACTATAAGCTTATCGGTGGATATGAAGCTGCGGAAAGAAAAGTGGTCTGCTTTTTTCCTGTTGATTTTAATGAGGGTGAGGAAAGTGATATTTTTGATTATCTGTATGTAAGCCCGGCAAATGAAAAATTCAGCGACAGACTCACTCACAGAGATTATCTCGGTGCAGCTATGAATCTGGGAATTGAAAGAAATATGATAGGGGATATTATTATGTCAGGCAACAGCGCCTATATAATAGTTCTTAAAAAAATAAGCTGGGTAGTTGCCGACAATCTTACAAATGTCAAGAAAACTAAAGTAACTATCAGAATAGATAAAAAGCTTGCGGTTGAAGCTGCTGCTGTTAATCAGATTAAACGCATTAATACAGCTTCCTTACGCATAGATGCACTTATTGCCGCTGTATTTAATCTGTCAAGAGGAAGCGCCTCCAAATACCTTGATTCTGAAAGAGTGTTTGTCAATTCAAAATGTATTTTATCTCATTCATTGCAGGTACAGCCCGGAAATATCATCTCTGTAAGAGGGATTGGGCGTTTTAAGTATCTTGGAGAAGAAAGCATTACCAAAAAGGGACGGCTCATGGCATCAGTTGAGTGCTATTAATTTTTATTTATTTCAATAATTGTGGAAAAAAGACAGTGAATAATAAATTTATAAGACTTAGTATCAAATCTTCCCCTGCTTATGACATAATTATAGGCAGGGATTTTTCCAGGCTTGCGGCTGAATTAAACAAAATAGGCTTGTGCAATCAAAAAGCCTGTATAATATGTGATGAAAATATAGAGAGTCTTTACAGGGCTCAAGTCGAGCAATGCCTGGTACAGGCCGGCTGTAAGCCGTATATCCATAGATTGAGGTCCGGAGAGCAAAACAAAAATCTTATTTCAGTTTCAGATATTTATAAAACACTGATTTATAATAATTTTGAACGCAGGGATTTCATTATTGCATTAGGCGGAGGAGTGACAGGTGATATAGCAGGCTTTGCTGCGGCTACTTATCTGAGAGGGATACGCTTCGTACAACTGCCTACCACTTTGCTCGCTATGGTAGATTCCTCTGTAGGGGGAAAAACCGGAGTAGATTTTCTATTATTTAAAAATCTTATAGGGGCTTTTTACATGCCTGCACTGGTATATACCAATATAGAAACACTAAAAACTTTGCCTGAGCATGAATTTGCTTCTGGGATGGCTGAGGTTGTCAAGCATGCTCTTATAAAGGATTTAAGCTATTATAACTTTATTGAAGACAACATTTTAAGGATTTTAAAAAGAGAGAGTGCGGTTTTAACTAAGCTTATTTACACAAGCAATTTAATTAAAAAGTATTTTGTTGAAAAAGACCCTAAGGAGCAAGGAGAGAGGGCATTTTTAAATTTTGGGCATACTTTAGGACATGCCATAGAAAAGGAAAGCATTTCCTGCAGTCAGCCTGCACTTTTGCACGGAGAATGTGTAGGAATCGGCTGTATTGCGGCGATGTATTTAAGTAAAAGACCTGTTTCGGAAATATCAAGCCTTAAGAAAATTTTAAAAAGCTTAGGCTTGCCTTTGACCTTTAAAGGAATGGAGCCAGAGAATATACTTGGAAATTGTCTTAAGGACAAGAAAAATTCAGGCGGAAAAATCGGCTTTGTTCTTCTTAAAAATATAGGCAGCCCTTTTCTCTGCTATGATGTAACCTATGATGAAATGAAAGGAGCTATTGAAAGCCTTTATGATAAAGAATAAAACTTCACAATATATATTTTTTATATTAATATCAGGTCTGGCAATTTTTTTCGACAGATTAACCAAAATGCTTGCCGCAAAATATCTTATATCAGGTCGTGTTTATAAGTTTATCTCTGATATATTGGAATTTACCTATACTGAAAATAGGGGGGCTTCCTTTGGAATTCTCCAAAATCAGAGAATCCTGTTTTATTTTATCGCCCTTATAGTTATATGTGTGGTTTTTTATATCCTATATAAGCTGCCGGCTGATAATAAATACCTGCCCTTTTATTTATGTATTATATTTATATTTTCAGGAGCGGTGGGAAATCTGATAGACCGTATTATAAATGGATATGTAGTAGATTTTATATATTTTAAGCCTATTAATTTTCCGGTATTTAATGTAGCCGATATCTATATAACAATTTCGGTGCTGCTGGTATTTATTTTACTTACCTTTATATACAAAGAAGAAGATACCGCCTTTTTAACAGGCAATAAGAAGTAAAAGGAATGACAATTATTGAAAGATTATGATGTTAAAGTTGAAGTATCGGGAGAAAGGCTTGACTGTTATGTGAATTCTCTTGGCTTCGGACTTTCCAGATCCTATATTCAAAAGTTGATTAAGGATGAGAGCCTGCTTGTTAATGCTAAGGTCAGCAAGAGCAGCTACAAGGTTGAAGAAGGTGACAGAATAACCTTCAGCGTACCTGATGAAAATGAAATTGAGATAGTTGCACAGAATATCCCTCTTGATATATATTATGAGGATGATGAAATGCTGGTTGTCAATAAGCCTAAGGCTATGGTAGTACATCCTGCCGCAGGGCATTATACTCAAACTCTGGTAAATGCTCTGCTTTTTCACTGCGAAGGCAATTTGTCCAATATGAACAGTATATTAAGACCTGGCATAGTACATAGGATAGACAAGGATACTACTGGACTTTTGCTGGTATGCAAAACCAACACTGCTCATGTATCCTTGGCAGCTCAACTTAAATCCCATACTATTAAAAGATTGTATAAGGCAATAGTATGCGGAGTCATATCTGAAGATGAGGGAATAATTGATAAGTCTATAGGGCGGCACCCGGTCGACAGAAAGAAAATGGCAGTGGTAGAGGATGGAAAGACTGCCTTCACACAGTATAGGGTGCTTAAAAGATTTAAAGAACATACCTATATAGAATGTCGTCTTAAAACCGGCAGGACTCATCAAATCAGAGTGCACATGGCTTCCATTAACCATCCGCTTTTAGGAGATGTAATCTACAGCAAACCTGTCAAGAAGCTCCAGGGTCAGACCCTGCATGCTTCCCGCATAGGTTTTAAGCATCCTGTATTCAGGCAATATATGGAGTTTAACGCTCCTTTGCCTGATTATTTTAAAACGCTGCTCGAAAGTCGGGAGCTTTAGGATTACCTTAAAAAATATGTACTTTTAGAGTATTTAGTTGTATAATATACTTGGTGATTTTATACTTTATATTTTAATATAATAGTTTATAAAAAGGATAATCTAGTTTTTTATGGAATTTTAAATAGGAGAGGGGTAAAATTTATGTCTAAAAAATCAGTTATAACAATTGGAAGAAGGTCAGGTAGCGGGGGGCATCAGATAGGCCACATGCTGGCTAAGGAATTAGGCGTAAAATGTTATGACCAGGAACTGCTTGCTCTTGCTGCAAAAGAAAGCGGGCTGTGCGAAGAACTATTTGAGAGCCATGATGAAAAACCCTCCAACAGCTTTTTGTATTCACTGGTAATGGATACCTATTCGCTTGGGTACACTTCTTCAGCGTATATGGATATGCCGATTAACCATAAGATATTCCTTGCACAATTTGATGCAATCAAAAAGCTTGCAAAAGAAGAATCCTGCGTAATAGTAGGCAGGTGCGCTGATTATGCACTTGAGGGGCTGCCTTATGTCACCACAGTGTTCATAGGAGCAGACGAGGATTTTAGAATAAAAAGGCTGATGGAAACACATAATATAAATTATGAAAAAGCTAAAGAATTTATGATTAAAACTGATAAAAGACGCTCAAGCTATTATAATTATTACTCAAATAAAAAGTGGGGGGATTCAAAAAGCTACGACCTATGTCTGAACAGCTCTAAAATAGGTCTTGAAGGCTCGGTTGAGCTTATAAAGTCTTTTATCAAGATAAAAGAAGTATATAATTTAGTATAGGAGTTTTATTTTTATGAAATCTGACGAAGATTTACATTTCAGCTCAGAAGAAGAAAGAAGAAAGTATTTGTCTGACCTTGTCAGGCTGAAGAGAATAAGAGAAGAGGAGAAAAGAAGAGCCGAAGCCGATACCGGAGATGATTATGATGACGAACCGGAAGATTTTGATTTTTCAGAGCCGGGTGAAAATTATGATGCAGAAGAGGGTTTTTCTGACAACAGAGGCTATAATAATTATCGAAATGAGGGCTACTATTACGATAAAGGCAATGTAAACAATTATCCCGATAACGCTTATAGCAATAGAAAGCGCAGGAATGTCAGCAAGAGCCGATATAATAAAAATCGCAATAATACCGACAATCCCAGAAGCAGCACAAACAGTCGCGGCTATAACAGCTCTGAACACCGGAGAAACAACAGCAATTATAACATACCCGGCAATAACAGAAGCAGCAGGACCGGAAATAACCGATATAACAATTCTGATTATACAAATAATTATTATACGAATAATCCGAACTTTAATCCACGTTATAATAATCAGAATCCGAATTACAGGGGCAATCCCAATAATAATTTTAATCCAGATCAGATTAATCCTGGCAGAAGACAAAAGCGACCTGATGCAGCGTTTTATAATAGCGGTGCTGCGCCTCAGCCCTATGACGGAGCAGGAGATTTTAAAAAGAAGAAAAAAAAGAAGCGAAATATATTGTTCAGGCTGATTTTATTGATTTTACTTGCTTTTATAGGGTATTTTGCCTATAATTATTTTACTAGGCAAAAAGGGTATTATACGGTTGCAATATTCGGAGTAGACTCAAGGGACGGCAATGTTGACAAGGGATTATCGGATGTAAATATCATCTGCAATATTAACAGAGCAACTGGAGATGTGCAGCTTGTATCAGTATATCGAGATACTTATGCTCAGATAGATGAAAAGGGAACCTTTCATAAGATTAATGAAGCTTATTTTAGAGGCGGAGCAAAACAGGCAGTACCTGCTTTGGAAAGAAATCTGGACCTTAAGATAGAAGATTATGCGACCTTTAACTGGAAGGCGGTGGCTGACGGAATTAATATACTCGGCGGGGTTGACCTCGAGATTACTGAGCCTGAATTTAAATATATTAATTCTTTTATCACCTTTACGGTAGAAGGTACCGGTATTCCTTCAAAGCATCTTGAGCATCCCGGCATGAATCATCTTGACGGAGTACAGGCGGTGGCATATTCAAGGCTAAGACTGATGGATACGGATTATAACCGTACCGAAAGGCAGAGAAAGGTTATCTCACTTGCCTTTGATAAAGCCAAACAGGCTGATTTCGCAACCTTAAAGAAGCTTGTGGAAACAGTGCTTCCGCAGACGGCAACCAGCCTTACACTTGATGACCTTATACCCTTTATTACCAACCTGAAAAAATATCACTTAACTGATACTACAGGCTTTCCTTTTGATAAGGCAGGAGCAAATATAGGTCCAAAGGACTGCGTAGTGCCGGTAACCTTAAAAAGCAATGTAATAGCGCTCCATAAATTATTATATAAGGACGATATGTACATCCCAAGCCCTACGCTTGAATCCATCAATAAAAAAATAATACAGGACAGCGGTCTTGGCAGAGATAAAAACGACACTACACCTTCACTTGATAACAACAATAACGGCGGAATAGGACCGAGGGATACCCAGCCTGCACAAAACAGTGCCGAGTCGGCAGATATTAATAAAAAAGAGAGCCAGGAGAATAAAATTTCCAAGGAAAATGAAGCCGATGAGAGGGCAAAACAAAGCTCGATTCAGGAAAGCGTCGAGCGTGAAAGTCTAAATAAAGCAAGTTCAGCTAAAGAAAAAGAAAGCTCAATTAACAAAGCTTCAAGCACTTTGGAAACTATTGAGCAAAAGCCGGATGAAACTACAAGATCAAGAAAGGAATCCCCATCAATAATAGAAGACGATGAGCCTGATACTACAGAAGCCGGTCCCGGAAATATTAAAGAGCCTTCACCGGAAGCAATAGATAATCAAGCACCGGGAGAATAAGGACACCTATTCGCTAAATTCACGTTTAACGAATAGTTGATTATTAATTATAAAAGGGCTGCCACATCATAGTGTGGCAGCCCTTTTCCTTTTTTATTTTGCCTTTTTAACAGAAAGAACCATACCTGTAAAAGCATCAACTTCATTTAATTCTCCAGTATAAGTTACTTCTACACTGTCGCCGTCGGCAACCTTATCAAGTCCTTCAGGTTTCTTATCAAAGGTAAGGAGGTACGGAGTACCTTTCTCATCAGTTATTGTAAACTGCATATCTTTTATATCAGAAATCTTTCCTTTTATAACAGATTCTTTTTTATCATTTTTGGCAGCTTCTTTTGTAGTTTCCTTAGCATCAACCTTTACTGCTTCTGAAGATTTTTGCATCTCAGTTGCTTTTGAATCTGCTTTAGCAGCCTCTGAAGACTTCTGCGTCTCAGCTGCCTTTGAAGCCTCGCTTACAGCTACACTACTCGCTGCTGAAGAAGCGACACTTGACTGACTTGAACTGTTACTCGAACATGCCATGCTCATAACCATTACTGCTGCAACAGCACCTGCTAAAACTAAATTTCTCTTTTTCATAATAATCTCCTCATATATTAATTGCACAAAGAATTGCATACCTTTTTGCTGTGGAGTAGTATATAATATAATTATGAAGAACCCTATAACATTTTTTTTAATTTTTTCTTAAAAAATATTTTATCATTTGTTATTGCAGCGTTATTGCAGCCCGAATATTCTACCTTTTTATATTAAATGCATTGAGTCCCGGATAAACAGCAGCTCCTCCAAGCTGTTCCTCTATGCGAAGCAGCTGGTTATATTTTGCAACACGCTCGGACCTGCTTGGAGCACCTGTTTTTATCTGGCAGGTATTGAGTGCAACTGCAAGGTCGGCGATTGTAGTATCCTCCGTCTCTCCTGAGCGATGTGAAGATATAGCTGTATATCCCGCTTTATGCGCCATCTTTATAGCTTCAAGAGTTTCTGATACCGAGCCTATCTGATTAAGCTTGATAAGGATGGAATTGCCACAGCCTGTTTTAATTCCCTTTTCAAGTCTTTCCGTATTTGTAACAAATAAATCATCTCCTACAAGCTGAACCTTACCGCCAAGCTCCTTGGTAAGCTCTTTCCAACCTTCCCAGTCTTCTTCATCCAGCGCATCTTCTATAGAAATAATAGGATATTTATCAACAAGCTTTTTCCAATGCTCAATTAAAGTTTTTGAGGTGAAAGTGGTACCTGCTTTAGGAAGCTTATACTCCCCTTTCTTCTCGCCCTTCCATTCACTTGCAGCAGCATCAATTGCAATCATAAAGTCCTTGCCGGCTTCATAACCGGCTTTTTTCACAGCTTCTATGATAATTTCGATAACCTCCTCATCGCTGGAAAGATTCGGTGCAAAGCCTCCCTCATCTCCAACTGAAGTAGCGAGCCCTTTTGATTTTAAAATTCCGGCAAGCGAATGGAATACCTCAGAGCACTGACGAAGAGCCTCTTTAAAGCTTGCAGCACCTACAGGCATAATCATAAATTCCTGTACATCTACAGTGTTTGCGGCATGAGCTCCTCCATTAAGTATATTCATCATAGGTACAGGAAGCCTGTTTCCGTTGATTCCCCCAAGAAATCTGTACAGGGGTATATCAAGACAAGTGGCTGCAGCCCTTGCAGCTGCAATAGACACAGCAAGAATAGCATTGGCACCAAGGTTTGACTTATCTTTTGTTCCGTCTGCCTTTATCATAGCGGCATCTATAGCATAAATATCTGAAGCGTCCATTCCTACAAGCAAATCATTAATCACAGTATTTATATTATTTACAGCTTTTGATACACCTTTTCCAAGATAACGGGACTTATCGCCGTCTCTCAGCTCAAGAGCTTCAAACTCTCCTGTTGAAGCACCGCTTGGAGCAGTTCCTCTGCCCATGCAGCCGTCAATCAGATATACCTCAGCCTCAACTGTAGGATTGCCTCTTGAGTCAAGAATCTCTCTGCCTATTACCTTTTCAATTTCTAAGTAGCTCATAAAATGCCTCCTTGCATATAGTTTATAAAAAATTGATTATATTTTGTCTTTAACAGAAAATTCTCAAAAGCTCTGTTAAACAACTTTAATACATCAATATATTAACATATTTATATGCATATAACCATAGTATTTTTATATTTTTTTGCCCTTTTGCTCATCTTCTATTTTCTTTCTTTCCACAAACCTGCCCATAAAATAAGCTATGATACCGACTCCAATTCCGGTCTGCACACAAAAAAGCAGACTTTCCACCTCTCCCGGAAGCTCTTTGCCAAGAATACTTTCTATAGGAGGAGTAAACCAGGGCTCGTATTCACCTCCGCTTATTTCTGCAACAACCTCGCTTCCAGCATCATCAGAGCCTCCAAATTCAGCATCCTTCAACATAAATAAAGGAACCGCAGCTAAAGCAACCGCAAGAATCAGAAGTGCTATAACAATTTTTTTGTTTTTTGACATTATTTATTCCCTCCTTTTAAGAAGCCTATTTCTGTCAGCTCATTCTGTGCATAGGTTTCCAGTCCTATAATTATAATTACTGTAAGCAGACCTTCTATCACTGCAAGCGGAAGCTGAGTCGGTGCAAATACCAGCAAAAATTTGCTGGCAGAAGCCATAATTCCGCCCTGAGACATAGGATAAGCAAGAGCAAGCTGAAAGCTTGTCACAACATAAGTGAGTAAATCTCCTAAAAATGCTGCCAAAAACACAGAAATATTGCTATTTATTTTGGCTTTTTTGCAAAGCTGATAAACTATAAAAGCTACAAAAGGACCTGCTACAGCCATAGAAAAGGTATTTGCTCCTAAGGTAGTAAAGCCTCCGTGGGCAAGCAGCAAGGCTTGAAATATCAGCACTATAATGCCAAGTATGCTGACTGCACTCGGACCAAAGAGTATAGCAGCAAGTCCTGTACCTGTCATGTGAGAGCATGAGCCGGAAACCGAGGGGATTTTAAGTGAAGACAGCACAAATATAAAAGCTCCCGACATAGCGATGAGCGTAATTGAGCACCTGTCCTTATCTACCGTCTTCTTTATTGAGAAGTATCCCGATATAAGAAAAGGCAAAGCAATTAAACTCCATGCCACTGCATGACCTACCGGTAAAAAACCCTCCATGATGTGCATTGCATTTGCCGTAAAGGGCAAAGCGAAAGTAAATGCGAATAAAATTGCAAAAGCTGTAAAAATTTTCTCCTGCTTTTTCATTTTCTCCTCCTTTATAAATTTTTTAAAATTAACTTTATTAATATTCAGTTTAACCTGAAATTAAATAATTGCTTGAATTCTTCTATATTTTTAGCTGGCTTTCCCCCCTCTTTAATTACAGAATTAGCTAAAAGGATTTCGTAAACCTCTAAAAGTATAGGCTTTTTTAAGCTTGCTCTATTAAGCACCTCCCGATTATTAAATACTGTTGCCGGGTCTGAATCGGCAATGATGCTGCCCTCGGAAAATACTATAATTCTGTCTGCCCACCTGAAAGCAAATTCCAGGTCATGCGTAGAAATAACTAAAGTCTTGCTTTCTGAAGACATTCTTTTAAGCACTTCCTCAAATATATAGATATTTTGAGCATCAAGTGAAGCTGTGGGCTCATCAAAGATTATAACCTCGGACTTCATAGCTATAATATCAGCTATGCTCACCTTTTTTTTCTCTCCTCCGCTCAGATAATGCGGAGGTCTGTCTATTAAATCTGAAATACTCATATAATTCAGTGCTTCAATAACTCTTTTTGCAACCTCCTGCCTGTCCAGACCGAGATTCATAGGTCCAAAGCTTACTTCAGCTCTTACTGTTGAAGCGATAATTTGATTATCTGCCTCCTGAAATACTATACCTACATTTTTTTGCAGCTCTTTTAAATTCGATTTTTCTATAAGCTTATTTTTATAATATATTCTGCCGCTGTCTGATTTTAACACTCCATTAATATTAAGAAAGAAAGTTGATTTGCCTGAGCCGTTGGCACCAAGTACCGCAAGCTTTTCTCCGCTGTGTATTTCTAGAGATATGCCTTTGATTATTTCATGACCTTTTATATAACTATAGTGTAAATCTTCTATTTTTAATATAACCTCGCTCATATACCTATTCCTTTTATATATTTAATATGCATTATCCAGATAAAAAATATTGATAAAATATAAAAACCCGCTCCTGCCATCTGCCTTGCGGATAATATTTTATCTTCCTGCAGAAAATTCAGCTCCCCATTAAAGCAGCGTGCTTCCATAGCGGTATAATAAGCATTTGCTTTCTTTAATGCTAATATCAGTATATTGCTTGCTATATTGCCGAAGCTCATAAATGAAGCTTTAAGATTGCGGTAGCCCAGTCTGGAAAGGGCTGAATCATGCATATTTGCATGTACCTCTGTCAATATAAATATAAACCTGTAAATAAGATTCATAAGCTCAATTATAAGCTTCGGCAGGTGCATATTTTTCAGGCTTAAAATTATTTCATAAGGCATGGTTGAAAGTATCAGAGCCTGCATAATGCTTACACAGGTAAGCGCCTTGATTATAAGCTTAAACAGCCTTATAAGCTGTGAAACCGAGCTGAATATATAGAGATTGCCTAAATGTATATAAAAGTCACCCCCAGGTTCAGCTGAAAAATTCAATGCTATACTAAGGCTTGCAAGTATTATAAAGCTAAGAGGTGTCAAAAGCATTGAAATATAATCCCAAAAGCCGATTCCCCCAAGTATTACGCTGATAAAGCACATGCTGAGAAATATATATAATGATACGTAAACATCATTAAGTACTAAAGTTAATATCAACACAACTATAGAGCCTACAAGCTTGTAATCCGGGTTTAAATATTTAAGCTTTGAATTAAAAGCATATAAATCTATTGGAAATCTCCTGCCATGATTATGTGCCATATATTCCTTTCCCTAATAATTAAAGTATAAAAAAACTGCTATATTAAAGTGAATTCAGCTTTAATAACGCACCTTAAAAAGTATATTTTATTAAATATACTCTACTGAGGTTTAACATTCACCTTGAATATAACAGCAAAACAAATAATAGCTATTTTATATTAAATACACTATTACTATAAGTTTATTTTATTTTACAGTACCCAAAAAACAATATATAAATTTTCATATTTATATATTTTCCGGAGCAGATTATATGTATAGCTGTATCAGTTCATGGGAACGTAGAACCTAATAATAGCCTCATAGATGTATCCTGACTTAAACAATAGCGTATTTATAATAATTTAAAAACACACAACAGGCTTTGCCTTCCCGGTTTATACTGAACCAGTGACCTTTAAAGCCCTTAATCATTATCACAGTAGCGTCCCTGTGCGGGATTTCCACCCGGCTTCCTATGTATAAAATACATAAAATCTATGTGCTGAAAAAATACTATCATAATATTATAGTAAAAGCAAGAAAAAGAAAAGAGCCAGCAAAAAACACTTTTTACAGGTCTGGGGAATTTATAATAATATATAATGCAAAAGCATATTGTGTCAGTATGATATAATAATTATAAGTAAATAAGAAAGGTATTGAAATAAAAATATGGAAAATCTTCCCTATAATGAACAGGTTGACAAGTATAATATTCTCAAGCTCCGTGAATTGAATGCCGCTCTGCCGGCTTACTGCAAAGCTTTTTTCAGAGGAATTGAACAAAGAACACAGTCGAGAACACGTATCGCCTACGCCTATGACCTCAGAGTGTTTTTTACTTTTTTATTAAATAATAATCCTGAAATGAAAAAAGCTTGTTCTGACATAAGAGAGATACCGCTTGAAGCACTTGAAAAGCTGACCACCGATGATTTTGAAGAATACATGGAATATCTCAAATACAGAGAGGAAGGCAGAAACATTATTAATAAGGAAAATGCCATCAAAAGAAAAATTTCTTCACTTAAAAGCTTCTTTAAATATTTTTATAATACCGGTAAAATAAATGAAAATGTGTTATCCAAGGTTTTGCTCCCAAGACTTATTGAAAAAGATATTATAAGGCTTGACATGGACGAGGTGGCACTGATGATGGATGAGGTTGAAAATGGAGATTCTCTTTCAAAAAAGCAAAAGGAATACCATGAGAAAACCAGAAAAAGAGATCTTGCCATAATAGGACTTATGCTTGGAACCGGTATCAGAGTATCCGAATGCGTAGGTCTTAACTTAAATGATATTGACTTTAAAAATGATGGCATACGCATACATAGAAAGGGAGGCAAGGAGGTTACCGTCTATTTTTCGGATGAGCTGGAAAAAATCCTCCTGTCTTACCTTGAGGAAAGAAAGCTTACAGAGGTTTTAAAGGGTCATGAAGAAGCATTGTTTCTTTCGCTTCAAATGAAAAGAATCAGTGTAAGGAGTGTTGAAAAGCTTGTCAAAAAATATGCGCAGGCGATTTCACCGCTTAAAAAAATTACTCCGCACAAATTAAGAAGTACCTACGGCACCAATCTCTACAAAGAAACCGGTGATATTTACCTTGTAGCTGATGTGCTTGGACACAGCGATGTAAATACTACCAAAAAGCATTATGCGGCACTTGAAGATGATAGAAGAAAAAAAGCCAGAAATGTAGTCAGGCTTAGAGAAGACAGTGATTCTTTTGAAAAATAATAAAACCCGCCGCCATATTGGCAGCTCATTCAATACGGCGGCTTTATATATTTAGATTCTTTATCTGTCTTTTATTTTTATATATTCATTAAACTGTCCTACGTACTTGGTAGCCGGGCGCATAATTCTTCCGTCATATAATTTATTTTCAATATTATGTGCAATCCAGCCTACACAGCGGGCACATACAAATAAAGGTGTGAAAAGCTCTCTTGGTATGTTAAGCATTTCATAGGCAAAGCCGCTGTAATAATCAACATTATTTGAAATAGTATATCCCTTTCTCTCAAATATAACCTGCTTAACCAGATTTTCAAACTGCACATAAAATTCATATTCCCTAAGTCTGCCCTTTTCTTCTGCAACATCACGACAGAAATTTTTTAAGAGCTCCGCTCTCGGGTCGCTTATTGTATATACCGCATGCCCGAAGCCGTATATAAGCCCGCTCTGGTCATAAAAATCCTTGTCAAGCAGCTTATTTATTATATTGCAGATTGCAGTTTCGTCATCAGTATAGCCTACTTCATTTAATATACACTCCATCATTTTAGTAACACTTACATTTGCTCCGCCGTGTTTAGGACCTTTTAATGAGCCTATGGAGGCGGTAATAGAAGAATAAATATCAGTTCCTGTAGAAGATACCACGACATTTGTAAAGGTTGAGTTATTTCCTCCGCCGTGGTCTGCATGCAGAAGCAAAAGTGTATCCAGCAAAGCGGCTTCTTTCTCCGTAAATATTTTATCAGCCCTCAGCATATATAGGATATTTTCCGCAATAGAATAATTTTCATTTGAATAGTGTATAAACAGGCTTTTTCTATCATAATAGTGCTTTTTGCTGTGATAGGCATAGCACATAATTGCAGGGAGCTTTGAAGCGATTGAAAGTCCCTTTACGAGGGTAGGAAATACCTCTACATTATCAGGCTCCTCATCATAGGTGTATAGGTTAAGCACCGCTCTTTGCATTACATTCATAAGATTATGCCCGGGCATTCTCAAAAGACTGGCTTCAAGAAAATCGTCAGGAAGGGTATACATTCCCCTTATTATCTTTAAAAATTTTTCAAATTCTTTTTTTGAAGGCAGATATCCAAAAAGCAGGATAAACATTACTTCTTCATATCCGTTGGTTCCTTCAGGATGTTCATTAACTATATCATTTATATTATAGCCTCTGTAATATAAGCTTCCCGGCACATTATTTTTAACTCCGTCAATCACTTCGTAGCCGACTACATCGGATACTTTTGTGAGTCCTACTCTTACACCTGTACCGTCTTCGTTTCTCAGGCCTTTTTTTACATTATACTCTTTAAAGAGCTTGTTTTTGATGTCAGTATATACCTGACTTTTCCCAAAAGCCTGAGCCAGAAAGTTTTCTGTCATAATAAATCTCCTCTTTGTGTTATATTTTTATTTATAGTCCGTAAAATGACGGCATATAAGTTTCCACTTTAATGCTCTAATCTAATAAAATTATAAGCCTGCAAAAAAGACAATGATTGCTTTATAGAAAATCAAATTATTCCCGTACTCCTCAATCCCGACTTTTATACACTGCCTGGCTTGTTATAGAAGTGGAAATTCAGCTTCTGCTTATTAATCACCGAGCATATTTCTGATTACAGTAGGTCTTCTATAATTCCACTGCGATATTTTAATTCCGCTTCTCCTGCTTGCAGCATGTACAATTTGTCCATTCCCTATATACATAGCGACATGATTTATAGTTCCCTTACTGTTTGAATAAAAAATTAAATCACCGGGGCGCATTTCATCTGAGGAAATCTTTTTTCCCATCTGAGCCTGTGAGCCTGAATAATGAGGAAGCGACACTCCGTAATTACCAAGTATCTGCATGGTAAAGCCTGAACAGTCACACCCCCTGGTAAGACTGGTACCCCCCCATACATATCGGTTTCCAAGAAACTGCAATGCATAGTTCACAATCTGTGTCCTCTTTGACTGAGAAGCCATAGCGGCCTCTTCTATAGGTGAGAACTTAATTGCTTCATTAAGTGCATATCTTACATCAACAAAATCAGTCGATACAAAAGCATTATTATCATTTTCCAGCTCTATCTCAACCCAGCCGTCCTGCTGTGAAACCACCAGATATTTTTCACTGTTGCTTATCTGAGTCCAAATTTTTGCCGCAGTATTCGGCTCGGAGCGAACATTTAATATATCGGTGTTAACTACTGCCATAAGCTGCGCCTCGGCAATAGCTTCATCCTTTGCAGCCTGACCCGTACGTATATAATCCGATTTTACATAGCCTGTTATCTTACCTGAACGTATTTTATACCAACCGTCCAGAGTTTCCAGGATTTCTCCCCCTGCTTTGCTTGTCATCTTGCCTATAATCTTTCCGCTTTCACTTGGCTCCTCCCTTACATTCAGATAGCCCTGCACATCTGAGATTCCGAGATTGTCATAAAGGTCAAGCACCATGCTTCTCAAATCGAGTTTCCTGGCTTCATTAAGGGATTTTTTTACATCGGCATACTCTGCCGACATATAACCTTCATTAACCTGAATCCAGCCATTTTCATTTGATAGGATATCATATCTTTCATCCCTATAGGCATTTGACACAATTTCAGCGTCGGTAGAAGGCTGTGACCTTATATTAAGCTTGTCGGCTTTAATAACTGCCCTTTCCCTGACTTCATTTCTGGCAAGGGCTTTGGCTTCATCTCCAACTGCCAAAAAAGTCTTATTGACGTATCCTTCCACACTTCCGGATTTTACCAGATACCATTCTTCATTATCTGCACTTAAAATATCACAGACTCCGCCATTGTAAAGCTTGCCTACAACATCCGCAAATTTCTCAGGCTTTTCTCTTAAATTGAGATAGCCGTCTACCTTTGCTACTGCTATATTATTATAACTATTTATTACCTCATCAATTTCAGCATTAAGCTGGACTTCTGCCGCCTGCCTTTGCTTTACTTCGTCAGAAAAAAGGCTGCCTTCCTCTTTTTGCGCATTTGAGGTGGTAGCGGGAATAAACCCTCCAGAAGTAAACGCTTTCACGCCGATTACTGTAAAAAAGAGCAATATCAATGCAGCTCCTGCAATTACACAGCACCTTTGCATAAACTGGTGCCGCCTCCATTTAGGCATCGCTGCAATCTCAGAAGGACTCGGAAGGTTTTTGACAAAGCCGAAAGGATTGAGCATATCAAAATTAATGCCAAATTTTTTTGTGAATTTAGGTAGTTTAAAAAAATTTTTAAATCTAAATTTTTTTTTCATTAAATATCTCCAAAATATATCTTAAAATAATTAACCTTTACCAAACTGCAGCTAAATATACTCCACTTTATTCTACTACTAAACTAAAAAAAAATCAAACAGCAGCTGATTTTTTGATATTTTTTTATATTTTTTATAAGACTTGTACAGAAGCTCTTTTTCTGTTACAATCTAAGCCGTTGTTGTACAAAGACAATTTTCTTAAAAAGGAGAATAAATGACAGAAAAAATTGTTGAAAAGCTGGTCGGAATGCTAGGAAAATTTTTATCAAAACACTTAATAGTTTTTATAGTGTCTATGTTTCCTATACTGGAGCTGAGGGGAGGGCTGCTTGCAGCGGCGGCACTTAAAATTAATCCTGTAGAAAGCTATATTATCTGTGTTATAGGTAATTTTATCCCTATTCCCTTTATTTTGCTTTTAATTAAATCTATTATAAAAAAGATGCTTGAAAGTAAAATTAAATTATTCAACTCCTTCGCTTCCTGGCTTCATAAAAAATCGGATAAAAATAAAGCTCAGATTGAAAAATACGGTTTTTGGGGGCTGGTGCTGTTTGTAGGGATTCCTCTGCCGGGCACAGGTGCCTGGACAGGTGCATTAATTGCAAGTCTGCTGGAAATGGAAAGAAAAAAAGCTTTTCTTGCCATATCCGTAGGTATTATCATGGCAAGTGCCATAATGATGGTGATTTCCTTCGGCATAGTAGGAAGGCTTTTATAGTCTTTGCAGAGAGCTGAAAGTAAGGTAAAACCATTTTCAGATAACGAAACGTCGAAACCTGTATTTACCGGGAGCCGGCGTTTCGCTATATTTTTTTATCTCTGTACTTGTGCAAATATAGTATCTACATTCAGTTAGCTCTCAAAAAGGAACCGATTTCTCGATTCCTTTTTACAATTTTGTGTTCATCCCATTATAAGATTAAACCGCAATTATCCTGTCAATTTCCGCTATAAGTTTTTTTCTAATCATAAGAGTCTATTGTAAATATCCAAGTCCTTATCCTTGTACACATTAAAGATAACTTTCATCCGGCTTCCTGTTTCCTCGTAATATCTACGAATCGTGTCTACTGCTATCTCAGCCGCTCTTTCATTTGGAAACATAAATACACCTGTAGAGATACAGCAAAAAGCAAGACTCTTAACCTCATTGAAGCAAGTTCTTTTGCCCCTGTTCATTATACGGTATTTTGTAATCGCTTAACTGCGAATCATCTTTTTGCAACTGTTTAATCAGCCATAATCTCTGTTCCTCATGAGTCATAAAAATTACCTTCCTTCTGAAGTACAAAAAGGAATCACTGTTTTGCAAAAATTAAGTCTGCAAACAACCTATAATTGAGAATGCTTACAGACTTGAATCAAGTATTTATTAATCACTATCTATTTTTTAAAAAATCAGGTATTACAATTTGTACTTCCTTATTTGTTCTCGGTTTAAAAGCAGGTCTCGAAAAATCCGGCTGATTTGGCTCAGAAGAAGCCGCAGTTTCACTGCTTTCTGCTCCGCCTCTTATAAACGGAGGTGTAACTGGTTGACTTTCAGTATGCTGTGGAGCTGCCGCAGCTGCCTGTGAAGCCGCTCCTCTTCTTGCTGCCATTCCTTTTACAAGATTATTTACAGGTGCAGACTTGCTCTCAAGCCCGGTAGCAATTACCGTGATGCTTGTTTCATCAGGTACACTGTCATCATACATTGCACCGAACATAATATTTGCATCCTCTCCGGCAAGTTCCTGTACGTAGCTTGCAGCTTCATTTGCTTCAATAAGGCTGATGTCACCGGAAATATTAAAGATAACATGGCTTGCACCCTCGATGGTTGTTTCAAGCAGAGGTGACTGTATAGCCTGTTTAACCGCATCAAGTGCCTTGTCATCACCCTTTGCATATCCGATTCCGATATGTGCAATGCCTTTTCCGCTCATTGCGGTTTGTACATCTGCAAAATCAAGATTGATAAGTGCAGGCACATTAATTAAATCAGTAATTCCCTGAACTGCCTGCTGCAGCACTTCATCAGCTTTTTTTAAAGCTTCAGGCATGGTAACACGTCTGTCAACGATTTCAAGAAGTTTATCATTAGGGATAATAATAAGCGTATCAACAACTTCTCTTAATTTTTCTATTCCTTGGAGCGCATTCACCATTCTTTGCTTGCCTTCAAAGCTGAAAGGCTTGGTAACAACTCCAAGCGTAAGTATTCCTAAATCTTTTGCAATCCTTGCTATTACAGGTGCAGCACCGGTACCGGTTCCTCCACCCATGCCACAGGTAACAAAAACCATATCGGCACCTTTAAATACATTGGCAAGGTCTTCGGTATTTTCTTCCGCAGCCTTCTGCCCTACATCAGGCTTAGCTCCTGCTCCCAGCCCCTTTGTAAGCTTTTCTCCAATTTGCATAAGTGTGGGTGCCTTGCAAAGTTGAAGTGCCTGTTTATCAGTATTAACACCAATAAATTCAACACCCTCAATACTGCCTTCTATCATGCGGTTTACTGCATTATTCCCGGCACCGCCTACCCCTACAACAATTATTTTGGCAGCGTTTTCCGTATCATTTATCTTTATTTCTAACAACTCAAATTCCTCCCGTAAAATATTATTGGGATATCTAGCGATAGCCAACTTATATGATAAAGGTTTTTAGCGAAAATTTCAACAATTTTCTTATAAAACCTTATAGAAAATTTAATTAGTGATATTTTTTTGTTTAAATGTATATGCAGTAGTCCTGTCTTTTGTCATGCTGTAAGTATCAAGATAAAGCGTACCCTCAAGGTCGGCTATCTTAGGTAGCATATCCTTCAGTTCAGCCACCTTTCCGTCCATGTCGTCCGAGCTGCCAAGCACCACTTCAATTTTGCCGAGCTCCAAAACAGTTTCACCTGAAGAATTTATCTTTATCTTATCAACCTGAACCCCGTAAATTGAAAGCACCTGAGTAAGATTTAAAATTTCATTAAATATTTTTTTATCCTCTACCGGAAGAGGCTTGTATAAACTTACACTGCCAAATTTAAGCCCGGTCACCATAGGCACTTCCTCAAGTATTTTATCGGAGCTTTCTACTACCACTCCGTCCTTATCAAAGTACATGTGGGCACTCATATAGGATACATAAGCTACTATACTCTTTTCATAAACTATAACCTCTGCTTTAAAGGGATTCACTATAGTAATAGAATAATCCTGTACAAAAGGAATTTCAATCTTTTTCTTTCTTATATTGTTGATTAAACAGTTGATAGTATTTCTTGATATATTATCCTTAAATATTAGATTTTCTATTTTTTCGCTCGTATACCAGGCATTTCCGGTTACTACTACCGTCTTAATGGATATATTAAGTAAAATCACTACAATCAAAACCGGTATAAGCACAATCCAAAACCATTTGCTTTTTATGATTGACATATACAGCGCTTTCATACATTAGTACTCCAGTCTTATACTTCTTGAAACACTCAGTACAAGCCCCATCTCAATCATAAGAAATAATACTGAAGTGCCTCCATAGCTTATAAACGGCAGAGTAATTCCGGTATTCGGCACTACCCCTGTTACCACCGCAATATTTAATAAAAGCTGAATAGCAATATGGACCATAACTCCTATAACCAGGAGTGAGCCGTATAAATCAGGTGCCGAACTGGCTACTACTATCAGTCGGTATATAAGAAAGAGAAATACCATTACCATGCAGACCCCTCCGAAAAGTCCAAGCTCCTCGCATATAATGGTAAATATCATGTCATTCTGGGCTTCAGGGATATAGCCGAGCTTTTGTATACTTTCACCCAGCCCTTTTCCCATAAGTCCTCCGGAGCCTATGGCATAAAGTCCCTGAAGGATTTGAAAACCTCCCTCAAGTGAATATTTCTGCGGATTTACCCAGACCAATATTCTCTGGAAGCGATAATTATTAATTATTGAGGCATTAGACAGTTTGGTAATGATTACAGGAGTTATATTAAGCAGTACTATAAATACGACAAGCACTCCTGCATGCAGTACATAGAGGGAGGTTGCTATAAAAGTCATTCCATAAATTATGCCGCACATTATAATTCCGGCGCTCAGATTGCTTAATGCGATACAAAATATAAGCACTCCGGTATCCAATCCAATCTTAAGGAAACCCTTAATACTATTGATTTCCTTGCCCATATTAGTAATGGTATAGGCAAGAAATATAATCAATGCCAGCTTGGCAAATTCAGAGGGCTGAAAAGTAAAATTCTTCCAGCCCAGCCATCTTTTCTGACCATTAAAACTTTTCCCCACAAATAAAACTACAATATTCAGGAGATAAGCAAAAGCTAATATAGGCCGTCTGTGATTTAATATTTTATGATAATCACATAAAGAAACCATAAACATAACTATAATGCCTATGCCTGCCACTATTCCCTGCCTTAACATGTAGTAATAAGGAGCTTTATGAAGTCTTACCTGTGCTGCATACGAGCTTGCCGAAAAAATCATAACCATTCCGAATACAGTCAGGAAAAGCACAGCAAATACGAGGCTGTAATCATAAAAATATTTGACTTTTTTTTTCTTCTCTCCGGGCATAACCTCACCTCCTTTTCTACTTTTATAAATTCAATACTTCCTTTTTAAATGCTCTGCCTCTTTCCTCATAATCCTTAAACATGCCCCAGCTCGCACAGGCAGGAGAAAGCAGCACGCAATTACCCGCATCGGCATAGGAAGCACAGACCTTGACCGCTTCATGCATATCATCTGCATACATTATATCCCCAAAACCGTGCTTTCTCGCACATTCAGCTATACTGTCCCTGGTCTGTCCCATAAGTACAAGATACCTGACCTTACCCTTAAACAGACTTACCCATTCATCATATGAGGAGCCCTTATCATAGCCTCCGGCTATAAGTATTATAGGACCCGGCATAGCTTTTATTGCCTGAATTGAAGCCTCAGGGTTGGTTCCCTTGGAATCATTAAAATATTTAACTCCGTGCTTTTCCATTACAAATTCAATCCGGTGCTCCACCGCCTGAAACTGAGCACAGACTCTTTTAATAATATCTTCAGGAATTTGCATACATTCCGCTATGGCAACTGCTGCCATAACATTTTCATGGTTATGGATACCAAGTATGTTTAATTCCGAAGTTTTGATAATTTCTCTTTCGCCCTTTTCATCTCTGACAAAAATAGCTCCATTTTTAATATATACGCCTTTATCAAGAATATTTTTAGAGGAAAAAAATACCGCCTTAGCCTGAAGACACTCGCTTTCTCCAAACTCTCTCAAAGCCTTGTCCTCATAATTAAGCACGCAGAAATCTTCCGATGTCTGATTCTTAGCTATCTCTTCCTTGATTAAAATATAATTTTCCATAGTATGGTGCCGGTTTAAATGGTCGGGAGTTATATTTAATATAGCAGAAACGTGAGGTTTAAAGTCTATTATCGTTTCAAGCTGAAAGCTTGAAACTTCAAGCACTGTTACGGATTTATCCGTAGTATCGGCTGCTGTAAGAGTATAAGGCAGTCCTATATTGCCTGCTACAAAGGTTTCCTCATAGACAGCGTGCATTATCTCCCCTGTCAGTGCAGTAGTAGTTGTTTTGCCGTTTGTTCCGGTAATTGCAATAAGCTGTCCCTTGGCAGCCTTAAATCCGAGCTGAATCTCACTCCATATTTGTACATTATTTCTATCAAGCATATATACAAAGTCTTCTTCAAGACTGATTCCGGGACTTATAACGCAGAGCCTGATACCGGCAACATCATTTTTTTTAAGAATTCCAAATTTAAATGATATTCTTTCCAGCTCCTCATCAGTAAAGTTTTCAGAAACAACATGCTTCTTTAAAGTATCATTTTTATCATATAATACAACCTCTCCTCCAAGTCCTGTAAGAAGTTTTGCAGCGGCAATACCGCTTTTTCCGGCTCCTGCCACTAAAACTTTGTCAGCCATAAACGCCTACCTCCAGTTTATTTATTAATACCTAAAAATGCCAGCAGTGACAAAATCGTGCTTACTACAGTAAATACAGCTACTACTCTGGTTTCAGACCAGCCGCTGATTTCAAAATGATGATGTATGGGTGCCATCTTAAAAAATCTCTTGCCCTTAGTTTTTTTAAAATATCCCACCTGAATTATAACAGAAAGCACTTCCGCAAGGTAGACAAAGCCTATCACCGCTATAAAAAGCGGCATGCGCATAATGAGTGCCATTCCGGACACATAGCCTCCTAAAGCAAGTGAGCCGGTATCTCCCATAAATATCTTTGCAGGATAAACATTATATAATAAAAAGGCTAAAAGTGAGCCTGTCACTGCCGCCGACATAGGTGCAACAGGAATATTTTCCTTAATTGCCGTCAGGGCAAAAAACAGAGCTACTACTATAGTAACACTTGAGCAAAGTCCGTCAAGCCCATCAGTAAAATTTACGCCGTTATCAGTACCCAGCACTATAAAAAATACTGCCGGAAAAAATAATATTCCCAAATCAACCATAAGTCCGGTACTCATACCCCCTGTAAAAGGTATGAGTACCTGCCTTGTACTTCCGCTTTTATATAAATAATAAGCAAATATTCCGGTAATTAAAAGCTGAAGAGCGAGCTTGGCTTTTACGGAAAGCCCCTCCGACTGTTTTTTCCTAATCTTAAGAAAATCATCAGTAAATCCTATCAAACCGTAGCCGAGTGTAAAAAGAAGTACAGGAAGGATTTCCCTATATTTAAATGAAAATATCCCGGCTCCTGCCAGTATTGCAAACATTATAACAATACCGCCCATAGTAGGAGTGCCGCTTTTTTTAAGATGATTTTGCGGTCCGTCATCTCTGGCCTGCTGCCCAAATTTTAATCTATGCAGCAGAGGTATAAATATAGGGCATAATAATGCACAGATTATAAAGCTTATAAGTATGGCATAAATACTATCATTAATCATATCTAATTTCCTGTTTTTTTCTTTTTAGTTTTCTTTTTAGCTGCAGCAGCAGTTGTTGGAACCTTAGTCTGCTGCCTGACCTTTTTTTTCTTCTTTTTAGCTTGAGCCTTAGTAGTTGCGGCAGGAGCAGTTTTAGCTGCCTTTTTTTTCTTGGCGGCAGCCTTGCTGCTCTCGCCTGCGGTTTCATTAGGAGCGATGCTTTGCTTACTCTCCTGATTTACGGGCTGATTGCTTATATCTTCAGAAGAAAGCCCGGGCGAAACAGGACTTTCAAAATCTAAACGAGGGTTCTCTAAATATTCCTCAGTTTCATATTCCGTGCTGCTCGGCGTATTTGCCTTGGAGCTTTCCACAGAAGCTTCAGAGTCATTCTGCTCAGCTTGTGCCGTGCTCTCCGCCGCTGAAGCTTCCTCGCCCTTTAATTTAGCCTCTACCTCTTCCTGTATTTTTTGTGCCGCTTCCTCATCCTTGGGAAAGATGCTCATATAGGGCAGTATATCAGTCATAATCTTGCTGAACAGCTCTCCTGCATAAGCAGAATGTGACTGATTGTCGGTATTGGGCTCATCTACTACTACATAGCAAAATACCTGAGGATTATCTACAGGTGCAAAGCCTGCAAAGGACAACAGATATTTACCGGAATTTCTCGGAAGCTTCTGTGAAGTTCCGGTTTTTCCTCCTACATCATAGCCTTCAACTTTTGCCGCTTCCCCAGTGCCTTTTTCTATAACATCTCTGAGAGCCTCTCTGATAAATACAGAGGTGCTGGTTGAAACTGTTTCTCTTACAAGCTTAGGCTCTATATCTTTTATTACAGAGCCCTGAGAATTAACTATCTGTTTAACTATGTGAGGCTCATAATAATATCCTCCATTTATCACAGAGCATATAGCTGCCGACATCTGTATCATAGTACAGTTATAGTTCTGACCGAAAGAATTTGTAGCAAGGTCTATGGGCTTCATATCAGCAGCCTGATGAATGAGCGCTGAGGTGTCCGGTTCACCCGGAAGGTCTATTCCGCTCTTTACGCCCATTCCGAACAAATGCTCAAAATTGCTGAACCTATCAGTGCCAAGTCCCGATGCAACCTGCATAATAGCATCATTGCAGCTTCTAATCAGGGATTCCTTTAAGGTAACATTTCCATGCCCTGAGCGCACGGCACAGTGTACTATACGATCTCCTACAACCTGTCCTCCGTCACAATAAAAGCTGTCTTCAGGCTTTACTGTACCCTCCTCAAGTGCAGCAGCTACCGTCAATATTTTTGCAGGAGAGCCGGGCTCATAAGTATCATTTACACAATAGTTCCTCCAAATATCATTCATAACCTCACTCTGAGCTTTAGTATCAAGTGCATTAAACTCCTCTTGAGTATAGTATTTATCTATATTTCTGGGATGGTTAAGGTCATAGGTTTTGCTTGTTGCCATAGCAAGGATTTCTCCGTTATTAGGGTCCATCACCAGACAGGCGGTAATTTTGCTTCCCATCTGAGCTTCCCATTCGCTTATATGCTTTTCTACAATTTTTTGTATATTTGTATCCAAGGTGGAAATTATGGAGTTACCATCAGTGGCAGTCTTAATTACCCTTTCAAGATTGTAGTCATCATTGAGATAGCCGTATTCCCTACCGGCAACACCGATTAACTCATCATTATAATACTGCTCAATACCTCCAGTTCCTAAAGTATTGTCCTTATTGGCAAAGCCGATTGCATTGCAGGCAAGGGAATTGTAAGGATAAACTCTCTGATAGGCATCCTCAAACCATACTCCATAGATTCTGGACTTTGAATCCTTGGCAGCAAACTCCGAGTTTATCTCTTTTCTCCTGCTTTCAAATTGTTCCTTAATTTCATAGCTGAGCTCTTTTTCCTGCCTTATATATCTGCTGTCCGCATTTTGGGTTATAATATTTTTTATATCTTCTTCATTATATCCAAATACCTCCGCCAACAGAGCAGCTGTCGGGGCAAGATATTTTTCAGGTGCCTGATTTATCTGATAAGGGTCAATTATAAGGTTATAGACCTTATTGCTGGTAGCAAGATAAGTTCCGTTTCTGTCCATAATATCTCCTCTCCTGTAGGGGATATTGCTGGAATTATATCTTTGCTGTGCCAAAACTTTTTGATTATAATTTTTTGAATTGGACTGTATTGCATATACCTTTATCATCAAACCGATGAGTCCAAGTACAATAACACCAAGACTTATCATAAGGCGAACATGCATGGCTCGTGTAAGCACTCTGTTTTTGGCGCCGCCCTCGTTTGCTTCTTTTTTCTTTACAGCAGTGCCTTTTCTGTTGCTGCTTTTACCTGTCCGGAATGTCTTCATACTGTCTTACATATTCCTTTTCAGATGTATTGTACTTTATTATCTGGTCTTTTTTTGCATAAACCATGCCAAGCTCTTTTGTAGCCACTTCATAAATATGGTCGAGGTCGACACTGGACTTTATATTTATCTCCAGAGCATCATTTTGATTTTTCAGAGTTGCAAGCTCTCTTTCTTTAACCTCTATATTTCTTATAGTCGTAGTCACGCTGTCCTGTACATGTAAATAGCTGTAAAACAGATACAGTATACATACAAGTGCCGCAGTAAGTATGAGAAGAAACGGAAAATCCATTCCCAATGCCGCCTGAGCCTGATTTTTTCTAACCTTAATATTTTTATCTCTTACACTCGGTTTTTGATATTTTACGGTACTTTTTCGTCTTTTTGCATTATCAGCATACCTTAAAGCATTTCCATCTTCTATATAGCTTTTCCTATAGTCTTTTTTTAATGTCTGGCTGCTCCTTCTTTTTCTATTTAAAGTATTACTCATAACAGACTCCTCCTTTTCTCTCCTTTTAAAGCTGACTTTTTCTTTAATTCCCCGCCTCAAATATACGAAGCTTTGCACTTTTTGAGCGGGAATTTTCTCTGACCTCATCCTCCGAAGGACAGATTGCTTTTCTTGTGATTACTCTTCCTTTACTCTTCCTATTACATACACATACCGGAAAGCTTTTCGGGCAAATACAGGGATTCTCGTTCTGCCTGAAAATTTGTTTAACTATTCTGTCCTCAAGAGAATGAAAAGTTATAATTGCCAGTCTTCCTCCGGGATTTAACAATTCTATCATAGTATCTATGGAGTTTTCAAGCACTTCAAGCTCTGAATTCAGCTCTATTCTTATCGCCTGAAAGGTCCTCTTAGCAGGATGCCCTCCCTTTAAGCGCATTTTCATCGGTATAGCTGCCTTTATAATATCGGCGAGCTCACCGGTAGTTTCTATCCTCTTTTTTTCTCGATTATTTACAATATGCTTTGCTATGTTTTTTGCAAATAAATCCTCACCGTAATTTTTTATTACGCGATAAAGCTCTTTTTCATCATAATTATTTACTATATCCGCAGCACTTTTAGCATTTCTTTTATCCATGCGCATGTCCAGAGGGGCATTTTCTCTGTAGGAAAAGCCTCTGTCTGCATTATCAAGCTGATATGAGGACACCCCAAGGTCGAGATAAATGCCATCAACCCTGTCTATGCCAAGCCTGCTAAGTATAGCCTTTATATTGCAGTAATTATCATGTATGATATTTACCTTGGTATTAAACTTTTTAAGCTTGTCTGAGGCGGCACTTATTGCATCTTCATCCTGGTCTATACCTATAAGCCTTCCATTCTTAAGCAGGCTGCACACTTCATAGGCATGTCCGCCTCCTCCCAATGTACCATCTACATAGATTCCATTTTCCCTTACCTTAAGCAGGCTGATAGTTTCATTAAGCAAAACACTCTTATGCAAAAACATTGTACGATGTAGCCACCTACTTTCTTCTATATTTTACCACTCAATTATAATATTAGTCTAATAATTTAAAAAATGCAATAATTTAACTCTATTTTATTAATTATGCCAAAATACTCACAGCTGTAGCTATACGAGAATTAAAATTTAAAAAAGAGTAGATACTCAAAAAGCCGTATTTACTCCTTCTGATTTATTTGGAAACTGATTTTTTAAGTTGTTTTCTTCCCAGATATATACCTAAGACTGCTCCTAAAATACAAGCACAGGCAAGAAGCTGAGATACTGCCAGATTCGTTCCGGGAAGCAGCAGGCTGTCAGTTCTTAAAGCTTCAATTAATGCCCTGCCAAGCCCATAGCCTCCAAGATATATAAAAAACAGCTCTCCTTCAAACTTTTTTTTGCTTCTGTACCAGAGCATAAATATCAGCAGAGCGAGGTTCCACGCAGATTCATATAAAAAAGTAGGATGGACCTGAATATAAGAAGTATTCCCAACCTGAATGATGTGATTTAAAACATCTTTATTTAACATATTGCTATTTACAATATCTTTTCTTATCTGCATAGCAAAAATATTATTGGTATATCCTCCAAATGCCTCGGCATTAAAAAAGTTTCCCCATCTTCCTATAATCTGTCCTGTCACAAGCCCGAGCACAGTAGTGTCCGCCATAGTCAAAAATTTGGTTTTTTTAATTCTTGAAAATACATAAAGTGTTATGGCGGCGGCTATTATTCCTCCATATATAGCAAGACCTCCCGCTCTTATATTAAATACCTGTATTAAATCATCCTTATAGGAATCCCAGGAAAATATAACATAATAAATCCTTGCACCAATTATAGCAAAAAAAATAGCATACACTGTAAAATCCATATAAAGCTCAGGATTCTGTCCGCTCCTTTTAGCTTCCATAACAGCCATCTGAAGCCCGGCAAGCATTCCTATACCTATTATAATGCCATAAAATGCAATGCTGAAGCCGAATACATTTATATGATTTTGAAGATGCTGAATTTTAATGCCAAGATTTACAAAAAAAATATCATAAGGCATACTGCTCTTACCTCTTTAAATTATATTTGCAGATTTATCACATACTGCCCTTACTGCATTTATCACGGCAGCCCTTAAGCCCTTGTCCTCCAAAGCTGTAACGCCTTCTATTGTAGTGCCTCCGGGAGAACATACCATATCTTTAAGCTGTGCCGGATGCAGTCCTGATTTAAGCACCATTTCGGCACTGCCAAGCACCGCCTGAGCCGCCATAGTATAAGCAATATCTCTTGGCATGCCTTTAAGCACCGCTCCGTCAGCAAGTGCCTCTATAAACATAAACACAAAAGCCGGAGAGGAGCCTGCTACACCTGTTGCCGCATCAAAAAGCCTTTCGGGAATCTCCTGAACCCTGCCAAAAGCTTTAAGCAGCATAATCAAAGTGTTATATTCATTCTCAGTAAGGTATTCATTGCCGCAGACTGCAGTCATCGCTTCACCAAGCATAGCCGGAGTATTCGGCATGATTCTTAAGAGCTTGATCTTACCTCCAAAAAGGCCTTCAAGATAGTTGAGCGTTTTGCCCGGAGCCATAGATACCACAAGCTTATCCTCTCCCCTTCCTGCCAAAAACAAGCTCTTTATTTCAGCAATGACATTTTCATAAATATTGGGCTTTACTGCAAGAAATATTATGTCAGCCTCTTTGGCAGCTTCAAAATTGCTTGCTGCAGTCCTGATTTTCAGATTATTTGCAGTTTTTTCAAGCTTTTCCTTGTTCAATGCACTTGCTGTGATATTTTCAGGCGGTACAAGTCCCGAATCAATAATACCTTTAATTATAGCTCCTGCCATATGGCCGCAACCTATAAAGCCTATCTTTTTATTCATAATGAGCCCCTCCTCTTTTCTAAAGCATTTAAACTACAATAACAGATTATAAAACTCTTTGATTTGTGATATACATATAGCTTCAGCCTGTTCACCCTTTATCAGACGTTTATGCCACTCAACAGTTTTACAGACGGCTTCCTTTATATTATATACCGGCTTCCAGTCGAACACGGTCTTAAGCTTAGTACAGTCAAGCTTTAAAAAGCCTGCCTCATGCGGACCTCCATCAGGCTGAACTATGTAGTCCATGCCCTCACCCCAGTTATCACAAAATAGTTTTACTAAATTCAGAGTGCTCTCACAATCAGCCTCATCAGGTCCTACATTATAGCTTTCGCATAAGCTCTGCTTGCTGTCTTGATTGGCTGCAATCATAAGATATACATACAGTGGCTCCAGTACATGCTGGTAAGGTCTGATAGAATCGGGATTTCTGATTATTATGCTTTTACTTTCAACGGCAGCCCTTACGCAATCAGGAATTATCCGGTCCTTTGCGTAGTCCCCTCCCCCTATGACATTGCCCGCTCTTGCAGTGCTGACGGCACATTTTTCCTCATAAAGAAAGGATTTGGCATAGCTGTGTGTCACCAATTCCGAACAGGATTTTGAGTTTGAATAGGGGTCATAGCCGTCAAGCCTGTCCTCTTCCTTATAGCCTGCATCAACCTCCTTATTGTCATAAACCTTATCGGTAGTAACATTTAAAAAAGATTTAACACTGCCTGATTGTCTTATGCATTCAAGAATATTAACAGTCCCCATTACATTGGCTTCAAAGGTATACCTCGGCTCCAAATAAGATTCTCTCACAAGAGGCTGAGCTGCCAGATGAAATACAAATTCGGGCTTTTCTGTATTAAACACCTCAGCAAGTTTTTCAAAATTTCTTATATCCGAATAAATTTGTTTGATATTTTTTTCAAGTTCCAGTTTTTCAAATAAAAGCTGAGTATTATCGGGTCTTAGAGCATAACCGCAGACCTGCGCCCCTGCAGTGTGCAGCATCAAAGACAGCCAGGCTCCCTTAAAGCCTGTACTTCCCGTAACTAAAACCTTTTTTCCCTTATAAAACTCCAGAAGCTCTTTTCCCTTTATCATAGAAAACCTTTCCGCAATAAATTTATTAATCAGCAAAAAAATATTCTTCAAGCTGCAGGCAAAATGCGTGATAAATAGGAAGATGAAGTTCCTGAATCATATAAGTTTCATTATTGGGAACTATAATACTTTTATCCGCAATTTGAGCGAGTCTTCCTCCGGTTTTGCCTGACAGAGCAATTACCTTAAGTCCCTTGGCCTTAGCTGTAACGGCAGCATAATACAGATTCAGTGCATTTCCTGAAGTTGAAATAGCCAAGAGGACATCTCCTTCATTTCCATAGCCGCTTACCTGCTGAGCGTAAGCCATATCTCCACAAACATCATTGGCAAAGGCAGTTGAAAGTGCCTGATGATTTGTAATGGCGATTGCAGGCAGAGAGCCTTGAAGTGAAGCGGCAAGCCTTTTACCCTCCTCACCTCCGAATTCTTCAAGTCTTTTTTTGTAAGCTTCCTCAAGCTCTCTTTTTTTAACAAAGCCTTTCATAAGCTCGCCTACTATATGCTCAGAATCGGCACAGCTTCCGCCGTTTCCGCCTATTAACAGCTTGCCCTTAGCTTCATAGGATTTTCTAATAATCTCATAGGAATCACGTATATCCCCTTCAACCGAGGCTAAAATTCCATATCTTTGAACCAGCTGTGATATATAGTCTGTCATAATCCCTCCTCCTTAATATAAATATCCTATTCTGTTAAAAGGAGAAATCCTCATCCAGAGCTTTCCTATTATAGCCTTCCTTTTAACATTTCCTATACCGACAAATCTTGAGTCTTCGCTTGAATCTCTGTTATCGCCAAGTACAAAATACTCGTCCCCTGCAAGCACCACGGGACTTGCCGCTACACCCTCAAGTGCCGCCTTATCAAGCTTTTCTTCAAATTCATCTTCTACGTTTACAGCATTAAGAGGCTTACTATTTACATATACTATTCCTTCTGATATAAGCACGGTTTCGCCAGGCAGTCCTATAATTCTTTTAATATTTAGATGCCCGTCAGCAGTTTTAAAAGCGATTATATCAAAACGTTCAGGTTCAGAAAACACATAAACTATCCTGTTCATCAGAAGACCGTCATTGACACCTATAAGAGGAAGCATTGACTGACCTGTATTTACCACTTTATAGCAAAAAGAATAAATTATAAACCAGGCTACTGATATAACTATGGAAACCTGAACCATAAAATCAAGGACTTTTCTTAACAGCGGCTGCGTGTCATGTAATTTAAAATCCATATCCTGCCTCCAAGCCCCGTAAGCCTTATCTTTTCTTTACTATATTATCCTTGCCCTTATAAATTGAATTTGTCGGTACACAGCCTCTTATGCTTGAAAGCGGATAAATAACCGAGCGCTTTCCTATTACAGTCCCCGGATTAAGCACCGAGCCACAGCCTACCTCAACAAAATCTCCCACCATAGCACCGAATTTTTTAATTCCTGTTTCAATATCCTCATTACCCAGATGTACTTTTACAAGACTTTTATCACTTTTTAAATTACTGGTAATTGAGCCTGCTCCCATATGCCCTTTAAATCCTATAATTGAATCCCCAATGTAGTTGTAATGTGGTATTTGTGCATTGTCAAATATTATAGAATTTTTTATTTCGCAGGAGTTTCCTGCAACTGCTCCCTCGCCTATTATAACGTTGCCTCTGAAAAACGCACCATGTCTTAATTCAGTATTGCTGCATATTATCATGGGACCTGCAAGGCATACTGAGGGAGGGATCGCTACAGATTTATGTATCCAGATATTGTCACTCACCAGGTCATACTCGTCATTCGAAAGAGCCCCGCCTATAAATTCTATAAATTCTCCTATCCCCTTAAGTGCTTCCCAAGGATATTTATATCTGCTTAAAAGAGGCTTTGCGATTGTTTTGCTTAAATCAAATAATTCCTCAGTTCTTACATCGTCTTTTGTCATATTATTTGCCATTTCGTTTATATTCTCCATTTTTAATTTTTGTAAAATGCTTCCACTTTGTCATAGGCTTCTTTAAGCTTGTACTGATTATTAAGCCTTATAACATTTGCAGTTCTTACTGCAACAAAATTCTCAAGCTTCTTCATATATTCCTCAGGCGTGAGGCTTCCCTCAGAAACGTAATTGAGTCCTTTTTCCCAGCTTGCAGTTAATTCAGGATTTAAAAGCTGTGATATTGAGGAGTTTACAGCTTCATAGACCATTTCACCTAAAAGCGTGGGAGTTATAATCTGAGTTTTGTTATTCAGCATAAGGTACTTTATAGTAAACAGCTTTTTAAGGATTTCGGCTCTTGTAGCTGAAGTTCCTATGCCTGAGCCTTTTATAAGACTCCTTAATTCCTCGTCTTCAATTAGCTGTCCCGCATTTTCCATCGCAAGCATCATAGAGCCTGAGGTATATCTTTTTGGAGGAGAAGTTTCTCCTTCTTTTATTTCAAAATCAGATATATTGACGCTGTCTCCTTTTTTCAGCCCGAAAATTATATTTTTAAAAGCCGGAGCAGCTACCAGCTTTTGTGCAGTCATATCAATATCGTTATTGCCAGAATTCACATCAGCTTTATCCGATTTATACAGCTTCAAATAGCCTTCACTTTTTAAAAACCTAAATGAAGAAGTAAAATGCTCCTGACTATAGCTTTTCTGCTCTGCCGTTTCATAGCTGCCTGCAGCTTGACTTACTCCTTTCAAGCTTTTAATTATAAATTCCATACTGTATTTTTCGTATTCGGCGGAAGGAAAAAATATACTTAAAAATCTTCTGCAGATAATATCATATATTTTTCTCTCAAGCTCTGAAAGACTCTTGTATGTTCCGGTATAGCCTGTAGGTATCACAGCATAATGGTCTGTTATTCTACTGTCATTTACATATCTGGTCTTTGCTATTTTTTTACAGGCTCCCGAATTTAATACTTCATCGGCAAAGCCTGCATACATATTAAGATTTTTTAAGCCTGCTATATTTTTATGGATTTCTTTTGCAACAGCACTTGAAAGCACCCTTGCATCTGTTCTCGGATAGGTGACCAGCTTTTTTTCATACATTGACTGCACCGCTTTTAAGGCTTCATTAGGATTAATTTTAAAACTTTTAGAGCATTCGTTCTGAAGCTCGGCAAGATTATATAAAAGAGGCGGGCTTTTAACTTCCCTTTTCTTTTCAGCCCTTATAATCCTTGCTTTATCACAAGCCAGTCTAAGCTTGTCTATTAATGCCTGAGCCTCTTCTTTCTTTTTAAAGCCGTTTTCCTTATAAAGCTTTGGAGAATTAAAATACTCTGACTCTTCAGCCGCATACCATTCGGCAAAAAAGCTGAAGCCGTCTTGCTCAAGCTTTACGACGACCCTGTAAAAAGAAGTTTTTACAAAATTCCTTATCTCCCTTTCTCTTCTTACTGCCATGCCCATTACACAGGTCATAACTCTGCCCACACTTAAAACAGCTCTGTCTTTTTTTAAAAAGCCTGCTATAGTATTGCCGTATTTAAGTGTCAGAAGCCTCGAGAAATTTATTCCCATCAGATAATCCTCTTTAGCTCTCAAATAAGCGCTGTTCCCAAGATTATCATACTGCGACCAGTCCTTTGCCTGTTTAATTCCTCTTAAAATCTCCTCTTCGGTTTGTGAATCTATCCAAACTCTCTTTCTGATTTTGCCGGAAACCTTTACCATCTCATCTACCAGCCTGTAAATATATTCACCCTCTCGTCCTGAGTCGGTACATATATAAATTACAGCAACATCTTTTCTGTTAAGCAGGCTGCTTACAATATCAAACTGAGGCTTTACCTGCTCAATAACTTCATATTTAAAAGCTTTAGGCAGAAAAGGAAGATTATCAAGACTCCACTTTTTATACTTAATGTCATATTTTTCAGGATAGCTCATAGTAACAAGATGCCCTACGCACCAAGTAATTATGCTGTCTTCAGATTCAATAAATCCATTTTTTCTGGCAGCCTTTATTTTAAGCGCCTTAGCAAATTCCTGTGCTACACTTGGCTTTTCTGCGATATAGAGATTTTTCATTTCAAGCTGTCTTTCTTTTTGCGTTAATGCCATTGTATACTTCCAGTCTGTAATGCAGAATTGATATTACAACTCTGTAAAAATTATAACCTAAAAATATTAATATTTCTTAAGCTTTATTACAGATAGCTATTATATTCAACCACGTTCTTTAGATTTATGCAAGTAAAATAAGTAAAACTTAAGCAAAAATTTATAAATGTCGGCGGATATGCAGCTGCATATCCGCCGACATTTATAAATT
>CALBCM010000012.1 GCA_937927235.1 uncultured Johnsonella sp.
ATCATCCTTTGAGTTTTTCATAAGTTTAAGCCTTTCCTTTTTACAGTTTTTCATAATTTCTGTATATTTATAAATATAATAGACTTAATTAAAGGATTTGTCAAGGATTTTATTCAATAATATGTATAAATATGCACAAACGCTATTTTTGCCCTAGTCCATTTTTTTAAGATTCTTTTTTAAAGCCCTGTCCATTTCTCTTTTTTGCTCTTTCTTAGCTATGGTATCTCTCTTATCATAATTTTTCTTTCCTCTCGCCAGCCCTACTTCAACCTTGACCAGGCTTCCTCGGAAATACACCTTAAGCGGCACCAAAGTAAGTCCCTTTTCCTGAAGCTTAGCACCGATTTTTTTAATTTCATTCTTATGCATAAGCAGTTTTCTTACACGCAGAGGGTCCTTATTAAAAATATTGCCCTTTTCATAAGGATTTATATGCATCCCCATAATATAAATCTCATTTTTTTCAATACGTATCCAAGCTTCCTTAACTGAGCAATGTCCCATACGTATTGATTTGACTTCTGTGCCAAAAAGCTCAATCCCGGCCTCATAGCTTTCAAGAATAAAATAATCAAAATACGCTTTTTTATTATTGGCGATAAGCTTTATCCCTTCCAATTTTCCAGCCCTCCATTTTAAATAATGTCTGAAATAATTAATGCTTTCCTTTTCTGTTTTTCCTGTCCTCTTTGCAACGCACAAAATCAATAGTTCTTGCCATCTTATTCACATTCTTTACCTTTACCGTGATAGGCTCTCCCAGTCTGAATGAGGCTTTATCAAATATTCCGACTATTTCATAGCGTCGCTCAATAAAATCATAATAATCATTTCCAAGCTCAGCTATGCTTACAAAGCCCTCTACGGTATTTTCAAGCGTCACATACAAGCCGTACTTAGTCATTCCGCTTATTATGCCATTAAACTTCTGACCCTGCTTATCCTGCATATACTCACACATTTTATACTTTATCGCATCCCTTTCAGCCTCTGCCGCCCTGCGCTCCATAGCTGAAGCATGAGCGGCTGTCTTTTCTAAAATATTTCTATAATGCTCCTCTCTGCTCCTGCTTATCCCGAGCTTTAAATTTTCCTTTATTATCCTGTGTATCTGAAGGTCAGGATAACGTCTTATAGGAGAGGTGAAATGAGTATAGTATTTTGCTGCAAGTCCGAAATGCTTGTCAGGAGCAGCCTGGTACCTTGCCTGCTTCATGCTTCTAAGCACCATCCTGCTTATCAGAGCTTCATTTTCACTTCCTTCAGTCTTACTTAAAAGCTTTTGTATTTCCTTTGGATGGATTTCGTCTTTTGAAGTAATTAAAGAAAAACCGAAATTGTTGATAAAAATAGACAGCTCACGCATTTTTTCCATATCAGGTACATCGTGCACTCTGTATATAAAGGGAAGGTCGCGCCAGAAATATTCTTCTGCCACAGTTTCATTAGCTATAAGCATAAATTCTTCTATAATTTTATTTGCGTCAGTCCTGTCATAAGCCTTTATCTCCTTAACACTGCCGTCAGTATTGAGAATCACCTTGCTTTCAGGCAAATTAAAATCTATAGAGCCTCTTTTAAATCTTTTTTTTCTAAGCAATAAAGCAAGCCTGTGCATATCATGAATCAAAGCTGTATATTCTTGTGAACTGTTCTCTGAATTATCCTGCAATATCTCATAAACCTGATTATAGCTAAGTCTTTTATCTACTCTTATAATCGTTTCACAAATATTATGTGAAATCAGCTTTCCGGTATCATCTATATCCATAATGCAGGATAAGGTCAGCTTGTCTTCTCCGGCATTTAAAGAACAGCAGCCGTTTGAAAGCTCCGGAGGCAGCATAGGCAATACCCTGTCGGGAAGATAGACACTTGTGCCTCTTTCTCGGGCTTCTCTGTCAAGCGGACCTGCTTCCTTAACATAATGTGATACATCCGCTATATGTATGCCAAGCTTCCAAATTCCCCGGCTGAAGCTTAAGCTTACTGCATCATCAAGGTCCTTAGCATCCTCACCGTCTATAGTAACCGTATAGTTATCTCTTAAATCAAATCTTTTGTCTATATACTTTTCCACGGGCTCGGCAGCTTTTTTTAAAGCCTCAGCCTGAGCTTCTGTACTAAAATCTTCAGGCAGATTAAAAAGCTTAATAATTGACAGTATATCGACTCCGGGCTCCTTGGAATCTCCAAGAATTTCACAGATAGTTCCTTTGGGGTTCCTGCCTCCCTGACTGTAATCATCTATCCTTACCACAACTTTGCTGCCTCCTGCAGCTGCCATGGAATTTTCAGGAGGTACATATATATTACTTAGTATGCGCCTGTCATCAGGTATTACCAAGCTGGCTTTTTTATTTTTCTTATAAAGCCCTACTATATATTTATTAGCGTGCTCAAGCACCTTTAATATCATGCCTTTACTTTTTACCGGTATAAAATCATCTTCTGTGCAGACAATAGTTACCAATACCTTATCACCGTTGAGAGCATCACTTTGAAAGCCGTCAGGTATAAAAATATCAGGCTTTTCAGGCACTGCTACAAAGCCGAAGCCGTTTTTGCTTACAGTATAAACTCCGGTATATTGGCTGCCCTCTTTATAGCCTGAAGATAGAAAATCATAGTTGTCTATTATATTTTTTTGACTTTTTAATTTTTTATTACGATTAGAATCTGTTTTATTTTCAGAACTGTTTTCAGCATTAACAGCTTTTTTGCTGTGATTCTCAGAAGTATCCGTTTCCTTTGCTTTTTCAGCTTGAACTTCCGGCAAAGCACTGTTTAGCATGTACTTCCCGCTTGGCAGACATTTAATTTTATTTTCAGCTGCAAGTTCATTTAATACCTCAAGGAATTCTTCTTTTCTGGCTTTTTCAACAAATAAAAATGCTGCAATTTCTTTAGCCTTCATCGGAGTATAGATAGAATCCCTCATAAAATCAAGTATTACTTTTTTTCTTTTATCCAATTTATTCTCATCCATTATATATATTTATCATTTCATCAATTCTCTAAATTTTATTTGCTTTTTATGCTTATGTATAAAAGAGCTGCTGCTTTGCAGATAACAACTCATCCGCTTCGCACCAGCCCCTCTGTCAGTATTTTATTTAATAATATTCAGCACGAAAGCCAGCAGTAAAAATGCTGCTGCCGCATATTTTGTCAGCTTCTCTAAAGTTCCCTCCATGGAACGTGCTTTATTCTTGCCCCAGTATGAATCTGCAATTCCTCCTATAGAGCCAAGCCCCTCAGAGTTGCCCTCCTGTAAAAGCACTACTGCGGCCAGAAAAACACATACTATTGCATATACCACTGAAATAATATTACTAAGCATAATTTACTCCTTTATACAATCCTATCTTATCCAACCTCAATAATTTCGCGCTTATTATAAGCTCCACATGCCTTGCATACTCTATGTGGCAGCATTAATTCACCACATTTGCTGCATTTTACAAGATTGCTTGCTTTCATCTTCCAGTTAGCCCTTCTCTTATCTCTCCTGCTGCTTGATGATTTATTCTTTGGACAAATTGACATGGTAACACCTCCTTATCTTCGCAGTTACAACTTGCCACATTATACCTAATTATCATACTTATGTCAAATGTTTTATAGCATGCCTGCTGCTACTCTCCTAAAAGTTTACAAATCAGAGCATAGATTTCTTCCCTGCCTCTTTTGTCCCCGGCAGAAAACGGAATTATAGTGTGAGCTGTGTTTAATTCCTGCTTTATTATTGAAATATTTTTGCTTACAGCACTTCTTTTTATTTTATCAAGTTTGGTAGCTACCAATACAGGCTTAAATCCCATACCCACTACCCAGTTATACATAAGCTTATCATTTTCAGAGGGTTTATGCCTTATATCAATTAATAAAAATATGCATTTCAGCTTTTGTGAGAAATTCAGATATTTCTCTATCATTTTTCCCCACTTTTGCTTAATTTCAATCGACACATTTGCATAACCGTATCCGGGCAAATCAACAAAATAAAATTCCAAGCCTGGCATCTCCCTTAAAGCTTCTGTATTATCGGACTTATCTGCTTTATTTGCTGCAAGCACCCTATAAAAATTAATCGTCTGAGTTTTTCCCGGAGAAGCTGAGGTCCGTGCCAGCGACTTTCGGTTCAGCAGTGCATTTATAAGGCTGGATTTTCCTACATTTGATTTCCCGCAAAAAGCTATCTCAGGATACAGATTCCGGGGAAGCACACTTGTAATTCCACATACTGTTTCCAGTGAAGCCTCTTTTATAATCATAGCTCTTTCTCCATAGCCTGTGCTTTTTTTGAGCCTGCCCTTTTTTCAGCTTTTTTATTCTTTCTTACCGGCATAGTAATTAAAGTATTTTTAATTACTTCTGAAAAATCTCTTACATAAATTATTTTCAGCCCCTCGGTAATTTCGTTTGAAAGCTCTTCTATATCAGGCTTATTTTTTAAAGGCACTATAACATTTTTTATTCCTGCCGTCTTTGCAGCAAGCACCTTTTCTTTAAGACCTCCTATAGGAAGTACTCTCCCCCTTAAAGTAATTTCTCCCGTCATGGCGGTATCTGCCCTTACAGGAATAAGCGTAACCGCGGAAAGCATAGCTGTTGCCATACTGATACCTGCACTCGGACCGTCTTTAGGAACAGCTCCTTCAGGTATGTGAAGATGAAGGTCATGTCTGTCAAAAAAGCCTTCCGGAATTTTATATACTAAAGTACAGGCCTTTATGCAGCTTAAAGCTATCTGAGCAGATTCCTTCATTACACTTCCCATCTGCCCTGTAAGCACAAGTCCCCCCTTGCCTGGAAGCACATTTACCTCTATCTGCAAGGTATCACCGCCCACACTTGTCCAGGCAAGCCCTCTCACTACACCTATTTCATCGGTTTCAGCCGCTTCACTAAAATTGTATTTTTCCTTTCCAAGATAGTTTTTAACCTGCTTTTCGCCGATTTTTATCTTTCTTTTTCTTCCTTCAAGTATCGCTCTGGCACATTTTCTATAAACTTCACCTATACATCTTTCAAGATTTCTCACTCCGGCTTCTCTGGTATAGCTATGTATAATCTTTGCTATAGCCTCATCACTTATATCGACCTGTTTTGAATCCAAGCCATTAGCCTCAAGCTGTTTTCTTAAAAGATATTTTTGAGCAATATGGAATTTTTCATTTTCAGTATAAGAACTAATCTCTATAATTTCCATGCGGTCAAGCAAAGGACGCGGTATTGTAGCGGTGGTATTTGCAGTTGCTACAAATAAAACCTGCGAGAGGTTTATAGGTATCTCAATAAAATGATCTCTGAATTTATGGTTTTGTTCAGCATCAAGAACTTCAAGAAGTGCAGAAAAGGTATCCCCCTTATAATCATCTGATGCCTTATCTATCTCGTCAAGAAGCATCAGAGGATTTGAAACTCCAGCCTGCCTAAGACCCTCTACAAGTCTGCCCGGCATAGCGCCCACATAGGTCTTTCTATGTCCCCTTATCTCCGCCTCATCTCTGATGCCTCCCAGACTTATACGTATATATTCTTTGCCAAGCGCTTTTGCAATACTTTTTGCTATAGAGGTTTTTCCTGTTCCGGGAGGACCTACAAGGCAGAGTATAGGACCCTTGCCCTTAGAATTTAAAATCCTGACTGCAAGATATTCTATAACTCTTTCCTTAACTTTTTCAAGCCCATAGTGTTCATCCTCAAGTATTTTGGCGGCACTCCTTATATCCGTATTGTCTATGGTATATATTCCGAAAGGAATATCAAAAACCGTGTCAAGATAAGTCCTTATGGTATTCGCTTCCTGACCTGAGCCCTGCATAGTTTTAAGACGCTGTATTTCTTTTTTCAGCTTAAGCTTATCTTCCTCGTCAATTCTAAGCTTTGCAAGCTTCTTTTCATATTCCTGTATCTCACCCAGATATTCATCGTCGCCAAGCTCACTGTGTATTATCTTAAGCTGCTCTCTCAATACATATTCTTTATGGTTATTATCCATGTTTTCTTTGAGCTGGTTCTGAAAGTCGCTCTTTACGTGCATAATCTGATTTTCTTTTGAAAGCTCTCTGACTACAATTTCATATCTTTCAACATAATCCGCAGCATCAAGCACCCCTTGCTTGATCTTATAATCCCAGGGAATACCTGCCGCTATTTTTATAAGAAGCTCATTAAGGTCTTTAATCTCATTCATCCCGCTAACTTCCAAGCTAAGCTTTCTGTCAGCTCTCGCAAGACTTGAAAACTGCTCCTTTACTATTCTGCACATAGCTTCTTTAGCCACTTCATCATATTTCTCCAAAGCTTTGTCCTCTTTATTGTCAGGACTTATTTCTGATACAATATAATCCACGTCTGATATTATATTATCAATCCTTGCTCTGAAAAGACCTTCAGCAGTGATTCTTAAATATCCCTGCTGAAGTCTTGCTATTTGCTTTATCGCTGCAAAGGTCCCATGTTTATATAAATCTCCAAGCTTAGGCTCACGTACATCTGGATCTGTCTGAGTGATAAGAAACACCCTCTCATCTTCTCCCATAGCTTTCTCAACTGCAGCTATGGATTTTTTTCTGGTTATATCAAAATGTATAGTTGCTTTAGGAAGCAAAGTTATATTCCTAAGTGCAATAGTAACAGCCCTCAAATTTTGTTTATTTTTATCCATAATTTTTATACTTAGGCTATCTCCGGATTATCATTTTTAATTTTCTTATATTTTGTATTTACTATTGTATCTCTAAACACAAATTCCGGTGCTCCTCCTTCAATCGCCTGTCTTGTAATAGTACAAATTCCGACATTCGTATCTGAAGGGATATCGTACATAAGCTCCATCATAACTTTTTCCATTATTGAACGCAAGCCTCTCGCTCCTATCTTTCTTTCGATTGCAAGCTCTGCCACTTTAGCAATTGCATCATCAGTAAACTCAAGCTTAACATCATCCATTTCAAAAAGCTTTTTATACTGCTTTACCAGTGCATTTTTGGGCTCTGTAAGTATGCGTATAAGGCTTTGCTCATCAAGCATATTAAGCGATACCGTTATAGGTACTCTGCCTATAAATTCCGGTATAAGACCATATTTGATTAAATCCTGCGGCATTACCTGTCTGAATAATTCATCAGCTGTATGTGTATGCCTTAAGGTTACTTCCGAATTAAATCCTATACTGCCTTTTCCAAGCCGTCTTTCAATAATTTTTTCAAGTCCGTCAAAGGCTCCGCCGCATATAAAGAGTATATTTGAAGTATCTATCTGTATAAGTTCCTGATGAGGATGCTTTCTGCCTCCCTGCGGAGGTACACTTGCAACAGTACCTTCAAGCAGCTTAAGAAGTGCCTGCTGGACACCCTCTCCCGAAACATCTCTTGTGATTGAAACATTTTCAGATTTTTTTGCAATCTTATCAATTTCATCAATATATACTATACCGTGCTCCGCTCTGCGTACATCATCATCGGCTGACTGTATAAGCTTTAAAAGTATATTTTCCACATCTTCACCCACATAGCCGGCTTCTGTAAGGGTAGTGGCATCCGCTATAGCAAAAGGAACATTCAGTATTCCTGCAAGAGTCTGTGCAAGATAAGTTTTTCCTGAGCCTGTAGGACCAAGCAGCAGCACATTGCTTTTTTGTATCTGTATATCATTATCACTCGCTGTTATATTAATTATTCTTTTATAATGATTATAAACTGCTACTGATAAAATTTTTTTTGCTTCATCCTGTCCGATTACATATTCATCAAGGTATTTTTTTATTTCCTTAGGCTTAGGCAGATTAATTTCCTTATGTACCGGCTCCGTTTCTGTTTCCTCCGAAAATTCTTCATCGAGAATTTCAGCACAAAGCTCTATACATTCATCACATATATAGATACCGTCAGGTCCTGAAAGGAGTTTTCTCACTTCATTCTGCGACTTCCTGCAAAAGGAACACCTTATCTTGTCATCAATTTTACCAGACATTCTCAACCTCCTAAATTAATGATGAGCAATCACTTTATCAACTATACCATACGCCATAGCTTCCTCAGCCGACATATAGTAATCTCTTTCTGTATCTCTTTCAATAATTTCCAGAGGCTGCCCTGTATTGGCAGCAAGCATTTCATTTAATTTTTTCTTACTCTTCAATATCTGCTCAGCCGCTATTTGTATCTCAGTTGCCTGACCTCTTGCCCCGCCTGAAGGCTGATGTATCATAATTTCTGAATTTGGCAGGGCATACCTCTTGCCCTTTGTACCTCCTGCAAGCAAAAAAGCTCCCATACTTGCAGCCATACCCATACAGATGGTAGACACATCACATTTAACATACTGCATAGTATCATAAATTGCCATGCCTGATACCACGCTTCCTCCGGGACTGTTAATATAAAGATTTATATCCTTGCCGGGGTCCTCAGATTCCAAAAAGAGAAGCTGTGCCACTACTAAACCTGCGGTAATATCATTGACCTCTTCTCCAAGGAAAATAATCCTGTCCTTTAAAAGTCTTGAATAGATATCAAAAGCACGCTCTCCTCTGCTGGTTGATTCTATAACTGTTGGTACTAGACTCATAATAACCTCCTCTTATTTCTGCTTTTATCTAGCAGACAAAATTAAAGCTTTGTACTTTTGAAGCAGAAATCACCTGCATCGGTTTAAACAAGTTTTGCCTCAGCAACAATAAAGTCAACAGCTTCCTGTAATTTAAGATTTTCCATTACATTATCACCATTTACTTTTCTGAACTGTTCAACTTCCATTTTATAATCCTTGGCAAGCTTTTCGATTTCTTCTTCAACTCTTTCCTTGCTTACTTCTATATTTTCAGCTTTAACTATAGCCTCAAGTACAAGGCTGGTTTTAATGCTCTTCAATGCTCTTTCTTTCATCTGTTCTCTTAAGCCTTCTACTGTAGTGCCAGTGTACTGCATATACTGCTCGAAGGTTAAGCCCTGACCCGAAAGATTGCTTGAAATATTATTAATATAATTCTGCAATAATTTATTAGCCTGTGTTTCCACCATAGGCTCGGGAATTTCAAGCGCTGTATTCTCAATCACCTTATTAATGACCGTATTTTCATTTTCATAAGCTGCACTTTTTTTCTTTGCCTCGCTAAGCTTATTTTTCAAGTCTGCCTTGTATTCATCAAGGGTTTCAAACTCACTGATTTCACTTGCAAATTCATCATCAAGCTCAGGCAGCTCTTTCTTTTTTATCTCTTTAATCTTAACTGTAAACACTGCCGGCTTTCCGGCAAGCTCTTTAGCATGATAATTTTCCGGAAAAGCAACATTTATATCAAACTCTTCACCGAGGCTGTGATTTTTAACCTGCTCTTCAAAGCCTGCTATAAAAGAGCCTGAGCCTATTACCAGCGGATAATCCTCAGCTTTTCCGCCTTCAAAGCTTACACCGTCAATCCTGCCGTCAAAATCTATAAGCAGATTATCTCCGTCTTCAACTGGTCTATCATCTACCGTTATAAGTCTTGCATTTCTATCTTGTTCTTTCTTAAGAGCCTGCTCTATATCTTCCTCACTTACCTCTTCATCGGCTCTTTTTACTTCAACTCCTTTATATTGACCAAGTATGACTTCAGGCTTTACCGCTACTGTAGCGGTATAAACAAAGTCCTTTCCCTTGCCGATTTCCTTGATACCAATTTCAGGATTTGACACTATATCCAAGCCTGATTCTTCTACTGCATCAGCGTAGGTTTTATCCAATATTATATCTGTAGCATCCTTGTATAAAGTGTTTCCGTAAAATTTTTCAACCATATCCCTGGGGACCTTTCCCTTTCTAAAGCCGGGAACGCTGAATTTGTTTTTATTTTTTTGGAATGACTCATTAAGTGCTTTTTCAAATTCCTGTGCACTAACCGTTATGGTCAGCTTTGCCATATTTTTCTCTAAATTTTCAACCTGTAAGCTCATCTTTTTATAATTCTCCTTAATAATCTGCTCTGTCTTTGCTGCATATATAAAGCGGACCTTGGCAATCCGCTTTGTTATTTGCTTATGAACCGCTGTCAGCTGCTTTATCTGTCAGTAAAAGTTTCAGCTCCTGCTGATACAGGCAATTCCCCCGTACTCACTCTTAAAGCTTTGTACCTTTAAAATGAAGAATTGCCTGCGTCGGTTCAAAAGGGTATTATAACATAAGTAAGATTGGCATTCAAGAAAATTTTTAACTGCCCAAAGCTGCCAAGCTACTGTCTCCAGTTGCAATAAAGGCAAAGCCTGCCGATTTTAGCCTGCAAGCTCTTTATCAGCCTTTTTCAGGCATTCCAGCATGGTTTCAAAGTCCTTGTTTAAATTTATTCTGACATAATTTATACCTAAGCCGTCATAGCCCTCACAGGTAACGACCCTTATGCCATTTCTAATCAAAACCTTCTCAAGATTTATGCTCTCATCTTCAACATAATACAGACATATAGGCACTGAATCATCCGTGCAGGAGGTTTTAATTGCAGCAAGGTTTTCTCTTATTACAGGCTTCTGCTTCCTTGATTGGCTTTTTGCGAACTCTGCCCAGCCCGAATTTATAACCTGCTCTGCAATATATGCACTGAAGCTTGTAACCGCAAACGGTATTTTAACCTTATTAAAAATTTTTATAAAATCTTCTCCGGCAATTAAATATCCAAGTCTTATACCAGCAGCACCGAGTCCCTTTGAGAGAGTTCTTGCAACTGCGAGATTATCATACCTGCCTATAAGTGAAATCGCACTGTTGCTGTCTTCCATATAATCTCCATAAGCCTCGTCTATACATACAAAGGAATTATTCTTTTTTGCCGCAATAATAATTTCCTCAAGCTCTGCTATAGGAAAGACCTGTCCGGTAGGATTATTTGGATTATCTATATAAATATAGGCATCGGGAGTTTCATTTACCGCTTTAACAAAATTCTTTACTTCAAATTTAAAATCCGCTTCTTTCTTCAATAATACAGGCTTATAAACCGCTTCATAAATGTGAAAGTCATCAATCACCGCAGTAAATTGAGGAGCCGTACCTATGACCTTTTTGCCTTTATACATAAAAACTCTGTTTAATGAAAATAAAGCTTCAATGGAGCCGCAGGTAAGGCTTATATTACTTTCTTTAAGTGCTGCTATATTTGAAAATCTTTTGATGACAGCCTGTTTTACCTTATCATCTGAATGAGGATAGGCATCAAGTGTTTTAAATATTTCATTCTCAATTTTTATTTTAGGACTAAATCCATAAGGATTCTGACCTAAGGAGCAGTCTACAATAAAGCTCTCATCGGAAAGATGCTCTGAATAATCATTTTTTGCAAGATTTAATAATACTTCACTAATATCATACATAATTGCCACCATTAAGCCTTTCTTTTTTCTATTTCCTGCATTTCTTCAAAACCGGTTTTGCCCTCTGCTTTCAGCTTGAAGATTTTAACAACTATAAATACCATCATTGCTATTCCTATATAACCTGTGTAAGGGTAAATAGTGCCTACAAGAGTACCGAAATCAAATTGACCTCCGATTAATCCAAGTATTGTAATTACTAAAGCTACCCATTTAAATTTAGGGTCGCTGTCCTGTGCTATTCTATTTGAGCACATCCACAGCAAAGGAGTGGCTGTTGAAAAGATGCCTAAGAGCAATACCACTGAAAATAACTTTCCAATCATAGGATGTATCTGGTCTGCAAGGTAAAGTGTAGGTATATTCTTACTGAAAGCCGCCTCAGCCTGCGCCAGCATAGCAAAATACATTACTCCGGCTGAAAGCATCAGGAAAATTCCGCCAAGCACGCCGCCCCAGAAGGTGTCCTTTTCATTTTCAGCAGTCGCTCCAAGCCCTCCGAGAAAGCCGGCAAGCACTGAAACATTATAGGCGGTGTATAAAAAGCCAGCAAGGACAGCATTTGGAGCAGGCTTTTTAAAGGCAGCTCCGGCAGTTTTTAAATATTCAAGTGACGCAGGAAGATTATGCAAATTGCTGATTAAGCTTATAAGCCCTACTGAAATAGTGAATACTATAATGACAGGTCCTATATTGCCTATTACATTTGAAAGTTTTTTCAGCCCCAGGGACACTGTAACATAAGCGAGCACCGCCATCACCACTCTGCCCACATAGGGATTAAACCCGTAGTATTCGGACATTGTAGCGCCTGATCCTGAAATCATTACTACGAATACCGCAAAGAAGAAAAGCGGAACAAAATACTCCAATACGGTTCCTAAGGTTTTTCCGAAATAAAAAGTGAACATTTTCATAGTATCTTTAGGCTTCACAAGACGTCCTCTGTTTAAAAACTCCGCACCGATAAATGAAAACAAAACCATTGCTATGATAATTCCTATAATCCCAATAATACCGTAATATGAAAAAAACTGCAAAATCTCCTGTCCAGTCGCAAAGCCTGAGCCTATTATGGTCGCAATATAGGAGCCGGCAAGGATTACTATTGTTTTTACACTGAATTTTTTATTCATAAATTTACCCCCTGATTTTATATTTTTATTAAATAAAGGTAATTAAAGCATTTATTTAATAAATTCTAAATAAATTCTAAATTGCTGTCAGCAATTTAGAAATCATATATTAATGCCTAAAGACATTAATCATATATTAATACCTAAAGGCATTAATCATATATTAATACTTAAAAGCATTAATCATATATTATAGCTATAATAGCTACAAAATGCAATATCCATTCTTGCAATCATAGAAAGTAAATGTTATACTTTATAGCCGGATTAAAAGGTTTTATTTGCAAAAATATATAGGGCTTAAAAGAGAAGAACGGAGAGAAATTTTTTAATGAAAAGAGAAGATGTAAGAAATATTGCTATAATCGCCCATGTTGACCATGGAAAAACCACTCTTGTAGACCAGCTTCTAAGACAAAGCGGTATATTCAGAGAAAATCAGGAAGTTGTGGAAAGAGTAATGGATTCAAACGATATAGAGCGTGAAAGAGGAATTACCATCCTTTCAAAGAATACTGCGGTAAGCTTTAAGGATATAAAAATAAATATAATAGACACACCCGGACATGCAGACTTTGGTGGTGAGGTCGAGCGTGTCTTAAAAATGGTAAATGGAGTTATCCTGGTAGTAGATGCTTATGAGGGAACAATGCCTCAGACCAAGTTCGTCTTAAGAAAGGCTTTGGAATTAAATCTTGACCTGATATGTCTTATAAATAAATGCGACAGAGAACAGGCGAGAGTTAAAGAGGCTGTAGATGAGGTGCTTGAGCTTCTTATGGAGCTGGATGCAAATGAAAAGCAGCTTGACTGCCCCTTTATCTTTGCAAGTGCAAGAGCAGGCTGGGCAAGATATGCTGTTGATGATGACAATAATGATATGACTCCTTTATTTGAAACTATAATAAAAAGTATAGCTCCGCCTGAGGGCAATCCCGATATGGGTACTCAGCTTCTTATAAGCACTATAGATTATAATGAATATGTAGGCAGAATAGGCATAGGCAAAGTTGATAACGGAAGTATTAAGGTCAATCAGGAGCTTTTGCTCTTAAATCACCATGAGTCTGACAGACAAAAAAAAGTCAAGGTCGGAAGGCTTTATCAATTTCAGGGGCTTACCAGAGTTGAGGTAAATGAAGCAGGTATAGGCGATATAGTTGCAGTATCAGGTATAGAGGGCATACATATAGGAGATACTCTTGCCTCTCCTGAAAATCCTGAAGCTATTCCTTTCCAGCAAATATCAGAGCCTACTATCTCAATGAATTTCATGGTAAATGATTCTCCGCTCGCAGGTCTTGAGGGTAAATATGTAACCTCAAGAAATCTAAGGGATAGACTCTTTAAAGAGCTGAACACAGACGTAAGCTTAAGAGTGGAAGAAACGGATTCATCCGATTGCTTCAAGGTATCGGGCAGAGGAGAGCTGCACCTTTCGGTATTAATTGAAAACATGAGAAGGGAGGGCTTTGAATTTGCGGTAAGCAAGGCTGAGGTAATTTATAAAACCGATGAAAGAAACAGAAGGCTTGAGCCTATGGAAATAGCTTATGTAGATGTTCCGGACGAGTTTTCAGGCAACGTCATCCAAAAGCTTACTTCAAGAAAGGGTGAGCTTCAGGGTATGAGCCCGAATCATGACGGTTATACAAGGCTTGAGTTTTCCATACCCTCAAGAGGGCTTATAGGCTATAGGGGGGAATTTTTAACGGACACTAAGGGAAACGGTATTTTAAATACCGAATATGACGGCTACGGTCCTTATAAAGGAGATTTATTTTACAGGAAAACCGGCTCTCTTATCTCCTTTGAAAGCGGAGAGTCAATTACTTACGGGCTTTTTAATGCACAGGAAAGAGGAATACTTTTTATAGGTCCCGGAGAAAAGGTATATGCAGGCATGGTAATCGGTCAAAATGCCAAAGCCGAAGATGTGGAAATTAATGTATGCAAAACCAAAAAACTTACCAATACACGTGCTTCAGGCTCTGACGAGGCATTAAGACTTGTGCCGCCTAAAATCATGAGTCTTGAAAAAGCACTGGAATTTATAGACACCGACGAGCTTCTTGAAGTTACTCCCAAGCATCTCAGAATCAGAAAAAAGATACTTGATGCCACCTTCAGAAAAAGATCCGCAATGAAATCAAAGGTAAATTAATTACACAATTATCCATAGCGGTATTATCCATAGCGCTGCTGCAAAAAAATAAAATACAACAGGCATGCTGTTTCAGCTCTGTTGTATTTTATTTTAGAAATATTTTTTTAATATCAGTATAAAATTCAGGATAGGATACATCCACGCATTCCCTGCCCTTAATCTTTATTTTTCCATCAAGTGCAAGATTTAATACGGCAAAGGTCATCGCTATGCGGTGGTCATTATATGAATCAATTTCAGCCGCATGAAGCTTCTTCTCTCCCTTTATTATCATACCGTCCTCCACTTCAGTAATATCCGCTCCGAGCTTTGCAAGCTCACTGCACATAACCTTGATTCTGTCGGACTCTTTGACCTTAAGCTCAGAGGCTTCCCTAATCACAGTTTTTCCTTCAGCAAAGCAGGCTACAGCACATATAATCGGAATTTCATCTATAAGTGAAGGAATTATCTCGCCTTCAATTCTTATGCCGTGAAGCTTGGAGCTTTTAATTTCAATATCAGCATAAGGTTCCGTATCCAAATTATGGATTTCAAGCAGATTTATTTTTGCTCCCATTTCTCTAAACACTCTTATAACCCCGTCGCGTGTAGGATTAATGCCTACATTTTTAATAATAAGGTGCAGTCCCGGCATAATCAGTGCAGCTGCCATAAAATAGGCGGCAGAGGATATATCACCCGGAACCGTCATAGCCTGAGCATAAAGTCTGTTACATCCCGAAACAGATGCGAAGTAAGCACTGCCGAGTCTTCCGGTCCAAATGTCTACCCCAAAGCCTTTAAGCATTATCTCACTGTGGTTTCTTGAGAGTCTGGGCTCTGACACTGTGGTTTTTCCCTCAGCATAAATCCCGGCAAAAAGTATGGCGGACTTCACCTGCGCACTTGCAATTTTTGAAAAATAATCAATTCCTTTTAAAGGTCTTCCCTTTATATAAAGAGGAAGATGGGCACCGTCAGGTGAATTTATCTTTGCTCCCATAAGAATCAAGGGCTCTATAATCCTCTTCATCGGTCTGGCTTTAAGAGAAGCATCGCCGGTTAAAATACAGTTAAAGCCGGAAGCACTTAGGATGCCGCTTAAAAGCCTTGCTGTAGTGCCGCTGTTTTGGCAGTTAAGTGTTTTTTCAGGTTCAGAAAGCAGGCTAAGCCCTTTCCCTGTTATAACCGCTTCATCCTTTTCTAGCTTTATCTCGGCTCCTATGGCTCGAAGGCAGCCGAGCGTACTTAAGCAGTCTTTGCAGAGTGAAACTCCTTTTATTCGTGAAATCCCCTGTGCAACTGAAGCAAGAATCAATGCTCGGTGAGAAATTGATTTGTCACCGGGAATTGAAGTGATGAGTATATTTTTTAATTGCTTTTTGATATAATTATTCATTTAATGTAATGCCTTTGCACTATTTTTTGTCTTTGTCTTTTTTGCCGTAATAAAATCCTTTTTTTGTGTCTGAAGCCGTGTTTTTTTCGGTATTTGAACTGTTTTTATGTAAATTATTACTGCTGCTTTTGCCCTGAGTTTTTTTCTCAAGATTTTTCTTCGCAACCAGTCTTATTGAAAAAGAAAGTATAAAAGCTCCCAAAAAGAACAGCCCGAGAATTGAGGCTACACTAAAAGCATTATTATGTACATTATTATAAAGCACATAACTGTAAAGCATTCCTACCCCTGCACTGCCTGCCATTAAAAGCATATTTTTTTCAAAATCGTTTAATTTTTTAATCATGTTTCTCCTTTATATCTAAAACTTATTTTTATATGGTAAAACCGGCATCAAAAAGTCGAAGCGCAATTTTGATGCCGGCAATTTTGGAAATCAGTGCAAAGCAGTAATTTATTGTTATATTTTATTCAGAATCAACCAGTTTATTAAGTGATTTTGACAGCGCAAACAGTATTACCATAGTAACGAATGATACTACTGAGAAGGTTACCATTATCTGCATAAATCCAAAGTTTTCAATTAAGCCTTGAACATAGCCTGTAAGCTTATTTGCAGCAAAGGTAGCCAATATCCATACACCAAGCAGTAAGGACAGATACTTCTTAGGAGCAACCTTGCTTACAAATGAATTTCCAAGCGGTGAGAAGCAGATTTCACCTATAGTAATCAAGATTCCAAAGAATAACAGCCAGAGCACAGAAGCCTTATTAGTGCCGCCCCCTCTTGTTAATTCCATGAAAATAAGTATTGTATAAGCAAGACCGAGGAAAGCGAATGACAAGGTAACCTTCTGGAACATTGTAAGGTCACCTTGAGGTCTTTTTGCAAGTGTAGCCCAGAGCTTTGCAGCAGCAAGGCTGAGGAAAATACAAAGCAGACCGTTCCAGGATACGAATACATGAGCCGGTGACAGGGTAATTCCAAACAGTGTCATATCCACAAAATCCTGTGCATACAGCGATAAAGCATTTGACTGCTGCTCATAGAAAGTCCAGAATATAATTGAAACGAAGGATACAAATACAATCGCAAGGACTCCGTTTCTTTCTTTCTTTGTAAGTTTGGCACTTGAAGCCTTCTCCTTCTTATCTAAAACAGTTTCACCTATCACATTGCCGTGAGCATCCGTGCGATACTTAAACGGCAACTTGCCCTGACCGTGAAGCTTGCCGTATGAAGCTGTAAAGAGGATTCCGCCTAAAATAACCAATGCACCACAGAATAAAAATACCTGTCTGTAGCCAAGCACCTCTCCATGCTGAAAGAAGGACATATAAGCAGCTCCCATTATAGCCGATCCAAAAAACGCTCCTATGTTGACAAATGAATACTGAATCGAGAACGCCGCATCCATCTGGTCATCATTTTCAAACATTCTTCCCATTAAACCTGCAAGGTTGCCCTTAAACAAACCCGTTCCTATAGATACTACGTAAATCATCATATTCACTGATGCAAGACTGGTTGATTTCCAGCCTATAAGATAACCAAGCCCCATTATAATACAGCCAAGCGTAACCGCATACCTTGCACCAAGCCACTTATCACAGATATATCCTCCAATCAGCGGTGCGATATAAGTATAAGCGGTAAAATTGGCAGCAATGATAGTTGCTGTGGCTTTTGGAATTTCAAGTCCGCCCTTCGCAACAAGTTCTGTAAGATACAGCACAAGCAGAGGCTTTGTACCGTAAAAAGCAAATCTTTCAAAAGTATAAGTCAGACACCCGATGTAAAATCCGAAAGGATATTTGGATTTTGCTGCACCAGAATTTTCCATTAATTAAACCTCCTGTTTATTCTAAAGTACAGACATAGCATAAATTTAAGTCTACATCTGATAAAACATGCACTATCCACTATAATCATCCCTCTGCTTACTTCATAAAACAATTGATACTGCTTTGTCTTCTATTTATATTAATAATTATTTTATGACCTTAAATATTCTATCATAAAATCTTAAAGATGTATATAAAAAAATAATTTTCATTTATAGATTATTTATAAATCAAATTTATTTTTATAAAATTTTTATTATTGTACTACTACTGCCTTGCTCTTTTAACAGCCTCAATAAATTCCTGAGCTTTTTCCTTAACTGCGTTAAAATCTCCCGTCTTAGCTCCCTTGGTAAGACTTGAGCCTGTTCCTACAGCATACGCCCCTGCTTTAAGCCATTTATCTACATTATCGACATCAACTCCTCCGCTCGGCATAAACTCTCCCTGAGGCAGAGGTCCCTTAAAGGTACTTATAGCTGAAGGTCCGAGAATATTTCCGGGGAAGAGCTTAATTACATCACAACCCGCTTCAAGCGCCGTAATCGCTTCGGTAGGAGTCATAACTCCGGGCAGCATAGGGATTCTGTATCGATTGCAAAGCTTTACCGTTTCCACATTAAGTCCCGGACTTACTACATAATTTGCACCTGCCAGAATTACAAGCCTTGCAGTTTCAGGGTCAAGCACTGTTCCGGCACCTATAATTATATCTTTATTTTCACCATACTTTTCTGAAAGGAATTTAATAAATTCTACAGGATTTCCCCTGTCCATAGTCATAGTAATTTCTATAAATTTAATTCCTCCGGCTATGATTGCCTCAACTAATTTTTCACCCTGCTCCTTATCCTTTGCACGTATCACCGCAATAAGACAATCCTGCTTCATCCTTGAGATAACTTCTTCTTTTTTAAACTTCATTTCCAGTTTCTCCTTCTTTAAATTTATTTTAAAATATCTATGCCAATTAACCTGCTTAAAGCCCTATAATAAGGACTCGTCCATATCGTTTCAAATTATACTAAATACCAAAGAAAAACTCAAGATTTTTTAAGGTTTTTTTCGGGATTTCAATAAAATATTCAGAAGAAATCTCAGGCTTAATGCCAGTTTTTATTTTATAAAGAGATAAATTTTTATCAGCAAATACAAAAACTGCTTTAACTCCCTAAATTCCGTAAGATTTAATATTTATCAAACATATTTTTATAAATAATGTTTCTTGCTCAGGCTTGCTTTTGTATTATCTCTATGTATGATATTTTATACAATCTAAATTTTACCGATTATTATAACATAGGTTAGGCTCTCCTGTCCTAATAAACTATAAAAGCTGCTTATGCAGCAGTAAATATATTCAGTGTATGGATTAACTGTTTAAGGGCTTATACCAGCCATAGCAAGCTGATTTTATGTAATCTAAGAAATTAATTTATTGTTAATATTTTTCTGTAATATTCATTTATATATAGTATTTTTTACAAATTATAATATAAAAAACTTATCTTTTAAGTGATAACATAGAATAATTGTGACTATATAGTTTTTTTTGTAACTTCCAGTTATAATATTAATATATTTGTATTCGTTATTTAAGAGTCATTTTGTGTTTTATTAACTTTAAGCCACAAATTTTACATTACAGCAGCACCTCAGAAATGCCGAGCTGTATTTTTGACCTTATTATGATACAAATCATTATTTAGCTAGGAGGATTTTAATATGCATATTAAAAATGAAGTCAGCCCGCATCAAGTTGCTCTGGATGCAGAAGAATTTTACAGAGGAGGATATTTTTGCTGCGAAGCTGTAATGGCATCTATGAAAAAGAATTTTGAACTTGATGTTCCCGATGAAGTTATAGCTATGTCATCCGGCATGTCGGTAGGTGCAGGTCGCTCAGGCTGCATGTGCGGTGCTTTAAATGGCGGTATCCTTGCACTTGGCATGTTTTTCGGACGTACGGAGCAAAAAGGTCCGAAAGACCCGAAGGTAGTGAAGTGCATGGAGCTTACAAATGAGCTGCATAACTTTTTTAAAACTGAAAACGGCAAAAAGTCGGTTTGCTGCAGAATTCTTACCAGAGAATTTGACATGGGCAAGGGAGAGCATAAGGAGCAGTGTATCGCCTACACCGGACTTTGTGCCGGCAAGGTTGCTGAAATCGTAATAAGAGAATATAACCTCGTAAATCTTGACGAGAATGAAGCTATCAGAGAATCGGCTAGCGCATAAGCTTTATAATAACATCAAAGAGAAACGGGCAGCCCTGTATAATAAGCAGGGCTGTCAATTAAATTAATTAGGGGAGAATGATGAATCAATTTATTAAAAAGGTACCTATACCTGCAGCCGGTGTGATGCTCGGAATGGCGGCACTCGGCAATCTATTGCAAAGCTATGGAGAAGGTATAAGATATGCCTGCGGATTATTGTCCGCTTTTTTTGCAGTTTTAGTAATATTAAAATATGTTATGAATCCACAGGATTTTAAATCTGATATGAATAATTCAGTCGCCGCAAGTGTATCCGGCACTTTTTCTATGGGCATTATGCTTTTATCTGTCTATGCAAAGCCCTTTATAGGAAGGGCAGCCTTTTATATCTGGCTGCTTGCGGTAATGCTGCATATAATTCTTATAGTATATTTCACCTACAGGTTTTTTATTAAAAAATTTGAGCTTAAGGAGGTAGCTGCAAGCTACTATATAGTATATGTAGGGATTGTAGTTGCTTCAGTAACTGCTCCCACTTATGATATGCAGAACTTCGGTAATGCAGCTTTCTGGTTCGGTCTTATTACCTTTGTACTGCTTTTTATACTTGTAACTATAAAATATGTTAAAGCTAAAGATATACCGGTTCCTGCAAAACCGCTTATGTGCATCTATACTGCACCTTTAAGTCTTTGCATAGCAGGATATGTGCAGTCAGTAATGCCCAAATCTAAAGAAATGCTTATAGCTATGTTTGTTATTGCAAGTATAATCTATGTATTTGCATTATTCAGAGCAGTTCTTGGTCTTAAGGGAAATTTCTTTCCGAGCTTCGCCTCGTTTACTTTCCCCTTTGTCATAAGTGCGATTGCCGCTAAAATGACTATGGCTGCTCTTACAAAAATGAATGTTTCACTTTTTGGCGGTTTTAAATACCTGGTATTGATTGAAACTGTAATTGCCACAGCACTGACTCTATATACTTATGTATGCTTTTTAAAGTTTATATTTACAGATTCCTTTAATAAAAAGGCTTGATGCCGGAGGTCTAAAACAGGCTTCGTAGGTGGCACTGCAAAACGGTTGAATAATCCTCTGTTTTGCAGCAGCTCCTTTTTTGTAAATTAAGGGTGCCGCAAAATCATCAAAACGGATGATTTTGCGGCACCCTCATTGATTCAATATTTTTGCTATTATTAGTAAAAATATTATTTTAATTTACTGCAGTTCTTCACTAAGTATTTTTTTTGCTTCTTCAAGTGCCTTTAAGACATTTTGAGGATTTTTTCCTCCTGCTTGAGCCATATTCGATCTGCCGCCGCCACCTCCCTCTACAAGCGGAGCTATCCTTTTAATAATTTTTCCGGCATCTGCACCCTTACTTAAGGCAGCTTTGCCAGCCATAACTATTAAGCTAGCTCTATCTGAAAAGGTTGAGGCAAGGATTATAACTCCCTCTTCGGTTTTTGCTTTAAGACTGTCGCCGAGATTTCTCAGCTCATTCATTTCCACACCTTCAACACACAGAGCAAGCACCTTAATTCCGTTTATTTCAGAGATAGAAGTATCAGCTGCTTCCAGGTTTTCATTTGCAATTTTAGCTTTAAGACTTTCATTTTCCGATTTAAGCTGTTTTACTTCATTGAGAAGAAGCTTTATCCTTTCGGCAATATTTGCCGGAGCAGTTTTCAGTTCTTTTGCCGCTTCATTAAGTCTTATTTCAAGGGCTCTATAATAATCCTGTACTGAATTTGAAGTTATAGCTTCAATACGTCTTACTCCCGCAGCGATTCCGCTTTCTGAAAGTATCTTAAATTCTGCAATCTCAGACGTATTTTTTACATGGGTTCCGCCGCATAATTCCTTTGAATAATCTCCCATGCTTACAACTCTTACCTTTTCGCCATATTTCTCACCGAAAAGTGCCATAGCTCCTGACTGCTTTGCCGCTTCAATATCCATTATATCGGTTTCAACCTTGAGTGCCGCTTTAATTTCAGCATTTACTTCATCTTCGACTTTTTCAAGCTCTTTTGCTGTCAGGGCTGAAAAATGTGTAAAATCAAATCTTAATCTGCCCGCTTCAACAAGGCTGCCGGCTTGTTCAACATGCTTTCCAAGTATATTTCTGAGCGCCTTATGCAGCAGATGTGTCGCACTGTGATTTTTACAGGTTTCTTCACGGTTTTCTCTGTCAACCTCAAGTTCAGCCTCAGTCCCGGCTCTTAAAAGTCCCTCTTTTACATAGCCTACATGTCCGGTTTTATTGCCCTGAATTTTAATGCAGTCTTCAACTACAAAGCTGCCCTCATTATTTACTATAATCCCCTTATCTCCGCTTTGCCCGCCCATAGCCGCATAAAACGGGGTAATGTCCGTTATAATAGTTCCTCTTTCTCCAGCGGTAAGCGCTGCTGTCAGCTCTTCTTCACCTGCGATTACAAGTATTTTTCCCTTTGAAGAGAGGCTGCCATAGCCTGTAAACTCACTTTTTATCTCAGCGGAAATTTCCTGATACACGGTAACATCCGCCCCCATATAGTTGGTTTCTTTTCTTGCTTCTCTTGCGTTTTTTCTCTGCTTGTCCATAGCAGCCGAAAAACCCGCTTCATCTATAAGATAGCCGTCCTCTTCCAGAATTTCCTTAGTTAAATCATAGGGGAAGCCGTAGGTATCATAGAGCTTAAATGCATCCTCACCTCCAAGAGTTTTTTCACCTTTTTTATTAAGCTCGGCTTTCATTTCGGCAAGGATTACAAGTCCGTTGTCTATATTTTTATAAAACCTTTCTTCCTCTTCTGCAAGCACTTTAAGTATCATCTCTTTTCTGTCATCCAGCCCGGGATATGCCTCTTTGCTCGTATCAATCACCTTAACCGCCAGGTCTGCCAGGAATTTTTTATTAATGCCGAGGATTCTTCCATGTCTTGCCGCTCTTCTTAGAAGCCTCCTCAGCACATAGCCTCTGCCTTCATTGCTTGGCATTATGCCGTCAGAAATCATAAAGGTGCAGGAGCGTATATGGTCGGTAATAAGCCTTAGAGAAATATCCTTTTGAGAATCTGCATTATAGGCTGTTGAAGCTGTGCGTGCCACCTCGTCAAGAATTGCCTTTACAGTATCTACCTCAAAGATAGAGCCTGCTTCCTGAACTACCACCGCAAGTCTTTCCAGTCCCATACCGGTATCTATATTTTTTTGCTCCAGCTCCGTATAATTACCCTTTCCGTCACTGTTAAACTGGGTAAATACGTCATTCCAAACCTCCATATACCTGTCACAGTCACAGCCCACTTTACAGTCTTTTTTATGGCAGCCATACTTTTCGCCTCTGTCATAATAAACCTCTGAGCAGGGACCGCAGGGACCTGAGCCATGCTCCCAGAAATTGTCTTCTTTTCCAAATCGGTAAATTCTTTCTTTAGGGATTCCTATTTCTTTATTCCATATATCGAAGGCCTCGTCATCATCAAGATACACTGAAGGATAAAGTCTTTCAGCTTCAAGTCCCATTTCAAGAGTTAAAAATTCCCAAGTCCATGAAATGGCTTCCCTTTTAAAATAGTCACCAAATGAAAAATTGCCGAGCATTTCAAAAAAAGTACCATGCCTTGCAGTCTTTCCAACATTCTCAATATCACCAGTTCTGATACATTTCTGGCAGGTTGCCACTCTGTTTTTCGGCGGTCTTTCCTGCCCTGTAAAGTATGGCTTAAGCGGTGCCATCCCTGAATTTATAAGTAAAAGACTTTTATCATTTTTAGGTACCAATGAAAAGCTTTTCATTATATAATGTTCCTTACTTTTAAAAAACTCAAGAAACTTTGCTCTTATCTCGTTCACTCCGTAGAAGTTACCCATCAATTTCCTCCTAAAATAGTTTTCAAATTAATTTTATAAATTAGACGTTATTTTTTCTGTGCATCTTTATAATCACGGAACTTTTTTCCGGTCTTGATTCCTGCAATAGCTATCAAAATAAAAATTGCCGCTCTAACTAAATTCATAATAATTTCATTAATTAAAATAAGCATAATTATAAACCTCATCTTTCTTAAATCGTGAATTAAAGTATAACACAAGTAATAAATTTTATCGACTGCAATTAAAAAATCAAATCAATGCCTGCTTTACAGAATCAGCGAAGCTGTACCTCAGTTTCCAGCAGCTCCTTATACCTTATAAGAAGCTCGTAGGCTCTTATCTTAGTGCTTTCAGTCTGACTTTTAATATATTCAACGCTGTCACTTGTCCCTCGTATTCTCAAGGCGGCATCAAGTGCATCTATATCTCTTTGCTTCTTCCATTCATTTTGCTCAGCTTCCAGAGCCTTTGCCTCTGCATCGCTTAATCCCGAAACTATGTCCTTGTACAGCTCCTTAAGCTTTATATTCCATTTCTGGAATTCGGAAGCCGCAGTTTCTTTTTGTGTGGCAGCCTCGTTTGCTTTACTGTCCTTAAAATACTCCTCAAGCTCAGCAAATGAATTTAAATAAGCCTCATATTTTCCATAGCTTTTTTCAAGCTCCACAGCCTGAGCCTGCAGCTTCTTTTTAATTTCATTTTTAACATACCTGTTAACTGCAAGTGTAAAAACGGTGCCTGATATTATAATCGCTATTATTATAATTTGTAAATTCTTTTCTCTTTTCATCCTTTATAATAAAAATAATATTAATCTGCAATATCCTCAATTAAATCATTTCTCTCAGCCGCACTTGTTGCCAGATAATCACATAATTCATTTTCCGGGTGCTTATTATGTCCCTTTACCCATATAAAGGAAGCCTCATGCTTTGCCTTTGCATTAAGCAGTCTTTTCCAAAGGTCAATATTTTTAACCATTTCATTCCTGCCTCTTTTCCAGCCCTTTTTAATCCAGGAGTCAATCCATTTTTTATTAAAAGCATCTGTTAAATACCTGGAATCAGAATAAACCTCAACTCTGCACGGTCTGTTAAGAGCCTCAAATCCGGTGATACAGCCCATAAGCTCCATGCGGTTATTGGTGGTTTTTTTATAGCCCTGTGAAAACCGCCTTTCATGCACCCTGCCCTCATTGTCGATAAAGCGTATTATAGTGCCGTAGCCCCCCGGACCATCCGGATTTCCTCTTGCGGCTCCGTCTGAATAAATTTTTACCAAATCCATAATTAAAATCACCTTGTCCACTTATCACATAAGGAATTTATCTGGTCGGCAAATTTTGCCAAGTCTTTATTTGCTCCATCTTTATTTTCTTTAATGACACTCAGGAGTCTTTCTCCGGCGGACCAAAGTCTCAGATAGACTCCCTGAGCCCTCTTTCGAGAAAGAACTTCTTTTGAAATAGGTATACCCTGAGTTTCCTTGAGCCACACGCCTTGAGCCAAGTCATAAATACTTCCTGAAAAGGGAGCGGTTACTAAAATTCCCAGCTCTTTGGCTAAATACTGTGCAAATGCTCTGCATACCAGGTCTTCACCATGCACCAGAAATACCTGCTTAAGATTTTTAAATGCCTTGATCCACCTTATCAGCCCCTCTCTGTCCGCATGTGAGCTTATACTTTCCAGAGTTTCTATTGAAGCATTTACACTGATTTTATCTCCAAAAAGCTTTACGCTGTCACCTCCGTCCTGCAAGGTACGTCCCAGTGTTCCCACCGACTGATAGCCTGCAAATACTACACTGGATTCCTTTCTCCATAAATTATGCTTGAGGTGGTGGCGTATACGTCCGGCGTCGCACATACCGGAAGCCGAAATTATAACCTTAGGAGCTTCTTCAAAATTGATATTTTGCGATTCCTGAGGAGTCACCGATATTTTTAGTCCCTCAAAGGCTATAGGGTTAATGCCCGCCTCTACAAGTGCCTTCGTTTCATCATCAAAGCAGTTGATTATATTTTTTTTAAAGACATTTATGGCTTCAACTGCAAGCGGGCTGTCAACATACACTTCAAAGCCTTCATGTCCATTTACAAGCCGCTCTTCCTTTATCCTTCTTATAAAATATAAAAGCTCCTGGGTCCTGCCTACTGCAAACGCAGGTATCACCACATTGCCGCCTCTGTCAAGAGTCTTTTGGATTATAGCAGCAAGCTCCCTTGCATGGTCTATCCCCTTTTTATGATATCTGTCGCCATAAGTGGATTCCATAAGCACATAATCAGCTTCCTCTATATATTCAGGATTACGTATAAGGGGCTTGTTGTAATTCCCTATATCTCCCGAAAAGACTATCTTTCTTTCTGTATCTCCCTCTTTAAGCCAAATCTCTATTGAAGCAGAGCCAAGCAGATGACCGGCATCAATAAATCTCACAGCAATATTGTCATTTATTACTTTTTTCTGCTTATAATCAAGTCCTTCAAACAGCTTCATACAGTCAATCGCATCCTGTACCGTGTATAAAGGCTCTACCGCCTCCTCACCTGCACGCATTGCCTTTCGGTTTTTCCACTGTGCTTCCGCTTCCTGTATATGAGCCGAATCTCTCAGCATAATATCACACAAGTCTTTGGTAGCAAAGGTTGTGATTATACGTCCTCGAAATCCTCGTGCATAAAGCAAAGGAATAAGACCGGCATGGTCTATATGGGCATGGGTTAAAAGCACTAAATCAATCTCCGAGGGAGGCACCGGCAAGGGTACGTTTTCAAAAACATTTATTCCCTGCTCCATGCCATAGTCTACAAGCAGCTTTGTATCCGCACATTTAATATAGTGGCAGCTGCCCGTAACTTCATGGTCTGCACCTATAAATTCTATAATCATATAAAGCCTCCATAAGCGTAATATTATAAAACTCTATGATTTTAATTCTAATCCCGGACTATCCATTCCTTTTTTATCCTGAAAAGTCCTGCCTGAATATACTTTTAACAGTTTCTTTGTCATAAGCTATCTGTTTTTTCAGCTCCTCAAGAGAGGAAAATTTTTTTTCAGGTCTTATAAATTTAATAAAATTTATTTCTATCTCCTCACCGTAAATATCTTTGTTAAAATCATAGATAAAGGTTTCAACTCTTGTACTGTGATTAGCTCTGTCGTTATCAACTGTAGGATTAATTCCCACATTGGTAAGCCCGAAGTATTCCTCACCTGAATTAACAAGCCTTACTTTTGAAGCATAAACACCGAATTTAGGAAGATGCTTTCTTTTTTGAGGTATTATATTTGCAGTCGGAAAGCCCAGCAGCTTTCCGCCTATCATATTCCCATGCAGCACCTTCCCATGTATGCTGTAGCAGGTTCCAAGCAGTTTGTTGGCATTTTCTATATTCCCCTTATCCAACTCCTCTCTTATAAGAGTTGAGCTTATATCCCTGTCATATTCATCTTTTTCCTTGTCGATTATTATAACTTCATAGGAAAGCTCTTTTGGAAGCTCTTCCGCCACCTTTGTTAAAAGCTCTGCATTTCCTTCCTTATTGTGCCCAAAGGCACAGTCAGGTCCTGCAACTACAGCCTTCATATTCATTTTTTTAATTAAAATATCCTTTATGAAGTTCTCCGCTTTTATACGGGCAACTTCTTTGTTGAACGGGTATTCTATAAGATAATCTATGCCTGAGTCATTAAGCATTTTATTTCTTTCATCATTGGTAGTTATCTGACTCGGATTTAAACCTGCCTCCTTGCTTTCGGCTCCTCCGATTATTTCACTTGGAGCCGTATTAAAGGTAAATACTGCCGTTTTCAATCCCTTTTCTTCAGCTATCCCTTTCATAACAGCAAGAAGCTTTCTATGTCCTATATGTTCTCCATCAAATTTTCCTATAGTAAGCACGGTCGCTTTATCTATATGAAAATCAGTTATATTTATATACTGTTTCATAAATTTACAAACTCCAGCACCGTAGATACGGTTATATAATATGGACAGAATCAGAAATTCTTATATAAAATTAATTCATCGTCTTTTTTTACATACTGATATATTGCTTTAAATTTCTTTCCAGCATCATAGACTTTAAAATATTTATCCCGGGCAGGAGGTTCCTTCAGGCAGACATGCTCCAGCTTCAGCTTATTGCCATTTTGCAGATATCTGTCACAGTCTGCTTTTATAAATAAGCTGTCAAGATAATTAAAATAATCTTCAGTACTTATTAGATATTCTGACACCAAATCATAATCTTTATTAATTATTTTATTTAATTCATCAAGACTTACCGCACTTTCCAGCTTGAACTCCCCTGCTCTGGTCCTTGAAAGAGTTTTCATGCAAGCCCCTACGCCAAGCTTTAAGCCTATATCATGGCAGAGAGTTCTAATATAAGTTCCCTTAGAGCAGTTTACTCTTATGCTGATTATGGGCAGAGCTATATTTTCTATTATAATGTCAAAAATTTCGACCCTTCTTGCCTGCCTTTCAACCTCTATGCCCTGCCTTGCCAGGTCTACCAGCTTCTGTCCTTTGATTTTAATCGCTGAATACATGGGCGGTACCTGCATGTACTCTCCCTTAAAGCTCATAATTGTTTCTATAAGTTTTTCTTCAGAGGGCAAGGTCTCACAGCTTTTAATTATTTTTCCTGAAATATCCTGAGTATCCGTAACAATGCCTAAAAGCAGCTGTGCACAGTATTCCTTGGTTTTATCAGTCATCATGTCGCAAAGCTTAGTTGCACTGCCAAAGCATACAGGAAGAACCCCTACAGCGTCCGGGTCCAATGTTCCTGTATGCCCTATTTTTTTCATCTTAAACATACCTCTCAGCCTGGCAACCACATCATGAGAAGTATAGCCCTTTTCTTTATAGATGTTTATAATTCCGTTTATCATCTTAATAAGCCCGCATCACCCTTGCTTAATCTTCAATTTTGAGTATTGAAACAAGTCTTGAGGATATATTATTCACTATGTCATGCGGTGAGCCTGCCATGGTAAAGCCGGCAGCTCTTTTATGCCCTCCGCCTCCAAACTGCATTGCAATCTGACTTACATCCACCTCTTTAAGTGAGCGCATGCTTACTTTATATACATGAGGCTCCAGCTCGTACATAAACACCGCCATTTCAATTCCCTCAGTATTTCTCAGCTGGCTTACAATGCCCTCCAGGTCAGCACCATTTACACCGTAAAAATCCATAATTTTCCTGCTCACCGCTGAATAAATACATTTGCCGTGAAAAAACACCACACTTTCAAGCAATGCTCTTCCCAAAATCTGATTCTGTCTATAGGTTTTTTTATAAAAGCTTTCATCTATAATAGAAGTAAAGTCTACTCCTTTAGAGATAAGCTCCGAAGCTGCCTCCATAGTAAATTTTGACGTGCACTCATATCTGAATACTCCCGTATCATGGACTATACCTGTATAGAGGCACTCAGCCACTTTTTTATCTATCCTCTGCTTATCAAAAAGCTTATATAAAAGCTCACAGGTTGAGCTTGCTTCAGCTTCAACTACAGTTGTTGAAGCAAATTTAGTATTGGTAACATGATGGTCTACAGCAAAGCTTGTTCCTGCTCTTTCAAGCAAAACCTCACTAAAGCCGAGTCTTTCAGCCGAAGCTGCATCAAGGCATATAAAAAGCTCGGGAATGTAGTTTTTATCAATTTTGCTTTTTATATACTCATATCCGTTTAAATATGAAAATTTTTGCTGGGGTTTTTCAAGAAATACCTCTACCTCTATCTCCGAACATAAATTTCTTATGTAATTGTACATTGCAAGGCAGGAGCCTATGCAGTCACCATCAGGTCTTACATGCCCTGAAACAGCAACCCTGCTTATACCCGAAAAAAGCTTTGAAAATTTATCCGAAGCTTTCTTCAATTCATCCTGTGACAAAAAATCTCCTGAAATAAATTCCTTTAAAATATTATTATCTGATTTATTTACAGTTTCCATATATTAATACCTCCTTGCCGGTGCTTTACTCATTTTCAGTTTCAGCCTTATCAGATGAGTCTTCATCCTTATGCATCACTTCATCTATGAGCTTTGACATTTTCATACCGTATTCAAGTGAATTATCAAGTATAAATCTAAGCTCAGGAGTATTTCTCAAATTAAGCTTAAGTGCAAGCTCACGCCTTATAAAGCCTGCCGCATTTTTAAGTCCCTCCAGAGTTTCCTTCGCTTCTTCTTCATTTCCAAGTACACTTACATATACGGTACAGTATTTAAGATCGTTGGTGACATCTGCCCCGGTAACGCTTGTCATCGGCTTTATTCTGGGGTCTTTTATATCCGACCTTATTATATCCGCTATCTCTTTTTGTACTTCGGAATTTATCCTTGTATTTTTAATAGTCCTTCTGTTCATAATAATATCTCCTGTTTATTATGCTCTTGAAACTTCAGCCATTATATAAGCTTCAACCTGGTCAAGCTCCTTAATATCATTGAATTTTTCAAAAACAAGTCCACACTCATACCCTGCGGCAACCTCCTTGACATCATCCTTAAACCTTTTTAATGAAGCAAGATTTCCGTCAAATACTACTTCGCCCTCTCTGCTAATCCTTGCCTTGCAGCCTCTTTGAAACTTGCCGTCAAGTACATAGGCACCAGCTATAGTTCCTACTCCCGACGCCTTAAACAGCTGTCTTATCTCAGCATGACCTATTACTCTTTCCTCATAGACAGGCTCCAGCATACCCTTCATAGCTGCTTCAACATCTTCTATAGCCTTATAGATAACCTTATAAAGTCTTAAATCTACATTTTCATGCTCCGCACTCGCCTTTGCCGTGCTGTCAGGTCTTACATTAAAACCTATTATAATTGCATTGCTTGCCGCAGCAAGTGCAACATCTGATTCATTGACTGCTCCTACTCCTCCATGTATTACCTTAACTGCAACCTCTTCATTTGACAATTTTGTAAGAGATTGCTTCACAGCCTCCACAGAGCCCTGCACATCAGCCTTTACAATTATAGGCAGCTCTTTGACATTTCCCGCTTTTATCTGACTGAAAAGGGCATCAAGACTGAGTTTAGCCTTAGTTTCTTCAATAAGCTTGTTCTTGCTTTCAGAGATAAAGGTTGCCGCAAATGCCTTGGCTTCTTTATCATTTTCAGTTGCCACAAATACCTCGCCTGCATTAGGCACATTATCAAGACCAAGTATCTCTACCGGAGTTGAAGGCAGCGCAACCTTAACTCTATGCCCTTTATCATTTATCATAGCACGCACCTTGCCTGAGCAGGCGCCTGCAGCTATAAAATCTCCGACATGCAGCGTACCTTTTTGTACCAGCACGGTCGCCACAGGTCCCTTACCCTTGTCAAGCTCCGCCTCTATCACAAGCCCTCTCGCCTTACGGTTTGGATTAGCCTTAAGCTCCTTAACCTCCGCCGTAAGGATTATCATCTCCAAAAGATTTTCAATTCCCTCTTTTGTATGTGCGGATACAGGGCAGAAGATAGTTGAGCCTCCCCAGTCCTCAGGTATAAGCTCATACTCTGAAAGCTCCTGTTTCACTCTGTCAATATTTGCGCTTTCCTTATCTATCTTGTTTACCGCAACTATTATTTCTACGCCTGCCGCCTTGGCATGGCTTATAGCTTCTACAGTCTGTGGCATAACCCCATCATCCGCGGCAACTACAAGTATGGCAATATCCGTTGATAATGCTCCTCTCATACGCATTGCGGTAAATGCCTCATGACCCGGAGTATCCAAAAAGGTTATAGGCTGTCCGTTAATGCTGACCATATAGGCACCGATGTGCTGTGTGATTCCTCCGGCTTCCTGGCTGCTTACATTAGTTTTTCTGATTGCATCAAGCAGGGAAGTTTTTCCATGGTCTACATGTCCCATTACACAAACCACCGGAGGTCTTGAAGCCTGAAGTTTTTCATCCTCCTCATCCTCTTTTAAAAGCTCCTCAATCACATCAACCTTTTCTTCAAGCGTGCAGATTACATCATATTCGAGCGCTATTTCTTCTGCCTGCTCAAAGCTTATTTCACTGTTTATTGTCACCAGCTTGCCTTTGAGAAACAGTTTTTTTACTATAGTTGAGGGCTGAAGCCTAAGCTTTGCAGCAAGGTCTTTTATAGTGAGCAGCTCAGGAATAATAATTTCTTTTATATCTTCCTCAACCACTTCAGCCTTTGCCTTAACCGGCATTATAAAAGGATGTTTGCTGATTTTTCCCTTTGAAGGTCCGTCTTCGGTACGATGCTTTTTATCCAGCTTATTATTATTTTTAAAATTATTTTTATTTGTTCTGTTAGAAGAAGGCTTTTTAGCTAAAACTCCGTCCATAGCGGTCTTTTTATCAGCTCCCTGACTTCTTTGCCTGCTTTGTCTTGACCTTGAATCTGAGCTTCTCTCATCCTTGTCTTTATCCTTATCGGCAAAGTCATTCCTTTTATTTCTCAATCCCTGAGAATTATCTCTGAAATAGCCTTGACCTCCTGGCTTTCTCTCTCCAAAGCTGCGGCTTCTTGAATCATTTCTAAATTCGCTCTTAGTCTCGGATTTTACTTCACCCCTGTTATCCTTTAAAGGATTTCTGCTGAAGCTTTTATTTTCAGTCCTTAATGATGTCCGGCTGTTAGTCCTGCCCTCAGTCCTGTTGTCACCTCTGCTGCTCCTGTTGTCGGTATTTTTCTGGAACTGCTGATTTCTATTTTTATTATCTCTTTGTTCACGATTTTCTCTGTTCCTCTTGTTTGCCTGATTATCACGCATTTCTTGCGACATTTCTCTGCCTTTTCCATCTCTTGCCTGCTGGTTCCTGCTTCTATTGTCCAGCGGCTTCGCATCTTTTAAAGCAGGCTTTAAATCATTTGCCGCACTTATTGAATCTGACCTTGGTCTGACCTGATTTTTAGGCTGATTATGATTTTGAGAGGTGATTTTTTCCTGCCTGTTTTTTTCAAGGTTATTCTTTTCAAAATTATTTTTTTCACTCTTCTTAACTGATTCTAACTGTTTCTTTTCCACTGATACTTTCGCTGCCTCTTTTTCATTATCTATATTGTCTGTATTTAAATTTGTTTCTTTTAAAGAAATATCCTGCTTGGAATTATCTGTTTTAGCTTCAGCTGCATTTAACATTCCTTTATTTAGAGCTTTTTTATTTTCAGAAATATTTTCTGCAATTATGGTTTTTTTTGCCTGGCCGTCATTATTTTGAATACTTTTTGCAGCTGCCCTTTTTGCAACCGCCTCTTTTTCCGACTTATCAGCTGCTATAATACTTTTTAAATTTTCCCCGCCTAATTTATTTAACATCTCACCTAGATTTGAAGTTATGGTTTTTTTATAGTCAGCTTCCCGTTTTGAAGCCCCGGGGTGTTTCTTTTTATTTTCCTTTTTATTTTTATATTTTTCTTCTGCTCTTACCGTCTTTTTCCCCGCCGTATTTTGATTATTCATATTCCCCGATGAAGTTGCCAATACTGAATTTTCCTCAATTTTCTGTGAAGTTTCCGATTTTTTTTCTTCATTCTCCGGGGCAGTATTTTGATTTTTATTTAAAATCTTTTTCTCGGAATTTTTCGGATACAGCCCCATTGCATTTTTAGCATTCTGAGGACGAAAAACTGCCATTATTTTGCTTTTTGGAGCAGCTGAGACCGGTTCAGCCTCTTTATTATCGGTTCCAGCAGCTGCAGCTTCATCTTTTTTTGTATTACTTTGCTTTTCAGCAGCTCTATAGCTGCTTCTTATAGTACCTTCCTCCTCATCACTTATATTTGAGGCAGGAGTTTTTCCTGTAATTCCCTGTTTTTCAAGAATTTCAAGAATCTCTTTGTTTTGTATATTAAGCTCTTTAGCAAGTTCCCGGATTCTCAATATATTATACCTCCTCTTCTTCAATTAATTTTTTTATATTTACTGCAAAATTTTTATCACTTATCCCTACCGATGACCTTGGACCCTTTCCTATAGCCCTTCCAAGCTGATTTATAGACGAATACAGCTTTAGCGGAGCCTCGTAAAACCGACATTTATCACGGAACAGTTTTTTAGTATTTTCGGAAGCATCTTCTGCAACAATTACCAGCCTTGCTTGACCCGACTTTACAAGCTTTTCTGTTAAGAAACCGCCACTTACCACCTTTCCCGCACGTGTTGCCAGCCCTAACAGTCTAAGTGCTTTGTCCATATAAAGCCTCCATCTCAGAAATAAGCTTTTCATAAACATCTTTTGAAATGCTCATTTTAAATGATTTATCAAGCCCCCTATTTTTCTGTAGCTTCCTCATGCAGTCCACATCTTTGCAGATATACGCTCCCCGGCCGTTTTTCTTACCAGTTTCATCAATGCTTATTTGTGTACCCTCAGTCTTTACAATTCTGAGCATTTCTTTTTTAGTCTTTTGAATTCCACAGCCTATACACAGTCTTTGCGGCTGCTTCTTTTGAATACTTTTCAAAAAAGCTCCTCCTAATTATCCGTGTCTTCGTTATTTTTAATACAACTCTCAGATATTTCAGAAGTCGTATAAAAGTCTTTTGCTGCTTCCTCTGAAAGCTCCTTATCTTTAATATCAGTAATTTCTGAGCTTATATCATAGCTTTCAATATCATTAAAGGGTACCTGCTCTCTGTCAGATTCTCCTTCAGGCATATAGTCTATACCAATTTGGTCAAATAATCCACTTTTGATTGCACTGGTTTCATCCTTTATATCTATTTTATAGCCTGTAAGTCTGGCAGCGAGTCTGGCATTTTGACCCTCTTTGCCTATAGCAAGTGAAAGCTGATAATCGGGTACTATGACCTGTGCCTCTTTTTTTGACTCATCCGCCACCACACAAATCACCTTTGCAGGATTCAGGGCATTTTCTATAAGTGCTGCCGCATTTTCAGTCCAGTTTATTATGTCTATCTTTTCACCCTTAAGCTCGGCAACAACTGCATTTACTCTTGAGCTGTTTATTCCTACACAGGCACCTACCGCATCTACCGCCTCGTTATGGCTAATAACTGCCATTTTGGTTCTTGAGCCGGGTTCTCTTGCTATAGACATTATTTCCACCGTACCCTCTTTAATCTCTGCTACTTCAGTCTCAAAAAGTCTTTTTACAAGGTCCGGATGAGTCCTTGACACCGTAATTCTCGGTCCCTTATTCGGACCCTTTACAGGCTCCTTAACCTCAAGTATATACACCTTTATTCTGTCCGTAGGTTCAAGATGCTCACTCTTTACCTGCTCTTTTTCCAGCAGCATTGCATCACATCTTCCAAGGTTAATTGAGATATTATTTCCAATATATCTTTGAACTGTTCCTGTAACAATATCTTTTTCCTTTTTAAAATATTCATTATAAATAGCTTTACGTTCTTCTTCTCTGATTTTTTGAAGTATGACATTTTTTGCCACCAGTGTTGCTATACGTCCAAAATTTTTTGACTTCAAAGGTATCAGGACCTTATCTCCTATACTGTAATCGGCATCAATCTCCCTCGCTTCTTCAAGGCTTATCTTAAGAGCCTTTTCCTCATTTGTATTGCTCTCGTATTCTTCAACCACTTCCTTTTCCTGAAGAACTTGATAATCACAGGTTTGAGGGTCTATAATTACCTTTACATTGTCTGAAGTGCCATAATTATTTTTGCAGGCAGATAAAAGTGAATTTTCTATTGCCTCAATTAATACCTCCTTGCTTATATTTTTTTCCTTTTCAAGTACATCCAGTGCTTCTAAAAGTTCTTTATTCATTTTCCCTTGTCCTCCTGATTAATCTGATGTCTTATCCAATCCTTTAAAAATCTGTTTTCAGTCTTACCAGTGCGATATCTGCACGCCTTACTGTCAGCAGATTGCCCGTATTTTCTCCAGCTAATTCCTCTCTGCTTGCAGCCGCTGCTTCGGCTGTATTTGCTCTTTTTTTATTGTGTTTATTCAACTTTCGGCTCTTGCCGGGTTCCTTTTCAATATAAATATTTTCTTTGTCAAAGCCCCTTAGTATTCCTGTAAATTCCTTTTCACCTTTCAGTGAGGTATAAAGCTTTATCTCTACCTCTTTATTATTTTCTCTTTTAAAATCCTTATCCTTTTTAAGCTGTCTTCCAAGTCCCGGAGAGCTAACCTCAAGTATATAGCTTTCCTGTATAAAGTCCTCTCTGTCAAGCCAATCATTCAAAGCGTGACTTATGTTTACGCAGTCGTTAATGCTTATGCCTCCCTCTTTATCCATATCGCAGTATACTCTGAGATAATGTTCAGAGCCTTCTTTTACAAATTCAACATTTACCACCTCAAAATTCATTTTTTCACTGATACTCTCAAGAAATTCCTCAGTTTTTTTTATGTATAGCTCAGTTTTCCCCATTTACTTCCTTTCTTTCAGCAAAGCCCGGTTAAATAATAAATATGTTAAACCATAGAAAAAGTGGACCGTGCTCGGTCCACTTAATAATAATCTGATACAGGTATAATGATAACATTAAACTTAATTAAATGCAAGAAGTAATCAGTATATTTATTTTACTTATTTTATTATCTGGTATAATTTGCTTAATAGAGCTTCTGCATTCCGGTATCATGGAACTGGGAGGGTCATTTTTACCTGAATGCAGAATCTCTGATATGAAAGTTTTCCGATTACAAAAACAGCCAAAACTCTCCTGAATGTATACGGGGCATCAAAAAAAGGTGCGACAAAGCCTGTTTTTAATACTACAGCATGGTTAAAAAAATGCTGCAAACTTTCATTAACAGCGTTCATGTTCCGGCAGAACCGGCTACAACGCTTACACGTATATACTATCATAGTAAAGGTTAAGAAAAGGTTAAGAAAAACACTTTATAAAGTATTTTTCTTAACCTTTTTCCAGGCTAAATCAATTCAGCCTGGAAATAAGTCTTAGATTGCTCTTGTATATTTCTTAAGCCATTCCTTCTCTTCATCATTGAGGAATTCGGCAGTCTTATCATAAACCTGCTTATGATAATCATTCAAAAGCTTTATATCTTCCGCAGTCATTACACTCTTGTCAACTGCATCAAGGTCCATAGGAACAAAGGTAATAGGCTCAAAATGCATAAACTGACCATATTCATTCTTTGTGCCGTTTACTACAAGCAGCTCATTTTCAAGGCGGATTCCATGTGAACCGTCAATATAAATTCCCGGCTCATCAGTAATTACCATGCCTGCTTCAAAAGGCTGGTTGTCGTTGGGGCTGTTTCTCCATCTTACGCCTGAAGGTCCTTCATGTATGTTGAGCAGGTAGCCTACTCCATGTCCGGTACCATGATTATAGTCTAAATCTCTGGCCCAGAAAGGTGTTCTTGTAATTATATCTACATTTGTACTGTTTGCACCATACTTGAATCTTGCCACTCCAAGTCTTAAATTGGCAATCAGCACGAGGGTAAAATGCTCTTTCATAATTGCAGGAACTTCGCCAAGTGCATAGGTTCTTGTAATATCCGTTGAGCCCTCATAAAAGCCTGCCCCTGTATCTGTAAGGAAAAGATACCCGGGCTTAAGCTCCACATTGGTTTCTTCGGTAGCACTGTAGTGAATTATAGCTCCATGCTCTGCAAAGGCAACTATAGGCTCGAAGCTCGGACGTATAAAATTGCCCATCTGAGCACGGAATTCGTCAAGCTTTTCTGAAGCTGAAAGCTCAGTAATTTTAATCTTGCCTACATTCTCTTTAATCCACTTCATAAATCTAATATGTGCGACACCATCTTTAATCTGCGCCTTGCGAATATTTTCGATTTCAACCTCATTTTTAACTGACTTAAGTAAAATCTCAGGATTTCTCTCGTCAACCTTTTTAACCTTCTCAGGAATATTGTTGTAAAGTGCATAGTTAAGTCTTCCTGAATCAAGAAGCACTACATCATTATCATTTAATTTCTTTATATCTTCATAAATATCATTATAAGGATGCAACACTACATTATCCTTAGCGAGAGCAGCTTTAATTTCATCATTAAGCTTGCTTTCATCAATATAGAGCTCAACCTTATCCATAGTAATTACAGCATAAGAAAGAAGCAGCGGGAAGAATTCAATATCATTGCCACGTATATTAAGTATCCAGCAAATATCATCAAGAGTAGTAAGAACATGTTTGTCGGCACCTACTTTCTGCATTTCTTCACGAACTCTTTTAAGTTTGCTTTCAGTAGTTTCTCCGGCATATTTTATATCAAGATAAAAAGCAGGCTCTTTTGAAAGAGGAGGTCTGTCAGTCCAGATTTCATCAATTAAATCGCAGTCATAACAGACTCTTCCCTGTTTTTCCTCAACTATTTTTGCATAGCCCACGCCATCTGACATGGAAACAACCCTGCCGTCAAATCCAAGCACTGCATTTTTGGGAAGTGCTTCACTAATATATTCATTAATAGTAGGTACCCCGGGATTTCCCATTTTCATAAGTGAAACGCCTGTACCTTCAAGCTGCTGTGAAGCCTGAAGGAAATATCTTCCATCGGTCCAGAGTCTTGCATCATCTTTTGTTATAATCGCTGTTCCCTGTGAGCCTGAAAAGCCGGTTATAAATTTTCTGGCTTTAAAATGCTCTCCTACGTACTCTGTCTGATGAAAATCGGCTGTCGGAACTATATACATATCTATCTTTCTCTCAGCCATAAGTTTGCGAAGCTTTTCTATTCTTTCTTTTATTTCCATATTCTTACTCTCCTTTGCTGACAAGTATTTTGTTTGGTGTAAGATACACTTGAAGCAGAACTTATTATTCTAATTAAAATAGTATAAACAGCTGCTTTGCATACTACTATACATCAGCCATCTGTATAAATCAAGCCTAATAAAAAACTTTTCCTGCTGTATTTTTTACTATTTTTTATGCTCCGGTTTCTGTCCACATACTATTAATCAGACCTTCCGGCACTATAATTTCTTTTTTAGAGGCGGCAGACAGTGCCGCCCCTACTGCACCCGCATATCTGCCAAGCACATGCGTTTTTATATCCTTCCCCAATTTTCGAGATAATATCTCTACAAAATACGGCATTTGGCAAAGCCCTCCGGTTAAAAACACTCTATCCGCAAACCCATGTCTTTTGCATAAATTTGATACTCTTTCAGCGACTGAATTGATAACTCCGGCAGCTATATCTTCTCTTTTTTCTCCTGCGCCTATATGGCTTATGACCTCAGATTCAGCAAAAACGGTACACATGGAGCTTATAGAAAGCGGCTTCCCGGCTTTTGCCATACCGTAAAGCTCATCAAAAGTAGCTCCCAGACGATTTGCCATAATCTCTATAAACTTGCCGGTACCGGCGGCACATTTATCATTCATCAAAAAATCTCTTACCTGAGCTCCCTCAAGGCTTATTATCTTGGTATCCTGACCGCCCACATCAATCACTGTACAGTCAGCACCGAAAAGTGCATAAGCCCCCTTTCCATGACAGGTAATTTCAGTAACAACCTTATCAGCATAATCGACACAAATTCTTCCATAGCCTGTAGCAACACATCTCATATTTTCGGCATAGCCCTTTTGCTCCAGCATAGTATAAATAACCTTGGCGGTTTCTTTGCTGTTCCAGCCTGTAGGCAGATTAAAGCATTCAAGAAGCTTTTCACTGTCAAGCACTGCCACCTTGGAGGCAGTAGAACCTATATCCACTCCTGCAAAATAATCATAATCCATAAACTATCCCTTTTATTATTTATCAATGGTTTCAAGAAAGGCCTCAAGCCTTGTGTTTATCTGTCCTATATCAGCCTTTGAGTAATCCGTTTCTATCATTATATAGGATTTTCCCTTATCTGTTACAGCTTTTTTAACATAATGCGACTCAATCGCAAAGGTATGACACGCCTGCAATATAATCTCCAACACTCCGTCAACATGATATTCATCTATCATTTCTCTTATATAGTCAAGTCTTGCAGTATTTGGGCTCATAATTGAGCAGTTTATATTGAGATATTTCTTTGCAAGCGCTTCATAAGGCGGCAAATTCGGGTCTACCTTTTCTATTTTTTCTCTCGTAGCATTGCAGGCATCAAAGGCAACTACATCTGCGCCAAGTTCTTCAAGGGCTTTTACAGTCTTATCCCTTACTCCTCCATTAGGGCAGCCCGTCACTAAAATTCTGGGTCTTTTTGAGGGCTTTCCCTTATAATTTTCTTCCCAGTCACTTAATACCTCTTCAGTTCTCGCTTCTATCTGTGCTATGCGCTCATTTATATCCGGCATAAAGCTAAGTGAATCCAGCTTGGTTCCAAGCTCATAGCCGCTTATAGGAGAAGGGTCCAGCTTTCCAAGCTCAAGAAATTTAAGCACGGACTCTCTTTCTATATTTTTTAATTCTATATTTTTTTTAATTTCGTCTTCTGTTATAGTTATATTATAAAAACTTTCCAGCTTTTCCTTAAACCTTACCATCTCGTGCTCCCATGAAGTAAGTGCTATTTCATCTCTGTGATTAGGCAGCTTCATTACATAGGTTTCCTTAAGCTCATTCATAAGCTCAAACATCTTTCTTTTTCCATCACAGGTGGTTTCTCCCACGATTAAATCAGAAAAATAAAAATATGGGCAGGTATCGGTAAGTGCAAAGCCATAGCTTGCTTTTATAAGCGGGCAGAGGTTTCTGGGAAGATGAGCCTCGGCTGCATTAATAGGCTCCTCGCTTGTAGCACACAGTGATACCGGAGCGGCTTTTGCAGCCATAATCAGTTCTAAAGGTACAAATGAGCAGTATATACCTATAACTCTCCCCCCGTTCTCTTTTAATTTTTTCATTTTCATAAATCCCGACTGACGGGCTTCATTAAATGTTTCAAAATTTTCAGGTAATTTAAGCATATTGTTTCCTCCATAAAATATCAATTTGAAATATAAAGCTTAGATATTTCTATATCAGAGTATATTATACAATAGATAACTTCAAAATCAAACTTAATATTACGAATTCCCTAAACCCCTCTAAATCCATTAGTAAACTGCCTGATGTTCTCATACCCGATTGCCAAATTAATGTTTTGTCCGCTGTCAATTCCCGCCGTGCTTATACCTATTACCTCGCCATACATGTTAAGTACCGCACCGCCTGAGCTTCCATGAGATATCGGGGCGGTAAATTGTATCATGTCAACCTTATTGATATTTCTAAAGCCTGAGATAATTCCGTCTGAAACTGAATTAAAAAGTCCCAGCGGGCTTCCTATCGCAACCACCTTCTGCCCTCTGACGAGCTCTTTTTCACCACTGTATAGGGGAATGGGGTTTAGCACTCTGTTTATTCTTATTACTGCCAAATCAGTCAGTTGATTATATTTTATAAGCTCATCAGTAGAATATACCTTCTCATCATCCTCTATTCTTACTGAATAAAATCTTCCACCTGAAGCGACATGATTATTGGTCAATATAAAGCCTCCTTTTCCAATCATAATTCCTGAGCCAGTACCTATTACCTCACCTTCAGCATCATGTATCGCAATCAATACTACGGAGGAAGCCAGCTTTGCAAGCTCTTCAAAGCTTTTTTCTTCTCTTATATTGTTATTCATATTGAAGGGACTTTTTGTAACTCCCCGCTGCTGCCGGTTTACATCAGGAGGTCTTACAGCCGAGCCTTGTTTTTTTCCGGCAGGTCTTGGAGGAATCACTACCTTTACCGCCTTTTTATTTTCGGATTCACCAATTACCGTATTTGTACCAAGGCTTTCTTTTTCAGCACTTGCCTTTGATGCAGAACTTATATACGGTTTAATCACTGCAGTGCCATAAGCCCCAAGCAGTAATTTTTGAGAATACTTAAGCAGCTCATTTACTGCTTCTGTATCTTCTCTGTTTTGTATTAGAAGCACATCACAGCCAATAAAGGTCAAAAATAAATAAAATAAATATTCCCGTTCTTTTACAACGTTATCGGCAATAACTTTTATTAAGCTTTTTTCATTCCAATCCTTTAATACCTCTGACATAAGCATATCAATCTGGTAAAACGTTTTAACTGCAAAATTCTTAATAATTGAAGAGCTGACGACTTTTCCAAATGACTTATATTTGTCACATACTGTACCTAAGGCGTAGGAGATCGCGTTTTTTAGTTCAACATTTAATACAATATTTCTAAAGCCTCCCATATAGCCCGGCTCCCATTTTTCGTAAAGCTCTGTATAATAATTGGAGTCCTCTATCTTATTAATCTTCGGCAGGCTGCTTATCCGAACGTATTTAACTCTATTATTCGACATTTCAATCTCCATTTGCTTATCCATCTCGTCAATCGTCTTTTGGATAGCTTTAGTTTCGCCCACAGCTCTTATAAAATATACATCTCTTATATCATTATTACAGCCCCCCTTTACCTGCAAAAAATCATCTATTGAAGTAATATTCAAAATATTATGTCTATAATTGACTCTTGGCATAAGAGTATGCACCGCCTTTCCATATTATATTGTCTGTCATGTTTATCCGGCTTTAATCATAATATAAAAAGCGTTATTCGTGAACTACCTATTGTCTATAAAGCCGGTAAAATTGCAATCACATTTTTTCAAATCTATTTTGATGCTTCGCTTTAAAGCAGAATTATTACCATAACAAAGCAATAAAAAAATCCCTGCCGCCTTAAAGCAGCAAAGATTTTATATAATAATTTTATCCAAGTCCTACCACTATTCCTCCATCACAGGCATATACAGTTGCTACTCCGGCAGCCTCACTTATCACAATATCCTTAAACTGTCTGGTATTCCTGAAAAGCTCGGCTACATATTCGCTCCTTTCAGGATTATTTACATGAGTTATCACCACCGTCTTTTCACCCGGAAGCAGCTTGGCATCCTTTTGGGCTATTTCCACCAGCTTTGCGAGGGCTTTATTTATTCCCCTTGCCTGGTCCAGCTTGATTATCCGCCCGCCTTCAGCTCCCATGACAGGCTTAATATTAAGTCTGGTAGCAAAAAATGCTGACAGCCCTGAAAGTCTGCCATTTTTTCTGAGGGTTTCCAGGTCTTCAAGTACAAAATAGGTTTTAGCTCTGTCTCTGAATTTAGTTATTTCATCACAGATTTTATTAAAATCAAAGCCTTGATTTATAAGCCTCTCCAGCTCTATAAATATCCTGAGCTGAGTGGCGGAAGCTCCATGTGAACTTAACACAAATATATTTTTTATACCGCTTCCATGCTCTTCTTCAAAAAGCTGCCTGCCAATTACAGCACTCTGATAGGTCCCGCTTAAATGCTCTGAAAGAGTTATAACAAATATATTATCTTCCTCACATTCATAAGCATTTTTAAAATTCTGTGGTGAGGGACAAGCGGTTTTTGAAGAGGTATTTGACTTTTTTACTCTATTTAAAAAATCCTTCTGATTAAATGAAGCATCGTCTAATATCTGGTAATTTCCTATCTGAAGCGAAAGAGGAACTATAGTATAATGAGGGTCTGCTTTCCTGCCTGCATCAAGGTCCGAGCAGCTGTCACCTATAAGTCTGTATTTCATAAATTAAAGCCTTTCTTTTGTGCAGAAGAAAGTGAACCGCTATGACTTATAGAAGTCAAAACTTTCCGGTTAACTTAGCTTTTCCTGCATGTAGTTTTGAAAACCAGATAACATTATAGGCGTTGATTAAAATAAAGTCAATAAGTAAAATCATTAATCCTTCAGCTTGATTCTTTGAAGGCTTTTCAATATAATTCCTTTAACAGTAAAGCCCTTCACTGCCCATGAAGCTGTAAATCAGCAGAGGCGGTGTGAGGGCTTTTTGGCTTTTGTTCTCAAAAGTCAGTTTTATATTGCAGGGTATTCAGACAGTCTTTAAGTTTTCCGGTAATAAGAAAAATATCATTTTCAACTCTATCCGTATCACTGAAAATATCCTGATATAAAGTAAAAATATTTTTTTCAAAAGCCTCAGGAAGCTTCGCTGCTTTTTCCAAGGCAACTTGCAGCATGCGTTTTTCACCCGGATGGGTCAGCTCATTCATCGCAAAAATTATGTCAAAATACGACTCCATATAAGCTGCCGTTCTGTGATTCACACTGATTAAATCATTTCTTTTTACCGCCTTTATAATCTGCTTATCATAAGAGGGTAGATTCCCCGTAAGCAGTCTTAAATTATTTGAAATAATATTTTCCCTTAATTTTAAGGGATAAGGAATCGTATATTTTTCCTTTAATTTTTGAAGCCTCCCGTTTCTGTCAAATAGTATTTTGCTTTGGATTAAATTATGCCACATACAGGTTGTATAGCCGTTATGCGCAATATGCTTATCGACCACTGAAGAAACCTCATCTACAAAAGAATCCAGATTGCGATATAAAATATCAATATCCACTCCATCCTTTAAGGTACAGTCGTCCTCCAACTCCCAGAAATGATTGCCTAATTCTATATAAGAACAGCATTTCTGCAAGATTTGCTCTCGTTTTTCCTCTGAGGGTGTAGCGCTACAGTAAAGATAAAGGTCGTAATCCGATTTTTCGTCATACCTGAGACCTGCACGTGAACCGCCCAGTGCCATCGCTTCTACTTCTGATAATTCAGATAAATAATCACATAATTTTTCAAAATACATCTGCTTGTTCCTCTCTTTAGAAAAGCACCGGTTTCGGCAGATGCCGAAACCGGTACTTTTTTATTTGCAGCTTATTTTACACTTCCTGTTTTGCTTAGCTGTTCTTTTTGTCAGCAAATGCCCTTGTAAGTGCAGGAACTATTTCATTAAGATTTCCCACTATTCCATAGTCAGCAACACTGAATATAGGAGCATCAGGGTCCTTATTAATAGCTATAACCGTATCAGAAGCACTGATTCCTGCAAGATGCTGTATAGCACCTGAGATACCGATTGCAAAATAAAGCTTTGGAGCTACAGTTTTGCCTGACTGTCCTACCTGATGAGCCTGGCTCATCCAGCCTGCATCAACTACGGCACGGCTGCAACCGACTACTCCGCCGAGCACCTTTGCAAGCTCTTCAATTATAACAAAGTTTTCCGCCGAGCCTACACCGCGACCGCCTGAGACTATAATCTCAGCCTCATCCAGTGCAACTCCTCCGGCAATTTCTTCAACACGCTCTATAAGGCGGGTACGGATTTTATCCTTTGCAAAGTGGATATCCTCTTTTATAATCTCACCGGTACGACTCTCGTCATAAGGATTCTTTTTAAATACACCGGGACGAACTGTACCCATCTGAGGACGATTATCCGGGCACATAATATTTGCCATCAGGTTGCCTCCGAAGGTAGGTCTGGTCCAAACTATAACTCCGGTATCCTCATCAATTGAAATGTCGGTACAATCAGCAGTAAGTCCTGTCTGAAGTCTGCAGGCAACTCTCGGACCTACATCACGTCCGTTATGTGTTGCACCTATCATAAATGCTTCCGGCTTATATTTTTCAACCAGCTCTGTAAGAGCAGCCGCATAAGCATCGGTTGAAAACTCTTCATATTCATCGCCGTCAATTACGATAGCCGAATCAGCTCCATAGCAAATTGCATCCTTTGCAGCCTTTTCAACATTTTTTCCAAGTGCCACTGCAACGAGAGCACATTTTTTTTCATCAGCAAGCTTCCTTGCTACGTTTAAAAGCTCATAGCCTACATTTTTTACCTTACCATGCTCAGATTCGATAAAAACCCAAATATTTTTGTAATCACTAAGATTCGCCATTTCTAGTCCTTCCCTCCTACACTAATTTTGCTTCATGCATAATCTCTGCAAGTTTATCTGCCGATTCTTCAGCTTCAAGTCCTTTGAGTATAACTCCGTCCTTAGTATTCACAGGAGTATAAGTCTTTTTAACCTTTGTAGGAGAACCTTTGATTCCACATCTTGAATAATCAAGCATAGACAAATCTTCTTCTGAAAGCACCTTAATTTCCTTTTTCTTTGCAGCAAGCTTGCTCTTTAAGGTAGGATATCTCGGCTCGTAGGGAAGTCTTACCACTGTAACGAGGGCAGGAAGATTAACACCAATCATATCATAGCCGTTTTCTCCCTCTCTCTTAACATGGATCTCACCGTTTTCCTCTAAAACATCAAGCGCATAGGTTACCTGCGGTATATCAAGACACTCGGCAACCTGCGGTCCTACCTGTGAGGTATCTCCGTCAATAGCCTGTTTTCCGCAAAGTATAAGGTCAAACTTAAGATTTTCCTTTTCTTCAACAAGCTTTATAGCCTCTGAAATGATATAGCCAGTTGCCAGCGTATCCGAGCCTCCGAAGCTTCTTCCTGAAATCAGATAGCCTTCATCGGCACCAACTGCAAGGCAGGTCTTTATAGCCTCTTCAGCCTGCTTCGGTCCCATTGAAAGAACTATAACCTTTCCTCCCAACTTTTCAACAAGCCTTACACCAACTTCAAGTGCATAGGTGTCAAACGGGTTTACAATACTTGGAACTCCGGCACGTACCAGATTATGTGTAACCGGGTCTATCTTTATTTCATTGGTATCCGGTACCTGTTTAATGCAAACACAAATATTCAACTTTCTGTCCTCCTCAAATTATAAGCGATGGCATACTTTGCCTGGATTTAATATCATCTTGGGGTCAAATACCTTTTTAATGCCCTCCATAAGGCTCATATTAACCTCACCTATGGACTCTGCAAGATATTTAATCTTTCCTGAGCCTATTCCGTGCTCACCCGAAACCAGTCCGCCGCAGTCAATAGCCTCTTTATAAATCTTCTCAAAGAAAGCGTCAACTCTCTTTTTAAATTCCTCTTCTTCAAGGTCATTGGAGCACTGATAAATATGAAGATTGCCATCTCCAGCATGTCCGAATGACTTAATTACAAGTCCGCATTCCTCACCTGTCTTATTTACAAATTCGAGGTAATCGGCAATCTTATTTACAGGAAGTACCACGTCACACTCGTCAAGAAGCTTTGTCTCTTCCATAATCGCTTCCAAGAAAGATGAGCGTGCAGCCCAAGCATCCTTAAGCTTTGCAGGTGTATCTGCTACGAGCACATCCATAGCTCCCGCTTCAAGCACCAGCTCACCTGCCTGCTCAACCATGGCATCCAACTCATCAGGAGTATTTGCATCAAAGGTAAGAAGGAGATAAGCACCTATATCCTGACCGTTTAAGCTCTTAGGGAATACTTCCTTGCCCACATATCTTTCTGAAGAAAGTACAATTTCTCTTTCCATAAACTCAATAGCCTGAGGATTCATATGCGAAAGCTTAAACTTAGGCACTGTAGTAAGTGCCGTTCTAAGATCTTCAAAAGGCACTATCAATGAAACCACATTTTTCGGCTTAGGAATAATTTTCATAGTAAGCTCTGTTATAATGCCAAGTGTTCCCTCTGAGCCTATCATAAGATTAAGCAGTGAATAGCCTGATGATGTCTTTGAAACTGTAGCACCGAACCTTGTAATCTCTCCTGTAGGCAGTACCACCGTCATGGCTCTTACATAATCACGTGTAGTTCCATACTTAACTGCTCTCATACCGCCGGCATTTGTTGCCACATTGCCGCCTACGCAGGCGAACTTTTCACCCGGATCTGGAGGGAAAAGCATTCCCTTCGAAAGACAGTCTTCTGCAAGATCATTAAGCAATACTCCCGCTTCAATCTCAACAACAAAGTTCTCAAGGTCATAGGATTTAATCTTGTTCATCTTTGTAAGATCAATTAAAACTCCGCCATAAAGCGGCACTGCACCGCCTACAAGACCGGTTCCTGCTCCTCTTGGAGTAACAGGAATGTTGTTTTCATAGCAAATTTTCACAATAGCAGCAACTTCTTCTGTAGAAGTGGGAATTGCAGCGAGTTCCGGCAGCCTTGTGCCGTAAATCGGCATCTCATCTTTTGCATAGTCAAGATTTATATCTTCACCGGTATAAACCTTAGCACAAACATTTTTGATCTTTTCGACAATTTCTTCATTCAGTTTATTGTACATCGCTCAAAAACCTCTCTTTCCATGTATATAATCTTATTATAATATAGGCAGGTATTATCATGCAGTCACAATATTTTATAAAAGCCATTCCTAGAATACATAATATCCCGCCTTATATTTCAAAATAATTTTATGCTTTGAATACAAATGCTCCTGCAAGACATATAACCCCGGCAAGCAGTGCATAAAATACAAAGTATCTGAATACAGCTCCTAAAACCTTACTTTCAGAGCCTACTGCATTGATAGCTCCGGTTCCTATTGCTATACCCTGCGGACAGACCATTTTGCCTATACCTGCACCAAAAACATTGGCAGCGGTAATCCAGTAAACATTCAGCCCGAGCTGAAGAGCAGTTTCCTTTTGAAGCTCTCCAAAGAGTACACAGGTTGAAGTACCCGAGCCTGTGATAAATGCCCCTAAAACTCCTATAAGCGGTGCCATAAACGGATATACAGGACCTGTAGAGGTAACCAGCATCTCTGCTATGTCTTTTATCATGCCGCTGTAAGTCATTATTTTTGCTATTGCAAGCACTGCACAGATAGTAACTATAGTTTTCCAGTACTTCTTAAAGGTAGCTCCAAGCACTGCAAATATATCGGCAATCTTTGCTCCCTGTATCAGTCCTCCTATAAAAGCAGAAATGAAAATCATAACTCCGGGAGTATTTACCCATGAAAATGCAAGCGGTTTTCCTCCCTCGCCGGGATAAATCAGGAAAGAGGACTTAATAGGCTTAAGCAGATTGTTGATAGGTGGACATATAGTTGAAGTAGCGGTAAGCAGGACAAATATAAGTATGAAAGGAGCCCAAGCCTTAAGACCTTCTTCCGTACTGATATTAATCCTTTTGTCAGCTGCACCGTCAGATACTTCAATTAAATACTCCTTATCTGAATCTATTTTAAACAGCTTGGAGGCTGCAATCATGCAAAGGATTGAGCATATGGAGCCTATTATATCAGGCAGCTCAGGTCCGAGGTATTTAGCCACAAAAAACCATGGAACTGTAAACGAGAGTGAAGCTACCAACAGCATCGGAATCATTCCTTTAAAAGCCTTTTTGCCGCCGCCGCTTATATAAACCATTATAAACGGTGAAATAAATGTAAGGATGCACTGTATCATTGCTATATAGCCTGCCATTTGAATATGGTCAAGGTCTGTCACGGTTGAAAGCACTGTGGTAGGTACGCCCACCGAGCCAAATGCAGTCGGTGTAGAATTTACTACAAGACAGGCAACAACCGCATTTATCGGGTTAATTCCTATGCCTGCAAGCATTGAAGCCGGGATTGCCACAGCAGTACCGAAACCTGCCATACCCTCCATAAAATTGCCGAAGCCCCAGCCGATTATCAGCATAAGCACTCTTTTATCATCAGAGATGCCTGCCAACATTTTCTTGATTTGCTCCATAGCTCCGGTTTTAAGTGTAAGATTATAAGTAAAAAGTGCCGCCATGATAACAAGGCATATAGGCCAGAGGGCATTTAACGAGCCTTCAAGTGCCGCAGCAGCAGTATTTACAGGCGATAATTTCCAAAAAGACAATGCCAGTACTGCTGTAATAGCCAAAGCGGACAGACATGCTGTATGGCTTGGCATCTTAAGACGGCTCAAAGCTACGATCAGCCAGATTATAGGCAGCAGTGCTAAAAGAAATTTCACAAACATCATAACAAAAAATTCCTCCTTCAATTAGACGTGATAGAACAAAGTGTTTTTTAAGTTATTTTTTTAACTAAGTTTTTACAGTATAAAGCTCTACTTTGTTTAATTATTATCTATATTGTATGTTTCAATGAAATATGGCCCATAAGTCTTATACACTTTATATATTAAACTCCTTTATTTGTCAATAGTTTTGCGGTATTCAGTATAGGAAAGTACGACAAAAAAAACATATAAAGAAAAAAACAGCGAATGCAGTAACGAATTACTAAGCTTTATGTTAAAAATATTTGGGAGGTAAAAAAAAAGTACCGTCTTACTAAAAAACGGCACTTCATTAAAAATCGCTAATTTTTATTTAGTTAATTAATATTTTTCTATAAGTTACTAATAAAAAAATATTTTTAAAGCATTCCAAGCAATTTATTACTTCTTTCTATAAACTTTGTCATCCTTTCCGGCGAAAGCTTGCCCTGGCTAAGACCTGCAAGGTCATAGAGCTGCTCACATATTAGAGCGGTATTTGCTTCTTCAGGATTTTCAAGAAGCTTTTTTACAAGCTCATGTTTGGAATTAAGCAGCAAGGTTTCATCTTCATTTGCAAACATCGAGGGATCCATGCCAAGCATTCCATATTGCTTCATCATTTCCTGCATTCTCCGGCTTTCTTCAGATACAAGCAGCACTGAAGCTACATTTTCATTCTTAAGCGGGCTTATCTCGACCTTAATCTTATCATTGCCAAGTGCTTTCTTAAAGGTCTCGCTCAGTACCTCCTGGGCTTTTTTGGCTTCCTCATCGGCAGCCTGAGCTTCTCTCATATCTTCACTTATATCTGAATCAATTCTTAAAAATTTCAGCCCCTCATTTTTCATTTCAAGCTGAGCTATAAAGGGCATATCAATATTGTGAGGAAGTACTACTGCATCCTTGCCCGCTTCCTTAAATAAGTTGATATACTGGCTCTGGGTATTGACATCATTCACATAATATATTTTAAGCTCTTTTTTAGCAGGCTCTTTGTCATCCCCTTCCTTATTTTCGGCAGATTCCTTTTGATTATCCTGATTTTTGGCTTCTGTACCGTCTTTATCATTTTTTTCATTGACACCAAGCTCTTCAAGGGTAAGATATTTTGAATTAATATCTTTAAAAAGTATTGCAGGCAAAACCTTTTCACCGAATTTATCATCCTTAAGATAGCCGAATTTTATAAACGGAGCTATGTCGTCCCAATATTTTTCATATTTTTCTCTGTCGGTATTGCAAAGACCTGTAAGCTTATCAGCCACCTTTTTAGAGATATAATCCGATATTTTCTTTACAAAGCCGTCATTCTGCAGTGCAGACCTTGAAACGTTAAGCGGTAAATCCGGGCAGTCTATAACTCCTTTAAGGAGCATTAAAAATTCAGGAATCACCTCTTTAATATTGTCTGCTATAAACACCTGATTATTATAAAGCTTTATAGTTCCCTCTATTGATTCATATTCCATGTTTATTTTCGGGAAATAAAGTATACCCTTAAGATTAAACGGATAATCCATATTTAAATGTATCCAGAAAAGCGGCTCCTTATAGTCTTTAAAGACCTTTCTGTAAAAATCTTTATATTCTTCCTCGCTGCACTCATTTGGGTGCTTTGACCAAAGCGGCTTTGTATCATTTATTGCGACAGGACGTGCCTTAATCTTTATTTTTTCCTTTGCAGGTTCAAGCTCTACAGTTTCTTTAGTTCCGTCTTCTTTAGTTTTTTCCTCGGTTTTTGCAGGCTCTACTATGTTCTCAATTACCGTATCGGTTTCAAGCAATTCATCCTTTGCTATCAGCTGAGTTTTTTCTTCAGCATCCACATCTCTCAAGAATATTTCAAACGGCATAAAGGAGCAGTATTTTTGTAAAACCTCTCTGACTCTGTATTCATTTGCAAATTCATAGCTGTTGTCATTTAGATGCAGGGTTATTTCAGTACCGCGCACAGTCTTTTTGCCGTCCTCCATCTCATACTCTGCACCACCCTCACTGCTCCAGTGCACAGCAGCTGCACCCTCTTTATATGAGAGAGTATCAATTTCAACCCTATCTGCCACCATAAAGGCGGAATAAAAGCCAAGTCCGAAATGCCCGATTATCTGGTCTTCATTTGCTTTGTCCTTATATTTTTCAAGAAAATCCCTCGCTCCTGAAAAAGCTATCTGATTTATGTATTCTTCCACCTCTTCATAAGTCATTCCTATGCCGTTGTCTGTAAACTTAATAGTTTTAGCCTTAGGACTTACCTCTACCACTATTTTATAGCTCTCCTCTGCCGACTCATTAAATTCTCCGATTAAAGTAAGCTTTTTCAGCTTTGTGATGGCATCACTTGAATTTGAAATCATTTCTCTTACAAAGATGTCATGGTCCGAATACAGCCATTTCTTTATTATAGGAAATATATTTTCACTATGTATTGAAAGGCTTCCCTTTTTCTTTGTCATATTCATTACCTCTTTTTCTATATAAATCTCTGATAGAATGATTATAAACACCAGCCAATAAGATGTCAAGCAAAAATCAGCACTCATTTTAAATGAGTGCTGATAAAAACTTGCCAAGCCTGATTTTAAAAGGAAATCAGCCCCAACATATTTTGTATGCCAGAGCTGATTATATTTATGCCGCTGAGTTATTAGATATACTGTGTTTTTCAAGGAAAGCTTCAAAATCACTGTTGTCACCGTTAAATCTAATAGTCAAAGCATTCCTTAAATCAAGACTGAGCACACCTATAATCGACTTTCCATCAATAAATTTACTGTTATAATACACATCAATATCAAAGTCACACTTCATTGCCTCGGCAACGAAATCTTTTGCAGCCTGTACTGTCTTAATTCTGATTTTCTTTTCCTTCATTAAAATTCACCTCTCTCACTTTTAAAAACAAACTCATTACCTCAATGTTACGGTAATGAAACCTCTAAGTAGCGATTATTTTATAACACTAAATTGAATACAAGTCAATATTTTGTATTAAAAACATTGACTTGTATCAAAATATTGTAAGAATGTATTTATAATCCGTCAATATGCATAAGATGGAGGAATTACCACTATATTTATAGCTGCTTCAGAGTGCTTAAATATTCCGCTATCAAGCTTAAGCCTTCGTTTGAATATTCAAAATAGTTTTCTTTAATAAGCTCCTGATTGGTTTTTTCAAAGCTGAAGGGCTCTTTCCATAGACTTAATTTAAGCCGTTCCTCTCCCCTTTTATCATTGGGAGTATGAGAAACATTTATAAGCGGCTCTCTTGCAATTCTATACCTGATTCCCTTATAACTTCCAAAAAACGCCTGTCCATAATCATAATACCTTATATTAAGCAAATCAGAAGCCTTAACCATTTTATTCTCCTTATTATTAGCGGCTGCATTTATATCTCCGGCTTTAAGTTGAAATCAGCCGCTAAAGTTCAATTTATTATTTACATTCATTAAATACCTTTTCAATCGCTTCAAGTGCTTCCTTAGGCAGCTTATCATAGCCCTGCTTTGCAGTATCAAGTCCCTTGATAAACTCAACTCTGTCCTTCATGCGTGCCTTAAGCTGTGAAAGATATTCATTGTCCTTCATATCAGGTACAAAGCCCTCCCATTCAAGAATTTCTATATCTGAAAAAGAAGCCCAGGGCTTAAACTCCGCCTTGCCCTCTATGATTAATTCAATAATTCCAAGAGTATCAGCAGGCTTTACTTTCTTGCCCATAAAATCTCCTGTATTTATTATAAAGCAGTCAACATGCTTTACTTCCACCAGCTTTTTAAACTTCTCATAGTCATTCGCAAGAGGATAAGTCCTAAACGGATTGGCATAAGGCACTACTACAAGCGCATTCGGGTCAACGCCGGGAGCAAGCCTCTCAGCAGTGCTTCTCTTAGTTGCAAGTGTCGCTCCCATAACTGAAGCAAGTGCAGAGCCTTTCAGCTTTACTACCGGAGGGAGGGTCGGATCCTTCATAATCCAGAAAATTGCATTTACCGGCTCTTCCAGCTTATCTACTCTGTTCGGACTCCATAGCTTCGACTTAAGAGCACGTCCGTTCCCATTTCTTATGTCTTCGGTAACTATCTGAACCTTGCCGTCTTCATCAAGAGTAGCAGCTACATTCTGGACAGTTAACAGGTATTTATTATCAGCACAGCCGGTAGGATAATCATTGGTCTTATCAAAATAGGTAGGCTCCATAGCTATTGAGGAGCAGGAATCGGTATTGATGATAAAGGCATCATCATGGAGTACAGTTATATCATACTTACCGCCGTGCTTGGCATGGGTAATTGTTGATTTGCCTGAGCCTGAAAGACCAAATACCGAAGCGACATAGGATTTGTTGGCAGCAAGATTATATCTTTTTTGACCTCCGTGGCAGGAAGCGTAGCCGTTTCTGTCTGCAATAGCCCATGCCATAGTCAAAGTTCCTTTTTTATGCTCGCCAAAATATTTCATTCCAAGAATACAGGCACAGTTTTCATTGGTATTAAAATAGCATAAGGTCTTTTTTTCAGGGTCGCTTAAACAATTAAGATTAATTGTAGGGCTGTCCGAGCCGCACCACTGCGGGTCGGAAAAGATATAAATATCAGGCTCTTTTCCATCTCCTACAAGCTTTGATTCCTTGTACATTTTTACATAGGAATCCGACATATATTGAAAATTAAGCATCCAGTTATACAGAACGTTTTCCTCACCTTCGGGGATTAAAAGATGAGCCTTTACCATAAACTCAGGGTCAAGTCCTACATAAACCTGTGCATGATAAAGAGTTTTCCAGCGAGAAAGATATACAGCATCCATCGCCACCTTATCAAGCTCGCTGCAGTCAACACCGGGCTCTCCCGCAATTCTTCTGGCTGTGGCATAACGCCCTGTTATTGCACCGTCATTAAATAATAGAACTCTCGCATCTGAATCAAGTCCGAACTCCTCACCTCTATAAACAGTCATATCGGTGATTACAGTACCGGGAGAATTTTTTGCAAGCTCGTACGCTTCTTTTAAATTATTAATTTTAATGACATTATTGCCATAAAATGCCGTTTCAATAATACTCCTTGTCCTTGAAAATCCAGTTTTTCCGGCTCCTATCTCGCTGATAGGATAATAAGCTTTTGTTGCCATTTAAATTTCCTCCTGAATATTAACAATATCTTGGCATTCTTAAATATCCACCAAAATTACGTTTTATTATTACATTTTTTATCCGGGTAGTCAATCTGCTATATGTATTTTTTTAATTCAGCACAGTCTTGTTATACCAGGTATTTTATATCCGACGGGGCTTCAATTATCTTATAGGGACTGTAGGCTTCAAGCTCTTTTCTGTCCCTGAAGCCCCATAGTACGCCTACAGCCCTGACCTTTGCATTATTTGCGGTAAGCATATCAGTGGAGGTATCACCAAAATAAAGAATTTCATCCTTATTTACTTCAAGCTCTTGAATCAAGCTATTAAGCATAGCAGGGTCGGGCTTTCTCGGAATCCCCTCCTTCTGTCCGTAAACTCTTTCAAACAAGCCTTCATCAAAAAACTCATTTATATTTTTTCTTGCGGCTTCCTCCGGTTTATTGGATAACACCGCAGCTTTAATTTGTTTTCCATTTAAAAATTTAATTGCTTCAATTATCCCCTCATAGGGCTTGACCTTATACAGGCTGTTTTTATTAAAAATTTCCATATAAAGTCTGCAGGCGGGATCCATATTTCTAAGCTCGGTATCTCCTGAATATATCAGCGCTCTTTTTACCAGCTCCTTATAGCCGTCCCCTACAAAAAGCTTAGTATGAGATATGTCAATTTCCCTGCCTCCAAATTCCTTCATTGTAAGGCTGATGCAGTAGGATAATGCATAGACGGTATTTAAAAGTGTGCCGTCAAGGTCAAATATACATGCCTTTACCATTTTTCAACCTCCTTTAATATATCTCTGACTTTTTCATCCTCTGCCACTATAAGTAAATGCTCCTTAGCATTTATAACATAGTCGGCATTGGGAGTAAGCTTGGTTTTATCACCTCTTTTATAACCTATAATATGTATATTATGATTATTTCTTAAATCAAGTTCTCTTAAACTCTTGCCCACCCAGTTCTCAGGGGCAGATATTTCATAGATTGAATAGTCACCAGTAAGCTCTATATAGTCAAATATACGGTTTGAGCTGTGCATTGCTGCGGTTTTTACTGCAATATCCCGGTCGGGATAAATCACCTCATCTGCTCCATTCCTTAATAAGAATTTTGCATGTATATCTCTGTCAGCCTTACTGATGACATATTTTGCCCCCAGCTCTTTGACCAGTGAAGTAGTTTCAAGTGAGCTTTGAAAATTATTGCCTATACATACAAAAACTATATCAAAATTGGACACTCCAAGAGTCTTTAATATATTTTCCTTTGTGCAGTCACCTATTTTAGCGCTCACTGCATAAGAAAGCACCTCGTCAAGTGCCGCCTCATCCTCGTCCACTATCATTATCTGGTTTCCAAATTCTGCAAGATTACGGCATAAATGCCGTCCGAACCTTCCCATTCCTATGATAAGTATTGATTTCATTGTAATTTACACCTCTGTTTAACCTATATTAATCTCCTCCGCAGGCTGCATTATATTCGGCATTTTTTTATTCTGCGTAAACGAAAGTGCGAAGGATAAGCTGCCTACTCTGCCCAGATACATAAGTGCAATCAGCACCATCTTGGAAATATTTCCCAGCTGCCTCGTAATTCCGGTACTCATGCCTGAAGTTCCCATAGCTGAGCATATTTCAAACATTATATCTGTCATATCAAGACTTTCTACGGTGCTGATAATTACTGCGGCAATAAGTACAAGAGACAGGTTAATGCTTAAAATAGTTGCCGCAGTCTTTACAGCATCCTCTGCAAGCCGGCGGTTAAAAACATCAACTCCGCGTTTCTGCTGTATATGAGCACATACATAAGCCCAAAGCACAAATAAGGTAGTGGTTTTAATGCCTCCCGCAGTAGAGCCCGGACAGCCGCCTATAAACATAAGCATCATAGTTATAAGCTTCCCTGAATTGCTTAAAGAAGCCGTATCAACCGAATTAAAGCCTGCAGTTCTCGGAGTAACCGATGAAAAGGCTGCCGCAAGGACTTTAGTATTTAGACTCATGCCCTTAAATACGGTATCCCTTTCAGTAATCAAAAATAATAAAGCTCCGCTTATTATTAAAATAAGAGTCATCATAATTGCTATCTTGCTGTGAAGCCTGTATTTTGAAAATCTGAATTTATATTTTATTACATCTGTCCATACTACAAAGCCTATCCCTCCAATAATAATTAAAAGCATAATCACCAGATTTACCAGCCAGTCCGAGCAGTAAGGAGTAAGGGAGCAGTATTTTCCGTATTTAACGCCTAAAAGGTCAAATCCCGCATTGCAAAAGGCTGAAATTGAGTGAAATATGCCATACCATATCCCCTTTAACAGTCCGAATTCGGGAATAAATCTTATAGCTAATAAGGCAGCTCCGATGCATTCAATTAATACCGTGCCGTAAAGTATTCGCTTGGTCAGTTTTACAACGCCTGCTATCTCAAGCGAGCTTATGCTCTCCTTTAATAATCCTCTCATTCTAAGACCTATTTTGCGCCTTAAAATTATTGCAAAAAATACCCCTATAGAGATAAAGCCAAGTCCTCCGACCTGTATTAAGCAGATAATTATCAAATGCCCGAAAAAAGTCCAATGGCTTCCCGTATCAGTTGAGATTAATCCAGTAACGCAGCTTGCGCTTGTTGAAGTAAAAAGTGCATCTATAAAGCCTATGCTTTCCCCGTTCCTTGATGAGATTGGCAGGTTTAAAAGTACGGCACCTATAAATATCATAATAATAAAACCAAGTGCGATAAACTGAAGCTGAGAAAGGCTTTTAGGTTTAAAATCATATTTTTTCATATTTTAAATAAAGTTTTAAAAACTCCTCTTGCAAATGAAGCTCCCACATTGCCTCCCAGTCTTTTTCCAAACGTACCGCCCACAGAGCTTCCCAGCCCTTTTCCAAGCTCCCTGCCTATGGTACCGGCGGCTGCAGTTCCAACCCCTGCAATATTTCTCGTCATTCTCTTTTTATCTTTTTCTTCCTGCTTTTTTCTAAGTGCCTCTTCCTTTTCATTTAATTTATTTTGCAGCAAGGTCTGCTGCTGTAAAGCTCTCTCGTTTTCCTGTTCATTTTTTAATCTCTGCAAAAACTCATAAGCTGAATCTCTGTCAAAGCTCTCCGCATATTTTTTACTTAAACTGTCAGCCTCAATGATCGCCTTTCTTGTCGAAACGGCTATTGCACCGGCTTTTGACTGAGGAGGAAGTATAAAGGCTCTTGACACTACAGCCGGAGAGCCGTCGGCTTTCATAAAGGATACCAATGCTTCACCTATTGCAAGCTCTGATATTACTTTAAATGTGTCAAATTCAGGATTTGCTCTGTATGAAGCTGCTGCCGCCTTTACAGCCTTCAATTCGGCAGGAGTATAAGCTCTTAAGGAGTGCTGTATTTTATTGCCGAGCTGAGCGAGGATTTCATCCGGTATATCGCTTGGGCTCTGGCTTATAAAATAAATTCCTATGCCCTTTGAACGTATGAGCTTCATTACCTGCTCTATTTTCTGCATCAGAGTTTTGGGAACATCCTTAAACAACAGATGGGCTTCATCAAAGAAAAATACCATCTTGGGTTTTTTCAGATCTCCTGCTTCAGGAAGCTTCTCAAATAATTCGGACAGCAGCCAGAGCATAAAGGTTGAATAGGTGAGGGCATCCTTTATCAGACTGGAAGAATCAAGAATATTTATAACACCTCTTAAATTTTCATCAGTCTTAAACCAGTCATTTATATCAAGTGCAGGTTCTCCAAAAAATATATCGCCGCCTCTGTCTGATAAGGACACCAGTGAACGTACTATGGAATTGACGCTTTGAGGAGCTATATTTCCATATTCCTGTTTATATAATGCGGCATTTTCCGATACATAATTAAGCATAGCTTTTAAATCCTTTATATCAATTAATAAAAGCTTTTCATTATCGGCAATTTTAAAAATAATATTTAAAATATCGCTCTGTATCTGATTTAACCCAAGCAGCCTTGACAGCAGCAGGGGACCGAATTCACTTATAGTAGTTCGAAGTGCAAGCCCCGAATTTGCATAAATATCCCAGAAACGCACAGGAAAATTTTTATATTTAAAATTGTTTTTATTTAATTCAAGTTTTTCTATTTTTTGATTGATGCTTATTGAATCTCCGCCCTTTTCACACATGCCTGCCAAATCACCTTTAACATCTGCAAGCATTACCGGAACTCCCGCATCGGAAAAGGATTCGGCAAGCACCTTCAGGCTGACAGTTTTGCCGCTTCCTGTAGAACCTGTGATAAGCCCGTGACGGTTTGCCATTTCAGGCAAGACATATAAGCTGCTCCGATTTGCATTTTCAGAAACTGCAGCCCATATTTTATTCTCAAAATACATATTTTCCTCCTTTTAATTATTTCAAATATAATAAAATAAGTGCTGCAAAACAGTCCTCTTAAAAATATAACCCGGCTTGACCGGCTCTGACAGTTTTGCAACACTGATATAATTAAAGTTCAACTCTGTATGAAGGTGACATATCTCCATTAATCACGTAGTATGCAGTATTTTCCTCAGGTTTAATATATAAATCCACTTTTTTAATAACAACGCCTCTGTGAGCCTTTTTATATGCCTTAACAGCTCTTGCAAGCACATCCTTTGTTAAAATTGCTCTGCCCTCATACTCAATCGTAACATTCGTTTTAGGCTCCGTATTTTTTGCAGCCTCTTTTAATGACGGTCTGCCGGGCTTTTTTTTGGCTTCACCGGAGGCAGCTTTTTCAGCTTCAGATTTCGGTTTTCTTCCTCTGGTCTTTGTTTCTTTTTCAGTATTTTCGGTTTTAGGCAAATTTTTGCTCCCAGGCTTTCTGCCTCTTTTTTTAGGAGCAGGGGCAACAATTTCTTCAGATTTTTCAGTTGATTCAGTTTCTAATAAAGATTTCTCATCTATCATATTTATCACCTCATTTAATTTTAACCCATAATTAATTTAATATTTATTTTTTGAAATTATAAAACCAATAAATATTTTTGTCAATAAAATAATTATATATTTTAATTATATTAAAATTAAAAGCTTTACTTATAGGATTATTCAATATTTTTTATTATTCCAAGATGTCTGTATGCACTTTCTGTAGCCACTCTCCCTCTTGGAGTTCTGTTAATAAATCCTTGCATCATAAGATAAGGCTCGTAAACTTCTTCAAGGGTTCCCGAATCTTCATTTAATGCAGCGGAAAGAGTTTCAATTCCTACAGGACCGCCTGCAAATTTTTCTATAATCACCGATAAAATCTCTCTGTCATTCTGGTCCAATCCGGCTTTGTCCACATCAAGTATATCCAGTGCATAGTCGGCAGCTTCTTTTGTAATTACGCCTTCATATTTTATTTGAGCAAAATCTCTTACCCTCTTTAAAAGCCTGTTCGCCAATCTTGGAGTGCCTCTGCTCCTTTTTGCTATTTCAGCAGCTCCTTTTTCATCTATTTCAATGTCAAGCACTGCCGCAGACCTGGTGATTATATTTTTTAATTCATTTTCATTATAAAATTCAAGTTTATTTACAATACCGAATCTATCTCTTAACGGCGCACTCAAAACTCCCGCTCTGGTGGTAGCTCCTATTAAAGTAAATCTGGGCAATTCAAGCCTTATACTCCTTGTACTTGACTCCTTGCCTAAAATTATATCAATAGCAAAATCTTCCATTGCCGGATAAAGCACTTCCTCAACCTGACGGTTTAATCTATGTATCTCATCAATAAATAATACATCACCTTCAGAAAGATTGCTTAATATTGCCGCTATTTCACCGGGCTTTTCAATAGCCGGTCCTGAAGTAATCTTTAAATTTACTCCCATTTCACCTGCAATGATTGAACTTAAGGTAGTCTTTCCAAGCCCCGGCGGTCCATAAAAAAGCACATGGTCAAGAGTTTCATTTCTTAATTTTGCAGCGTCAATATAGATTTTAATATTTGATTTAATTTTTTCCTGACCTATATATTCATCTAAATATTTAGGTCTTAGATTTTTTTCAAATTGTTTTTCTTCAGAGATTATATCTGTAGTTATGATGTTTCTTTCCATTAAATATTACTTCTTTCCATTTTAAAATACGGCAAGCTTTTTTAATGCAAGCTTTAAAATATTTTCCGCAGTCATATCTTCAGTGATTTCTATTTCTTTAACCGCTTTTGCCGCTTCCGAGGTGCTGTAGCCAAGACTGTAGAGAGCCTCCACCGCTTCCAGTTCTTTTCCGGCTTTATTTGGCGGCAGGCTTGTTGGAGCTGGAGTCGCCTCCTTTAATATTTCGTCAATTCCTATCTTATCCTTTAAGTCAAGTATAAGTCTTTTTGCAGTTTTTACTCCGATGCCAGGAGCCTTTGACACCGTTTTTACATCTTCCGTAATTACAGCTGCCCTGAGTTCATCTCCGGAAAGAGTTGACAGTATGGCAAGCGCTCCCTTAGGACCTATACCGTTGACTGAAAGCACCTGTTTAAACAGCTGAAGCTCCTGTCTGTTCTCAAATCCATACAGGCTTAAGCTGTCTTCCGAAACCTTAAAATATGTATATACAATAACTTCCTTTCCTATTTTGGGGAGCTTCTGCATAAAAGTCAGAGGTATATAGATATTGACTCCTATGCTCCCTGCTTCCACCACAATGCTGTCACTGCATATTTCAGCAAGCCTTCCTTTAATATATGAAATCATATTTTAAAAGTTATCCTTTCTATTCTTGAAATAAGCTTGAATTATTTGTATAATAATATTGAGGGGGGATAAAACTTTAAAATCAGATATATTTTAGCATACAATCAAATAAAATAAAATATATTATATAAATATTAACGGGTATTAATTATGAAAACTATTACAAAAAATATCAAATTAAACATCAATTATGATTTAAATCTTATTGAAGTACCTGAAAAAATAGCTTTTTTTGATATTGAAACTACCGGGCTTTCCCCTGAAAATTCAGAGCTTTATATCATAGGCGTGCTTGTGCCTGCTGATAATTCCGCTCTAAATAATACAGTAAATTTTAAGCTCACGCAATTTTTCTCTGAAAGTATTTCAGATGAGCTTGATTTAATAAAAGCCTTTTTTAAAATATTGGAAAAATGCAAAGCTCTGATACATTTTAATGGTGACAGATTTGATATACCCTATATTAAAAAGGTTTGTGCACATTATAATATAGAGCACCCGTTTGACCAAATAAAATCACTTGATATTTATAAAATCGCCAGGCGAAAAAGAATTATTATAAATTCCTTTAAATTTAATCAAAAATCACTCGAGCAGTTTCTGGGAATTAAGCGTGAAGACAGATTCAGCGGCAAGGAGCTGATAGATATTTATAATCAATACCTTATAAATTATAAATACAGCTTCTTTGAGCCTCTTGTGCTTCATAATAAAGAAGACCTCACCGGTCTGGTACAGCTTCTTCCCATATTAAGCTATAAAGATTTTATAGAGGGAGAATTTAAGCTTATTTCTAAAAGCATAAATCAAGACTATCTTGAGGCGGTCTTTGAATCCGAATATTATATTCCAAAACCATTTCGGATAAAAAATAATCTGTATTCCGTAAATGGAAAAGACAATATATTTACCCTCAGGTGCCGCCTTTATACAGGAGAGGCAAAGCTCTTTTTTAACAATTATAAAGATTATTATTATCTTCCGCTTGAAGATATGGCGGTACATAAAAGTATAGGAAATTTTGTAGATAAATCAGTCAGAAAAAATGCAGTCAAATCTACTGCATATATTAAAAAGAACTCCACCTTTCTTCCTGCATGTGCAGGCTGTGCTCTTAAAACCTTCTATAAAAAATATAACGATAAAACCGGATATTTTGAACTTGAAGATTTCGATTTTAATAATAAAGACTTAATTACCTCCTTTATAAAGGGCGTATTTTCTATGCTCAGTCTTATTTAATTATCCTTTATAAATTTTTCCATCATAAACATACTGATGCTTATACAGCCACCTCATATAAGCAAGAGTTTTTTTCAGCCCCTTATCTTTATTCATTAACAAGAGTTTTTCAAGAAGAAGCTTCGTTTCCGGATGGAGATGTATCACCTGTCCCTCTCGCTTGCTGTAATATTCCCAAGGAATTGCCGAATTATACTCTTTGCCGCTATAAACCATTGAAGCGGCAATTCTGTCACAGACCATTTCAAGTACATACTTAAGCGGCATTTTCATGCCGACCAGCCCTTCCTCCGAGTTAAAGGAATAATCAATCCAATATTCAAAGTGATGCTTATTTCTGCCCTTATGATGCAGCCAAGCCTTAGAAAATCCGTTTTTAAGCTTTTCTGCCGCATTTGGACTCCTATTCCCTTGGTAGTATTTAACTCCGGGCAAGAATTCCTCTGGTGAATATTTGCTTAAATCATGCAGCAAACCCTGCTTTATCATTCCCACCTTAAAGCATAAATCCATTACGGTGAGCTTATGTTTAGTTATAGTCATAAAGTGTTTAATAACTCTGTCAAATTGCATAATTATCTACCTCAATATCATAAAATGTTTGACATAATACATAGAGTGTGCTAGAATATAAGTGTTTTATTTTAATATAACTGTTATTTAAGCTGCTTATATTAAAGTAAGGTACAGGTATTGCTTCAAAAGGTAAGCCTGTAGTTTTATTTATATTTTTGGAGGACTATGGTTATGAGTAAGGGTAAAGTTAAGTGGTTTAATAACCAAAAAGGTTATGGTTTTATCTCTGATGAAGGCGGAGAGGACGTTTTTGTACACTTTTCAGGTCTGAATATGGATGGATTTAAAACTCTTTCTGAAGGTGCTGAGGTTGAATACGAAATAATCGAAAGTGGAAAAGGCGCACAGGCAGTTAATGTAAATGTTATACAATAGCTTAAGCTGTTTTTATACCCATAAAGGCTTTTCAAAAGAGTCGCTTTTATACGAATCTTTTGAAAAGTTTTTTATTTATGCCTCATCCAGGAGCTTTTTTAATTCCTCACTTGTGAAAATATATTTTTTATTGCAAAAATGACATAAAAGCTCAGTATCGCCGCTCTCTTTTACAAGCTCTGAAAGCTCTTTTCTTCCTATGCTTATCAGTGCTTTCCTTGTTCTTTCCCGGCTGCAGTCACACCTGAAGCCGGCTTCAATTTTTTCATTAAATTCAAGCCTCATATCATAAAATAATATGTCAAGTATATCCTCAGGAGCCTTGCCTTGACTTAAAAGAGCAGTCACCGGCAAAAGAGCGGCAAGCCTTTTTTCTATTTCAGTTGCCAGCTCAGACATATCCTCTCCCTCTTTTGCGGGCATAAGCTGAATTATAAAGCCTCCCGAAAAGGCCACAGTATTATCCCTGTTCATTAAAACGCCAAGTGCCACAGCTGAAGGCAGCTGCTCGCTGACAGCATAGTAATAGGCTAAGTCTTCGGCTATCTCTCCCGATATAAGCTCAGTCTGACCCACATAGGGCTCTTTAAGCCCTATGTCCGATATAACGCTGAGCACTCCCCTGCCTATGGCTCCGGAAACATCAAGCTTGCCTAGGCTGTTTGCCGGAATTAAAACCGCAGGATTAAAGACATAGCCCTTGGCATGCCCGAAGGCATCGGCACTTACCAGCATTCCACCCAGCGGACCCTCGCCCGCAATCCTTAAAGTAAGCAAATCTTCCCTGCCCTTCATCATGCTTCCCATCATCAGTCCTGCGCTTAGAAGCCTGCCAAGTGCCGCCGTGGCCACAGGGCTAGTGTTATGGAGTCTTCTCGCCTCTTCACAGGTATGCTTTGAGGTACATGCAAAGGCTCTTATCCTGCCTTCTGCAGCAGTAGCCTTAATTATATAATCCTGCATTATTTATCTTTCCCGCTTTCCGTTTTCATAAAGACATATAAGGTATCGTTGAGTATCTTGCTTTACCTCTGCAAAGCTGTCAGCATCATAGACCTCTCCCCATAAAAGTCCTGACATCTCAGCAGCCTTTTTAAGCTCTTCAAGTGAATATGCTCTCTGCAGATGCAGTTCTTCAAACCTTCTGTAAACCGAATCCACTTCATTTAAAGCTTTTAAATCAGTTGATTTCACTTTATCTCTTATAAAAAATGTCAGGCTGGAGCTGTTTATACAGCTTTGCCTATTATAGTCGTTTTCCCATATAAAGCTGCCTTCCTCACGATTTTCAGCAAATACATTATCTGCAAGTATGCTTTCATATTTATAAACAGAATTGCAGTCAAATATAAAAGGAGCTTCAGGGTCAAGATAATTATTTACGAGTTTAAACATCTGTACCAGCTCTTCAAACTTAGTGATATAGTTTAAGGTATCGCATCTGCTGATAATAGCTGCACAGGTTCCATAAAGCTCAAATTCTCTTATATCCTGGCACAGGTACAATATATCTGTACCGGAAAGTACATTTTTGCTAAGTGCAATATCAAGCATATCATACGAATTATCAATACCTATCATATCATAGCCCTCCTTTGAAAGCTGCTGAGTAAGGCTTCCGGTACCGCAGCCTAAATCAGCCACTATGCCTGATTTAATTCCAGCACTAAGAAGCAGAGTTTTAATCTGCCTGCACCATTCGGTATATGGCACCTCATCCATAAATAAATCATAGACAGCCGCAAAATTTTTATAGATTTCCATTATTTTCCACAGCAGTGCTTATATTTTTTGCCGCTGCCGCATGGACAGGGGTCATTTCTGCCTGTTTTTTTCTCTTTTACTACAGTTCCGCTCTTTTTCTGCTCTTTATAAAGCTCCTTTCGCCTTTCCTCTGTAAGAATTGCATCCCATTGCGGCAAGGTATAAAGCCATTCAGCTTTCGCCTCAACCATATTATAATAGAGCTTTTCAGGTACTATTTCTATTCTGATATCAGTAGCTTCGTCCATAGTTTCCAAAGGATTAGGCTCTGTAATTGATTCATTAATGCCGTCAAGAAATCCCGTTATCGTTTCTATGTCTGTATCAAATCTTTTAGCAAGTTCAGCCACACTGCAGCTTATCACAGTTTTATAATCTGCAAGCAGCTTTTCATAGATACCCTTTTCAATTAAAAAATATCTTTTCCAAAGCTCTTCCTTGGCTTTATTATCGGTTCCTTCACCGTAAGCATTTTTTCTCCAGGTTTCAAGTAAAGTCATATTAAAAACCGCCTTTCAATAAATATCATCATATAAATTATTTTATTTATCAAAAAACTTATATAGGCTCCTATAGGAGCCTGTATAAGCTTTAAAATCTGCTATTCAATATTTCACACGTAATTATAGCTTATGGAATATTCTTTGTAAAGTGAACATTCTCAATCCGCTTTGCCGTTGCTGATACAGCAGATAAAAATTCTTCTTATTTCTGGGTATTAACAAATTCCTTATCTTCTTCTTTAATATATTCCAAATTCCAATAGTCCATAGTATCAGCTGAAAGCTCTTTTTTAGACAGCGCTTCATTGGTTTTTCTATTTAAAAGCTTATAAATAACCGCAAGAGTAGGCACGCCTATAATCATTCCTACTACTCCAAATAAACCTCCGAACAGAATAATGGAAAACAGTATCCAAAAGCTTGAAAGCCCCGTGGTCTGACCAAGTATCTTAGGACCTATTATATTTCCGTCAACCTGCTGCAAAATTAATATCCAGACGGAAAACTGCAGGCACTGTATCGGAGATACCAAAAGGATTATAAAAGCACTTGGTATCGCACCAATAAAGGGACCGAAAAACGGTATTACATTTGTAACTCCGACAATAGCACTGATAAGCAGGGCATAAGGCATATTTAAAATACTTATCGCTATATAGTTTACAAGTCCTATTATAATAGAGTCTATTATTTTGCCCACTATAAATTGTGAAAATACTATTTTTATATATCTTACTTCACTTATTAATCTGTTGGCAGCCCTTAAGGGCAAAAAAGCATAAGCTATCTTTTTCCCCTGTGCAGCGAGCGAGGTCTTTATATTGAGCAGATATACCATTACCATAATTCCTATTAAAAAAGAAAATATTATTTTAACTATATTAATTATTCCCGTAGAAAAATTCCAGATATATTTATTGAGATTCGGCAAAAAGGAGCTTTCAAGCCATGAATTAAATCTTTTCACTACAGAATAATAATTGTCCAGAATAAAGCTTTCTAAATTGGGGTTGTCCTTTGCAGCCTTTTCAATCGCAACGTAAAGCTTTTCAAGATTTTTAGGCGTAGTATTTACCATCTCCCTTATGCTTGCAATAAGCTGCGGGATGAGCATCATTATAAGTGAAAACACTATTAAAAGCACAAGCAGTATACAGGCAACAGTAGATATTGTCTTTGCTAAGCTTACAGCAGTTTTTTTATTTGTCATTATTTTTTTAAACAGTACGGACAGCTTTTCATAAAGCTTATTGTAAACCGGCGACATAAGAAAAGCCATAACTGCACCGTAAAGTATAGGGCTAAGTATTGAAATCAATTTTGAAATCAAGGATTGCACTACCGAAAACTCTCTGAATATAAAATATATTATTATTGAGATTCCTATAACACTTACTGCCGTTATACCTGCATACAAATATTTGGCATACCTGCCGTCCCTCATTTGTCCTTCCTCCCTAAAATCCTGAATTAAGATTTTATTTTATTAAAAATTTCCGCATTATTTTGCTGTATATAATTTAATCGTTAATATGAATTATATCAAGTAATTTTTTATTAAAAATTTTAAAAAAATTAAAAAGGCAACAGAATTTTTAATTCTGTTGCCTGAATATTATCCTAGCAGTTTTTACCATTAATGCTGCATGACTGACCGCTATCCTGCGGTCTTGACTTAAGGCCTGCATCCTCAGGTTTTAAGGTCACCGTACCGTCTTCCAATATAAAACAGGGCAGTCCTATATATCCCTTCAGCTTTGCATCGTCAAACACCGGACTTTTATCACGGAGTCTTAAAAATTCCTTTAAGCTTTTTACATGCTCTCCTACATTAATTACTGTAAAGCCGCTGTTTCCTTCAATCTGCTCATCCAGATAGGTACAGTCAGGACAGGTTTTCATTCCATAAATCTTAATCATTTTTTATTCTCCCTCTTTAATATAAAATCTAAGGTATATAATAATCCTCTATAGAGCTTATATTTCCTGTATCAGGATCAAGTTCTAAAGCCATCAGACTACTTGGAGAAAATCCAAAGCCAGTTTCTTCTTTATAGCCGGTATTAGTGTAGCCTGTATAATCAGCTGTACCAAGCTCAGCAGCATTGGTAGTTTTTCCAGTATTTATCATATAGGTTTCAAGGCTTTTTATATCCATATCATAAAGAGCAGCAGAATCTGAATTTATCATACTTTTATAGCCTGCAGAATAAGGAAGCTTGGCAGCATATAAGCTCTTGGCTGTGCTTGCAATTCCCTCGGGCAGAATCTCATAATCATAATTAAAATCTGAAGGAATATATCCGCTGTAGCGCTCTCTAAGCTTCGTATCATTTTCCGTAATTACTACTATAGGCATGTAAATCAGCTCCACTCCCTGTGAATCAATATTATCATTTCTCATTTTACAATAAGCAAGCAATGTTAAATTGTCTTTATATACAGTTTCTGCAAGCTTCTGCTTAAGCGGATTATTTAAATCCGCTTTAAAATATTCGCTCTTTAAACAAACAGTGCCGTATCTCCAGCCGATATTTAAATCATTATTATACCTGTAGGTATTTATTATACCATAAACCTCTCCGTCTATTACAGTCAATACATCTATTGAGCGTGAAATGCCGCTTCCCTGAAGATACTTCCCCGCAAAATCACAAGCTCTTTCTTCAGCACTTCCCTCGCCATTTACAGTGTATAATTTATTATCCGAAGCATAGGGATAGTCAGGAAGGTATTTAGCTGAAACCGGATTTCCTTCTTTAGAAATCACAAAGGTAAATTCCTCTTGACGACCTGTGGTATTTTGCTTATTAAGGCTGCTGTCCTTAGTTATATCGGCAGTATAGGCTATCGCCCCCATGTAAAATCCTCCGCTGCCTTCCTTGAACTCACAAATCAAGCATAAATTATTCCCATTGAGAGCAGCTCTTTTAATCTGAGCATAGCCGCCGTAATAGCTGTCATCACCCTCCTGTATATTTTTTTGCAAAGTTCCTAAATATACACTTTGACTATTTTTATAGCTGTAAAAATAAACTTTATCTGCATCATTTTCTTGGCTGCAGTACAAAATTCCTTCAGGAAAAAGATACACCCTTTCATAGCTGACCGCTATCTGAGCAGTATTCGTATCTTTTATCCGGTAATTATCTTGCTTTAAGGCTGCAATATCCGATACCTGAATTTTATTATAAGCAGCAGCATCCATACCGGCACTTATAAGCTTTCCGCCTGATATGCCTATTAAGGCTCCATCTCCAACTTCTTTATAATCACTGCCGTCCTTGTCTACTGAATATATCTTATAAACCGGCGGAATATAGCTGCCGTTCTTATTTGTCATATCCTTTGCTACCAAGGTCGAATAAAATCTGCCCTCATAATATGAAAGCTTTCCGCTGCCCTTATCCTGAAACTCCTCAGCAATCCTACCGGTTTTAATATCTACCGACATAATGCTGGAAGGCTCATCATAATGTAGATACAGAGAACTTACTTTGCCGTCATTTCCCAATGTCCTGTACTCTCCAAAAAGCCCGTCTGTATCAATAGCCTTTTCCGATTCTTTTCTAAAATAAACCTTGCCGCCGACTTTTATAAAAAAATTGTTATTATAGGCTGGATTGGCAGAATCCTCATCCGAGGATTCTTTTACTTCTGACAGATTTATAGCCTTTCTATCTGATTTTTTTTCTTTTGAGATGCTTTTTTTATTTTTTTGTTTATCAGCTTTTTCAATCTTTGCCTCGCCTCCATCCTTTCCCTTGAGCTGAGCTTTAGCCTGACCTGTATTTGTACAGGCGATTAAAGCAAAGGAAAGCAACAAACAGTTTAAAAATAAAATAATATCATATTTTTTCATTTTATTAATCCTCCCGTATTTTTTCTTTTTGCCTTACTCAAATAGACAGCAGGGTCCGCTTTTCTTCTTTAGTTAAATTTTACATTTTTTTATGATATAAATCAAGTCCGTGAGCTCTTTTTTAAAGCTAGGCTAGCTGTGAGTCTTTACCGCCGAGGCATCGGAATAGAAATAAATACTCTGTGAACAGCTGCTGAAAGATTGACTTTTAGCAAGTAATGGAGTATATTCCTAAAGGAATCAGCACCGGCTAATATGGCGGCGGCTATATTTGCGTGAAACAATCAACCATGTAAAGCTCCATGCAAAGTCTGCGCAAATAATAAAAAGAACGGAATACTATTATGATCAATAAAAAACTCCTATATCTGTTAGGCGATAGCAGGAAATATATTTTTTATACCTTGGCACTAATGGTGGTGAGTCTGTTTGCAAATATCACCCTTACCGCCTGTATCTGCTACACCCTCGCACTGGCTGCAAAATATAGTCGGCACAGCGATAATGCCGCATTTTTCCTATTGCCAGCGGCTATTGCCACAATCGGCATCACAATAAGATACATTGTTTCCAGGTTAATAGGCAGCTTAAAAGACACCTTAGGCAGAAAGGCAAAAAAAGACTTGCGGCAAAAGCTCTACAATAAAATTGTAAAGCTAGGAGTAGGCTCGACAGAGGGCATGAGCATGGCAGGTCTGACTCAGATAGCTATGGAGGGCGTGGAGCAGCTGGATTTATACTATTCTGCCTACATCCCCCAATTTTTCTATGCCGTGATTGCCCCGATAATACTGTTTAGTATTACCGTCTGGATAGACTGGCAGGTAGCACTGGTGCTTCTTGTCTGTGTACCCTTAATTCCGGTTTCCATTGCGGCGGTATCCGGATATGCCAAAAAGATTTTTGCTAAATACTGGGGAAAATACACTTCTATGGGGGACAGCTTTCTGGACAGCGTGCAGGGCTTGAAAGAGCTGAAGATTTTTCAGGCGGACAGTGCACAGCATTCCAAAATGAACGCCTCCAGTGAGGAATTTCGCAAGATTACTATGAAGGTTTTGACAATGCAGCTTGTCAGTACCACTATAATGGATTTGGTGGCTTACGGCGGCGCAGGCATCGGCATCGCCTTTACATTATCGGGTGTATTTAAACGGGGATTATCTCCCTTTTCGGCATTATTTCTGATCTTAACAGCTGCAGATTTTTTTCTTCCGCTGCGTGCCTTCGGTGCCGCCTTCCATGTAGCTATGAACGGGGCAAGTGCCGGCAGTAAAATTTTAACTTTGCTTGAGCAGCCTGAGCCTGTCTGGGGAAGTGAGAAAGTGGAAAGCACGGAGCTAAAAATTGAAGCTGTCACTTTTTCTTATGACGGCAAGCGTGAGGCTTTAAAGGAAGTGTCAATGACCTTCCCTGAGACCGGAATGACTGCTATCGCCGGAGAATCCGGCTGTGGAAAATCAACTATTGTAAACATCCTTTCCGGTGCACTTTCACCCAAATCGGGTCGTGTAACTGTCGGAGGTAAGGCTATCAAAAGCCTGAATCGGGAAAGCTACTATTCTCATCTGGCTGTAGTCAGCTACAATACGTATATATTCAATGAAACCCTTCGTGACAATTTTATGCTAGCAAATAAGGCGGCTACCGATGCGAAAATCTGTGCTGCCTTAGAGCAGGTGAATCTTTCGGACTTTGTCCGAAGCAGCGGCGGATTGGACAAAGCTATTACTGAAGATGCCTCCAATATCTCCGGAGGACAAAAGCAGCGTCTGGCTCTGGCAGTAAATCTAACAGCCGACAAGGATATTTATATTTTTGATGAAGCTACAAGTAATATTGATATTGAAAGTGAAGCCATTATTATGAAAACTATTAAGAGTCTTTCTAAACATAAGTCGGTCATAGTGATTTCTCATCGTCTGGCTAATATAGTCCCTGCCAATCGAATTTACTATATGGAAGCCGGCAAAGTAAAGGAAGTCGGCACTCATTCCGAGCTGATGAATAATCATGGAAACTATGCTAAGCTCTATACCACACAGAAAAAGCTTGAGGAAGGTTATACAGAGGTGTAAGCATGAAAAACGAACAAAAAATCCGCCGAAGCGGTGCAAAAATCATGGCAAGTTTAATTTTGCTGCTGGGCAGTCTTGCTTATATTATGGTCATTGCTGTTATTAACGGTGCTGCAGGCTTTCTTTGTGCAATAGGTGTAACTCTGATGGGGGCTGTCGGCATTGCAAAGGTTCTAGGTGAAGCAGTTGCACTGTCTTATAATTATATTATTGCCACTGCGGTAGGGTGCGGTATTTTGCGCGGACTGCTGCGCTATTTTGAGCAGTACAGCAACCACTATA
>CALBCM010000013.1 GCA_937927235.1 uncultured Johnsonella sp.
GGACAAACGGTTTTCAAGACCGCCTCGTTATGACCACTTCGATACCTCTCCGTAAGGTGCTTCATTATTTTATCCGTATAGACCCTTTTTGTCAAGCATTTTTATAATTTATTTTTAAAGTTTTTTTTCTGATATTAAAAAAATATTAATGAATACTATATATGGTGATTACAGCACATTTTTTTATCTATATAGTAATTAAGGCTAAATCAAGAATATACTACAATATTTTTATTTTCAAGACAAAAGCTTTTTAAAAGGGCAAGAGGAAGCTGTAAAAATTCTGTGTCGGTACAAAAGTTTCTCACAGCTCCCTTCAGCACTTAATTGACTAACAGGCTTATTCCTATTTCTTTTCCAGCTTAAACAGCTTTGCCGCAGCATTTGCCGTCACTGCGGACAAAGCAATGCCGGCAATAATAACAACAGGAAGAGCCCACATCGGGCTGACTGCCATCAGCGTATCCGCATAGCCTGCCGGCATTTCCTCAGTCGCATGTTCATAGGTATAATCACGATTGAACCATATCTGAGCATAATAGCCGAAAGTGGAGAAGGTCATAATGGCAGCCCCGACAAGATTGCCCGTCCAGCTGTATTTAAATAAATAACGAATAATTTCTGCTGCAGCGGCAATAGTAATAATTGGAATTACATGCCATAAGACTGCATCGTCCATTACCAGCATTAATATTATTACTCCTGCTGATAAACCTGCCGCCACACCGAATGTTTTTAACTGGTCAAACGCTTTAATCACGATCACGGTAAGTACTATTCCGGCAGTAATCTGGTAGCAGACAAAAAACACCGGATGTATAATTCCGGTCATACATACAAGAATTGTTCCAATTACGTACAGCAGCAGGTAAATAAGCATACCTAGAGCATTCTTCAAGTTCCATTTGTTCATAATGATTTTCTCCTTTCTTTGCACTGTTATTTGATATTTCTTAATAGCCGAAAAAGCTCTTCCAGCTGAGAGTAAAGAATTTATCAAGCGTTTCAGCATAATGGAGAGCCTCGCTTTTGGTGAAATTATGTCGCACCGCCTCAAAAATTGCATCCATATAGGTAGTAGTCAGCAGATGAAATTCTTTCCTGCTGAAAGTGTTCAGCTTTACTCCCAGTGAGCTGAGCTGTCGCATAAATTCTAATGTCCTGTCTTCTCCCATCTTTGCGATGTCATGTAAGAAGCTCTCGTACCGTGTCCCTTCCGCTTTACAGACAGCCAGATAAAAAGCCTCAAAATTTTCGTAAATATAACCCATAATCCAGGCAGTTTCATGGGAATATTCCCAAATATCTGAAAAATCAGCTTTATTATCAAGTATTTGGCACGTTTCATCCGCAAATTGACGATAAATCTTCACCAGTCCATCATATGCCGGCTCCACCAATGCGGCAAACATTTCCTCCTTGCTGGAAAAATGCTTATATAGACCCGAAGCACTCATTCCTGCCTCAGAGGCAATCCGCCGCAAAGAAGCGTTTTTAAATCCATGGGCAATAAATTCCTTTTGTGCCGCCACAATGATTTTTTTATGGTTCTCAGTCTTGTCTTTTGGCATATCGCATTCCTTTAAATTTTAAGAGCAAACACTGTACTCTAATAATTAATAGAATACACTGTTCGCTATCATTTGTCAATATTATTATTCTTTTATTTCTTCCATTTCCGACATTTATTTAAAAGTGCCACCTTTGCTTTTCTTTAACAGAATATTCTAGAAAGAATTCTCTGTCTATGATAAAATATTTCTAAAATCTATTGAAATTGGAGGAAATCTAATGAAGCTTGGAATTGTGGGGCTTCCAAATGTCGGAAAAAGCACATTATTTAATTCACTTACTAAAGCCGGTGCGGCGGCGGCAAATTATCCCTTTTGTACGATTGACCCTAATGTGGGGGTAGTTGCGGTGCCTGATAAAAGACTGAAGCTTTTAGGAGATTTATATAAGTCAAAAAAAGTAACTCCCGCTGTAATTGATTTCGTTGACATAGCAGGGCTGGTAAAAGGAGCAAGCAAAGGAGAGGGACTTGGCAATCAGTTTCTTTCCAACATAAGAGAATGCGATGCTATAGTTCATGTGGTAAGATGCTTTGAAGATGAGAATGTGGTACATGTTGACGGAGAAATCAATCCCCTGAGAGATATAGAAACCATTAATCTTGAGCTGATATTTTCTGATTTGGAAATACTTGAAAGGCGTATTGCTAAGGCTGCTAAAGCTACAGTTAACGATAAAAGCTTAAAAAAAGAGCTTGAAGCAATGAAGGAAATTAAGGATATACTGGAAGCAGGCAAGTCTGCTAAAATTTTTACAAATGAAGACGAGGAAATCTTAAGCTTTGTGGCTTCACTTGGTCTTATTACCTATATGCCTGTAATTTATGCCGCCAATGTAAGCGAGAAGGAGCTTGCAGATGACGCCCTTTCAAATAAATATGTTGCAGAGGTCAGAAAGCTCGCCTCTGAAACAAATTCAAAGGTTTTCGTAGTCTGTGCCAGAATAGAGGAAGAAATCGCACAGCTTGAGGAGGATGAAAAAGCTGAGTACCTTGAGGCACTTGGAATAAAGGAATCAGGGCTTGATAAGCTTATCTCTGCAAGCTACGACACTTTAGGACTTCTAAGCTTTTTAACCTCTGGTGAAGATGAAACCAGAGCCTGGACTATTAAAAAAGGTACTAAAGCTCCCAAAGCAGCCGGCAAAATACACAGCGATTTTGAAAGAGGCTTTATCAGAGCGGAGGTTATTAATTATAAGGATTTGCTTGACTGCGGCTCCTCTGCTGCCGCAAAGGACAAGGGACTTATGAGACTTGAAGGCAAGGAATATATAGTTAAAGACGGAGATGTAATCCTTTTCAGATTTAATGTATAAAAGCATTCGTACAGTCTAAGAGGGTGCCGCTCAATCACCCGTTTGGATGATTGAGCGGCACCCTCTGCTTTTTTATTTTTATAGACTCTTTGATTATTCCTCTTCATACCGCCACTATAGAGGCGGGGGATTTCCTGCTCACAGCGTGTTAAAAATCTCCATTCTCATCCTCAAGCAGTTCTTCAAAATCCTGCTGGTCGAGTATCTCATCAAAAGCATCGGCGACTATTTCATATTCCTCATCACTCTCTATATTGCTAAGTTCAGGTTCTCCATTCTCATTTTCAGAATACCTGTAAATATAAACCTCTTCATATTCTTCATCTATAGGAAGCACCGACATATATTCACGTCCGTCAGCCTCAAAAATATTAAGCACTACACATTCAATATCTGTATCGTCTTCAAGTGTGATGGTTACAGTCACCTCTTCTCCATCGAATAATCCCTCTTTATTAAATTTATCTCTCATAAAAATCCTTTCTTAAAATAATAATTCCTTTAAAAATATTGAAGGCTCGGTTTTGCCGTGAAACCCTGATTTACAGGTACATAAAAATAATCTGTCCCTTGCTCTGGTCATAGCCACGTAAAACATTCTTCTTTCTTCTTCAATATCAGCCTTTGATACAGCCTTTTTATACGGAGTGATACCCTTATTCACATCAATAATATATACTATGGGGTATTCAAGTCCTTTAGCTGAATGAAAGGTCATAAGCCTGACTCCCTCTGACAGCTCTTCCGGTTTTGCTCTATGTTTTTTCGCAAGCTCCAGTCTATAGGCCTCTATATAAGCAAACCAGTCCTCAAAAGCAGCATAATTTGAAGCCACGACCTCAAGCTCCGATAAAACAGTAAAAAAATCTTCTTCATCTAAGCTTCTTTCATAAGAATATTCCTTGACAAAAGCGTCATAGCCTAAACCAAGCCTTATGTATTTAATGGCTCTTAAGGTGGTTAAGCTCCTTATTATTAAAAGATTATGCTTTAATTCATCAATTCTTTTCAGCATATAATCAGCATTGCTATAATATGCATATAAAGCCTCCAGAAATGAATTTCCGGATTTTAGAGCCTCTCTTTTAATATATCTGTTCGGATGATTTATTATCCTCAACCAGTCCTGCATACCGGCACTCCCGTTTGCTGCCTTAAGGTAAGAGATTATGTCCTTTGCAATCCAATGGGAATATAAATCGGGTATATTGTCTTTCATGATAAAGGGTATGTTATCTTCCATAAAAAGCTTGGTTAAAAGTCTTGGCTGTATATTTGTTCTGTACAGTACCGCTATGTCATTATAATTGCAGCCTGATTTAATATAGCCCTTTATATCTTCAATAATTGCTCTGAATTGTTTTATCGGAGTAGCATATTCAATAATTTCAGGAGGTCTCAGGCTGCCTCTTGCTGCCGATATATTCTTTTTAAAACGCTCCTTATTATATGATATAAGCTTTTGAGCAGAGCGTACTATATGAGCACCGGACCTGAAATTAATATTAAGAACTATGATTTCCGCCTTGGGATAATCCTTTTTAAAGCCGAGCATAATTTCGGGTCTTGCTCCTCTGAAGCCATAAATCGACTGGTCATCATCTCCAACTATTGTAAGATTGGCAGCCTTGCCGGCAAGCAGCTTGACTACTTCGTATTGCAGACGGTTAATATCCTGAAATTCATCTACCAGGATATACTTAAATCTCTGATTATAAACCTGCCTTATATCTTCACGCTTTAATAAAAGCTCATAGCTCATAAGCAGCATGTCTTCAAAATCAATCTTTTTCAGAATTGCAAGCTTGGCTTCATATTCCTTATATAAGGCCTTAAATATTTCAGGAAGACAGTTTTTGGAATAGTAATATCTGATATCAATATTTTCCTCCTTAACAAGTGCAATCTCCTCTAAAATTAAAGGAATAAGATTTGAGGCTTCTTCATATTCGGGAATATGATTTTGAATCAATTCTTTTATAATGCTGTATTTTTCATTGTCTGAAATCACCTGATTTGCATTATAGCCGTAAGCAGCTCTAAGTATTGCAAAAAATACGGCATGAAAGGTCCCCCAGGTAACACTGGCATAGCTTTCAGTCTTATCCGAAATTTTTAAAAATCTCTCTTTCATCTCCTTTGCTGCCGACCTTGAAAAAGTAAGCACAAGTATATTACAGGGATTTATCTTAAGACTCTCTATGATATACTTCACTCTCATAGTAATTACAAAGGTTTTTCCGGAGCCGGGACCTGCAAGCACCATAAGGGGACCTTTGCCGTAGGTCACAGCTCTTTCCTGATTTTTACTGAGCTTGGGCATAGCCTTATCTAAGCTTATTAATTCCGATTCTGATTCTTTCAAGACTCTCGTCTTTTCCAAGAATTTCCATAATTTCAGTAGCACCCGCCGGAGTCATAAGCTTACCTGAAAGCGCTGTCCTAAGCGGCCACATTACAAAGCCCGTCTTATAATGATTGCTTTCCACATACTCACAAAGCTCGGCATAAAGTGCATCATTGCTGTAATCTTGTATATTTTCAAGGATAGGGAGAGTTCCCTCCAGCACCTTAAGAGAGGTTTCAGCAGTCGTTTTCATTTTCTTGTGAGTATACATAGCTATGTCGTACTCAGGCAGCTTTTCAAAAAAATCTATATGAGAAGCAATTTCAGGCAGCACTTCAATCCTGGTCTTTACCATACCTGCCAGCTTTTTCTTATCAAGAGGCTTTTTAATAACCTCATCTATATAAGGGCTTGCCAGCTTAAAAAATCTTTCCTCATCCATAGCTTTTAAGTATTCGCCATTGAGCCAGCGAAGCTTGACCATATCAAATACTGCCGGAGATTTGCTGATATTTCTGTAATCAAAGGCTTTTATAAGCTCTTCCATTGAAAATATTTCCCTGTTATCCTCAGGGGACCAGCCGAGCAGGGCGACAAAATTTACTACCGCTTCTGCCACAAAGCCCTGTTGAATTAAATCTTCAAAGGAAGAATGTCCGCTTCTTTTAGACAGCTTTTTATGCTCTTCATTAGTTATAGTCGGGCAGTGCACATATACCGGAACCTCCCAGCCAAAGGCTTCATAAAGTCTGTTATATTTAGGGGAAGATGAAAGGTATTCATTTCCTCTTACAACATGAGTTATCCCCATTAAGTGGTCATCAATCACATTGGCAAAGTTATATGTAGGATAGCCGTCAGATTTTATAAGCACCATATCATCAAGCTCTTTATTTTCTACTGTTATGTCACCATAAATCTCATCATGGAAGGTTGTTGTGCCTGTAGTAGGATTATTTTGTCTTATTACATAAGGCAGACCGGCTTTTAAATTGCTTTCAACCTCCTCCTTTGAAAGTCCGAGACAGTGCTTATCATATACAAATATTTCTTCCTTACCCACACTGCTTTTTAAGCCTTCAAGCCTTTTTTCATCACAGAAGCAATAATAAGCTTCACCTTTTTCTACAAGCTCCTTTGCATAGCCTAAATACATTCCCATTGCCTGCCTTTCACTCTGGACATAGGGGCCGCAGTCTCCATCCTTATCAGGCCCTTCATCATGCATAAGCCTTGCCTGCTCCATAGTTCTATAGATTATGTCAACCGCACCGTCTACCTGTCTTTCTCGGTCTGTATCCTCAATACGCAGGATAAAATCTCCATCTTCATGTTTAGCTATGAGATAAGCATATAATGCGGTGCGCAGATTGCCGACATGCATTTTTCCGGTAGGACTTGGAGCAAATCTTGTTCTGATTTTAGTCATCTTTCAATCCTTTCATACAAATTATAATTCAAGGCAACTTGAAATACCTTGAAAACACCTTAACAGTATACTCCAACATTCCGAGTAAGACAATGTTTGAAATACATAAAATATCTTTGCCAAACTACAGAATACTAAAGCTAAAAACGCCGGCTCCGGCAAATACCGGTTCCGACGTTTCTTTATTAAAGCTCCTTTTTCACTGCTATTTATAAATATTGAAAATGTCACCTGCTGATTAAGCTTTTACCTTTTCATAATTATCTGAAACCTTTTTCCAGTCAACTACATTAAAAAATGCCTTTATGTAATCGGCTCTCAGGTTTTTATACTTCAGATAGTAAGCATGCTCCCAAACATCAATGCCGAATATAGGTACTAATCCCTTGCCCTCCATAATAGGATTATCCTGATTTGGAGTAGCAGATACATAAAGCTTTCCACCCTTATCACTTGAAAGCCATGCCCAGCCTGAACCAAACTGTCCTGCTCCGGCAGCACTAACCTTTTCCTTAAACGCCTCAAAGCTTCCAAACTCTTTATTAATAGCCTCTGCAAGTGTTCCCTTAGGCTCTCTTTCTCCATCAGGGCTGATAATATCAAAATACAGATTGTGGTTGTAGAAGCCTCCTCCGTTATTACGTATAGCTTTTCTAAGGGCTTCATCTGAAACGGAGTCAAGGCTCGCAAGCAATTCTGTTATCTCCTTTCCTTCAACTCCTGCTTTCTGTGCAGCATCATTTAAGTTTTTTGTATAGGCTGCGTGGTGCTTGCCGTAATGTGTTTCCATAGTAAGTGCATCAATATGAGGCTCAAGTGCTTCAAATCCATAAGCAAGTTCAATCTGTGTGTACATAATGTAATCCCTCCGTTGTAAAATAATTTAAAACTTTAACCGTTAAACTGTAATTCAGTTATGAGTCCTTTATAATTTGCTAAAATTATATGAGTTACAAGTATATCTGAAACAATCAAATATCTTACTTAAATAGTAACACATAGTAGCTTAAAGTCAAGTAGAAAATGCTCTAAATACCGGGATAAAATCATTTTCGTCTATATGTACAATATGATTGTACAAAATCTTTATTAAAATGTGCATTAAGTGCATAAATTTTAGATACTAATCTCTTTCACCCCCGATTAGCCTCATGACTTCTGTATCGATTACTTCGTCATGCTCTCTGCCCTTGTATAATTTCAGTTCACCCCTGTGCCTGCTTTCTTTATAATTAGCTATATAAGCCACACTTCCATCAGGTAAAATCCTATAGTCATAGGCTCCTATGACTATTTTTTCAGCATTGTTTTTTTCAAGCCTGTAAAGACCGTAGGTCGCTTCAGAGTCCTCACTATTAGTGCCGGTCTGAATATACAGGGCTTCATTATACTCAATGAATTTATTAAAATCAGACTTTATTTTTTTTCCCTCACAGTACAGTGTGGCATTGATCCCGTAGTCATCCTCTTCCTTAAGATAATAAAGCTTTCCCTGACGCATACCATAGATGCAGCCCACTTCGCTGTCAACGGCCTCAGCCTCTCCAAGCCCTCCCTCTGAAAGCTCGGCTTTATACAGGTCTGAATGATTTAAAGAAACCTTTGCCGACATCTCATATAAATGGTTTAATTTTTCTTTGTCCAGGTAGTTTTCAAAATTATTAAAGGCTTCTGCCATTTCATTTGCAGTTTTATCATCAAGCTTGGTAAAGTAAGCCTTATTATTTTCCTTGTCTACGTAAATATCTGTAACATAATCTCCATCAATTTGATACAGCTTATCTCCGGCAGCAAAGCAGGTATGCAGCACAGCCTTCTGAATCACCGCAAATGAATTAAAAAAGTCATAGGCAATGCTTTGCGCAGTGCCTTCATAAAGCCAGCACTTTTCATCTTTCTGATTATATTCATAAATACCATTAAATTCATCTGAGATATCCTTATCATCATAGCTGTGGCTAAAGCTGTCTTCATCATCATAATCAGAGTAAAGACCATGCTTATCTCTGTCCTCTTTAAGCGCATCCTCGCTATCCCTGCTTGTTTCAGACTGATAATAAAAGTATTTCCCTAAAGGACTTGCTTCATCCTTATAATACTCATAAATAATCTTATCTACATTAATCTCATCCTCGCTACTGCACTCTGAATCAGTTTTCATTTCTTTATCAAGTCTGTCCAGATACTGATTAAACAGCTCCGAGAATTTTATTTTTTCAACCTTTTCCTTATCTATGCTGAAAAAGCTAACTGTATCATTTTTATTGTAATCTACATCATAGACCGGGGCAATATCTGAAATATCATAGACATCCGCCACTGCTGCCTTAGCTAACTGCTTTGTTTTTTCTTTGTTATAATAATAGACTGAGCCGAAATATTCATTGTCAAGTGCAAGCTTCAGCTCCTTTCTAAACTCATCTTCCATATTTTGCAGGGCATACTCCTTAAGCCCCTTATCCTTTATAACCTCCTTGCTTTCAAACATACCTGCCCTATCTTCTTCACTTATTTCAGGAGCAGCCGGATTTTCAATATCAGTGAGCATGTCATCATCTATAAGCAGTTCATACAAACCGTTGTCCTTTTCCTCTGTCAGATAATACAGCTCACCCGTCTTTTTATCTGCATAAGCCTCTATATTGCTGCCCTTGTCTATAAGCTGAGATTCAAAGTTTCCATCTGAATTTATAATATCTTTAACACAGTATAAGGCTGCTCCCTCGTCTTCTTTCTTAAGGTAATATATAATGCTGAAATCATCTGAGTATTGAAGCTTATCCAAGATTACATCGTCTTGAATTTTTTTCTTGCCTTTTTCTTTACTTCTAAGGTCGTAGCAGTACAGGGTACCCTCTCTTTCAGCTTCATCATAAGATGAATCTCCATAATATGAGTTCTCTGCATAAAAAAGGAGGATATTTTCTTCTTTATTTAAAAAATACTCTTCTACCTCTCCCGAGATTTTATCAGAATCTTCACCTGACCATAAATACAGCTTGTTTCCGGAAGCTATTTTATATAAAACATCACCGTTTTTTAACACCCTGAAATCCTCTACATCTTTAGCTATGGTAAAACTGTCATCAGGCTCTTTGCTGTCTTTATTCTCTTTATTCCCCTTAGCCTTATCACTTTTTTGCGTATTTCTGGCTTTTTCAATTTCCATACGCTTTAGCTTTGTGTCTGAGCCGTACAAAAATTCGTTTCCCTCCAGATAATATAAATACTTTCCATTGGGTGAATATTGTATTTGAGAGGCAGCATTAGTCCTATAAGAGGTATGCAGCAGCTTGCTTTCATTCTTATTTATAAGATATTCGTAAAGTCCCTCTTTTTTAGTATAGAGAATATTGTTTTTATTTAAAGCGGAATCTTCTTTATTTTTAAAACAGCCTGTAAATAAACACGCAGTAAGTGCTGTACATCCAAATAAAGCGGCAAAAACCGCCCCTTTTTTCATTAAATTTTTAGCTTCCCTTTCCTTTTTCACCATCTTTCCCTCCTACTATTTATACTGTAATCATCGCATAAATTTTGCTTCAGAACTATAATTTTCTGCAGCATTTTTGTTGGATGACAGCACTGTCAATAAGCCTACAGACATAATTACTGCCAACAACTTGACTTTTTGAATTTTAACATATAAAGTAAATAGTGTAAATCAAATTTAAGCTTAAATTCTGATACAATTCATAAAAAAGAACAAGAATTGTCAATATTATATCAACTTATATTTTAATGCTGAAGTTGGTAGTCTGTACTGTTGCCTATTTAGTATTTTTACTTACTCGTAATACAAAATACTATAGATAAATAAAGCTTTCATTGAAATAAAAGCAAATATACGGTATCATAGCCGCAGTAACCTATAATAAATACAACACGGAGGGAATATATATGGCTTTTGACGGTATTGTAATAGCGAATCTGGCTTTCGAGCTTAATTCAAGCCTTGCAGGTGGACGAATCTCAAAGATATACATGCCTGATAAAAACGAAATAATACTGCATATTAAAAATAATTCCAAAAATTATAAGCTGCTTATCTCGGCGAATCCCTCGCTTCCGCTTATGTACCTGACTGAGGAGTCAAAAAAAAATCCCGCGGCAGCTCCGGCATTCTGCATGCTTTTAAGAAAGTATCTAGGTACGGCTAAAATTACTGCAATAGCCCAGCAGGGACTTGAAAGAATTATATGTATTAATTTTGAGCATTTTGATGAGCTTGGTGATTTAAGCAGAAAAAAGCTTTATATAGAGCTGATGGGCAAGCATTCAAATATAATTTTTACCGATTCTTCTGATAAAATCCTTGACAGCATCAGGCGCATTCCTGTATATCTAAGCTCCTTAAGAGAAGTTCTGCCCGGAAGGCAGTATTTTCTTCCTCAGGAGCTGCAAAAAAGCGACCCTCTCAGCACTGATTTCAATGAATTTTATTCTATTTTAAAGCAGTCCAATCAGTCTTTAATTAAAGCTCTTTATATGTCCTTTGCAGGTATCAGCCCGCTTTGTGCCGACGAGGTATGCTTCAGATGCGGCATAAACGGAGAACAGGCATGTGCTTGGCTGAGTGAAGATGTGTCAAGACATGTATTCAATATATTCAATATTTTGCTGGACGAAATTAAAAACCATAATTTCCATCCTGCAATTATTTATAAAAATCAGCAGCCCTTTGAATTTGCTTCCTTTAAGCTCAGCTCCTTTGCAGCTCCGGCTTATGAAGCGGTTTATTACAAAAGCATCAGCAGTCTCTTATATAATTATTACTCGCAAAAAAACCGGTATGAAAGCATAAGGCAGAAAACTGCCGATTTAAAAAAACATATCAACAGCCTCTTAGAAAAAAACAATAAGAAATATGCTGTTCAGGAAAAGCAGATTCTGGATAGCGATAAAAAAGAAAAATTTAAGGTTTATGCAGACCTTATAAATACTTATTCTTACAGCCTGAAAGGAGGAGAGAAGACTCTGGTCTGTGAAAATTATTATGACAGCGGAAATACTATCTCAATTCCTTTAGATGCGAACCTGTCCGCTTCTGAAAATGCCGTTAAATATTATGAAAAATATTCCAAGCTGAAAAGAACCAAAGCAGCACTTACGCTTGAAATTGCCAAAACCAAAGCTGATATAGAGCATCTTATGTCCATCCTCGTTTCACTTGAGCTTTCTGAAGATGATGAGGATTTTATGCAAATCAGGAGTGAGCTTGCACAGTATGGCTATATAAAGAAAAACAGCAGTTCAAAAAATATAAAAATCAAGTCAAAGCCTATTCACTTTATATCCTCAGACGGCTTTGATATATTTGTAGGAAAAAATAATTATCAGAATGAAGAAGTAACCTTTAAAAAGGCTGCACCGGAAGACTGGTGGTTTCACGCAAAGGGAGTGCCCGGCTCTCACGTCATAGTTAAGACGGAAGGGAGAGAGATGACCGATAGAGCCTTTGAGGAGGCGGCAGGGCTTGCTGCCTACTATTCCAAGTCAGGAAAAAATGACAAGGTAGAGGTTGACTATATTCAGAGAAAAAATGTTAAAAAAGTAAATGGCGGTGTACCCGGCTTTGTAATTTATCATAACAACTGGTCAATGAGTATAAGTCCCTCAAATAAATTAGCCGAGGTCAAGACCTAGCAAATTATGCTCCTCCGCTTTAAAACAGCAGGTGTCGCAAGAGCATTAAAGCGTAGGATTGAGCGGCATCTCAGCTTTTTCATTTTTACGCAGAAAAGAGCTGCCGCTTCATAGATTGATAGACTCACCTATTTTGCAACAGCCCCTATAAGAAGCTACAGTCCGGCACAAAAGACAAGCCTTGATTATAAATTTAAAGTCTTATCAAGGCTTTCCTTTATCGCAAGTATAAATTCCTCCGAATCCAGTACCTCCGGATTTTCTCCATTAAAAATCAATGCCAAATCTCCTGTCATCTTGCCTGACTCTATAGTTGCAAGCACTGCTGTTTCAAGCCTGCCAGCAAATTCTTTCAGCTCTGTATTATTATCAAGCTCCGCTCTTTTTCTTAAAGCGCCGCTCCAGGCAAAAATTGTAGCTACTGAATTGCTTGAGGTCCTTTCGCCCTTTAAATATTTGTAATAATGCTTTTGTATAGTGCCGTGAGCGGCTTCATACTCATAAACTCCGTCGGGAGAAACCAGTACCGAGCTCATCATGGCAAGAGAGCCGAAAGCGGAGGAAATCAAATCACTCATTACATCGCCGTCATAATTTTTAAGTGCCCATATAAAGCCGCCCTCAGATTTTACAATTCTTGCTGCGGCATCATCTATCAGAGTATAAAAATATTCTATTCCCTTTTCTTCAAATTTTACGCTGTATTCCTCGTCATATATTTTTTGAAATATATCCTTAAAATGATGGTCATAATGCTTTGAGATAGTATCCTTAGTCGAAAACCACAGGTCCTGACCCTTGCTAAGTGCATAATTCATGCAGCTTCTGGCAAAGCTTTTAATTGAGAGGTCAAGATTATGTATGCCCTGAATTATTCCCGGAGAATTAAATTTATGTATCAGCCCGGTTTCCCTCCTGCCGTCTTCATAAATGACTACAAGCTCAGCTCTTGCAGGCTTATCTATAACAAGCTCAGTATTTTTATAAATATCGCCATAGGCATGTCTTGCAATGCTTATAGGCTTTTTCCAGGTTCTTACATAGGGTATAATTCCCGCTACTGTTATAGGAGTCCTGAATACCGTGCCATCAAGCACCGCTCTGATAGTACCGTTTGGACTTTTCCACATCTGCTTCAGCCCATATTCTTCAACTCTTTGTGCATTTGGAGTGATAGTTGCACATTTGACTGCCACCCCGTATTTTTTTGCTGCCTCGGCAGCCTCAAAGGTCACCTTATCATCTGTATTGTCCCGGTTTTTAAGCCCGAGGTCATAATACTCACTTTTTAAATCCACGTAAGGATATATAAGCTGTTCCTTTATCAATCTCCAGAGTACTCTTGTCATCTCATCTCCGTCCATTTCGACAATAGGGGTATTCATTTGTATCTTTTCCATACTTTTAAGACCTTTCTTTTATCAGGAAATATTTTATAAATTAACGTTTTTTGGGAACTATTTCTATCCAGTAGCCATCGGGGTCCTGGATAAAGTAAATCCCCATTTTGGGATTTTCATAGCATATAACTCCGAGCTTTTCATGCTTAGCTTTAGCCGCTTCAAAATCATCGGTAACAAAGGCAAGGTGATATTCAAGCTCGCCAAGATTATAGGCTTCCCCTCTGTCTCTCAGCCAGGTAAGCTCAAGAGTGAATCCCGTCCTGCCGTCTCCAAGATACTTAAGTATAAAGGAGCCGTCTTCAGCCTTCTTTTCTTTTACCACCTCAAGCCCGAGTGCTTCTTTATAAAATTTAAGGCTCCTGTCAAGGTTGAGCACATTAAAATTAAAATGATTAAATTCAAACATTTTCCTTCCTCCTCTTTATTTAATAATTTCCTTGCCTCCCATATAGGCTCTGAGCTTTTCGGGAATTCTTATGCTGCCGTCTGCATTTAAATTATTTTCAAGCAGCGCTATGAGCATTCTCGGAGGAGCGGTTACGGTATTGTTAAGCGTATGTGCAAAATACTTATTGCCGTCTGGGCCTTTAACTCTTATCCTGAGTCTTCTTGCCTGAGCCTCTCCGAGATTTGAGCAGCTGCCCACCTCAAAATACTTTTTCTGGCGAGGTGACCAGGCTTCTACATCGTAGGACTTCACCTTGAGGTCTGCCAAATCGCCTGAGCAGCATTCAAGGGTTCTTACCGGTATGTCAAGACTTCTGAAAAAGTCAACAGTATTTTGCCATAGCTTGTCAAACCAAAGCTTTGATTCCTCAGGCTTGCAGATTACTATCATTTCCTGCTTTTCAAACTGGTGTATACGGTATACTCCTCTTTCCTCTATGCCGTGAGCTCCCTTTTCCTTTCTAAAGCAGGGAGAATAGGAGGTCAGAGTATAGGGAAGCTTTGCTTCTTCATTTATGGTGTCTATGAATTTACCTATCATAGAATGCTCACTTGTACCTATAAGATATAAATCCTCTCCCTCCAGCTTATACATCATCGCATCCATTTCGGCAAAACTCATAACTCCCGTTACTACCTCTGCCCTTATCATAAATGGAGGTACACAGTAGGTAAAGCCTCTCTCTATCATAAAATCTCTTGCATACGAAAGTACGGCACTGTGAAGTCTTGCAATATCTCCGGTAAGATAGTAGAATCCGTTTCCTGCCACCTTTCTTGCACTGTCAAGGTCTATGCCGTTAAGCTTTTCCATAATCTGCGTATGATAGGGGATTGCAAAATCAGGGACGAAGGGCTCTCCATATTTTTGTACTTCAACATTTTCAGTATCATCTTTTCCTAAAGGCACAGTTTCATCTATGATGTTTGGAATTACCATCATTATTTCTCTTATTTTCCTCTCAAGCTCCGCTTCAAGAGGCTCAAGCTCTGTAAGGCGGTTATTTATCTCAGCTACCTTTGCTTTGATAAGCTCGGCAGCTTCCTTATCTCCCTTTGCCATAAAGGCTCCTATCTGCTTGCTGATTTTATTTTTCTCAGCCCTCAGACTATCCGCCTCTGTCTGTATCTGTCTTGATTTTTTATCAAGCTCTATTACGTCATCTACAAGCGGCAACTTGCTTTCCTGAAATTTCTTTTTTAAATTTTCTTTGACAATATCTGCATTTTCTCTCACAAATCTAATATCAAGCATAGCTTTTCCTTTCCTCTGTCCTTATTTATATTGCCGGCAGACCTGCCTTCAACCTTTAACTGGAAATTATAGTATAAAAACATATTATTTACAAGGTATATACCAAAAGGGTGCCGCTTAAGCGACACCCGAATTTGAGCTTTACTACCTTTGATGCGGCACTTTAATAAGCTAAGATTTCTGCCTATTTGCTTCCGCTTTCTTAACAGCAGATAAAAACAGGGTAATTGAAGTATAGAAGATAACGAAAGTAACAAGAATCTTAAGTATATTGAGAGGCAGTGATTTTACGATAAAGGCTGCTATAAGTACACCTATAACACCGCCTATGGTAATTGCCAGTGAAGCCACTCTATTATAGGCACCCTCTTTGACAAACTTAATTGAAGCTACCGGCATGAGATAAGCACAAGAGCCCATCATCACCGGGAAAGCTACCTTGGGGTTCATTCCAAGCAGGAGTACCAGCGCCATACAAGGTGCATAAAGACCGATACCTGCAGTCATAAGAGCACCGAGGAAGAAGTTAATTACCACAGCTACTATAAGCTTCGCTCCTGAAAGTCCCATAACTAAAGAATTTTCATCTCCCTTGGGGAATAAGCCTAAAATCTGGAGAGCAAAGATGCCGCCTGTTACGAATAAAGCCACACCCATTAAAAGCTGAACCTGCTTTGTAGGAAGCTTTGAAACGATACCGGCTCCAAGATATGAGCCCACTGTCGCAGCTATAAGCATGGAAGCAAGAGTTACAGGCTCAACTTCAACCGAGCTGATAAATATAAATGCCTCAGTAATAACCGGAATACAGCAGGCAACATTTAAAGTACCCGGTATAAGTCTGTCCTCAGTCTGTTTGGTAAACCTGAGAGCAGAAGTAGTAGGTGCAAAAGAGCCTATGCCGAGAGTATCAAAAAAGTTGGCAAGCACACCTATAATAAAGGTTATAATGAAGTTGGTATCCTTTTCAAATTTATCCTTATGGTCCATTAAGTCCTTAACAAATACCACTGTAAATGCCAGTGTAAGTATGCCAAGCACAAAAAGCAGCACGTTTGCAACTGAAAACATTGAGGACTTTTCAGCCGCAGTTAATATTAAATTTTTCATATTTTCTCCTAAAATTTAAATATTTTCCTTATATGACATTTCCATAAAGGGATTTCCTTATACTGCTGCCGGAAATCCCTTATCAGTCTTTTATCTTTATAATATATAATAAATTTATTTTAATACGAAGCCATGCTTAACAGGGTCTGTTTCATCAATTACAAAATGGTTAAAGCCCGTAATATAAGCTGAGCCTGCAATCTTAGGCAGCACTGCATCATAATCCCCCACTTTTGTAGTGCCGACTATCTCACCGTAGAAAAGCGTACCGAGTATGCTCTCATATACAAACTTTTCTCCCTCTTTAATCTCGCCCTTTGCATGAAGGGTAGCAAGCTTAGCAGAAGTACCAGTTCCGCAAGGTGAGCGGTCCACCTGTCCCTGTCCGAAGATAACCACATTCTTGTAGTTTGCCTCAGGGTTGGTAGGCTTATCATAGATTTCAACAAGGTCCACAGTTTTAATATGTGAAAGTGTAGGATGCTGAATCTCTATGGTGGAGTTAATCTTATCTCTGAGCTTAAGTGCAACTTCAGTAAGCTTTGAGGTGTTTTCAGGCTTAATTTCAAGTCCAAGCTCACCTGCATGAACTATTGCAAAGAAGCTGCCTCCAAATGAAATATCAAATTTAATGTCTTTTCCGTCGAGGTTGACCACCTGGTCTTTTTTATATAAGAAGGCGGGGACATTTACGAAAGCTACGCTCTGAACCTTTTTATTTTCCACTTTTGCTTCTGCTCTTACTATACCGGCAGGAGCTTCAAGCACCACCTTGGTTACAGGCTCCACCATATCCACCATGCCGGTTTCAATAGCAGCGGTTACTGCACCTATGGTACCATGTCCGCACATGTTGAGGTAGCCGCCTCCGTCCATGAATATTATTCCGAAATCCGCTTCATCATTGGTGGGAGTGGTAAGGATTGAGCCGAACATATCGTTATGTCCTCTCGGCTCAAGCATTACCGCAGTCCTTATATGGTCGAGATGCTTCTCCAGATAAGATTTTTTTTCAGGCATAGTAGAGCCTTTAATGTTTGGAATTCCACCTATAATAATTCTTGTTGGCTCACCTGCTGTATGTGAGTCTATTGCATGTAATCCTCTTGAAAAAATCATTTTTCTTCCTCCTTAAAAATTATAGTTGTAAAAACTGACAATAAATTTTCTCAGTTTTCTAAGGGATTCTCCAATTACCGCCTTACGTGACTGCGCATCTTCAGCTTTAAAAATGCGACCGCCTTTCTTGCATCAGTCTTACTCACGGTATTTTCACCGACAACTTCAGTTTCAATACCCTGAACTGATTTATTCATATCCACTATGGTATCCATATACTTATTACTAACTACAAATTTTGCCTGTGTTCCGTTAAAGGTTATGCCGACCACAGGTATATTCCTGATGCCTATCTCCTCTATGGTATTGGCATAATCCACATGTGAATTGCCCCAGCCGTCACAGGAGATAATGCAGCCGTCGGCACGCATAGCCTCAAGTAACTGAGCAGTTCTCTGCCCTACTCTTTCCTTCCATACATTGTCCTGAGGAGTGCCTACTATAATTACTCCAAGCAAGTCAAGGTCAGTATCTTCTGCAACTACATCCAGAAGAGGATCCCTAAAATGGTGAAGACTGGTTTCCTTGGTTGAAGGTCCTACACCCATAATACTACCTCCACGAGTATATTCAAACTTATTTAATTACTAATGTAAATGTTTTTGATTACTTAACAGCATTTTCTTTTATACCATAGCACGAAGTGCACCGTCACGGTACTCATTCGGTGAAAGCACCACAGGCATATTACCTATGTCTATTACAGAAACTCCTCCGCCATAGCCTGAGGGTTGGTCCGGAAAGAGCCAGTTGTCATACATGGCACCCTGACCTGCCACCTGTTTTACTATTGCCACTTTTTTCGCACCGATTCTGATTTTGTCATAAAACTCATGAACCTCATCAGCATTTCTTGCATCCTGTACTCTTAAAACCTCACGTATATAGCTTATAATCTCGTCACATGCCTTAAATGCCGCAAGCGGAAGATGTCTGTCAAAGACCTCTCCTCCCTTTAGCAGCACATCGACATGTATGATGATATCCTCTGAAGAGGGAGTTCCTGCCATATTAAGCTTAAGCTTTTCTTTCAGTATACCCTCTGAGGAGCCGAATTCATGCATCTGGTTTCCGTCTTCATCACAGCCTGTAAGCATAAAATAAGCCCCCGTAATAGTATGGGTTATGCCGCTGCCAAGCTTACCTAAAGCCTTTACCGATATAGGTATTATATCCATTATAGTATTTACTTCAATATTGTGCTGATGAGGCTGAATCACTTGAATATTGACTGCTTTTACAAGTTTGTCTTCCAAAAGTGCTGCAGTACAGTTTTTATCAATGCTTAGCACTCCATTGTGAAAATTAAACTTTTCACAAATCTTAACCTCATTCACATGATATGAACGAATTACGAGTCTTCTTAAGTCTATACTGTTCACAGCATACCTCCAAATCTAAAGAACCGCCACAGTTCAGGATTTACTATTATTGTTTTTCCGACTTATAATCACTACCAACTCTTATCTGAATTTTATCATAAATTTGTATTGAAAACAAATAAAAATTGCTAATGTAGGAAAAGAATCTGTATACCTGTTGCTGTGGCGGTCTAATCAGTTTTCTAGCATTCTAACTAAAAAGTTATTGTATTTCTTTGTCGTTTTTGTATAAAAACCTTTGTTATACCTTCGCAGTATATTCAAATGGCAGAGGAACTATCTGTCCTGCACTCGAAATCTTCATTAATTCTTCAAGTGAAGCCTTAACAATAGCGGTCTGCATTTCTTTGTCATGTGGAGCACCTGCATTCGCACCCATAGGCACACGAGGAGCAACAGCTCTCGGGGTTCCGTTCTGTCTTACTACCGGAGGTAATGCTGCTATAATAATCGTTGGAATTCCAGCAGCTTCAATCGCTCTCTGCACAATCACGGCAGAGCGGTGGCAGGTACCTCAGCCTGCGGTTAAAAGAACATAATCCACGCCCTCATCTTTAAGTATTTTAGCGATTTCAGGACCAGTTTCATGAGTGAATTTATCCTGGTCGCCTCCGCCGCCCATAAAGCCGATATGTGTCGGTGCAATTCCCTTAATAAACCCTTCCTTTGCAAGCTCCTGAAGTCTTTCAATAGGGAACATACAGTTAATATCTTTATTAACGTCACCATTGTCGTATCCGCCATGAGATACCATTAATTCTTCGCCTTTTACGTCACCAGGAATTTTTCTGAATGAAAAGTCACCTGCAAGGTTAAATCTTTTATCTGTCTTTAAATGAACGCCGGCGGCGGTTGCGATTGCGATTACTGCATCCTTTAAAGGTTTTGAAACAGGTGTCCATACCGGCGGCGGTGTTACTGGAACAAATATTTCGGACTGAAGTCCTTTTACTGCTGTAAGACTCATTCCTTCTCCTCCATTTCCTTTTCTTTTAATTTTTTATGCTCTATGTTTTGAGAATATTTTTCATTAATCTCAGGACCAAGAACCTCAGGATAGCTAAGCAAAAATCCCACCTCAAGACCGGGTTTAAGTTCATAATCCGTTATAACCATTCTTACCGGGACTCTCCAGCTTCCCATTCTCCCTTTAAGGTCTATTCCTACAAGACCGTCCTTTACTTCCACTATGACGCCTTCGACATAGTTTTCCGTAGAAGTATATTTAAGATTATACATCTATTCTCCTTAATTTAAATTGCTTTAATTATTATTTTAAATTACTCTTTTTCGTAGATTTCCATACGTTTCTTGCTCTTTGGAAGCACCTGCTCATTGTCCTCCAGCACAATCTTCTTTCCGGTTGCTTTTTCAATAGCTTCAACGTTGTTAAGCTTAACATTAGGATTCCATTTTCTCTCAGCCTCTTTAATAGCCTCACCTGCCATAGCTGTTTTAAGCATGGTAAGTGCACGTACTGCATCCTCAGGTGAAAGAGTGTTATTGCTTAAAATCTCGTTTTCAATTCCCTGTGCCGATTTATTATTGTCAACCATATTCTTCATATACTTATTACCAACAACAAGCGCACCCTGAACTGCTGAGAAGGATACACCTACTACCTCAACGCCTCTCATACCGATCTGCTCATGGTGTGAAGCAAAGTCTATATGGTTGTTTCCAAAGCCTTCAGTTGTGATAATAGCACCGTCGGCATCCATCATCTCAACCATCATTCCAAGTCTTTCTGAAACATAGAATTTTTCTGAGTTAATCTGAGGTGAGCCTACAAATATAACTCCTGCGAGGTCGATTTCTTCATCAGCGAGTGCTTCAAGTACAAGCGGCTCTCTGAAATAATGTCTTGAAGTTTCCTTTGAAGCCGGTCCTATACAGGTAAGTGCATGGATACCGCCGTCAAGCACCTCAAGCGGTGAAAGCGCTACCGGAAGGTTTCCAAGGTCAACGTTAGGCTTGGCACCAAGAGTTCCGACCGGCTCAACCGGAAGTATAAGGTTATCATGCATAGCACCCTGACCCATGATTTCTTTTACTATAACTACTTTCTTCTTGCCTGAATGTCTTTTCTGTACAAACTCATCTTCTGAAACTACAAGTGAAGCATCCGCCTCTTTAATAGCCTTTCTAATCTCGTCTGTAATGTGGTCTGAAGCTCTGTGTGCCGCAAGAGGTCCCGGTCTTTCCATATTGGTATGAGCCTTTATAACAACCTCAGTTTTTATAAAAATCTCACCCTTGTCCGGTGCACCTGGTCTGCCCCACATGATGTTTCTGTCAAGCTCACCTTCTGAAGAGCCGAACTCACCTATCTGAACTCCGCCTTCGTCTGTACCGGTTACCATCATAACCACTCCGTCAAGCACTCTTGTAACGCCGGTTCCAAGTATGCCCTCCTCTTTTGCAGCGATAGGCTGAACATCCATGATAGTTTCTGAATACTGATTGTACTTATCCGGGGTAATTATATCAAGCTTAAGTGAAACTACAAGGTCCTGAGTTTCAACCGCCTCCTTTTCAATACCCTTTCTGATATAGAGAGTAGTGCCTTCAATCTTGGTTTCTTTGCCTCTCTCAACCTTTTCAATCTTTAAATGCTTTCTCTTAAGAGTTCTTAAAACTCTTTCATCTCCTTCAACTGCTTTAGCCTCAACCGCCGGTGCTTCTGCCTGAGCAGCTTCAGTCTGTGTATTTCCAGCAGTAGCCGGTGCCGACACAGGCGCCCCTACTGCTGGGGTGCTGGGGACAACGCCGATAGCTGCCGCAACGCTTAAAGGAAATTCCAGATTGATATCTTTTCCTTCACCTATGTGAATTCTCACACTGCCGCCATTTCCTGATGGAGCAAATGCCGGTGCAGCTACTGAAGGCACTGCCTGTACAGGTGCGGCTTCAACTGCTGCTTCTGTTTTAACTTCCTCAGCCTTAATTTCTTCAACAGGCTCTGATGAAGAAGCTGCTACACCCTCAAGCAAATCCTTGGTTAAAGGTGTCAGTGCATCTGAAGTTTTTGTAAGTTTTGCGCCTAAAACCTCTCCAATCTTAAGAGTATCCTCTCCGATCTCAAGCAGACCGGAATCTACTAAATCCGGGAAAATTGCCGGATCTTCAAGATTTGAAGGCTCGATAACTGTTCCTGCTTCAAATCTACAGCATAACACTGCAGGATCATTTTCATGCGCTTTAGCTGTTTCTTTTGTAATTGACATAGTTTCCTCCTTTGATTTTATATATATTTAAAGCAGTCCGGCAGCCCGCATTTCAACAATGCAGCTGCTGCAAACCGCAAATATACCTAATCCTTCTTTCTTCTGTATAACCTGTGGCCGCCAGCCCTAAGCGCATAATCTGTAGTATGATAAACCGGGAGTCCCATCCTGGGAGCTGCTTTGGATACTGTGTTCGTTCAGTCCTCGCAGGTCCCTACAATGACAGCCTCCGCACCCATCTTTTTTAACTGCAGAACTCTTTCCGCCTGTCCGGGGCATATACCCGGAAGTTCACATCTGAATCTTCCGTTTACTTCTATCATTCTCTTGCATTTAACAGAGCCTACTATCTGTGCACCCATATCTTTTGCAACCTGGGCGAGCCTGTCATACTGGGCTCCGCACTCACATTCAATAAATCCCACCTTTCTGTGGTCCTCAATAAATGGCATCGACACTATAATTCCGCCGAGAGTCTTTACTACAGGAGCGTTTTCTTCACCGTGCTTTCCGGTAAAGGGTCCTCCGAGAAGTATCTCTCCATAAGGCTTTATATAACCTCCGCAGGCCTCTATATAATCCTTTATACAGGCACCTATAGGCACGTCCATAAAAACCTTAGGCTCATTGACTCTGCCGGTTACAGTGATGTCCTTTGTAATCACAGGCATCTTATCCTCTATAGCACGTGCAACGTTTTTAAGAGTCTCAACATTGCTTACTATGGTTTTCGCTTCTATAGGCAAGGCTCCCGGAGGCAGCTCAACACCTAAAAGCTCTCTTATTATTACTCTCTCATCTCCTGCCGGATACATATCCGGAAGAAACTTAACCTGTATGTTATCGTATTTCTTTGCGGCTCTCGCAACAGCAATCATTTCCTTCTGATGCTTAGGCTTTATAGCTATATATCCCTTTGGTGCACCTGTTATGTCCATAACGTACTTCATTCCTCTGAGCACTATATCAGGATTATGAAGCAGCAAATCCATGTTATGGCTTAAGAGCGGCTCGCATTCCGCAGCGTTTGCTATAAAGACACCGTCTTCAAGCCTTGACTTGTACTTAACATGCGCCGGAAAGCCCGCACCGCCGGCACCAACTATGCCAGCTTCCTGTATAAGCGCAAGATGATCTTCACTTTTCAGCCTTACGTAATCATTAAAGTCAACTTTTCCGTCATATTCTATTTCAATCTTATTATCGTCTACAAGAACTACCTTCCCGGTAACACTTGCATGTATATTTGCGCCCAACCCTGCAGGCTCGGCAATGAGCTGACCGCGCCTTACCTCATCACCAGCCTCAACGATGGGCTTGCAGGGGGCGCCGACATGCTGCCTGAGCGGCAATACAACCTTCATATAATTTCCTCCTCTTTTATTACTATGGTGTAAAACCATTAATACATATGAAAGTGACATTTGAACCTACACAGGCAGTCCCCCGCTTTAAAAGCACAGGGCTTTAAGCGGGGGCACGGGTCCTTGACTGCAGGCTCATACAAAGATTATAATTTAAACGCCACAAACTAATATTATATATCTTTGTTGTTAAATAATCAACTAAGTTTTTTTTAAAAAAGCATCTCAAATATATGAGCTGAGCTGATTGGCATTTTTTACTATATTCTTAATGTCTGAATTTTATTAAAAATCAATATCATATGTCGTTCTTACATACAATATTCTAACATTTCATAAATTTTTTTTCAAGATAACGCCAGATTTTCGTCTATATGTATAAATTTTAGATATGAATTTTGTGCATAGTGTATATTGACTTTTCTAATATCTAATAATTCATCTTAAAAATACAGTAAAATTTCTTATTTTATTGGCTCGGTAATTACCTATTGTCTAAAATTAAAAAAATGCTGCAAGCAGATTAGAACTTGCAGCATTTTTTTAATATAATTTTAACCTGTAAAGGCAGTACTCGCTTCAGAAAATATACGGGATTTTACTTTGCTGCGGTCGCTTTAGGGCTTATAACCTGACTGCTTATAATACCAAACAGCCCCGCCTTTTTAAGTGCCGGTCTCAAAGCGGTATAAACTACAGTTACCACTATAACGCAGGCTATTGCATTAATTGTAGTAACCCCCGCTGAAATTTTTGTGATAATGCTTACTGCATTCACATCCATTTTCAGATAAAACTTATTAAATACAAATCCGAACAGAGGGTCCATAATGACATTAAACCCGAGTGCCACAGCACTTGAAATTACAGTCCACTTAAATATATAGGATTTTTCATTATGCTCATTAATATGTGCTACCTTATGTGCTATATAGCCTGCTATAAAGCCTATGCAAAATTTAAGTATAAAGGTTTTCGGTGCACTTGCCTGATACCTCGGGTCCATAAGGTCCGCTATTGACATGCCTATGCTTCCTGCCAGACCGCCATACTCACCTCCTAGAAGCAGCGCTGCCAAAACGCAGATTGCATTGCCTACATGGAGTGCGGTAGTATCTCCGTTTAAAGTCGGAATCGGAATCTTAAGATAGGTAAATGCCGCATAGCAAAGCGCTGCCATTAAAGCTGTAAAGCTTATTTTATAAATAATTGAGTTATTTTGTTTTTCCATAATATTACCTCCAGTATATACTTAACAAATACATAAAAGAGTATTAAAGTTTTTTTATATATATCTTATAGGTTTTTAATACTTTAATCTCCGGAAAACATAATAACATAAAAATGGGCTTTTCAAAATTGCCAGTTACCTATTTTTTAACCAGTCCAGTTTACAGTCTTGCAGTCTCTGCTCTCTATTACCATTACCGTTCCGCTCTCAAAGCTTACATAAGCCTTATCTTCTATAATTTCATTGCTTATTGTAAGACTGGGATTGCTCCAACTGTCAAGCGTCACCTTGTTAAGAGGGTATTTAAAGCCTTCTATCACAAAATTTTCAACCCTCTTACTGGTTGAAAAAAAGGCGATGTATTTTCCGTACAGCTTTGATTTATAAAGTTCAAAAGGAGCCGTTTTAAAATATATCTTATTAAATTCATCTAAAATATATACCTTCACTCCTTCATTAACACATTTATAGGCAAGATGCAGATTTGCCAGTGTGTGGTCCATTCTGCCTCCAAGACAATTTAACAGATAAATTTCCTCCATTCCGGCTTTGATACACTCCTCTATCGCAAGCTCGCTGTCCGAAGCATCTTTAACAGGGTTATGCCTGACTATGCTTATATTGCTGTTTGCTTTATACCTGTTAAATACCTCTTTATCTACGGAATCAAAATCACCAAGAATTATATCCGGCATAATGTCTATTGCTTCAAGAGCTTCCAGCCCCGAATCTACAGCAAATATCAGATCTTCTTTATTTCTGCTTTTTAAAGCATCCTTTAAAAATATTTCACTTGAAGACCTTCCCGCAATTAAATAAGCTGTTTTACTCATAATTAATCTCTTTCTTCAATTAAACCCTTGAGAAGTCTTATATTATCAGAAATATCTCCTGAAAATATTGCTGAGCCGGCAACGATATTATCCGCACCCGCCTCTATAATATCCGCTATATTTTCCTGATTCACTCCTCCGTCAACCTGAATGGAGTATGAAAGGGAATTATTTTCTTTTATATTTTTTAAGCGCTCTATCTTTTTCTTAGTGTATTCTATAAACCTTTGTCCTCCGAATCCCGGATTTACACTCATCACCAGTACCATATCCACAAATGGAAGAATTTCGTCCAAAAGCAGTACCGGAGTGGCAGGATTTAACGCAATTCCGGCTTTTTTTCCGGCTTTTCTTATCCTTTCAAGTGAAGCATCAAGATGCCTGCAGGCTTCAATATGCAGGGTAAGCGAGTCTGCTCCCGCTTCTATCATAGCATCAATATATCTTTCAGGAGCTTCCACCATCATGTGAACATCAAGAAACATATCAGTATGCTTATTTAGGGATTTAATAATAGGCACTCCAAAAGAAATATTCGGGACATACATACCGTCCATCACATCAAGATGGAGATTTTTAATGCCGTTTTGCTTTAATATATCAAGCTGGGATTTAAGATTTACAAAATCAGCTGCCAGCAATGAGGGTGATAAAATAATCATAACTGCCTGCTTTTCTCCTTTCTTTTATTCGCAAGTTCATTATATAGCTTTACATAATTATCATATCTGAGCCGGGATATAATATTATTCTCAAGAGCTTCTTTTACTGCACAATCCGGCTCGGATATATGTGAGCAAATTGAAAATCTGCATTTTTTATCCAGCTCTTCAAATTCCGGATAATACTTCCAGAGCTCTTCCTTATCCAGACTGTCAAGAGCTACGGAAGTAAAGCCGGGAGTGTCAAAGATACAGGTTTCCTCGTCCAGTATAAATACCTCTGAATGTCTTGTAGTATGTCTGCCTCTTTCGATTTTTCTGCTTATAGTCCCCGTCTGCATAGCCGCCTCAGGAAAAATACGGTTAGTTAGAGAGGACTTTCCTGCTCCTGAGGGACCCGCAAAAAGGGTTGTCTTCCCCTGCAAAAAATTTTTTAAAATATCAATTCCATATCCCTTGCTGGCACTCGTTACCATAGTTTTATAGCCGACTTTTTTATAAATTTCCACATATTCAGGCAGCTCCGGGCTTAAATCATTTTTATTCCAGAGGATGGCGGTATCAACTCCCTGCATTTTGATGCTTATAAGATACTTATCAAGCAGGCAAAGCTGAGGCTTAGGCTCTAAAATTGCAAGCACTGCCAATACTACATCAATATTTGCCGCAGCCGGTCTTATAAGTTCATTTTTCCTTGGAAGAATATCAATTATATTGCCGGTGCTATCGGTTTCATCCAAAATTTCAAATTCGGCATAATCTCCGACCAACGGCTTTATCTCCTGTTTTCTGAATAAGCCCTTTGCCCTGCATTCATATAGCTTTCCTTCGGATAATACATAGTAAAAACCTGCTATTCCTTTTATTATTCTACCTTTCATAAATTTAAAGCTTTTTCTCCATCTTCCTCCAATCCTTATAGTAAGATTTATTCTACCTTGAAAAACTCTACACTATATGATTTTAATACATTATTATTGTCAGTTTCCACAACCTCTACAGCTCCCTGCTCCACTCCGTAAGCACCTTCAATATTTTTAAATCTTACCGGCAGCAAAGTATCTCCGGTAACCTTTCGGGGCTCCATAAGTGTGGTATAGACAACCTGACCGTTTACCGTCTGTCTAAGCCTTATCATTATAGTTATGCTGGTGGCTGCCGAACCCGGCCCTATAAGGTCGGACAGATTATAAGTTGCATCTATTGAAGCTAAATATTTATAGTTCTTAGGTGCCGCCGTAGTAACTGCAGTCGGCTCGGTCTGAGGCTGAGGCTTGGCTCCAAGGCTTAAAACATAATCTATTTTAGACCATTCATTTAATACAGTATCTTCATCTGCTGACTGTGAAATCACACTGCCCTTAGGTACAGTATCATTATATTCGCTTTTTACCTCACCTACAGACAGCTTTGAACCTTTCAGGAGCTTTTGTGCCTCAGCCTCCGTTTTGCCTACCAGCTTAGGCACCTTAGTCTGTCTTATCTCCCTTCCCTTACTTGAATACAGGGTTACAGTCCCTCCCTTGGCTACCATATCCGGTTCATACCTTATCAGCATTCCACGCTCTATATTATCACTGAACTGCTCCACTATATTGACCTTAAGTCCCAGATTTTCCAGCACATTTTTCGCATTTTCAGCACTCATCTTATCTATGCCTATCTGCTTTACATTCACCTTATCGCTTCCAAGACTTACAATTACTTCAACATTTGAATATTTTTCAAGCTTTTCATTTGCCGCCGGGTTCTGAGAAATAATATAGCCCTTTTCAACAGTATCATTATAAATGCTTTCCTTAACCTTGAGCTGCAACGAGAGCTCCTTGAGTCTTTCCTGTGCCAGCTCCTGATTCATACCGGTAATATAGGGCACGCTCACAAGTGCTTCGTCAGCCTGAGAGCTTGAATTAATAACAGGGTTTGAGCTTGTCAAATCTATTCTTTTGTTTTTCTTATCTAATATACCACTTATTATTATAAAAATAAATACAAGTACGAAAACAAGTATAAAAGCTATGATAATGCCTGCAACCGTCATAGCTTTATCAAAGCCTGTTCTTTCTTCCTCCTGCTGATTAAGGATGGTTTCTTTATTTGCATTTTTGTTTGGAGCAGCTTTAATATTTCCTCGTCCCTGAGCAGGTCTGACGCTACTTACAGGTTTGAACATCATGGTATCTCCATTTGGAGAAGCCTTTGCAGCCTCCCTTACTTTTACAGGAGCAATAATACTTTTAAGCTCTGCAATGAGCTCATCAATGTAGGCATATCTTCTTTCAGGCCTTTTTTGCATACATCTTAAAATAATTCTTTCCAGCCCCTCATTTATATCGGGATACTTCACTCTTGGAGGTACAGGGATATTTTCCACATGAGCCAGTGCCACGCTTACCGCAGTGCTTCCTTCAAAAGGAGGTCTGCCGCAGACCATCTCATACATGGTGACACCGAGTGAGTATATATCACTTCTTTCATCGGTGCCCCCTCCCTTAGCCTGCTCCGGTGAAATATAGTATACAGAGCCTATTGCCATATTAAAAGGCTCGGAATAAGCCGCCCCTGCAATTCCGAAATCTGCAACCTTTATATCTGCATTTTTTGATATAATGATGTTTTGCGGTTTTATATCACGGTGTATAATCCCCCTCTTATGAGCAGCCTTAATTCCGTACGCTACCTGTAAGGAAAGAGCTATAGTTTCCTTGGAATCAAGCCTGCCCTTTCTTGCTATATAAGTCTTAAGCGTAATTCCATCAATAAGCTCCATTACTATAAAGTGAAGTCTTCCGTCATCAACTACATCATATACTCTTACTATATTATCATCTTCAAGCCTTGCTACCGACTGTGCCTCTATCTTAAATCTTTTAACAAATCTTTCATTATCGGCAAATTCACTTTTAAGTATTTTAATTGCAACAAATCTTTCGAGTGTATGACATCTCGCCTTATATACCTCAGACATACCGCCTGAACCTATTTTTTCTATAATTTCATATCTGTTCAGCAGAAAAGTCCCCGGTCTTAATATCATAAAGCCACCTCGTCTGTACCATAAGCCGCAAGAATTACTGAAATATTGTCCATTCCTCCGCAGCAGTTTGCAGTGTCTACAAGCTTTCGGGCAGCACCCTCAAGGCTGTCGGCACCTTTTATTATTTTAAATATATCCTCATCACTAATCATATTAGTTAAACCGTCAGAGCAGAGCAGCACAATATCGTCCTTCTCCAAATCCACTTCAAAAACATCTATATTCAGTTCTTTTTTTACTCCTACTGCCCGCGTAATTAAATTTTTATTTTTTCTATATTCCTCACTGTTTCTGTCTATCAATCCCTTCAGCACCATTTCTTCCACATAGGAATGGTCCCTTGTAATTTGCTTTATATTATTATTCACAAGGTATAATCTGCTGTCACCCACATTACATACATACATAATCCTGTCAACTATACTTGCAGCAACTATAGTTGTTCCCATGCCTTTTAAAGCACCGTTTTTTGAGGCTTTTTCATAAACTGCAAAGTTTGCGTAATCTATCCCGTCTACAAGCAGTGACGCAGGTAAGTTCCCCGTAGAAGAATTATTTTGTAAATACTCCACAAGATACCTGATAGTACATTTTGAAGCATAACCGCCAGCTTTTTCTCCACCCATGCCGTCAGCCACTACATATAAATTCGGCAGTCCCCCTACAGGTCCGGAGCTGGCAAAAATATTATCTTGATTTACTTTCCGCACCATACCTTTATCAGACACTGTAGCTACACGCATATCTGCTTTTCCTCCTGTTAAAATTTTTTAAATGATTAAATTTTAATCCCAGCTATAATAGCATAAAATACATTTAATTAATAGTATAAAAACAAAGCACGTATATGGAATTCCACATACATGCTTTATTTTACCCGAAAGTTCACCGGATTCAAGATTTATAAATAAATTTCAGAACTACTGTGCCTGTGATGAGCTCTGCTCTGCCTGGCTAGCCATTGTAGTTTCTCCGGCTTTTGTGCTTTCAGCAGCCTTGGTAGTTTCACCTGCCTGTGTTTCAGCAGCCTTGGTAGTTTCAGCCGGCTTGCTTCCGCCGCCACAGGCAGTTGTGCTTAATACAAGTGTTCCTAAGATAAATGCTCCTAATAATTTTTTCATAATCTCTCCTCTGTTGTAAAAACATAAAGTTAAAAATTTATATCTCAGCATACATATTTTTCAATGTAATCTTAGATACGGCATTATAATAACACAAGCTTATAAAATTTTCCACTATTTTTTTACAAAATACATTTACCGACTCTTTATCCTGTTACTTTGCCGTTTTTGTTATTTTTCTAAGCACCTATTATATTTCACTGTTCTCAGCTTCATAATGCCGTCTTAGCTGACCGCAGGCACCATCTATATCTCTGCCCATTTCACGCCTTATTGTCGCATTAATTCCCGCTTTTAAAAGCTGGTTTTTAAAAGCCTCAACTCTTTTTTTATCAGATTGCCTGTAGCTTCTTTCTTCTATGGGATTAACCGGTATAAGATTGACATGAGCCTTGCTGTGTTTTATTAATTTAATAAGCTTTTGTGCCTCCTGGCTGCTGTCATTTACACCGGCAACAAGTGCATATTCAAAGGACACTCTCCTGCCGGTCTTTTTGAAATAGTAGTCACAGGCGGCAAGGACTTCATCTATGTTATAAGCCCGAGCAATCGGCATAAGCTTTTTTCTGGTTTCATTGTCGGGAGCGTGCAGTGAAAGTGCCAGTGTCACTGCAAGCTTGTCATCAGCCAGTCTTTTCATCTGAGGCACTATCCCGCAGGTGGAGATGGTTATATTTCTTCGGCTTATATTTACACCCTGCTCATCGCTTATCATCTTTACAAAGCTTACTACATTTTCATAGTTATCCATAGGCTCTCCGGCTCCCATGATAACTATATTTGAAATTCTTTCGCCCACACTCTCAGTTATAGCATAAACCTGAGCAAGCATTTCGGCATTTGTAAGATTTCTGACCAGCCCTCCAAGGGTTGAAGCACAGAAGGTACAGCCCATTTTACAGCCTACCTGTGAAGATATGCAGACGGAATTGCCATGCTTATATCTCATAAACACACTCTCTATTATATTATTATCATCAAGCTTAAAGAGATATTTTCTAGTGCCGTCGATCGGCGACTCTTTAAACAGCACCTCCTTAAGTCCTGAAATATAATAATCCTTACTAAGCTTTTGCTTCAGATCCAGAGGAATGTTATTCATTTCATCAAAGCTTAGCACATGCTTAATATGGAGCCATTTATATAACTGCCCGGCACGGTAGGCAGGCTCTTTGATGTTTTTTATTATTTCATTAATTTCGTTAAAATCTAAAGTCTTTAAGTCTTTCATAATTAATTTCTAAAGCTTTTGAAGCACAGCTATGAAAAATCCGTCATTACTGTTTATTTTAGGTATGAGCTGCAGGCAGCCTTTTCGTGGCGTATCTGTCTCAAGGATTTTCGTTATCTCATCAAAATTTAAATCCACTAACTTAAATTCCGAATGCTTTTTAATAAAATAGTCTATATTGTCCTCATTTTCATTCTTGTTTAAAGTGCAGGTGCTATACACCAGCCTGCCTCCAGGTTTAATATATAAGGCTGCATTTTCCAGAATGGCTCTTTGCAGCTTTACCAGCTGCCTGCATTTTTCTTCAGTTATATTATACTTTATGTCGGGTTTTCTTCCTATAACTCCAAGCCCTGAGCAGGGAAGGTCGGCTATCAGTAAATCTGCCGTATTTTCAAGCCTGCTGTTATAAACTGCGGCATTATTTATACCGCAGCTTATATTCTTAAAGCCTGATTTCTTAATATTTTCCTCAAGCTTTTGAACTTTATATTCACTTACATCAAAAGCCATCACCTTTCCGCTTCCCTTAAGCAAATCTGCTGCGTGCAGGGTCTTTCCTCCCGGTGCCGCACAAAGGTCAACAACGACCGCTCCTTTTTTAATTCCGGCAAGCTTGGTAATAAGAAATGAGCCTATGTCCTGAATATACGCACTGCCATCAGATAATATTTCAAGCCTTGAAAGGCTGTCGAAACCTGAAATATAGATGTATTCATTAAACAGCTCCGATTGCTTTGCCCTGATTCCCAATGTTGCAAGCTTGTTTAAAATCTCATCCGGAGAAGCTTTTGAAGTATTTACTCGTATCCCCGTAGGATTTTCCGATAAAAAGGCTTTAAGAATTGAAGCGGCAGTTTCTTCTCCGTACCGGCTGTATAAAAGCTTAATAATCCATTCAGGCATTGAATAGGCTATAGCTTTATCCGGAAACTCTATCTCTCCTATATTTAAAGCTATCTTCCTCAGCACTGCATTCACATAGCCTCGCAGTCCGAAAAAGCCGCGGCTTTTCGCAAGCTTCACCGCTTCATTGCAGACCGCTCCCGCAGGTACCTTATCCATACACATCAGCTGGTACACACTTATTCTGAGTATGTTTCGGATATAGGGTCTTAGCTTGCAGGGCTTTACACTGCTGTACAGCCCTATAATGTAATCAATACAAATAAGATTTTCAAAAGTCCCCTTAACCAGCCTTGAGATAAAAGCTCTTTCTGCTTTTGACAGATAGGCATATTTTCTCATTGCCCTGTCCAGAAATTCATTTATATTTTTATTGCTTTCCTGTATTGCAGCTATAAGCTCTACTGCCGCCTCCCGCTCATTAATATGCTTATTAATCACGCCTGCTCCTTGAAAGTATTACAAGCCTTAAAAGCTGCAAAGCACTGGCTGCGGCTCCTGCCACATAGGTAAGTGCCGCTGCATTAAGCACTTTCTTTGCAGACTTTATTTCATCCTGAGGCAGGATTTTGCCGGATTCCAGCTGTCTGAGCGCTCTTGCTGAAGCATCGTACTCCACCGGCAGGGTAACTATCTGAAACAGTACCACAAAAAGAAACATAAAAATTCCGATTTGTATAAAAATCCCTCCGGATTTTCCCAGTAAAAAGCCTACAAACACCAAGGGCCATGCCAGAGTGCTTCCTATATTTGCTACCGGAAATATAAGTGAGCGAAGGTTTAAAGGCAGGTATTCATTATTGTCCTGTATTGCATGACCGCATTCATGCGCTGCTACGCTTATTGCCGCTATTGAGGTTGAATTATAGATTCCCTCACTGAGATTTACCGTCTTTTCGGCAGGGTTGTAATTATCTGTCAGTTGCCCTTGCACCTGTCTTACATCTACATCATAGATTCCATTATTTCTTAATATCATTAAAGCGGCATCAGCTCCGCGCATGCCCGCTCTGCTTGGTACTCTTGAATATTTAGAATAGGTTGCCCTAAGCTTTGCACTTGCAAGCATGGCAATTCCTATACCTATAAGAACCAGTATATAAGTAGAGTACATATTTATCCTCCTTCTATATTTTATGTTAAGTCAGCTCCATCTGTTTACATTAAGCTTCATTATTTAAGCAGCATTTCTTTTATAGTATAACCTCTTAAAAATGCAGGAGTTTCCATGCGCTTTTTACCCTCAAGCTGTAATTCAAGTATCTCCAGCAGACTCTCCCTGCATACAGCAAAGAGTCTTTCTTTCGCACATATCAGACCTCCATAAGATAGTGCCTCCGCCTGTAAATCGACAAACAAGGCAGGCTCACATACACGAGCCCTCCATATTTTCAAGGTTTTTCCGTCAAGCCGTGTATAAGCACTGGGCCAGGGGGTCAGTCCTCTTATAAGTCTTTCTATAGACAGCGCCGATTTTGAAAAATCTATAAGTCCGAGCTGCTTTTTTATAATTGCAGCATAGGAGCTTTCCGCCTCATTCTGCTTTTGAGGCTCTATATTTCCTTTTTTTAAATCCTTTAGTGTATCAAGTATAGCTTCTCCGCCTAAGGCTGCAAGCTTGTCAAAAAGCTCCCCCGCATTTTCCTTTTCACCTATCTCAGTTGGGTACTGCCTTAAGATGTCGCCCTTATCAAGTCCCTCATTCATCAGCATGGTAGTAATCCCGGTTTTTTTCAGCCCATCAATAATAGCCCATTGCACAGGTGCTGCCCCCCTGTAAGCCGGCAGTAGTGAGGCATGTATATTTATACAGCCGAAGGGCGGCAGTTCAAGGATTCTTTTAGGAAGCAGTTTCCCATAAGCGGCAACCACAAATACTTCTGCCGCTAGAGCCTGTAATTCATTAAAAATTTCATCACCCTTAAGATTCTCAGGCTGAAGCACCGGTATTTGATGCTTAAGAGCTTCCCGCTTTACAGGTGTAAAGCTCACCTCATAGCCTCTGCCTCTCGGTTTATCTTCTCCTGTCACTACTGCTGCTATCTCATGTCCTCCGCTTATAAGCGCTTTAAGTGCTTCAAGTGCAAAATCAGGAGTACCCATAAAAACTATTTTCATCTGCGTTTTAACTCCGATATCTTTAATTTAAAAACCGCTGCTCTACGCCTTAAATTTTCTTAATTTTCGACTTCCTCAGCTTCCTCTGCCTCTTCTAAGAGCTCCTCGGTATCTTGAAGCTCTCCCTCCACCAGATCAATATAAAGCCGTCCCTCAAGGTGGTCACATTCATGGCAGATAGCTCTTGCCAAAAGCTCCTCTCCCTCCAGTGTAAACTTTTCCATATTTTCATCAAAGGCTTCGACCTTCACATGATTGGGTCTTGTAACTACGCCTGTCTTTCCAGGAATGCTTAAGCAGCCCTCATAGCCTGTCTGTTCGCCCTCAGCTTCAGTAATTACAGGATTAATAAATACTATGGGATTGTCCGGCTCGGTTTCAATTATCATGATTCTTTTAAGTACACCCACCTGAGGAGCTGCCAGCCCTACTCCTCCCGCTTTCCTCATAGTATCTATCATATCCTGAATCAGCTCTTTAGTTCTCTTACTCACCTCTTTTACTTCCTTGCAAGGTTTGATAAGTATCTCATCTCCTAATGTTCTTATTTCTCTTATAGCCATTTTTTACCTCTTTTGCTCTGATGATTTAAAGAATCGGCTCCTTATACAAAATCATATAAAATGCCTATCTCTTCAGCATAACTATGATCACCGGCAGCTTCTTCAAGCCCGGACTTTATTTCCAATAGTATATCATAGTCAATATGCTTAATATACACTAATTTTCTGTAGAAATCGTGAACTTTATAAACTCTTGAATTGGCAGGACCTATTATGTCCGCTTTATAGCCCGCAGCGGTCTTTTTTGCACAATCAAAATAATATTTTGTAAAGCTGTTAAGAGTCTCTTCATTTTTTGAGGACAGCTGTACGGTCAATATATGTACCATAGGCGGATAGGCAGCCAGCTTTCTAAAAACTGCCTCAGCCTTATAAAAGCTGTCAAAATCCTGTGCGGCTGCACAGCTGATGGCATAGTGCTCAGGCCTGTAGGTCTGTATCACTACGTCTGAATCCTGCCCTGCCCTGCCTGCCCTGCCCGAAGCCTGAGTTATCAGCTGAAAAGTTTTCTCAGCTGAATTATAATCGCTTATATAAAGCGACACATCTGCCGCTATAACACCTACCAGACTTACATTTGAAAAATCATGCCCCTTTACTATCATCTGGGTTCCTATAAGAATATCCGCCTTATGCTCTGAAAATTGCTTTATTATAAAGGCTGCACCGTTTTTTTTCGAGGCGGAATCAGTATCAAGTCTGAGGATGCGAGCCTGAGGAAAGATTTTCTTTGTCAGGCTTTCAAGCTGCTGAGTACCTATGCCGAATGCCGCTATATACTCGGAGCCGCAGCTTGGGCAGCTGTCAGGCAGATTTATGGCATATCCGCAGTAGTGACATCTCAGTCTGTTATCCTTATGCAAAGTAAGGCTGACATCGCAGTGCCTGCATTTAATCACCTCTCCGCAGAAACGGCAGGACACAAAATTTGAATAGCCCCGCCGGTTTATAAACAGCATTATTTGCTCATTTAAAGCCAGCCTTTCTTCTATCATTCCCTTAAGCTTCCTGCTGAAAATACTCCGGTTTCCCGCCTTAAGCTCTTCTCTGAGGTCAACCACATGAGTTTTGGCAAGCACTGCCCCCTCTGCCGCCCTCTTGGTAAGTCTTAAGCATTTTATTTTTTTATCAAGCACTTTTTTATAGGTTTCGACAGAGGGTGTGGCACTTGCCAGCACCAGAGCGGCATTATGAAGCCCGGCAAGCTCTGCTGCCACCTCTCTTGCGTCATATCTCGGCACGGTTTCATTTTTATAAGCGGACTCATGCTCCTCATCTATAATTATCAGCCCTATATCATCAAACGGAGCAAACAGAGCCGAACGAGGACCTATTATAATATCCGCACTTTTTTCCTGTACACGTCTGAACTGCATATACCTTTCAGAGTCCGACATTGAAGAATTTATAAAGGCAACTCTTTCTCCAAAAATATTTATAAACCTTTTCACCGTCTGGTAGGTAAGATTTATCTCAGGAATTAAAACTATCACCTGTCGTTTTTTTGCTAAAACCGTCTTTATCATTTCCATATAGACTTCTGTCTTGCCGCTTCCCGTAATGCCGTACAAAAGGTAGGTATTTACATTAACACCGCTGCCAAAATCCTCATTAAATATATCTGCCGCCTGCTGCTGCTCCTCATTAAGCTCAATCTTTGCTTCCACATCAAATAAATCCTGGCTTAAAAAATCACCGGCAGTTTCACTTACAGAGCAAATCACTCCCTCTTTTTCCATACGTGCCAGTGTATTTGAATTAATATTCAGTTCCTTTCTTATAAAACCGATTTCGAGCCCCTCATCTTTTTGCGACAGTGCATTAATTAATCTAATCCAGGCACTCCTTCTTTTAGCTTCAAGCCGCTTGATATAATCCTCAATTCCATTCTTATCCAGTTTGATAAAAAATCTTTTTGAAGCTCTTGAAAGCACTTTATTTTTTACAGGCATTACCGTCATAAGCGCTTTATAGATAGTAGTTCCGTAATGATTTTTTATCCAATAGGCTAAGGCTATAAGCTTAGCTTGAGCCGATACTTCACCTTCTGCAAGAGAATACACCTCTTTAACCCTTTCCCTGTCAAGGCTAAGCTCGGCTTCTGAAATAAAATCTATAATGTAAGCTGTGCGCAGAGCTTTTATGCTGCCGAAGCTCACCTTGACAGGGCAGCCTGCATATACCTCGTATTTAAGTTCGGCAGGAATTTTATAGGTAAATACTTTATCAAGCCTAGGACTTGAAATATCTATCACCACCTGAGCATACAGCTCTGTTTTGTAACTGTCCTTATCATATAACTCCATAACCTTGTCCCTCTGTCTGCACCCTTAAAGCGAAGGACCGCCTATCTCTGCTCAAGCAGCCTGAAAAGCCCCATTCCGTTTGAGCCTTTAAATAATACGGTGTTTCCGCTTTTTAAGATTTTATCCACTCCCTTTTTAAGCCCCTCAAAATCATAAAAGGCTTCTCCCTCTATCTGAGGCTTTAAGGCTGCGGCTTCATCAAAGATATAAAAAGCCAGCTCACCATAAGTCAGTATTACATCCGCAGCATCAGTTTCAACCAGATAGCTTCCGATTTGCTTATGCAGCGCAACCTCATCCTTACCCAGCTCTTTCATGTCTGCAAGCACTGCCACTCTTTTGCCGTTGCATTCTATGTCCTTAAGTATATTAATTGCCGCTTTCATAGATTCAGGACTTGCATTATAGGTATCATCTATAATGGTAACTCCCTCACTGTTATAAATCTGCTGCCTGTGTTTAAAGCCTGTAAATTCTCCAAGCCTTTTTGCCGCAGCCTGAAGCCCGATTTTATAATGTGCCGCTACCGCAAGAGCAGCCACCGCATTGGCTACCTGATGCATGCCGTACACGTTCAAAGACACCTCTACCACTTCAGCTTTAATCTGAGCCTTAAAGTGTGCCAGCCCCGACTTCATCTCAATATCATAAGCATAATAATCACATCTTTTTTTCCCGGAATAATACTCTCTTACAAAGCCCTCATACACCTTTGAAGTACTTAATATCTCATCGTCGGCATTTAAAAAGATAGTTGAGCCCTTTTTCATGCCCTCCATTATCCGGAATTTCTCATCTCTTATGCCCTCCCTTGATTTAAGTGCAAGGATATGTGCATTACCTATATTTGTTATTACCGCAGCATCAGGCATTACAAGTGCCGCAATCCTTTCCATTTCCTTCGGCTCGCTTATGCCAAGCTCAATTACGCCCAGCTCATAGCTTTCGTCTATTTCAAGCAAAGTAAGCGGCACTCCTATTTGACTATTATGGTTTGCCGGAGTCTTAAATACTTTTTTTTCGGCTGAAAGTGCATACCAGAGCATTTCCTTCGTGGTGGTTTTTCCTACGCTTCCGGTAATCCCTATCAGCGGAATATTTAATCGCTTTCTATGTGTCAGAGCTATGTCCTGAAGAGCTTTTACAGTATTTTCCACATAGATATAATTCATGCCACAAATCAGCTCAATATCTCTTTTTGAGGTCAGTGTCAGCCTGCAGCCCCTGTCATATACCGCCTTAATATAATCATGTGCATCATGTCTTTTGCCTATTATCGGTATAAACAGGCTGTTTCTGCCAGCCTGCCTTGAATCTATGCAAAAATCGCTTATCGTGAGATTAGCTTCATTCCCGGCTTTGCTCTCCAGGCTGTGATTATCACTGCTGATATTCTTTGTCAATAAGGTTCCCTTACAGGCATCTATAATAAATTTTATATTAAAAGTATTCATCAATTACCACTGTCCAAGCCTTTCATTTTTATTGCTTTATGGTCCTTAAAGCCTCTTTAACCACCTCGCTGTCAAGAAAATGCTGTCTTACACCGTTTATTTCCTGATAGTCCTCATGTCCCTTGCCTATAATCGCTATTATATCTCCTTCGCAGGCATTTTCTACCGCATAGTAAATCGCCTCCCTGCGGTCAGGGATTTCTATAAAGCTGCCTCCGGTTTTTTCTATGCTCCCTCTTATATCCGCAATTATGTCCTCGACCCTTTCAAAGCGTGAATTATCAGCAGTTACAATAGAAAAATCCGCATTTTTGCCGGCGATTTCACCCATGCTGTAGCGCCTGTCCTTTGAGCGGTTTCCTCCGCAGCCAAATACTACTACCAGTCTTTTCGGGTTATAGGCTCTGAGAGTGCTTAAAAGACTTTCCATACTCAGAGCATTATGTGCATAATCTACCAGTACAATATATTTGTCAGACTTATATACTACTTCCATTCTTCCGTTAACTCTGAGCTTGAGCAGTGAATTTTCTAAAATCTCCGAGTCAATTCCCAAGCTATGAGCCAATGCTACTGCAGCAGTACCGTTAAGCGCATTGAATTTCCCGGGTATACCGAAATTAACATTAAAATCGGAGGCAGTTTTTACTTTAATTTTACAACTGATGCCTACAAAATCCGCCTTGGCATGATAATCCACCTGACAGAGCCTGTAATCCGCCGTTTCGTCCTCGCCGAAGCTGTAAACCCTGACCTTAGGAAGCTTATCGTCATTGCCTCCTGCCCGGGACCTTTTTTTACTTACAATATTGTTATAAATGACTTTGCCGTATTCATCATCAATGTTTATAAATGCATTTTTACACTGTCGATAAAAAAGTACCGACTTGCAGTCCAAGTATTCCTCAAAGTCCTTATGCTCGTCAGGTCCTATATGGTCAGGCGAAATATTTGTAAATATTGCATAGTCAAAAATTATGCCGGCAGTCCTGTCAAGCTTTACTCCCTGACTTGAAGCCTCCATAATTACGTATTCACAGCCCTCCTCCACCATCAGGGCAAAATATTTATGCAGATCATAGGATTCAGGAGTGGTATTTAACAGGGGAATATGTCTTTGTCCCAGATAAACTCCGTTTGTTCCCAGCATGCCGACTTTTTTTCCGGCTGCCTCCAGCAGAGCCTTTATCATGTGGGTAGTAGTAGTTTTCCCCTTGGTACCAGTAACTCCGATGCTCACCATGTTTTTTAAAGGATTTTTAAAATATTGCGCCGACATTAATGCAAGAGCCTGCCTGGTATTTTTGACCTTTATTATCTGCACTCCGTCAAAAAGCTCTATGTGATGCTCTACTACAATCGCTTTCGCTCCCTTTTTTGCAGCTTCAAAAGCAAATTCATGTGAATCGAGCTTTGCTCCCTTTATACATACAAATACACAGCCCTCCGATACCTTTCTTGAATCATAAACCACCTCTGAAATCTCCGTATCCATGCCGTTCTCAATATCCTCTTCGGCTTTAAGTATCTCATAATCAATAGATTGGCATAATTCTCTAAGCTTAATTTTTCCCATTTTTATATTCCTTGTTTTACTAATATATTATAGAGCATACCGTAGTCTATAATTTCCTACAGTATTTTTTCAAAATCTTCAAGTGTCATAATCACACTTCTTTTTTTAGTACCCTGCTGGGTTTCGACAACCTTAGCCGCCTCAAGCTGGTCCATAATTCTGGCAGCCCTGTTAAACCCAAGCTTAAATAATCTCTGAATATAGCCTATGGTGGCACTGTCCTGCTTAATCACGCATCTTCCTATCTCAGCAAAAAGCTCATCTCTTTCCGAAGCGGCAGAAAAATTATGTCCGGCTCCGGCTTCTTCTATTCCGGCTGCCACCATTTCATCATATTCTATTTTATCAAGCTGAGAGGTAAGAAATTCTACTACAGCTGAAACCTCCCTATCAGACACAAATGCTCCCTGAATCCTGACAGGCTTAGGACTGGACTGTAAATCAAGGAGCATATCTCCCTTGCCTAAAAGCTTTTCAGCTCCCACACTGTCAAGTATGGTTCTTGAATCTATACCCGAAGATACTGCAAAGGCTATTCTGGAGGGGATGTTCGCCTTTATAAGACCTGTAATTACATTAACGCTCGGTCTTTGAGTGGCAATCACGAGATGTATTCCACAGGCTCTGGCAAGCTGTGCCAGCCTGCATATACAGTCTTCTACTTCATTATGTACCACCATCATTAAATCAGCAAGCTCATCAATTATTATAACTATCTGAGGCAGAGCTTCAAATTCATTCTCTGGAAGCTGCTCTGCCATTTTTTCATTATATCCCTTTAAATCTCTTACCGCAGCCTCTGCAAATTTCTTATAGCGCTGTGTCATCTCTGCCACTGCCCAGCTCAGAGCTGCTGCGGCTTTCTTCGGCTCTGTCACCACCGGAATCAAAAGATGAGGGATACCGTTATAAATCGACAGCTCCACTACCTTAGGGTCTATCATAATCATCCTTACCTCTTCAGGTGAGTATTTAAAAATCAGACTCATTATAAGAGTGTTTATACATACCGATTTTCCGGAGCCTGTAGCACCCGCAATAAGCAGATGAGGCATTTTCGATATATCCGCAACTACCGGCTGCCCCCCTATATCCCTGCCAAGTGCGAAGCTCAGCTTGCTTCGGCTGCTTTTAAACTCCTCAGATTCCAGAAGCTCTCTTAAATAGACTATAGTATTTTCCTTGTTCGGCACCTCTATACCCACCGCAGCCTTTCCGGGTATAGGCGCTTCTATCCTTATATCTCTTGCTGCCAGATTCAGCTTTATGTCATCGGCAAGAGCGACTATGCGGCTGACCTTAACCCCCTGCTCAGGCTGAAGCTCATACCTGGTTACTGTAGGCCCGCAGCTTATATTGCCCACACTTACCTCAACTCCAAAATTGTGGAGAGTCTGCTGGAGCTTTATGGCGATTTTTTTATATTCCTCATCGTCCGGCTGTACGGGGTTGGAGCCTTTTTTCAGCAAGCTCAGCGGAGGAAGTGCATATCTTTTTTTATTAGATTTTTCAGGAGCCGGGCAGGTTTTCTCAGGCAGGTTTATACTGTAAAGCTCTTCATAAGAGCTTTCATTTTCACAAGCCTCTTTGCAGGCTTGCTCTTTCGCTTCCTTGAGCGCCTCCTCATCAATGTCCGCATCATTTTCCAATGCACTTTCTAAAAAGATTTCTTCAAACTCTTCTTCAGCTTTAAACTCCCCGTAGAACTTCTGCTCTGCAGCCTCAGTCTTAAGATTTGCTTTTAAAATCTCTTTGCGTGAAAGTATCTCATTTGCCCTTCTGATAGTTTCAGTATCAAGACAGTCTTCTTCTTTAGTTTCTATAGTACCGTGATTTTCCGCTCTTATTATAGTGCCGGTAAATACCTCCGGTTTCACCGCTTTCAACCTGCTTTGGAAGGCTTTAAAGTCTACCCGGTTTTGTGCGGCTGAAGCTTTAGGCTTGTGCAGGTGAGGATTTGGCGGATTTGCATCGCTGTTTAGCATAAAATCGGCTCTGACATCATCAGCCTCATTTAGAGCATTTTCTTTAAGCGGCTCCTTTAAAGCTTCTTTGGGAGCTTCTTGCAAAGTTTCTTTTGGAGATTGATTAAGCAGCTTTTTAGCCGGCTCAATAATAAAGTTAAAAATCTTATTGCTTCTGCGTAAAGGCGGCAAATTATTTATATTAATTTCCGACTCTGTATAGGGGACAGTTCTTCGCCACTTATTATAGCCTTTATTATTAACGGCTTCCTGCTGCTCATATTCCGGTTCATCCTCAGGCTCTTCATCATATTGCTCATTATATTCAGTGTGATGTTTTTTCCTTTTTCTTTTCTCAAAATCATCAATTACCTGGGTATAGGCATTTTTTCCTTTTTTCTTTACGAAGCCTACAAAGGAGCGCTCACTTATGCAGATAACACAGATTATTAAAAGTGCCAGAAGTATAATTACCGCCCCCACCTTGCCTGCAAATCTGTTCAGATAGGTATACAGCAGCCCCCCTGCAAGTCCTCCAGCTTTTCTTTCATTATAGATTGCCAGCAGACTTTTAGTATTGTCAAAGGGCTTGCCGAACAGAGAATGCATAATACCTGCGGCACAAAGGATGGCACCAATACAGGCTGCCACCTTTATATTTGAGGCAAGGCTCCCTTTATTTGATATAAGAAAAGCGGTGCTTACGAGAAATACCGCCGGAAACAAATATCCTGCTACACCGAAAAGACCCAGCTGAAAACCTTTAAATAAGTTTCCAACTGCGCCTCCCAAGCCAAGATTTCCTATAAAAAGCAGGATAGAAACCAAGAAAACAAATATAATAAGAATCTCACTTGCTAAAAAGTTTTCTTCAACTGCTTCATGTTTTAATTTATCAGCATTTTTTTTACTTGAATTTACTCTTTTTTTACGCGGTTTTGTATATGTCTGGCGTGCAGTTTTCCTGCTCCCTCTTGCTGCCAATAAAAACACCCTTCCTGTAGCTTTAATTTAAGCGAGCATAACTATAAGCCGGGTTCTGTATTAAATAATCATCTATCTAGACCTGCTGTTGCCAGCAGATTCAAGCAACCAACCTGAGCTTGAGCGGGCAGCCCCCGCATTTAGTAAAATGCAGCTCTATTCGGTCTTGCTTCAAATGGGGTTTACATGGTCCCCGTGTGTTGCCATACGGGCGGTAGTCTTTTACACTGCCTTTTCATCCTTACCGCAGAAGCGGCGGTATATTTCTGTTGCACTTTCCTTAGAGTCGCCTCTACCGGACGTTATCCGGCATCTTGCCCTGTGAAGCCCGGACTTTCCTCATCCATCTGCTTAATATGCCGCTCAGTATCAGAAATTAATACTGAAAATTTTTTAAGATATACGGCGATGTCAATACAATATTAAACAGTATAGCTGCGATTATCTGTTATACTCGCTTATTTTTTCAAAACATAGGTTTTGTCAGCTAAATTATATCATCAAAATGACTTCTTCTCAACAGTTTTATAAAAACAGGCTTAATCATTTTAAAAACAGCCTCCGCCTATAAATTCTCTGATAATAGAATTTGTAGGCACCGTTTCAGAAGGGATTCCTATAAAATAATCCAGAAATTTCAGCAGTCTTTTAGCCTCTATATATTCGTCACTAAGTCTTTCAATTCCAAATAATACGGGCTGAGCATACTGCTTCAGCACTGCAAGCTCATACACCAGAGCGGAATTAAATACTACATCGGCACTGTCCTGATAAGGAAATATATTTTCCTGCTCGCCGCGTCTTACCGATGCCCACATTTTTATAGTGTTTTGTGCAGATGTTCCCCTCACTCTTGCATCACGCACAATGCGCCTGATAAGTCTTGCATCTGTAGTAGTCACTCTGTTGTGCTCATCTATATTCAGAGGGGTAAGCGCAGAAATATAAATCTTATATTTGGAGTCCTGCGGCAGCCTGTAGGAGAGCTCGTCATTAAGACAATGTATGCCTTCAAGGATTAATATATCTCCGCTGCCTATCTGAAGATAATTGCCTCTGTATTCACGCTTTCCCGTTTTAAAATTAAAATTCGGAATTTCCACCTTTCTGCCCGCAAGAAGTGCCTCCATATCATCATTAAATTTTTCAATGTCTATAGCGGCAAGACTTTCAAAATTATAATTTCCGTTTTCATCTTTAGGAGTATGCTCCCGGTCTATAAAATAATCATCTACCTCTATGGGATAGGGCTTAAGTCCCAATGCCCTGAGCTGTACCGCCAGTCTGTGTGCAAAGGTAGTCTTTCCTGAAGAAGACGGTCCGGCTATCATAATCAGCTTTATATTATTGTGCTTTGAAATCTCAGCGGCTATATCCCCTATTCTCTTTTCCATAGCAGCCTCTGAGATTAAAATCATCTGACTTATATTGCCACCGGCTATCTCGGTGTTTAGCGCTCCTACATTGGACAGACCAAGCTCCGCATAAGTAACGCAGGAGCTCCACATTTGTCTGAAAACCTTAGCTGCCGGTATAAATTCCGGGATTTTATCGGTAGCTTCTTTTTGAGGGAGTAAAAGTATGAAGCCATGCTCATAGAGCTGTAAATCAAAAAATCTGATATATGAGGTATCCGGCACCATATAGCCATAGTAATAATCTTCAAAGCCGTCCAGCGAATATACGTTGACCTTTGAAGCTGTCCTGTACAGAAACAGCCTTTCCTTGTCATACAGCTTTTTTTTATGAAAAAGCTCCACCGCTTCATCGGTACTCAGGCTTTTTTTAATTATAGGCAGTTTGGCTCTAACCAGCTCCTGCATCTTTGATTTGACCCTGTCTAAAATATCTTGATTTATGGAAGCTGAAGCAGTTATAAAAAGGGCATTTCCGGTAGAAAATTCGATGTTTATCCTGATTTCGGGGCAAGTCCTGTCCTGTTGCATCAGCTTATCAAAGGCTGCCATCATAAGCAGCACAGCGGACCTTTCATAAGTCTGCTGCCCGGGTCTGTCCTTTGCCGTTATAAATTCCAGCACTGTATCCGATTTAGCTTTATTATTTAATTCATACAATCTAAAATTGGCTTTTACAAGTAAGATTTCATCCTTATATTCCTTTTGAAAGTCCTCGGCTATCTCTTTAAACGTAGTCCCTGCCTTATATTCACACTGCCTGCCGCCTGCTGTTATATAAATTTTCTCCTGCATAGTATCTCCATTAAATTATTATATAATTAATAAAAATTCTCAGGCAGTTTTATTTTTTCAGTTAAAATCTCAAAATTTTCATTTATATTTAAAAGCCTTCTTTTCATATCTTCTATAAAGATATGCTCAATGCCGTAGTGCCCGGCATCAATTATAGCAACGCCCTCCTCCTTTGCATCGACACCCTCGTGATGCCCTACATCACCTGTAATAAGAAGCTGTGCTCCCGCTGCTTTTGCAAGCTTATACATACCTCTGCCCGAGCCGGGTGAAACCGCCGCTGTCCTTATTCCGTCTTTGAGCAGACTGCTGCCGTAAACTCCCACACTTTTTAAATCAAAAGCGTTTTTTAGTTTTGTTATAAATTCTTCAAGTGTATATTCTCTGTCAAGCTCTCCTACCTTGCCTATTCCAAGACAGACCTCCGTATTGCCGGCATTAATTCTTTCCGTAATCTTAAGCGGAGCGCCCTTTATACCTATGAGCCCGGCTGCCAAATCTCCCATGCAGCCTGCCGCAATATCATAATTAGTATGCATAGCTATATAGGATATGTCATTATTTAAAAGCTTGACCAGCCTTCTTCCTATAAAATCACCGTCATTTACTCTGTTTATAGAGGACATAAGCATGGGATGGTGGCTTACTATCAAATCGACCTCATTTTCAACAGCTTCTTGTAAAAGCTCTGAAGTCAGGTCAAGCACCGTCATAATCTTTTTAACTTCCTTCTCATAGCTTCCGGCAAGAAGCCCTACGTTATCCCAGTCCAGTGCCAGCTCCACCGGCATTTCCTTTCTTAAAGCTTTGAAAATCTCTCCTACTGTTATTGAACTCATAAAATCACCTCATTATCCTTTCAGTTTTTTGTATTAAAGCAATATATTGTTTTATTTCATTGATTCTTAAAGCTATTCCGGAGCTTTGCTCATTATTTAATTTATTATTGTCTATAGCTTCGGCTGTATTAAAGCCGTATTGTTTTTCCTTATTATATAAGAGCTTTTCCAGCAGCTCTGAATACAGCCTGTACTCCCTTTTCAGATATTCCTTTAATACCGCATCCTTAGTTTTTATTAAATAAAGCCCAAAGGTTTCATATATTTCAGATAAGCCGGAAGCCTCAGCCTTAAACGCCGGCTCTTCCTTGCAGGTATCCGGCACCGCTTTTATCACAAGATAGTATTTGCCTTCGTCAAATACCATGCCCTCCTCCTTGATAACATATCCCTTAGCATTCAGGTAGTGTCTGAACTGCCTCCACTTTGACTGCGGAGAAAGCACATACTCCTGCACCGAGGGCTTTATGGCTTCTCCCTCGTCAAGAATTTTCATCATAAGGTCGGCTCCCATCCCGGCAATCAATACGGTATCCGCTTCTGCATAGTTTATTTTAGACATTCCGTCGGCAAGCCTGACCTGAATAGAAGCTTCCAGATTGTACTGCTTAATATTGCTCTCAGACTTCTTTAAAGGTCCTTTATTAATATCACAAGCTATAGCCTGCTTAATTTTACCTGTTTTAATAAGTCTTATCGGAATATAGGCATGGTCTGTGCCTATATCTGCAAGCACCCTGCAGGGGCTTATAAAATCTGCGATAAAATTAAGTCTTTTAGAATATGAAAAGCTGCTTTTTTTCACTTAAATTCCTCTCATTAATAATTCTATAAAAAATCATGGAGCCTTTTTATTCCCCCCGTATGCCTTAATTTCCTCAGCGCCTTTGCCTCTATCTGTCTGATTCTCTCACGGGTTATGCCGAAATACTGCCCGACCTCTTCAAGGGTATGAGTATTGCCGTCAGGAATTCCAAATCTTAATTTAATTATTTCTCTTTCTCTATGAGTAAGGTCGGAAAGTGCTTCCTCCATTTTTTCTTTAAGGATGTTTTCCTGAGTCTTTTCATAAGGAGTTACCGAGCGGTCATCACTGATAAAGTCTGCAAGATGCGAATCCTCATCATCATTCACGGGAGTTTCTATTGATATTGTATCCTGAGTCACTTTTATAATGTCGTTAATTTTTTCAAGTGGCATATTCATAATTGCAGCCAGCTCCTCCGGCTGAGGGTCTCTGTTGTGTTCGGAAAAAAACTTTCTTTTTTCATACATCAGCTTATTTATAAGCTCTATCACATGTACCGGAATCCTTATAGTTCTCGCCTGATCTGAAATTGCCCTGCTTATAGCCTGTCTTATCCACCAGGTGGCATAAGTGGAAAATCTAAATCCCTTTGAAACATCGAACTTATCTACTGCCCTCATCAGACCTAAATTTCCCTCCTGAATTAAATCAAGAAGGTGCAGCCCTCTGTTGGTATACTTTCTTGCAATGCTTACCACAAGCCTTAAATTTGCTTCTACAAGCTTTTTTCTTGCTTTTTCCTTTTCAGCCTTGCTGCCCTTGGCAATCATTTCTGCCAGCCTTACCTCCTCCTCAAAGGTCAGCAGTTCAACTTTTCCTATTTCAAAAAGATATATTTTTACAGGTTCATCCTTTAAATCAGAAAAATTTTCATTCTCTTCCTCGTCAAGCTCCTCGTTTTCGTCCTCCTCAGCTTCAAACAGAGAAGCTGCTTCAAGCTCATGCTCCATACTGCCGTTTTTTTTCTCTGATTTCTTATTTTTCATAGTTCTATCCCTCTGGTTTTAAGCCTGTTTCGCTCAATCATAATCCTCTGCAGCTCCTTTATATCCGAAGTCTTTTTCCCAGCAGCTTCAAGCTCTGCAAGCTTAAGCTTCAATATGCTTTCACTGGCAGCCTTTTTTAAAGCCTCCTCTTTTGCCTCCCTGCTGAAGGTATTAATTAAAATTTCAGCCGCCTGCCTTTGCTTGTCTTCATCATCGGCATACTTTTCTATGATGGAGGCAAAATTCATTTCAGCCAGGCTATGCATTTCATAAATATATCCGGCAAGCTCTCTGTAAAATCCGGTGGTAAAGTCCTCAGGCTTTATATACTTGGATATTTTTTCAAACATATTGAAGGTATTATCAGCCATACAGGAAAGCAGCAGCTTTTGATTGCTTAAAAGAGGAGAGCCCTCAACTCCTTTAGCTGAATAATTCTCTGAAGCCGGTTTTCTTTTTTCAGAAGCCCTTTGTGCAATTCCCATGCCTTTGCGATTTTCAATCTCCATTACCAGTCTTTTCATAGCCTCATAAGATATCAGCTGCTCCCTGCACACCGCTCTCAGATAATTGTCCCTTTCCAGACCCTCCTCAAAAGCAGCCAGTCTTAAGGCGATTTCCTTATAAAAGCCCGTCTGGGACTCGGGGTCATTCATGTCAAAATTTTTTTTAGACAAATTTATCTCCCATAAAAAGGAATTTTGTGCCGCTTCTATCCGTTTTTCAAATTCTGCCGCACCGGCGGCTTTTATAAACTCGTCAGGGTCCTTATAGGGCTTCATATCAAGAACCCGTACATTAAGCCCCTCCTCTTTAAGCAGGGGAATCGCTCTTAAAGCCGCCTTTGTCCCCGCCTCGTCAGAATCATAGGTCAGGATTATTTTTTTTGCATATCTTTTAAGCACAAGCGCATGATTCTTGGTAAGTGCAGTGCCAAGTGAAGCGACTGCATTAGAAAATCCAGCCTGATGAAGTGCTATCACATCCATATAACCCTCGCATACCAGCATAGTATCCTTCCTTGCAAGCATCGCAAGATTCAGCCCGTAAAGGTTCCTGCTCTTATCAAAAACTTTGGTTTCAGGCGAATTTATATACTTAGGAAGTGTTTCTCCCATTACCCTGCCGCCAAAGCCTATCACCTTTTTATTTGTATTGAGTATTGGAAATATCACTCTGTTCCAAAACCTGTCTCTTGCACCTCTCTCGTCAAAATTTACAAGTCCGCTGTGTTTAAGCTGAATATCATTATAGCCCAGCTTTTTAAGATGTCTGTACAGTGAATTTCCAGATTTATCGGCAAAGCCAAGCCCGAATCTCGTAATCAGGGCAGAGGAGATTCCCCGGCTTCTAAAGTAATCAAAAGCAATCCTTCCCCTTTGTGATTTTAAATTATTATAGAAAAACATTGCCGCTTCCCGATTAATGTTAATTAAAAGGTTTTTGTCATCTCGGCTTTTTCTTTCATCCTCCTGCATTGTGCCTGTGTCAAGAGCTATCCCTGCCCTCTGAGCAAGAGTATTAAGCGCTTCCAGAAAGCTGCAGTTATCATACTGCATTACAAAGGATATGGCATTTCCGCCTTTTCCGCAGCCAAAACAGTGAAATATCTGCTTTGAGGGCGATACTGAAAATGAGGGGGTTTTCTCACTGTGAAAGGGGCACAGTCCCTTATAGTCCGCTCCCGCCCTTTGTATCCTTATATAAGAAGATACAACATCAACTATATCATTTCTTGCAAGCACTTCCGCTATAATTTCTTCTGAATATCTCAAGCTGCAGCTCCTTTTATATTAATTACATTATTGTTCTTTATAAAGCTTTTAAAAAGCCTGTCACTATTATAGTATATTTCATACAGCTTAGTAAAGTTAAGACTTTGCTTTTTCAGATCTAATGAAGCTGCCACAAAGCAGATTATTAATTGAGCGGTTTTGCTTTTTTAGGCAGGATAAGCAAAGAAGCCGCCGCCCTACAGATAATAATTATCCGTTTTGCAACCGCTTCCTTACTTGCCGCTTACAGCCCGTAATTTTTATAGCTCTTAAATAAACTGCTGATTTTACTCAGGCTTCCTGTTTAGCCGAGGCTTTCTTCCTTAAGATTTTCTTTTCTTATCTCTTTAGTTCTTATTTCCTTAGTTATCTGCTCTATAAATTCAGCTAAAGGCTTTACTCCCTCATCTCCCTCAAATCTGCTTCTTACAGACACTGTGCCGTCTGCCGCTTCCTTTTCTCCTACCACAAGCATATAGGGCACTCTGTCCAGCCTTGCCTCTCTGATTTTAAAGCCTATCTTCTGTGAGCGCAAATCAAGCTCTGCATCTACGCCGTTTCTTCTTAATTCTTTCTTTACCTTGTCGGAATAATCATTAAATTTCTCCGATATAGGCAGCACTCTTACCTGTTCAGGGCAAAGCCAGGTCGGGAATTTGCCTGCATATTTCTCTATGAGCCAAGCCAGAGTCCTTTCATAGCAGCCCAGCGAGGTTCTATGTATGATATAAGGGCGTACCTTAGCTCCGTCCTTATCTATATAATACAAATCAAACTTTTCCGCTATCGCACAGTCAAGCTGAACTGTAATCATGGTATCTTCCTTGCCGTAGACATTTTTAGCCTGAATATCTATCTTAGGTCCATAAAAGGCAGCTTCTCCATCCGCCTCCTTAAAGGGCAACCCCTTATCAATTAATATCTTTCTGAGTGCCTCCTGAGTGCTTTCCCAGTACTCTGCATCACCGAGGTATTTTTCCTTATTATCAGGGTCCCATTTTGAAAGTCTGTAGCTTACATCTTCATGCAGCCCGAGGGTATCAAGCACATAGATGATAAGATTCAAAGCTCCCTGAAGCTCTTCCTGAGCCTGCTCAGGTCTTATCACGATATGAGCCTCGGTAATTGTAAACTGTCGCACCCTCGTAAGTCCATGCATCTCACCGGATTCTTCCTTTCTGAAAAGGGTAGAAGTTTCTGCCAGTCTGTAAGGCAAATCCCTATAGGATTTCTGTGAGTTTTTATAGGCATAATACTGGAAAGGACAGGTCATAGGACGCAGTGCAAATACTTCCTTGTCATGCTCCTCATCTCCCAGTATAAACATGCCGTCTTTATAATGGTCCCAATGTCCTGATATTTTATATAAATCGGATTTTGCGAGGAGAGGAGTTTTTGTTCTGACATAGCCCCACTCATTATCTTCTACATCCTCTATCCATCTTTGCAGCTTGTTTAATATCTTGGTACCCTTGGGCAGTATGAGAGGAAGTCCCTGACCGATTACATCAACCGTGGTAAATAATTCCATCTCCCTGCCAAGCTTATTGTGGTCACGCTTTTTAATATCTTCCAGGTGAGCAAGATAAGCATCAAGCTCCTCTTTTTTATTAAAAGCAGTGCCGTAAATTCTCTGAAGCTGAGCTTTATTTGAATCTCCTCTCCAATATGCCATAGAGGAGGAGATAAGCTTAAAGGCCTTAATGGATTTTGTACTTACTATATGAGGACCTGCACATAAATCTACAAAATCTCCCATCCTGTAAAAGGAAATTACCGCATCCTGAGGCAAATCTTCTATAAGCTCAACCTTATAAGGCTCCTCTTTTTCTTTCATAAACTTTATAGCCTCTTCTCTGGGCAGTATAAATTTTTCAAGCTTTGCCCCCTCTTTTATAATCTTTTTCATCTCAGTCTCAAGATTGTCAAGGTCTTCTCTGGAAAAAGGCTCATGCTCTATATCATAGTAAAATCCGTTTTCAATGCTTGGACCTATCGCAAGCTTGGCATCGGGAAATACTCTTTTTACCGCTTCAGCCAGCACATGTGAACAGGTATGCCTTATGGTTGAAAGTCCCTCCGGGTCATTCGGGGTCACTATGGCAAGCTCACAGTCATAATCTATCACAGTCCTGAGATCGGACATTTTGCCGTCTACAAGTCCTCCGCAGCATATTCTGCCGAGTCCCTCGCTTATATCATAAGCTATATCAAGGATACTCACAGCCTTATCATACTCTTTAATGCTCTTATCTTTTAATGTAATCTTCATCTTTCTCCTCCTGGAATATTTTTTATATTCCTATGCCACCTTTAAAGCTTTGTTTTTTACCGGGAAACTGCCGGTATCAAATAAAAAAGTCCCTGAACAAGACTTAATCTGTCTGTTCAGGGACGATATATCACCGCGGTTCCACCCTGTTTGCTTTCACCACTTATTTTGATTATAACGTAATCGACGAGCTTTTTTCAAAAAGCTGCTCAGAGGTGGTCTTCCTACAGCCGGATGCAGGACCTTTCAGCATACAGTCCCTCTCTGAGTTCTCTCAGCGTACTACTTTCCTCGTCAAAGCTTTAAACTATTAATTTGACAGCGGCACTGCCGCAAATGCAGAAAGAGGGACTTGAACCCTCATGGTATTGCTACCACACGGACCTGAACCGTGCGCGTCTGCCAATTCCGCCATTTCTGCCTGCATAAATACTCCTAAACTCAATAGAGTATCTCACCGGACCAAATTAGTATACTTCAAGTTATGTTTTATGTCAATTAGTTTATTCAGACTTTAGGCAGCTTTTTATCATATCCACTTCAAAGCCCTTAGACATAAGATAGTTAAACATCCTTGCTCTTGCCTTTATATCCGCCTTATCCGGAGCATACTGCTTTTTTTTAAGCAGCTTTTTAATCAGGTCTTCCTCATCTATAGCAGCTTCATCAAGAGCTTTCAGTATAATTTCTTCAGCTATGCCCTTTTGCTTCATAGTAACATAAAGCTGCTTCCTGCTTTTTGCACCCTTCCTGCTCTCCGCTATAAATGCAGCATATCTGGCATCATCTATATACCGCTGCCCCAAAGCCCACTCTAAAGCCTTATCAACAGCCTCCTCCGGATAATAAGAAGCTTTCAGCCTCTGCCTGAGCTCAAGCTCGCTCTTATCACTGTCTTTAAGTATATAAATCACTCTTGCCTTAGAGCGTGACAAAAGCAGGGGCAAAATCTTATCTCTATAAAGCCCTTCATCAATTTCTTTTTCAACTTCAATCTCAAATCTCCCTAGCTCACTTAAGTACAGAGCGAAGGTTATTCCCTCGTAGGTACTTATTTTAACCTTTTTCTTAGTGATTAAGCTTATGCCGCTGACAAGCACTTTTTTCCTCTTTCTATAATTAAAAGCCGATTTTTAATACCGCACCTGCTGAAATTTTTACTAGCAAAAGTCAGCAAAGGCTTCAGCAGGCACAGCATATTAATCCCGGTTTCTATTTTGTCTTATTTATTTTTACGGCTGCTGTCCATCTGCATTGCTGTCCTCGAAATTATAGTCCGAATCGGGGTCCGGCTCAATTCTCTCACTGTCTTCGCCGACATACTCCAATTCAGCAGCAAAGCCCTCCTCAGCCGCTTCATTAATATTTTCCTGAGCAGAAGCCTCTTCAGCTTCATCCGAGCCTACAGCCTCCAATTTATCGGCAGACTTTTTAGAGCTTTTTCTGCTCTTGGATTTATCCTGTGATTTCGCTGCTGCAGCTTCCTTGCCGGCACTTTCTGATAAATTACCGCTTTCATCAGCTTCCGTCAGCAGCTTAAGGTTATTAATCTCCCGGATTTTATTTTCTATTTCAAAACAAACCCTGGGATTTTCTACAAGGTACTGTTTAGCATTCTCCCTGCCCTGTCCTATCTTAATTCCGTTATAGGAATACCAGGCACCGCTTTTATCAACTATTTCAGAATTTACAGCGAGGTCAAGTATATCGCTTTCCTTTGAGATACCCTTTCCGTAGATTATATCAAACACGGCGGTTTTAAAGGGAGGTGCAATCTTATTCTTTATTACCTTCACCTTAGTCTGACTGCCTATCTGCTCTCCATTAGCCTTGATAGCCTCTCCCTTTCTTACATCTATCCTGACTGAAGCATAAAATTTAAGCGCCTTTCCTCCGGTAGTAGTTTCGGGATTGCCGAACATCACACCGATTTTATCTCTGAGCTGATTTATAAAAATTACAGTGCAGTTTCCTTTGCTCATAATGCCGGTAAGCTTTCTAAGCCCCTGACTCATAAGCCTTGCCTGAAGCCCCATGTGAGAGTCGCCCATTTCGCCGTTGATTTCGGTCTTAGGCACAAGTGCCGCCACCGAGTCGATAATGATTATGTCCACTGCTCCCGAGCGCACCATGGTATCGGTAATTTCAAGTGCCTGCTCTCCGTTATCAGGCTGTGAGATATAAAGGTTGTCTATGTCAACTCCTATATTTTTTGCATACACCGGGTCAAGTGCATGCTCCGCATCTATAAAGCCTGCTATGCCTCCCCTTTTTTGCACCTCTGCCACCATATGAAGAGCTACTGTAGTCTTTCCTGAAGACTCCGGTCCGAATATTTCTATTACCCTGCCTTTGGGTATGCCTCCGAGACCAAGTGCAATATCAAGGCTCAAAGAGCCGGTAGGAACGGTTTCTATATTCATTGCCGCAGAAGAATCTCCCAGCTTCATTACCGAGCCCTTTCCGTAGGCTTTTTCTATCTGTGCAAGTGCATTGCTTAATGCTTTTTGTTTTTCTTCTGTATTCATCTAGTCCTCCGTATGAACATCTGTTCTTGTTTATACTATAATATCAGTTCGGGATTCTGTCAATAAGTATTTTTATCATTTTGATAAGCGAGCCGCTCCGACTTGCCAAAGCTAAGGCTTTACCTTAAGCAAGGGGCATAGAATCTGCAAAAATTTATAGATAGGTTTTAATGCCAAGAATCTTGTTGGATTTATTTTAGCATAAGTTTACGCCTGCGTCCATAAGTAAAAATAGAGGAGGCTCAGGCTTAAGATTTTATTCAGAATTAATTTATAAAGTATTCATTTCTTTTACTAAAAGGTATGCTATACTTTAGTCAGCATAAAAAGTGCCAAAACTCCTATTTTTATTAAGATGTTTTACTGAAATAAAACGATGCAAAAACCTCAAGGCGACTACACTTGAGGTTTTTGTGTTTATATTATTTAACATATTCTATCTGCATTATATTGGTATTAGTGGCAGGTTTTCTTTCATGCTTATTTGAGATTACTCCTGCCGTAACTACTACAAGCTCTCCGGAATGCAAATATCCCATCTCTTTAGCCTTTTCCAGTGAGGCAGTGATAAGCTCGTCAGTGCTTTCAGCTCTCTTGGCTTCAATCGGAACTACTCCCCAGTAAAGCTGCATCTGGCGCACTGCCCTGGCACTTGGAGAAAGCCCTATAACAGTGATGCTCGGTCTCCATTTTGAAAGCATACGCGTCGTAAAGCCTGTGATTGAAGGTGCCACTATTGCAGCTGCACTGAGTGCATCCGCAGTTGATACCGCTGCATAGCTGACCTGATTTGAAATATTCTTGCCGTTAATTGCCGAAATTCTCCTGTTTCTGTAGGCTCTGTGGTCAAGGTGCTTTTCAGTTTCCTGTGCAATCTTTGCCATCATCTCTACAGCCTCCACCGGGTACTTACCTATAGCGGTTTCTCCCGAAAGCATTACCGCATCGCTTCCATCATAAATCGCATTTGCCACATCTGTAGCTTCAGCTCTTGTCGGCCTTGGATTTCTTATCATGGAATCAAGCATCTGAGTTGCGGTTATCACTGGCTTACAGGCTATATTACATTTTTTAATAATAGTTTTTTGTATAAACGGCACACGCTCAGCCGGTATCTCAACGCCCATATCTCCTCTTGCCACCATAATGCCGTCAGCGGCTTCTATAATTGAATCTATATTTTCGATTCCCTCCTGATTTTCAATCTTTGCTATAATCATCAGACTGGAATTACATTCGTTGGCAAGCTCTCTAATCTGATTTATACAGTCGGCATTCCTTACAAAGCTTGCTGCCACAAAATCAAAGCCCAGCTTGATTGCAAACCTTATATCCTCCTTATCCTTATCGGTAAGTGCAGGAAGCTTTATCGAAACTCCCGGAACATTGACTCCCTTTTTTTCGCCAAGCTCTCCTCCGGTAATCACCTTGCAGCTGATTTCACTGCTTGAAACCGACTTGACCTCAAGCTCTATAATCCCGTCATCTATAAGTATTCTGTTGCCGGCTGCTACATCGTCTATAAGCCCTGGATAATTGATATAAGCCTTCTTATCATCTCCCTCAATCTCGTTTATAGTCAGGATAAATTCATTTCCCTCAACCAGATTGATCTTCTCATGATTTTTTAAAACTCCTGTACGTATTTCAGGTCCTTTGGTATCAATTAACGCCGCTACATGCCTGCCAGTTTCTTCTCTGACCTCTTTTAAAAGCTCATACCTTGAGCGATGCTCCTCATAATCTCCATGAGAAAAATTAAACCTTGCTATGTCCATGCCTGCAAGAGTCATTTTCTTAAGGCAGGCTTTATCACTTGTATTTGGACCCATGGTGCATATAATTTTTGTTTTTTTCATAATATCAATACCTTTACTATAATCATAATCTGACTCTGATTCAGCAAATCCCCCGCCCCTGCTTAAGGCTTTAAGCCCTTCAAACGGGGGAGTTTACATTTATATATTATTCTCCGAATACCGCTTTATAATCCTTCTGAAATTTTTCAATTCCCTGCTCTGTAAGAGGGTGATTTACCATTTGAAAGAGAACTGAGGCGGGAACCGTAGCTATATCGGCTCCAACCTTGGCACAATCAATCACATGTACAGGATTTCTTATGCTTGCCGCTATTATCTCGCATTCTATCCCGTGAATTGCAAATATCTCAACTATCGCCTTGATCAAATCAATTCCCGGAGTTGATATATCATCCAGTCTTCCAAGGAAAGGAGATACGTAGTCCGCTCCCGCTCTTGCTGCAAGAAGTGCCTGTGCCGCCGTAAACACCAGTGTAACATTGCAGCTTATTCCCTCGCTGCTTAAAGCCTTAACTGCCTTAAGTCCCTCGGCAGTCATCGGGATTTTAATTACCATATTTGGGTGTATCCTGGCTATCTCTCTGCCCTCAACAATCATGCCTTCTGCATCCACGGTAGTTGCTTTGACCTCGCCGCTGATCGGTCCGTCAACTATATCGGCAATTTCCTTAATTACCTTATTAAAATCTCTGCCCTCCTTTGCTATAAGAGAGGGGTTGGTGGTCACTCCGCAGATAACTCCCATATCATTCGCCTTTTTAATGTCATCTACATTTGCAGTATCAATAAAAAATTTCATAGCTGATTGTTCTCCTTATTCTAAGCTTTTAAAAGCCTTTTATTAGTTTAATTATTTTATATGTATATGTGTATATAAATGCTCCTGACAGTATTCATAATTACCGTTGCATTTTGAGCAGTAACGAAATTCAAGCTCCTCACCATCTCTTTCAGTCCTGCCGCATACATGACATTTATGCTTGGTAGCAAAGGGGATTATCTTGACAGCGGGCTTTTCCGCATCTCTTTTAAAATCATACCTTCTCTTAATTTCATCCGGCTTTATCCTTTTCCAGTTTCTGCTTAAAGCAAAAAATACCACTACGTTAAGCAGGCAGAGCAGTATAATAATTCTTTCAAGCATACTTCCCTTCCAAAAGCCGTAGGCTTCCATAGCTATATAGACTATCGAAAAATATTTAGCCTTGACAGGAAGCACAAAATACAGCAAAAATACACTGTCCGGGTCTAAAAGCGTGTATGCCAGAAATATAGACATATTCAGATGCATCGGCGTAACATAATATATCCCGCCTATGTATCCAAATCTGCTTCCAATATAGGCATACACTATAAAGGCAGCCAAAATATGCGCAAGAATCCCTGAAAATATAAAGAGGTTGTACCTGAAGCTGCCCCATTTATTTTCCAGTGCCGTACCGAGTACATAGTAAAGATAGGTCATTACAAATGAAAAAAGCACATCTCCCGCAGCAGGGTACATCAGCCAAGTAATTATACGCCAGACCTGTCCCTGAAGTATAAGATGAGGGTCAAGCATCAGATAAGTGCTGTACAGGCTTTTATCCAATACATTTATTAATAATCCTACGCTGTAAAGTGCCGTCAGATACAGAGAAAGATTCTTTACAGCATATTTTGAAAGCTTGTTTTCTATTTGATTAAAAAATTTCATTTTCCTCCTGACTTGGATTTTTATAATACTTTAAAATTTAGCTTTTATTTACTGCTTTACAATTATATCTACCTCAAAGTTTTTTGTCAAATAAACATATAATGACAGTGCTGCTAAATTGTTTTAGATTGCTTTATTTAATTGTATGTGATAGAATCTGCCTAAGCTTATTTATAAGCTTTTACATTGATTTTAATTATTAAAATCCAATTTACCACCTCGGGAAATTTAACCTGAGGATTTTAATCAGGAGGATTTAAAGTTTTAATTTATGAGTAATGCTAATAAGAAAATCTACCTGCTCGGTATTGATATAGGCTCCACCACAGTCAAATCTGCAATTATAGATGAGCGAAACAGGCTTCTTTTTGCAGATTACCGCAGGCATTTTGCAAATATACAGGGAGCCCTGGCAGATATATTAAGTGAAGCAAAAAAAGAGCTTGGTGCCGTAAACATAGTTCCAATGATAACAGGCTCGGGAGGTCTGAACCTTGCCAAGCATCTGGAGGCAGCCTTTGTGCAGGAGGTGGTTTCAGTTGCCACCGCCTTAAAATACTTTGCTCCTCAAACTGATGTAGCAATAGAGCTTGGCGGTGAGGATGCAAAAATCATTTACTTTACCGGCGGCATAGACCAGAGAATGAACGGTATCTGTGCAGGCGGCACAGGCTCCTTTATAGACCAGATGGCAGCACTTTTACAAACTGATGCTTCAGGCTTGAATGAATATGCCAAAGACTATAAAGCCATCTATCCTATAGCGGCACGCTGCGGAGTTTTCGCCAAATCCGATATACAGCCTCTGATAAACGAGGGAGCTACCAGACCGGATCTTTCAGCTTCCATCTTTCAGGCAGTTGTCAACCAGACTATATCGGGTCTTGCCTGCGGAAAGCCTATCAGAGGACATGTAGCCTTTTTAGGCGGTCCCCTGCACTTTTTATCTGAGCTTAGGGCAGCCTTTATCAGAACCCTTAAGCTCACTGATGAATACATAGTCGCACCTGAAAACTCACATCTTTTTGCCGCTATGGGAGCCGCCATGAACTGCGAAAGGCTTGAGGCAATTCCGCTTGAAGCCCTGATAGACAAGCTTAGGAACGGAGTTCAGATGGCTCACGAGATAGCGAGAATCGCCCCGCTTTTTGAAAATGAGGAGGAATATGCAGAATTTATTTTAAGACACAGTGATAATTCAGTGCGTACAGCCTCGCTTGCAGACTATAAGGGAGCTATGTACCTGGGCATTGATGCCGGCTCCACCACTACCAAGATGGCAGTCATAGGCGGCGACGGCAGTCTTTTATGGAAGTATTATTCAGGCAATAACGGCTCCCCGCTTAAAACCGCAATTTCTGCAATCTCGGAGCTTAAAAGGCTTATTAATCCTGATTCACGCATAGTCTACTCCTGCTCTACAGGCTATGGAGAAGCACTTTTTAAGTCCGCCTTTATGCTTGACGAGGGAGAGGTGGAAACCATAGCCCATTACTATGCGGCAGCCTTTTTTGAGCCTAAGGTGGACTGTATCCTCGACATAGGCGGTCAGGATATGAAATGCATCCGTATCAAGGATGCCACTGTCGATTCCGTGCAGCTTAACGAAGCCTGCTCGGCAGGCTGCGGCTCCTTTATAGAGACCTTTGCCAAATCCCTGAACTACAGTGTAGTTGATTTTGCCAAAGAAGCACTTTTTGCAAAGCATCCGGTCGATTTAGGCACGAGATGTACCGTATTTATGAATTCAAACGTAAAGCAGGCACAAAAGGAGGGAGCGACCGTAGCGGATATTTCCTCCGGACTTGCTTACTCAGTTATTAAAAATGCTTTATTTAAAGTAATAAAAATCTCAGATGCCAAAGACCTCGGAGAGCATATAGTGGTCCAGGGCGGTACCTTCTACAATGATGCGGTGCTTCGTGCCTTTGAAAAAATAGCCGGCTCCAAGCCTACCAGACCGGATATTGCAGGAATAATGGGTGCCTTCGGTGCGGCACTGATAGCAAGGGAGCGCCATGAGGGGAAAAAAAGCACTATGCTTTCACTTGATGAAATAATAAACCTCTCATTTGAAACCTCTATGAGCAGATGTAAAATCTGTAATAATAACTGCGTACTCACAATCAATAAATTTTCAGGTGAAAGGAAATTTATTTCCGGAAACCGCTGCGAAAGAGGGCTCGGCAAGGACAAGCCGGCTTCCGACCACCTTACAGTGCCGGATTTATTTGACTATAAATATCACAGGATTTTTGACTATCCTGCCTTAAAGCCGGATAAAGCTATCAGAGGCATCATAGGGATTCCGAGAGTTTTAAATATGTATGAGGACTTTCCTTTCTGGGCGGTATTTTTTAAAGAGCTGGGATTTAAGGTGGTGCTTTCTCCGATGTCAACCAAAAAGCTTTATGAAATGGGCATAGAATCAATCCCGAGTGAATCGGAATGCTACCCGGCAAAGCTGGTCCACGGTCATATCAGCTGGCTTATAAGAAACGGCATTAAAACCATCTTTTATCCCTGTGTGCCTTATGAGAGAAATGAAACCCCAGATGCCGGCAATCATTTTAACTGCCCCATAGTTACCTCCTATGCCGAAAATATTAAAAACAATGTCGAAGAAATAGCGGAGCAGGGAGTGCGTTTCCTTAATCCATTTATGGCTTTTACCAATGAAGAAATCCTTACCAAACAGCTCGTTAAGGTGATGAAGGCTGATTTCGGAATTGAAGCCAAGCAAGTGAAGCAGGCTGCTCACCTTGCCTGGCAGGAGCTGCTTCAGGCAAAAACCGATATTGAAAAAAAGGGGGAGGAAACCCTGCAATGGCTGGCTGAGCATAACCGACGCGGCATAGTCCTCGCCGGCAGGCCTTACCATGTGGACCCTGAGATACATCACGGCATCCCGCAGATGATTACCTCCTTCGGGCTTGCAGTGCTTACTGAGGACAGTGTATCCCATCTTGTTCCTGTAGAGCGCCCGGTAGTGGTAAGCGACCAGTGGATGTACCATTCACGTCTTTATAAGGCGGCAAGCTTTGTTAAAACCTCAGAAGTGGTGGACCTTGTGCAGCTCAATTCCTTCGGCTGCGGTCTTGACGCCGTCACTACCGACCAGGTAGCCGATATCCTCACAGGCTCAGGCAAAATCTATACAGTACTTAAAATAGACGAGGTAAATAATCTCGGAGCGGCAAGAATCAGGATACGCTCGCTTATAGCCGCCTTAAAGGTCAGAGAAAACAAAAAGTATTTAAGGCATATTAAGTCCAGTGCTTATCACCGTCAGGTATTTACCAAGGATATGAAAAAGGACTATACTATTCTTTGCCCTCAAATGTCACCCATACATTTTGATTTGCTTGAGCCGGCACTTAATGCCTTTGATTATAAGGTCGTGGTACTGCAAAACGACACCCGCTCTGCTATAGACATGGGGCTTAAATATGTAAATAACGATGCCTGCTACCCCTCTCTTATAGTAATCGGTCAGATTATGGAGGCTCTGCTTTCAGGCGAGTATGACTTAAACAAAACCGCAGTATTTATGAGCCAAACCGGAGGAGGCTGCCGGGCGAGCAACTATATAGGCTTTGTGCGCAGAGCGCTGGAGAAAGCCGGTATGCCTCAGATTCCCGTAATCTCCGTCAATGCCAACGGCATGGAAACCAACCCAGGCTTTCAATTCTCCCTGCCTCTTATCATTAAGGCTATGCAGGCGATTATTTACGGAGATGTGCTGATGAGGGTGCTTTATGCTACAAGACCTTATGAATACACCCCGGGAGCCGCAAACGAGCTTCATGCAAAATGGCGTGCGGTCTGCACCGAGGCCTTAAGCAAGCGCTCACCGGCATTCAAAGAATTCAAGCAAAATATTTATGCCATGGTTAATGACTTTGATAATCTTAAAAGAAAAGATATAATCAAGCCTAAGGTAGGAGTGGTCGGTGAGATTTTAGTTAAATTTTCTCCTCTGGCAAATAACCATATTGTGGACTTACTTGAAAAAGAGGGAGCAGAGGCGGTAATGCCCGACCTTTTGGACTTTTTATTATATTGCTTTTATAATAATAATTTCAGAGCGGAAAACCTCGGTGCTTCAAAGAAAACGGCATTTTTCAGCAATATAGGCATACAAATTCTTGAAGGCTTCAGAAAGGATGCCAGGGCTGCACTTTCAGCCAGCAAGCACTTTATAGCTCCTTCAAGGATTAACCACCTGGCTGATATGGCAAAGGAATTTGTTTCACTTGGAAATCAGACCGGAGAGGGCTGGTTCTTAACAGGCGAAATGCTTGAGCTTATAGAAACCGGTACGCCAAACATAGTATGTACCCAGCCTTTCGGCTGTCTTCCAAACCATATCGTAGGCAAGGGAGTGATAAAGGAGCTTAGAAGCTCGCACCCTGAAGCCAATATCATAGCGGTTGACTATGACCCGGGAGCTTCAGAGGTAAATCAGTTAAACAGGATTAAGCTGATGCTTGCTACCGCTCAGAAAAATCTTAGAGAAGCCGGCAAGCCGAACACCGGCAAAGCGACTCTTGCTGGTGAGAGTGAAGCGGTGGTAACCGTCTAGGTAAGATTCCGTTCCGGATAAAATAATTATTGGCAAAAAATTAAAAAAAGAAATAAAAAGCAATTAAGCTCCGCCTTTTGACTTTGTACACAGGCTGTGCTAATATAGGATGCAGGCGACAAAAATATCCCTGCATTTTATATTTAAAGCAGGAAGCTCCGGCTTTTACAGGTCCGAGCAATTTCCTGTGATTTCTATTATTATCAGTTATTATTAATGTGTTTTGAAAGGAGAATTTCTATGAAAAAAGAAGCCGTTACTTCTGCTAAAGCTCCGGCAGCCATCGGACCTTACTCACAAGCTACAAAATACGGCAATCTTGTGCTGACCTCAGGAGTTATTCCGGTTGACCCTAAAACAGGTGAGATTCCAAAGACGGTTGAAGAGCAGACAGAGCTTGCCTTGACTTCACTTAAAGGGCTTATTGAGGATGCCGGCTCCGCTATGGCAAACGTTATTAAAACTACTGTATTTATTCAAAATATGGACGATTTTGCCAAAATTAATGAAGTGTATGAAAAATACTTCCCGCAGCCCTGCCCCTCACGCTCCTGTGTTGAGGTTGCCAAGCTTCCCAAGGGAGTGTTGCTTGAAATCGAAGCTATCTGCTATGTAGAGTAAATTATAAAAAATGATCAGAGCCGCTGTTAAGTTCACCGGCTCTGATTATTTTTAGTTTTCGGTTTTTGGACCTGACATCAATCACAATAATACGGCAGCTTTATTTAATAATTAGCCCTCTATTGAGATATATTTAGCTTCTTCTACAGCAGGCTTTTCTTCCTTTTTAGGAATGCTCAGCTTTAATACTCCGTCTTCAAACTTTGCCTTAATATCCTCATTTGAAATGTTCTCGCCTACATAAAAGCTTCTGCTGCAGCTTCCGCTGTAACGCTCTCTGCGTATAAACCTTCCGTTTTTGTCCTTTTCATCATTGCTCTGATTTACGGAAGCAGACACTACGAGGTAGCCGTCCTTCAGCTCACCCTTGACATCTTCTTTATTAAATCCCGGAAGATTCATAGTAACCTCATACCTATCATCAAATTCCTTTACATCAGTCTGCATCAATCCGTTATTATTATAGGCTCTTGAATAAAACCTCTCAGGCATTCTGAAAATATCGTCCATAAAGCTCTCTTTAAAAATACTTGGCATTAACATAAATCTATCTCCTTTTTTATTTATCTGTTTGTTTTATTTGTTATAGCTGTATTATAACAGACTTATTAGCACTTGTCAAGTGTGAGTGCTGATAATTTTGTGAATTATCTGTGAAAATTAAAGCTTCAAGCCCTTCTATAAAAAATTTTATAAAAGAATTTCACCTTATTCTCTGCCGGAAGGCTCTCTGTCCGGAGGCAGCATATTTCCCTCCGAATCCTTAGGAGGTTCTCCTCCGAAGTCTCCCCGTGGCTGCGGCATTTCTGTGCCAAATCCTCCCGGAAATCCGGATTTGCTTTCTCCTATAGTTGTAACTCCCTCATTTACAGTAATCTCCTGACTGCTCTCTCCCGTCTTTAAGGTTAAGGTCTCTCCCGCTTTTATCTCAGGTGAAGATATAATCAGACTTGAAAATGTCTTCATTGCGGTGATTGCAGCTATTTCATTGCCTGAGGCATCAGTTAAGCTTATTGCAGTACCTCCAGCCTGAGTCTGAGCATAAAATACTTCTATGGAATTTTGACCGGAGGCTTTACTAAAGCCCTGTGACATACCGCTTGAGCTAACTCCTATATATAAGCCTCCGTTTATTACGGCACTTCCGTTATAGTCAAGTCCTCCGTTTTGCTCATCTTCAGGACCGTTAAGATAAAGGCTTCCTCCCTCTATATAGACATCTCCGTTTGAATCTATGCCGTCACCGTCCGCACACACACTTACACTGCCGCTGGCAATTTTAATCCAGGCGCTTTCCTGGTACTGCATACCAAGTCTTTCCTTTTCTTCATCACTTATGTTGTCATCATATTTAACTCTTGCATTAATTCCGTCATCACCGGCAACTATATTTATCCCTCCTCCATAGATTTCCACAGTGAGCCCTTCAAGTCCCTCGTCAGACTTTGTGATGTCAATGTCAGCATTATACACGGTAAGTGCTCCTTCACCTGTCATTCCCTTACCCTGCGCTTCAATATTAAACTCTCCTCCTTCTATGGTAATTGAATCCTTGCCTTTTACAGCATTGTCCGCAGCTCTTATATTAAAGCCGCCCGAAATTATTAAAAGCTTGCCCTCTGCCTTGATGCCGTCAGCGTAGTTTGCCGTGATATTAAGAGTTCCGCTGCCGTTTATGGTTAAGTCATTCTTAACAAATAAGGCGGCATCAGGCTCGTCTTCCCCCTCTGCATAGACATATTCAGCCGCATCGCTTAAGGTGTTTTCAGTACCGTCGGCAAGAGTTAAAATCACCTTTTTAGCATTTGAAGCGTAAATAGGGGCGGAAACGGAGCTGTTTAGAGTAGCACCGTTAAGCACTATATGAACTACCGCTTCTTCATCCGCATCAACTAAGATTTGCCCGTTTAATAGCTTAAAATAACCTGAAAACATAAAAGTTATTTTATATATAATTCTGTTACCATCATATACCAGGCAAATATAAAAAGAGCAAGGTATAACCCTCGCTCTCTGCTTATTGCCTGCTTATTGTCTGTTTATTCTATCCATTCTCCGTCATGGTTGACCTTATAGCCGTCCGCTGTAGTAGTATTTACATACAAGGCTCCCTTGGGATGTCCTTCTACAGAAGCCTTTGCAAAATAGTACCAGTGTATTCCTATCTGATGCCAGCCGGTATACATCTCTCCAAGTACCGGGTCAAGATAGTACCAGTATCCGTCAGCAGCCTTGTACCAGCCGGTCACCATCTGTCCGGCATTAGCTCCCTCCTCAGGATTTAAAAAATACCACCTGTCGTCAGCTTTATCATAATGCCAGCCCTGAACAATAGAAGACTGAGCATCAAAGAAATACCATTTGGTAAGCAGTTTTCCTGCCGCATCCGCATAGCGTATCTTGCCCCAGGTATCATTTAAAGGGAGCCCTCCATTTAATACAAAGGACCACTTGCCTGTAGCCTGATTAATCTGCCACATACCGTCCACGCCGAGAGTGAAGGTCCTTTCTGCAAAATGCTCGAACGGTCTTTGAGGAGTGCCCAGACCTCTGCCGGCACTTCCGCTTCCTCCGCCGCTTCCGCCTCCGGTTCTGCTGACAAAATTATTCTTTCTGGTTTCTATCGTTTTTTCAGCTTCACTTACAATCTCTCCAAGATTTTTAAGCTCAGCCTGAAGCTCCTCCCAGGTTGCCATACGTCCCGGGTCTTCAGGAGTCTTACTTGGGTCAAAGAGAGTAAGGTTAAGGATTTCACCGCGCTTTTGGTTAAGCCTTGCCAGTGCCCTTGTAATAGCTGCCTCAAGCTTGGCTATCTCATTTTCTTTAAGGTAGGGGCTTCTTGCCAAATCCTGTGCGTGGATTCTCAAGGCATCAAGTGCATTATAGGCCTGCTCTTTTTTTATGCGGTTATTGTCATAGTAGGCAAATATTAACATGCTCTTTCTTACTGCTTCATTATCTATAAATTCCTCAAAAGCAGCAGGCATATTTTTGGTGCTCCAGTCTTTAACATCATGCTGGACACCGTATATATCTATAATAGGGCTTATAAGCTCATTATGAGCATTGTCCTTAGAATAATACCTCTTCACCCGAGGATAACCCTGATTATAATCATCATACCAGGAATCAGTCACCCTGTCGCCGCGCCTTACCTTAATTCTATGGTAAAAATTTCTTAAAGGATTATTTAAGTCCTTAAAGTCAAGTGCCTGAATTGTATCAAAGAATCTCAACTTAAAGGTTTTTGAATAAACCAGAGTATACTTTCCGCCTATCCTTCCGGTAAATGAGCAGTAGCCAGCAGTATTTTCAGGGTCCGTAAAGTCCATCATTTTAGGTACTGGTGAGGCTGAGGAGTCGGTTACCTCAAAAAGCTCATAATCCATCATATCGGTGTCTTCATCAGGAAGCTGGATTAATACCGGAATCTCCGCATTTGAAGGGCTGGCTAAAGTCCCTGCCGTTCTTTCTACAAGCCTTCCGTCCACATATCTTTCTGCCTCTATGTCAAGTGACCAGGCTGCATTAAATGCCTCAGGGTGATTCTGCCCCGCCTCGGAAGCCGCCCTTACAGCTTCTTTTTCAGGTGTTCTGGCTTTTCTTTTGTTAAATACTATCTTATACCTTACATCAGCCTTATTTACACCTATTAAGGTCCTGTCATCATCTGTAGTAAGCTTTTCTTCAAGCTCCGGTATGTAATCCGGGTTAATTGCATACTCTCCGGCAGCACCGCCTCTTATTTCTTCCTCAACTATAGCATTATAGTTGCCCTCAGCGGCTCCGACTCTTTCATAAACCGCTCTTAAAACTATATTGCTGGCACTCATATTAAAGGCGAAGTCATTGGTCTGTATCCTGCCTGAAACTCCCTTGCTCCTGCCTGCTGTTACCACCCAGTACAGAAATCTCCTGCCGCTTGAATTGACAGGCTCGGCATGGATTATCACCTCATCCTTTTCCTTGGCATCGGTAACCCTCCAATCAGTGCTTCCAGCTTCATGCTGTGAAGGCTCCTTTCCTGCCACAGTAACTATCCTTACCTCAGCGGCATTTTCAGGCTTAACCTCAACTATAAATTTTTTGGCATCTATCATATCGCCGGGATTTGCGACTACATCCGTTCCGTATTCCTTCTTTAAAAGAGGGTCGGGAACTCTTCCGTCACCCTTTTTCCTCGCTACTACGGTATAGGTTTTTCCTATGTCAAGATTATCAAAGGTAACAGTTGAAGGTCTTCTTCCGCTCACCGCCTTCCAGCCCTTATCGCTGCCCTTATACTGCACTACATTGCCGTCCTCGTCTATAATAGCATAGTCCGAATCGGGATCGGCAGGAGTTACTGTAATCTGTGCCTTGCCCTCATTTTTAGTATCAAAGCCTACCGTATAATTATCCTCGAGCGTAGGTATGATTACCGGCTTAAGCTCACTTATAACTCCCTGTACAGGTGCAGGGCTTGGCTGTCCGACTGCTGCCGCAGTGCCGGCAACCGCCTCCTGAACATGGTACCTGCTGCCCGGATAAAGGTCATCAAAGACAAGCACTTCATCATTAAGTGCAGTCTTTACTGCTGCCACATTGCCGAAATCATCACTTACAATATAGACATTGCCCGCCTGAGTTTCTCTGACTCTGATTTGACCGCTGCCGTCAGCTCCTATATGCCCTGAGGCATTAAAGTCACCTATTCTAAGTCCCCATACCTTAGGGTCTTTAGTAAACTGAGCGGTATATAAGGCTCCGTTTATAAGTGTGGCTGAAGGCTTCACTTTCATGCCGTTCAGATACCAGCCCTTAAATATATAGTTTACTTCAGGCGTAACATCGGTGCTGTCATTGATTCCCGTGTCGCTCCATTTATTATTAAGCTTGGTATGCAGGACTGCCGCTCTGTTTAAAGTGCCGTGGGCTCCCGCCGCAAGATAAATATTTATCCAATATGCCGGGTCCTCGTCAAATTTTGCATATACCGTGCCTGACTCCTCAAAAGTATCCGCATCATTAACCGGAATAGTGCAGGCATCGTCTTTAAACCAGCCTATAAATTTATAATACGGCACATCCTTGGGTCTGAGCTTATTTAAAATATCTCCTCTTTCCTTAATTTTGGCAAAGGTATCAGGCTTTCTGCCTGCCGTAGCTTGGTCATCTCTTAAGAATGCCACGCTTACAGGCTGATTGACTATGCTGCCGTACGCCGCCGAGCCAGTGCTGGTTTTAAAAATCATCTGCCTCCAATATGCCGGGTCTCTTGCCATATTATAGGTGAGGGTAAGATTATGAGTCGGCATGCTTCCGGTATAAGCTCCTGTCATGGTATCAAACAAGCCTATGGAGGGGTTTGCTTCTCCGCTGCCGAATCTGTAACCGTAATACATTGGTGCCGGATAATTAAGCACAGCTCCTGCTTCCTTAGGCTCAGACTTTCTGTCCAAAACTCCCTGGTCCTCCTGGTCCTTAACGAGAGTATTAACATTAAAACTGCCTGCCGGTCCGTAAACATACTCTATAGTTACATCCTGGTTAGGCATATAACCGCTGAATACATTGGTAACCGGGTCAAAATCAGGATCAGAAGCCGATAGTTTATAGTCATCCGTACCTGAAAGCCTTATATCGGTTGAAGCCATAGGATAGCTTATCTTTCCGCCGTCGGCATCAAGATTGCCGCTCTTTCCCGCAATTATCTGCGGAGTTACTATATAATCATTTAAACCGTAATTATTAATCTGGGTAGCTGAAAGCGGGCTTGCAGAAATAGTCTGCTCAGCCGGCTTTTGCAGCTCAATCTGCGCTATAGGCACAGCACTGTCCGATTTTCTGTAGATTACCTTAAAATTAAATTTCTGACTCGGGTCTACAGTATAATTATAATTTACGTTAAAGTCCTGTGCGGCGACCTTTGCCCTGTATTTATAATAATCATTTGCATCCCACTGAGTATGTCCTGCCGGCGGAGTCTGATTAGGTACGTCCTCTCCGTTTGCAAATCTGTAGCCGGGCAGATGGTTGACACCACTTGAATCCGTGCCTGCGATTGAAACCGCTGTAAATTCCGCATCAATAGGCAGCTGTGCCGTCCTGGTGCCGAAGTTTTTTTGCAGCCTCACATTTAAGCTTTTATGTTTTTCTTCAATATTGTAGTTGATGTCTTCAGGAGCCCAGCTCGCATAGTAATAATAGGTTTTATTTTCCACCTGACTCGGAAAGCTGTGCTCGTTGGTGCTTACATCCGGCGGAACGCTGCCGGGAGTGTATTTTCCATCACCGTTATTGTCCTCATACCTGGTCCACTTATCAAACACATAGCCCGCTCTTGCCGCTACCGGCATAGTCAGAACCGAGCCGAGATTAGTGGCAATTTCCACCATATCAGGCAGAGGATAGCCTCCGGCAGAATCAAACTTATAGGTAGCTACGTTTTTGCCGTACTTAAAGGTTATAATCACATCGGTCGCCGGCATTGAGCCTTTGACAGTATTGGTATTGGCATCAAAGATGAAGCTGCCTGCTGTGGAATATTCCACTCCGGCAAGCTTATAGCCGTCATTTAGCACCTGATTGCTTACACCCACTGCTATCTCGGTGCCTGCCGTAGTCGTAGTACTGCTGTCGGCTGCAAGCGCTACATTATTAACCGCATTGACATGCCTTACCGTATAATTATAGGTGGTAGTTTTAAGCACCGCCTTGCCAGGATTTGTAATGCCCATCTGAGTAGTATTTCCCTCTTTATCGGGCTTAAAGTTTCCGGCGGAATAGGGCAGGGTCTGCATATTGGGATTTGCCTTCTCCGCTATGACTCTCTCATCCGCAGAATTATTCGGCACATCAGCGACACTGACACCGATTAAAGAATCTCCGCCTAAGTCCTCTCCTACTTTAATTACCTTGCCTGCACCGAGTTTGACATTTGCATCCTTTTCTGCCGGATTTCCGGGTTGGCTTCCGGGTACCAGCAGCTTGTTGCCCGTAATTTTTACGGTATTGCTGACTTTAAAGCTGCTGCCGTTAAAGGACACCGCAGAGCCGCTGCGCCCCGTATTGCCGGTGATTTCACCGTAGTTCATATCCAGGCTGGTAGTCCCGCTTATATCAATCGCACTGGCGGTATTGATATTATTCTTGTCTTCGTCAGTTTCATGGTTATCGTTGATTTTGTTATTGATGAGCTTGGCTCCCTTTTGAGTCCTGACTCTGCCCTTTTCAGCCTTAATGATAGGTCCGGTGCTGGTCTGGCTGCTGCCGCCGTCTATAGTAACATCACTTATAGTAAGCCCGGTGCTGTCCGAAGCATCCTTGTCAATCTCAAACATAGGTCCGTTAAAGCCCGGAGCCCTCGTAATCACCTTTCTCGGTGCATCAACATCAAGGAACTTCGGAGGATTTTGAGAGCTTGGATTGCTCTGATATTCAAAGTCGGAGGTGCCTATGGTGATATCTATGCCGCTCGGTATTTTTACCGTTTGATTAAGCACTACATCGCCCATAAGAAAGATGTTAGCCTTTTCAGTGCCGGTCTTTTTAATTTCATCAATAGCCTGCTGAATACTGTCAGCAGGTTTGGTAATATAGCCATAAGGTGTAGAGGCATCCGGAGCACTGCTCGCCGGAGGGTATACGTAATAAGTGGACACTCTCATGCTTACTGCAAATCTCACCCTCTTGGTTTCATACTCCTTAAGATTAAAGTAGGCTGAAAAAGCCGCAGCCGAATCTGTGCTCGAAGGACCGAAGCGGGTAGGGCTGTCATTAAAGACCCAATATTTATGGTTGACTCCATTGGTGCTTTCCCAGGTGCCTGTCCACAAATAAGAAGCACTAGGGTCACTGGCATCTCTTTTTTGCATTCCGGCATTAACATCGGCATCGGGGTGATAGGTCAGAATGTCAAGACTGGTGAGTCTGTACTTGCCCGGAGCCTTTGATATAAGGTGAAGTCCTGCCGGCTTTCTTGCATTGGCAGCAATGTCGGCAGCCGCATGAGGACTGACTATAGTAGGGCAATAGTCGTCATTATACACCATAGTATCCGCCTCATTGCCTATCCAAAAATCCTTTTCCTGATTGGTGGTATTATGCACGGTGTATTCTACTATAATCCACCTGCTGTCCTTACTGACCTTGATTTCAGGTCTGACCTCAATCCCGCCTACTACGGTGACCTGACCGTTTTTCTTGCCGGTTGAAGAGTCCGCTAATAAACGCTGAGGCAAAACCGTAGGCGGATTATTGTGAACTGGTCTGACCTGATAATCTTTTCCAAAGGCATAGAAGGTATTCCACCAGCCAAAATTAAACGAGGTCATAAGCCCGGTATTTCTGCCAAGCCAGTAGCCTTCTTTGTTTTGAGCATCCGGCTCCTCATCTATGGAGGTAGGCAGGGCGGTAAAGTCAAAGGTATACTGGTCACGAACCGGAGAACCCTGCCCGCCATCTCTCATAGTAGAATCTGATTTTTTATTATGTGCCGAAAATCCGTAAACATATCCGGTAGAATCGCTGTGTCCGTAGGTCAGGATATTGCCGGCATTTTTCGTATCGGTATATTTATGCTCTCTCATAAGACTGGCTTTAAACTTGCCGACCATCAGATTTGCATTGTCTTCAAGCTCATTAGATGCCCATGCATTGCCTATACCCGCTCCAATGCCCTGTATCCCTCCTAATGCCATAGCTGCCGCAAGCATCGCCGCTGTAGCTTGTTTAAGCTTTTTTAAAAAACTTTTTTTCATTAAAATTATTCTCCCCATATCAATTTTATTTAATACATACGAAATTCCTTATTTAAGGTAAGACTGTATTTCGAAAATATTATAATAAGTTGCTTTAACATTTTTTAATATTTGTTCTATACTCTACTCTATCATAACATTCATACTACCTCTTTCTTTATTGTACTTTTTTGGATAGACTGAGCTTACTACCTCAACGACCTTCGCAGCAACTTAAGTTCCTGTTTCCAAAATTAACTCAGCCAAATAAAAGCCCTCCACTTTAACCACTGTTTATAGTATAACATTTTTTTAATTTTTTACAATGATATCCTATCTAAATTTTCAAAAAATACTAGATTTAAAAACGAATTTTCCAGAATTTATACCGGTAGAAAAAATTTCTCTGTTTTTATGCAAAAAAGGAGCTGCTGCTCCATAGATGTGTGATATTCACCTATTTCGCAGCAGCCACTTTTAATAAATTAATTCCATACACCATCTGAATTTGTGTTATAACCATCAGGTGTAGTTTCATTTACATATAGTGAACCGTAAGGATGTCCGGAATCTGAATTTGGAGATAAGTAGTACCATTTTCCATCTATAAGTTGCCAGCCCGTAAGCATCCTGCCGTTGTCGGGATTTAAATAATACCATTTACTATCAGTCTGGTTGAAATGCCAGCCCGTCTTCATTTCTCCAAAGAAGCCATCATGAATCTCCGATAAGTAATACCATAAATTGCTATCATTATACCAACCACTGTCCATTATATTATTATCATTAAAATGGTACCATCCGGTTCTGCTTACTTCATTATAGGTATATGAAAGTCTTGCCCATCCTTTTAACTTTGAGCCATTAGTAAGATTAAAGTTCCAGATATGGTTTAGAGCATCAACAAGCTCCCAATTTCCATCGTAGCCTACATGAACCGATAAATTATCGACAATGCCGCCGCCGGAACCTCCGCCTGAGCCGCCGCCAAAGCTGCCACCCGAGCTTCCTCCTCCACCCGAACTGTTGAAATCTGAGCCCATGCCTGTAGCAGCTTCAAGTGCTTTGACGGCATCTAAAAGCTCCTGAGTAGAAGCTTTAGGATTAGTCTTATTCAGCACCGCAAGAGCTACAGCTATTGCAGGAGCAGCCTTTGCCTTAAAGGTCAGAGAAAAAGAGTTATCATGTGTACGCTGTACTTCCGCTATAAATCTCTCAAGCTTTTTAGCCGCCGCTTCTCTTGCCTTCCTGTCATTCTTATAAAACAGATATAAAGTCATATCCCCTGTTACCGGAAGATTAGTATCATAAGCCCTATACCTGTCCTTACTTTCACTCAATCCCTCATAAGACCATTTTATTCCCTCTGAGTCTATATAATCCGGTAAAATACTGCTCATATAGCTTGAGCTGTAGCTACCTACGCTGTCTATTATATCCTCATAAAAAACAAGCTTCTTTACTAATGAGTTATTTCTCGAATCAAGTATTGTAACTATATACTGTTTCGGCTCAACATACCCGAAAGTATAATAAGCATCATTTTCAACCATTATATCAAAACGACCCGGATATAAAGGTGATTTAATGTAATCAGTTATATTTTCCGATATTTCACTGGCAGAAGACGGAGTCGCCATATCAACCTTATGCAGCTTATACCTTTTTGAACTGATTAAAGCACCTGTTTCAATAGTTGTAGAAATAGGCTCACTCATAGGATATAACTGCCAGTTGCCTGCAGAGTCTTTTTTCTCAACTCTTAATTTCATCAGCCATAAAGCAGTATAAGGTGAGCTTTCATTAAGAGCTGCTGCATTTCTCATACTCTCTGTAGCTGCACTTTTAGTAATTAATATCCTATAATCGCCCGCCTCAGTGATATAAGGAGTTACTGCATCAATTGCTTTATTGTCATGCAATAAATTCTGATACTGTACTGCCGGATTAGCCCAATGTGCAGGTGAAGGATAAATTGCCTGAATCTTTACAGGGTGACGCGGCATAGTAAATACATAAGCATTTCCACGCTGCCTTCCTCCTGCAGGAGCAGTTCCTATCACCAACCATTTATCAAAGAACTCTCCGCTTACAGGATGCATAGCCTGAGCAGTAATTTCAATAGCTTTTCCAGGCTCAATTCCGGTTAAATCTGTAAGGGAATGTACTTGACCGTCAATCATAACTGTAGGCTCTGCACCATTAGGGTAAACCACTGTCACATCAAATCTATCCGCAAGTATTCCAAGATTAGCGGTACTTACCTGATAACCCGGAAGCCTGTCTGTAGGCTGGTAATTTTCTCCCTGCTGCCTTGCTACTACTCTATAATTTTTATCAGAGTCAAGCCCTCCAAAGACTATCTTATTATTTGCAGGATCTGTAAATCCGTAAACTGTGTTTCCTGCATCATCTACAAGAGCATACTGAGTGCTGGGACTGGTAGGACTTATAACTATTTGTGCCGTGCCCCTTATGCTCGGGTCTTCAGTTACACTCACAGCGGTCGGATTTTCCCTTACTACAGGTATGGTTGCATCCGCCGGAGCGGCTCTGTCAGCATCGGGTACATCAGTTATAGGAGCACCTACAGTTACAGAAGCTCCCGGAGCCACCTCATACACCTTATATGAGTCACCCGGATGCAGGTAATTGCCCTGTATATTTCCGTTGCTCATTGACAATGCTGCCGCAGTCATAACTGCTACTACATTGCCATTAACATCCGTTATTGCATATTGTACAGTTGAGCTTTGGTTAATATTGGCTATATTAATTACGGGAACTGCCAAAGCATCAAGCTTTGCTTCCACAGTGGGAGTGCGAAGTCCCACTGCCCCTATATAGACCGGATAGAGATAAAGTGTTTGATTTGCATAGCCTGCAAGGCTGTCAGTATCATTAACTCTCTGACCCATTGAATTAAACCAGCCATAAGTATAATCAGGATTGGAACCGGTTACATCTATATACGGAAGCTGATCTGCCGCTCTAAAGTCATTAAGTGTTAAATTGCCTCCGGTATTTACCATCTTGCCGGTAAAAGGATTTGGAGTAATATCTAACGCATAATTTTGTACGGGAGTAGTCAGATTGCCAAGTGCAAATGTAATATTGAGCCACTGACCCGGAACTTCTTCAAACTTATACTCAAGCTTATAGGGAGCAGCTAAATCTATAGGCCATTCGCTGTTTTCTATCTTGGTTTTAGTGTTATTATTAAGCACTCTGTACCAAGCACCTGTAGTATAGCCGGGCTCAGGTGCAGGGGTAGGCAGCTCTGCTAAATCAACCTTAACAGTACCAGTTACCAGATCCTTGTCTTTTGAAATAGGATGTCCAGAAGTAATCTGACTGTATTCAGTGCTGGCATCATGCATAAGCTTTCCTCCGGTACTTGCTTGAAGAAGTAAAGTTGCAAAAGCATTATTCTTATGAACATAGTTTACAACTATCTCTACCGACTCTCCACTGGCTCCCATCGTACCTGTAAACTTAGGCTGAGTATCCTTATGCCAACCAGTACCGACAAAATTTCCTCCATCCATCTGGAAAGTTTGGAAGCTTGTACCCACTCCGTTTGCTGTAACTAATCCTGCATCATCTTTATAAGCCTCAAGTGCAGGTGCGGCAATTTCAAAAGTCTCATTTGGACTCACACGCCTTTCTATAGCATTGGCATTTTTATAAAACTTAGTCGGATTTGTGGAATCATAATTATCCAGTATAGTTCCGGGAGCCACAGTGTTTAACTTGGTAATAACCTTATCTGTTATATCCTGACTAAGCTCATTCTGATACCTGACAGTTACAGTCTTAAAATAAGCCGGATTCGGTTTATAGTAATAATGCAGTTGAAGACCGAAATTTACCATATTGCCAGTGACCGCACCTGTAGTAGCATTTACAGTAAGGTGTGTATCATCCGGATGCAGCAAATTAGTCTGGTGCAGGGTTGTTGCAGCTTGTATATCCTGCCCTGAAGCCGTGGTAAACTTAGGTGCATGTGTTCCGCTGGTAATTAAATTATACTTTGAAGGAGTTCCACTTATATAATCCACTTTCGGCACTAAAGCAGGGGTAATACTGGACAAAGGCTGATTTACATAAGCCGGTCTGCTCACCTCATAGTCATTATCCGGAGGATTTTTTTCAGTTTCATCTGCATTCAGCACATGATGTATTACTGTAACCGGAAAAGTCACCGATTGGTCAGGCTCATACTGAAAATCCACCTTTAAGTCTTTATTTGTCATAAGACCTGACACATAGCCGTTTTCAGATTTTGCTCCAAAATTATTATACTTGGCTGCCGCTCCTGTAAGACCAGTAGGAGGAGTTTTCAAAGTAGCAAAAGTTCCACCAGGCTCATAAAAATTAAATTGCGGATATCCCGCTGAGATTTTAAAGCCAGGAACAATTTTGGGCTGAGCCTGATATCCTTCAAGTACAAATAAATCGGTGTTCTGTGTATTTAAATCTCCCAAAGTAACACCACTAATTCCGGTAAGAGTATGTGTTATCCGTAATTTATACTTTGTCGTACCATCACTTATATAATTCGGAATATAGGTAATATCGGACCAGTTAAAGCGCTTAGGAATATAAGTTTTTTTATTCCCGCCGGCTATAGCATCCTGGCTTTCATACCAGCCTTCAAGCTTATAGCCTGAAAAATCAAACACCTTTTTATTCAGGTTGGAGCTGCTGTTTCCAAAAGGAGTAGCTGCAACTGGAGGACTGACTTCTGGTTTGCCCGTAAAATTTCCATCTGCATCCATAAAAGGCAGTAAGAGATGCCCGTTGCTGTTTTGAGCATAGCCTCCGTTTACTCCGTCCGCCTGAATATATTTAGCCGATACTTCGCTAGCAGCTTCTCCGCTAAGAACTATATCCTGCTTTCCCTCATAATATTTCCACATTCCCAAATCAAAATTTATATTAGTAATCGGGTTTGGAGCTGCATACGCCGGCAGTGCCGGTGCCAGCATGGCAAATACCATGCTGGCAGAAAGCAGTGCAGCTATCTGTTTTCTTATATTAATTTTTTTCATTTAATTTAATCCTCCTTCTCACTCTATTATTGTACCCATTCACCGTTATAATTGACTTTATAACCGTCAGGAGTTGCAGTGCTTACGTAAAGTGATCCCTTCGGATGTCCTTCTACAGATATTGGTGAGAAATAATACCAGTGCTCTCCGATACGGCACCAGCCTGTATACATCTCTCCGACTACAGGGTCAAGATAATACCAGAATCCTGCAGCATCCTTATACCAGCCCATAATCATCTGACCGGCATCTGCACCCTGATCGGGATTTAAGAAGTACCACTTGTCAGCACCTACATCATGATACCAGCCCTGAACCATAGAAGACTGAGGATCAAAGAAATACCATTTTGTAAGCAGTTTATTGGTTTTTTCATCGGAATACTGTATCTTACCCCAAGTATTATTTAAGGGAAGTCCTCCGTTTAATACAAATGACCACCTTCCTGTAGACTCATTAATTTTCCAGTTTCCGTCTACACCTAGCATAAAGGTTCTTTCTCCTACGTGCTCAAACGGTCTTGCCGCACTTCCGATTCCTTTACCGGCACTGCCGCTGCCGCCGCCGCTGCTGCCGCCGGTTCTGCCTATAAAATTATTATTTCTCTTATCTATCAATTCTTCATATTTTCTTACAAGTCTGCCAAGATTATCAAGCTCAGCCTGGAGTTCATAGTAATTAGCCATACGTCCTGCATCTACTTCTCCGCTAGCTCCGAAAAGTGCTAAATTCAAAAGTTCTCCACGCTTCTGGTTAAGTCTTGCAATAGCTCTTGTAATAGCTCCCTCAAGCTCGGCAATTTCTTCCTGCTTAAGATAAGGGCTTCTTGCTAAGTCCTGAGCATGTGTTTTAAGTGAATCAAGGTCATTCCAAGCCTTTTCTTTTCTAGGTCTGTCATTTGTATAGTAGGCAAATATTGACCTGCCTCTGGTGACTGCATCCGTCATTAAGAACTTATTCTGGGGCTTTTCAAAATCAGCTGCACTCATATCCGCAACGTTCGCCTTTTTGCTCCAAGCATTCTTAAAGATGTATTCAACACCGTAGATATCATATAAGGGCGTTTTTATCGGAGGGGTACTGTTTCCATTCTGATAATCCGTTATTATCTGATAATCAACAGTAGTATTGTACCATACATCATCAGGATGCTCGCCGCGCCTTACTTTAAGCCTGTGATAGAAGTTTCTTAAAGGATTATTCAAGTCTTCAAAGTCAAGTGCCTGTATGGTATCAAAGAATCTTAATTTAAAGGCTTTTGAATAAACCAGTACATACTTGCCCTTTACTCTGCCTTTAAACCTGCAGTAGCCTGCCGTATTTTCAGGATCTGTAAAGTCCATCATCTTCGGCACAGGTCTGGTTGCAGGATCAGTTACATCAAAGAGCTCGTAATCCATCATATCGGTATCTTCATTAGGAAGCTGGATTAATACCGGAACTTCCGCATTTGAATCGGTAGCTCTGCCTACAAGTCTGCCATCTACGTACCTTTCAGCCTCTATATCAAGTGCCCAGGCGGCATTAAAGGCTGTAGGATGGTCCTGACCTGCAATAGAAGCTTCTTTTACCGCATCTCTTTCAGGAGTTCTAACTTTCCTCTTGTTAAATATTATCTTATATCTTACATCAGCACCATTCGTATTTATTAATACTCTGTCAGCCGGTGTAGTAAGCTTTTCTTCAAGCTCTGAGATATAATCAGGCTCTATGCCGTACTCTCCGAGAGCACCTCCTCTGATTTCTTCTTCAACTATGGCATTGTCATTGCCCTCAGCAGGTCCCGGTCTTTCATAAACCGCCCTTAAGACAATATTGTTTGCACTCATACTAAAGGTGAAATCATTAGCTTGTATTTTTCCTGAAACTCCCCTGCTTCTTCCTGCTACCACCACCCAGTATAAAAATCTCTTTCCGGCTGAATTAACAGGATCCGCATGAATTACTACTTCGTCCTTTTCCTTGGCATCAGTTACTTTCCAGTCACTGCTTCCAGTTTCATGCTGTGAGGGGGCTGTCCCTGCTACAGTAACTATTTTCACTCCACCGGTATTTTCGGGTCTGACCTCTACTATGAACTTCTTAGCATCTACCATGTCACCCGGATTTGCAATTACATCGGTTCCATACTCTTTCTTTGAAAGAGGATCAGGAACTCTGGTATCGCCTTTCTTCCTTGCAACTACGGTATAGGTCTTTCCCGGATCAAGATTATCAAAGGTAACTGTTGAAGGTCTCCTGCCAATTGGTGTTTTCCAGCCGTTATCGCTTCCCGGATACTGTACTACATTTCCATCCTCATCTATAAGTGCATAGTCTGAATCAGGGTCGGCAGGATTTACTACAATCTGTGCCCTGTCTTCATTCTTAGGATCAAAGCCCACATTATAGTTATCCTCAAGTGTAGGTATTATTACCGGTTTAGGCTCGCTTATCACTCCGGGTACAGGTGCCGGCATAGGCTGACCTACAGACACCACAGTGCCGGGCGCTGCTTCCTGAACATGATATTTAGTTCCCGGATAGAGGTCGTCAAAGAGGAGTACATCATTATTAGGTGCAGTCTTAACTGCAACTACATTGCCGAAGTCATCGCTTACAATATATACATTGCCTGCTTGAGTTTCTCTGACTCTGATTTGACCACTTCCGTCAGGTCCTATATGACCGGAAGCATTAAAGTCGCCTATTCTAAGTCCCCATACTTCAGGTTTTTTAACAAACATAGCCGTATACAAAGCTCCGTTTATAAGCGTAGTTGAAGGAGCTACTTTGATGCCACCTAAATACCAGCCTCCAAGCATGTAATTCACTTCAGGAGTAACGTCTGTATTGTCATTTATACCTATATCGCTCCATTTATTATCGCGTTTTGTATGTAAAGCAGCCGGTCTGTTTAATGTACCGTGAGCACCTGCCGCAAAATGAATGTCTATCCAGTATGCCGGATCTTCTTCAAATTTTGCATATACTGTAGCTGAATTGTCAAAGGTGTCAGCATCATTTACAGGTATAGTACAGGCATCGTCTTTAAACCAACCCGCAAATCTGTAATATGGAGCATCATTAGGAGCAATTTTATTTATTATACTTCCTCTTTCCTTAATCTTTGCAAAAGTATCAGGTTTTCTGCCCGCAGTAGTCATATCATCTCTTAAGAAATCTACAGTTACCGGCTGACCGGCAACTGTACCGTAGCCGGCTGAACCGGAAGCTGTGACAAAGGTCATCTGTCTCCAGTATGCCGGATCTCTAGCCATATCGTAGGTAAGAGTCAGATTTCGTGTAGGCATGCTTGCCGTATAAGTTCCTGCACCGTCAAAGCTGCCTATTGCAGGATCATCAGTTCCACTGCCGTAGATATAGCCGTAGTGTGCCGGAGCAGTATAGTTAAGTGCAGCTCCTGCTGCCTGCGCTTCAGATCTTCTCTCCAAGATACTCTGGTCTATCTGGTCTCTGGCAATCAGATTGACATTAAAGGTTCCTGAAGGTCCGTACACATATTCTATAGTTACATCCTGATTCGGCATAAAACTGCTGAACACATTGGTTACAGGATCAAAATCCGGCTCGGTAGGTGACATTTTATAGTCATCCGTACCTGAACGTCTTATATCGGTAGAAGATATTGGATAGCTTATTATTCCATTGCCGACATCGAGATTGCCGGTCTTTCCTAAGATTATATTAGCAGTTACACTGTAATCCGACAAATCAAACGGTGATTGAGCAAGCTGAGCTGCCGAAAGAGGACTTGCACTTATAGCCTGTTCAGCCGCTCTTAATACATCAGTTTCACGTCCCGGTAAAGCAGCACCTGCCTTCTTGTGTTGAATTTTAAAGTGGAATTTCTGGCTGGGGTCAACCTTATAATTATAATTTACATTAAAATCCTGTGCTCCAACCTTTACTTTGTACTTATAATTATCGGCAGGATCCCATTGAGTATGTCCCGGGAATACAGTCTGAACCGGAGCATCATTTGCATTTGCAAACATATATCCCGGTATATTATTTGCTATTGACATAGCCTCAAAGACAGTATCAACAGGTTTGCTATCCGTTCTGGTACCAAAGCTCTTTTGCAGTCTTGGATTTATGCTTCTATGCTTTTCCTCAATATTATAATTTGTAATTCCGGGGGTCCAGCTGGCATAGTAATAATAAGTTTTATCCTCTACAGGATTTGGGAAAGTATGCTCAGCAGTAGCTGTATCGCCACTAGTAAATCCATTAATGCCGTCATTTTCTTCATACCTTGTCCAATTTACAAAGTCATATCCCGCCCTTGCTGCCACAGGCATAGAAAGAGCAGAGCCACCGCCTGTTACAAGCTCAGTCATATCAGCTACAGGATAGCCTCCCTGCGGGTCAAACTTATAAACAGCGGCACTTTTTGAATACTTAAAGGTTATAATTACATCCGTCGCCGGCATTGAGCCTGTAACTTTTTTTGTAGCATTGTCTACAGAAAGATTGCTTCCTGTAGAAAGCTCCACTCCTGTTACCTTATAACCTCCACTCGTAATCAAGGTATTATCAGGAAGCTCGGATATTTCCTTTCCAGCCGGCTTCGTATCTGTAACATCCTGTTTGAGTGCCAAATTATTATTTGCATTGACATGCCTTACTGTATAAGCATATAAAGAAGTCTTCAGCACAACATTTTTATCATTGGGAGCAGTTCCAAGCTGAGTAGTATTACCATCTTTATCAGGAGTAAAATTTCCCGCCGAATACGGCATAGCAGTTAAAGTAGGATTTGCCCTTTGCACTACAACTCTTTCATCTGTAGCAGTGGCAGGAGGATCAACTACGCTTATTCCAATTGATGAATCCCCGCCTATATCTTCGCCGACAGTAATCACCTTGTTGGCTCCAAGCTTAACATTCGCAGGCTTATTAAAGCTGTCTTTATTGCCTATAATCTTTATCTGATTATTTATAGTAAAGCTTGCACCGTTAAATACTACCGCTGAGCCGTTGCGCGAAGTATTATCTTTGATTTCTCCATAGCTCATATTAAGATTGGCACCTTCACTTATATCAATTGCACTTGCAACATCAATATTATTATCCGGAGTTGCAGGATTAATTTTATTATTCTGAAGTACCGCCCCCTTTTGAGTCTTAACCCAACCTTTTTTTGCTGAAATTATAGGTCCAGTGCTTGTATTGCTGTTACCGCCATCTATAATGACATTGCTTATAGTAAGTCCTGTATTCTTGTTTTCTTGTGTGGTACCCTCATTTCCAACTTCAAACATAGTATCATTAAAACCGGATTTTCTTGTAATTTTTTTCCTGGGTGCATCAACATCAAGAAAGACTGGAGGATTAGTTGCAGATATATTGCTGTTATACTCAAAATCAGTCGTTCCAATAGTTATATCCACGCCCTTTGGAATCTCAACTTTTTGGTCGAGTTCTACATCTCCCATAAGGTAAATATACGCCTTTTTTGTACCGGAACTTTTAATTTCAGCAACAGCTTTCTGAATAGATTTGGCAGGTGTAGCTATATAGCCGTTTCCATCCGTAGGAGCGTCCGGGTATACATAATATACAGATACCTTCATGCTTACAGCAAACCTTGCGGTTTTTGTTTCATAAGGATTAAGGTCAAAGTAAGCTGAAAAAGCACCGGCAGCATCTACCCCGTCATTAGCAAATTTCTGAGCCGTATCATAAAAAGCCCAGTAGTTATGGGATACTTTTTTAACATTATAAGGAGCCGTGCTATAGTCTACACCTGGATTTTCAGGTCCTTTAGGTGTTGTACTCCAATATCCGCTCCATAGAGATAATTTGCTGTTATCTGTGCCGGCTCTTTTTTTAATACCGGCATCCACACTAGGGTCAGGATGATAAGTTAAGATATCAAGGCTTGTAAACTTATATGTTCCCCCTGTGTTTGCTATAAGATGGAGCCCGGCAGGTTTATTAGGATTATTGGTTATATCGGCTTGCTGATGAGGCGTTACTATAGTAGGACAGCCGTCATGATTATAAATCATAGTATCGCATTGGTTGCCTATCCAGAAATCCTGATGTTGATCACTTGCATTATGTACGGTATATTCAACTATAAGCCACCTGCCATCTTGACTTACTTTTATTTCAGGTCTGACTTCAACTACATTACTGCCATTATTAACCTGAACTACCTGTCCATTCATTTTTGCATTTGCTTTATATTGGTTAGTATCCCAACCGGCACCAACGCTTGACAGAGGCTTAGGCAAAACAGTGGGATTATTAGCCCCCTTTATATTGCCGTTAGTATGTATCTCTATATTTTGAGGTCTGACTTGTGCTTCTGTGCCAAAAGCATAAAACGTATTCCACCAGCCAAATTGATATGATGTCATAAGTCCGGCATTTTTTCCAAGTCTATAGCCCTCCTGAAGCTCTGTAGTGGGCTCTGTATTAATAGCCTCCGGAATAGCAGCAAAGTCAAAGGTAAACTGCCTGCTTCCAATAGAAGTATTGGAATAGTTCCTTGAAGAATCTCCATATACATATCCGGTAGAATCACTGTTGCCATAAGTTAAGAGCTGCTTGTTTTCAATGGTGCCAGCAGGGTAAGTAGAATTAGTAGTATAATTACCGGCTACCCAAGGATATTTATGTTCTCCTCCGCTAGCCTTAAATTTACCGTTCATCAGATTCTTATTATCCTCAAGCTCATTTGCCGCCTGTACGCTGCTCACTCCGGCTCCAAAGCCCTGCAGTCCACCTATTGCCATAGCTGCTGAAAGCATAACCGCAGCAGCTCGCTTAAGCTCTTTTAAAAAAGTTTTTTTCATTTAATTACCCCCTATACCATTTTTTCTCTGTAAAAACTATTTAATAATGTTAAATAATTTATTATTTATTGTTTTTTGTACTCTAAATAGTCATTACCATATTTTCTTCTTGGATACTGCAGATTAAAAGCAATATAGCCACACTTGGCTAGCTGCCATTCTAAATATATGTTTTCTCTATCATTGGTCAACAGCCTCCCTTCATTGAGTCTGCAAATTTAGTTTTTGCAGAGGTATCTCTTATATTATTTATTAAAAATCAAGTCACAGTTGTCTTTCAACATCAATATACTCAGTCTAAATATTTATTACAGTATAGCATATTTATAATTTTTTTACAATTCTATCAAACTTGCTTTTTATAATTTTTCAATTTCAATTAATTTAATTGCTCTAAAGCAAAAAAAGAAACTTTGTGAAACACTAATTAGGGAGTTGCCAAATCCGTTAATTTTGTTAAAGCCAGTACTTTTAGCTTCCTCATCCGCGATTTACCATATCTTTACTTTATATAGTGCATAATATAAAACAACTTTTATAATTCAGTTTCAAAGCAGGTCAAGGCAACTATCTTGACCAACAATATTAAATAAACTTATAAAGGAGATACGAATGAAGAAAAATCGAATTAAATTAGTAAGAACCCTCATATTTACAGGTTGTCTTTCACTCACAGCCGCAGCTTCGCCTATTTATCTTACTGCAAGTTATGCAGCAAGCAGCACGGTGGCAGCTCACAATGTAGATATTACCCCTCCAGCAGGTACATCAGATATCAGTACCTATATCAAAAATAAAATTTTGGCAGCTTTAACTACACATGATACAATCAGAGTGACAGGCAATGCAGCTATCACTGATCCTAATGCCCCAAGTGTAGAAATCACTATTCCAAACGGAAAAAAAATAATCTGGGAAGCTTCTCTTTCAAGCAATTCTATTAATCCCATATTAAGCATTAATTCTCAGAATGACGAAGATCAGGTTGAATTTGAATTTGCTGAAGGCAGCTTAATCGCGGAAGCTAATCCGTGCCTGGTCTTTCATCCAAATAAACATATAAATCTTAAAATTAGCGGTGGAAAAATCATTCAAAAGGGAAATGCCAATACCCCTGCTGTTATATTCAGAGGAAGCGGAAGCTTTAATATGAGCGGAGGAAGAATTATTAATTATGCTGCCAGCAACCCTGCCCTCTTAATATCTCCAAGTCCCGATGCCAATGCTCCACTCAATATAAGCGGCGGCGTACTCGCAGCAAACGGCAACCAAAATACTGCAAATTTGGAAAACGGTGGAAACAGCGTAATAGCTTTATCACTCCATACCGCAGGAAGCCATGCTGTAACTATAGATGCAAGCAAGACTTCTATTATAGCTTGGGATAAATACGAATATGATCATACCCTTCCAGCTATATCCTATGTAGGAGGCGGTTACGATAGCAGACATCTCAGCACCTATCCAGGCTCTTCTACCACTGTGTCTTGGATTAAAAACAGCAATGGTGTGGCTGCAATAAAATATACTAATCCTAATGGTGAGAGCGGAGCTATAGAGCAGCAGACCGCTGCCGTAGAAAACATTAATTTCCCGACAGCTCCTACTAATCTTACATATGATAAAACTGAAAAGGGACTTAATGATTTTACTGCCCCTGACGGCAGCACGGTTACCTTTAAATATGAGGGAATTAACGGCACTGACTATGCTTTAAGTCCCCACAAACCTAAAGATGCAGGCGAATATAAGGTAAGTGCCGCTCTTTCAAATTTCTATGGCGGATTAACAGTAAACTTAGGTACCTTAAAAATTAATAAAAGACCAATCACTCTTAAAGTAGCAAACCAGACTATAAATAAAGACAGTATGCTGCCTGCTCTTCCTCAAAGCTTTGCAGATTTTAGCATAGAAAATTTGGCAGAGGGAGACAACAATCAGGATGCTCTCAATACTGTACCAGATTTTTCCTGGAATACAGACGGGCATACTGCCGGTACCTTCTCTGTAATTACAACCTCTGGTATAAACTACAAAAATAATTATATGGCAGCAAGTCAGGCGCTTACAGGTGCTCTTACAGTAGCCGATCACGGCGGGACTGCCTCGGGTAATAATACTGCTCCGGGAAATACCGGTAAGCAAAAGGCTCCAGGCAAAGCTACACCAAGCAACCCTGACAAGGCAACTCCAAGTAACCCGAAACCGAATCCTTCTAATCCTTCAAAAAAAAGAAATAGAAGAGGTTCAAGAAGATCAGGTTCAGGCTCATCCACTAAAAATTTAAAAGTTATCACTAAAACCACTCAGGGAACTTGGATGCAGGACAGCAAAGGCTGGTGGTTCAAAGAAACCAATGGCTCCTACCCTAAGTCCAAATGGCTGCAATTAACTTATAATAATAAAAATGACTGGTACTATTTTGATGAGCAGGGTTATATGGTGACAGGCTGGAGGCTTATAGATGGCAAATGGTATTATTTGTACGAAAAAACTGAAGGAAGTAATGTGAAAGGAGCAATGGCTTATAATACCGTTATCTCCGGCTACCGTGTCGGCAGTAACGGTGCCTGGATTCAAAAGTAGCTTATCTAAATAAATATAAATCAAATTTATAACAGGAGATACCGCAAAATCATCAAAACGATAATTTTGCGGTATCTCCTGTTTTTTCATTTTTACACAAAAAGGAGCTGCTGCTCCATAGGTTGATATTCTCACCTATTTTGCAACAGCCCTTAGCTATCTTTCAATAGCTTTATTTATGTTAATACAGTAATAATTATTTCCATACTCCATTTGAGTCTACACTATAACCGTCAGGAGTGGTTTCATTCATATATAATGAGCCGTATGGATGTCTTTCATCAGTATCCTTGGTGAAGTAATACCATTTTTCGCCTATACTGCTCCAATCAACAGACATACTGCCGTCGGCAGGCTTTAAATAATACCATTTATTATCATTGCTGTTAAAATGCCAGCCAGTCTTCATCTCTCCAAAGAATCCGTCATGATTTTCCGACAAGTAGTACCAGGTATTATTTGAAGCTTCATGGTACCAGCCACTGTCCATTACACCGTCGTCATTAAAATGATACCAGCCTGTTCTAGTTACTCCGTCATAGGTGTATGAAAGTCTTGCCCAGCCTTTAAGCTTTGAACCTGAGCTGAGGTTAAAGTTCCAGATATGGTTTGCGGAATCGACAAGCTTCCAGCTTCCGTCATAGCCTACTCTGACAGAAGAATTATCGGCTATTATGCCTCTGCTGCCTCCTCCGCCACCGCCGGAACCTCCGCCGCTGCCGCCTCCTCCGCCGGAGCTGCCTCCGGTTACAGAGTCTACAACACCGCTCAAGTAATTAAGCTCAGCAAGCAATTCACTGGTAGTTGCTTTTCTAGGGTTGGTTTTATTAATTAAAGCTGTGGCTGAAGCTAAAGCAACCTCAAGCAAGCCCTTATTATTTTCGGTAAGTCCTCTCCTGAAAAGCTGCTTTGCGGAAGCAATCCTTTTAACTAAATCATCATAGGCTTTAGCTCTCTCAGTTTTATCATCACTATAATACAGATAATATACCTTATCTGAATCAAGCGGAGTCTTATCAGCTTCATCTACAAGTGTCAGTGCAGCCTTGGTACTGCTTATACCTCTATAAGTCCAGGTTATACCTTCTAAGTCAACACCCTCATCACCTGAGATAAAGCTGCTGTACTCAGAGCTGTGGTCTGCAAGTGATTCTCCATCTCTCAGCACTACCGCAGTCTTCCAGACATCCGTCCTTGAGCTTCTGATATCAACTCTGCGGCTAGGAGTGCTTGAGTATCCGAAAGCATAGTATACGCCGTTTTCAACTTTTTTATCAAACATACCGCTGTAATTATCTCTGTCTTCAAGACTTTCAAGACCGTCTTCCAAAACAGCAGAAGCTGCATGCAAATCATCAAGCTTATGCATTACATATTTATTGCCGGGTACTAAAGCTCCTGTATCTATAGAGGTAGTAAGCTCAGGAACATCGCCTCCATATACAATCCAGTTGGTACCGTCATGAGTATATTCTACTACAACGCGCATCACCCACAAGCCTTTATAGCCAATGCCTTCATCCACCTGGATTAACTGCTTGGTATCATTTGGCATAGGTGTTTTATAAATATGCAGTCTAAACCTGTTTTCAGGTCCTGCCTCCGAATCCGGAATCAGCTCTGTAGGCTTAACAACTCCTATTTCTCTGCCATCATGCGCAGAATTATCAAACTGTGAGGGGTCAGTCCATTTGGAAGCTGATTCATATACAGCCTGTAGCTTAACCTCATTAGCCGGCATAATAAATTGTACACTCTGACCTGCTTTATTAAGAGCAGTATTGCTTATACCGTTTATTGCTGCAAACTCGCTGAAGAAATTGCCGTTTGCATCCTGCGGGTCTACGGTTATCTGGACGCTGCTTCCAGGTCTGACTGCACTGAGGTCAGGATTGCCTGGGTCTAACTGTATGTTTACTCCTGCAGGAACAGCCACCTTTACTTCATAAGTGCTTTTATTAATTGTTATATTAGAAGTATTTACAAGCTGTCCCGGTCCCTTAGCAGTTTCCGGAGTATTATCACCCACTGGTCTTACTACTATATAATAATTCTTATCAAGCTCAAGATTGTCAAAAGTAAGTGCACCTCCATCCGGATTTGGACTTGTAAAGGTCTTTACCACGTTTCCGGCATCATCCAAAAGAGCATATTGATGAGCTTTTGTAGTAGGGTCTACCTTGATGGCAGCCTTTCCTCTATGTGCACTGTCTTCAACTACCATAGGATTGTACACATGAGGTATGCTTACTTCTGTACCGGCTGAAGCGCTTGTCACTGTTGAGATATCCTGTCCCGGATTTACAATTTCATTGGAAGGTACCGTATAGAGATTGTACTTTTCACCAGGGTGAATGAAAAATCCGCTGTGCCCGTGACCGTCATCCTCGTAGCCTGAAATTTTTCCGTTACCGCTAAGTACATCTCCGCCGCTGACTACCTTAATAACCTTTCCTTGTAAATCAGTTATAACATAGTTTAATCTGACATCCACCGGAGCCGGATTTGTCTGGTCCACATTGATTGCCGGGATTGCCGCCGCATCAATTTCACCGGCAGCCTGAGGCTGATATGCAGAAGGATTAGGAGTATTTGGAATAGCATATACCACATAGGTTCCCTCTGTAATCTCCTGATTAGGATCATTCATAACCACCAAGCTGTTTTTTCTCATCCACTGAATATTATAAGCTGATGGATTATGATTAGTGGTTTGTATATCTCCTGATATGTCGCCCCACTTTAAGGTCTTCGGCGTACCGTCAGCATTTTTATTTAAAAGTTCAATAATTTTAACACTGTCGATGCTGACCTTGCTTGGATCAGCCTCTTCAAGGGTAATCTTAGTCCAGTCAGAAGGCTTTTTAACAAAAGTAGCTCTTAAAGTAATAGTATTACCTTGAATATCTGAGTTCTGGAAATTATGAGTCCAAGGAATAGTAATCGGCGTACTTGTGCCGAGCTTATTCATATACGACCACTGAGCAAAAGTATAGCCTGCATCAGGCTTTGGCGTATGCAGTACACCGTTAGGTATCTCAAGTGTAAAGCCTGTTGAGGTTTTATTTGTTTTAATAATCTTAATCTGCTGTGAAGGATTATTGATAGGGTCATAATCTATAGCCTCATTGTCCTTCTGGACTATCTTTCCTCCCTGTCCATAAGACAGGTTCACCTGCAGGAAAAGGTCGGGATCTTTGGTATACTTGACTGTTACAACCCCTGAATTACTCGGATTCGCAGCAGTTATTTTAAACTGCGGATTTGATTCAGCCCAAGCTGTCGGGTCTATTGTATAGCCTGCATTTGAAAAAGCAGTAGCATCATCAGGTGAAAGTGAAGGCATCTGAGTTCCGGTTTTTACATATTCATCCAAGACCGGTGCAAAAGCAATATAATCAGCATTTTGCACCTTGACTCTATACTCAAGTTCATTTGCAGCATTTTTATAAGGCTTGGTTGAATTAAGATAATCCGGTGAAGTTATGCTGTCGGCTACCTGAGCTCCGAGCTTTGCAACTACCTTGTCGGTTATATTAACTCCGTCATCATCTACATACTTAATCCTAAGACTGGTATAGTAATTATTATTTAATTTATATTTATACACTACCTTTAAGTTCTGATTAAGCATAATACCTGTAACCTTATTATCAGCGCCAAAGCCTATCTTATCAGCAGTAAGAAGATTGGAAGCTACCTGAGGAGCCTGGTCGGTTCCCGAGGCTGAATATATATTTTTACTTTCAAGTGTATACCTAGATTGGTGACTGATAGGGTCTGTTACACTGAAGTCAGCCTTTGGTCCTATGTTTTCAACTGTAAGGTTCTGACCGGCGTAATACTCCCTGTAAGTAGTATCATTACTGGTAGTAATGTTGCCTTGAAGGTCTTCAATCTTATAAACAAGATTTAAGCTGAACTTGGTATCATGGTCTGATTTATACTTATAAACAACCTTAATATTACGGTTTACCATAGTACCAGTAACATACTTTGAGCCGCTGTTAAACTTAAAATTATCATTAGTAGGAAGATCTTTTGCTGTATTAAAATCGCTAGTAGATTCTCCATTTGAAGCATAAGAAGTTAAAGTATCAGCTAAATTCTGATTTGCTACCTTGTACCCCGGTATGCTTAAAGGAATTGCCTGAAATTCTTCCAATACCTTTTTAGATGAGTCAATATTTTGACCGGTTAAGCCCGGTACGGTTTCCGTACCATCTGCTACATGCTCTATTTTAGTTTTAAACGACTTGCTTGTATCAGCTTCAAGCACTCCATAATAGGTTATTTCTGAAGCAGGGTAATGGCTTGGAAGCAGCTCAGTCTTAAAATCATATTTTCTGTTTTCTTTACTGCTGTACCAACCCACCAGTTTATAGCCTACAGAATCACTTACAGAGTTTTCATCCTTTAAAAATTTTTTGCCTTTAAATGTCTTGGTATTGCTGTAGCCAGGAATATTTTTATCATAAAAAGGCATATAGATACGATTATCTGCATTAAGGTCGGTATCTGTATCTCCACTTATTGTTTCAAGTGGCGGTCCCTGAATAGAAAAATCTCTATTTGATTTTATAGAAGGCTGCCAAGCACTAAAGCTAAAATTTATTTTCCCGGGAACTTCTGCATAAACCGGCAGTGCCGGTGCCAGCATGGCAAATACCATGCTGGCAGACAGCAGTGCAGCTATCTGTTTTCTTATATTAAATTTTTTCATTTAATCTAATCCTCCTTATCACTCTGCTATTGTACCCATTCACCGTTATGGTTTACTTTGTAACCGTCAGGAGTCATAGTGCTTACGTAAAGTGATCCCTTCGGATGTCCTTCTACAGATACTGGTGAGAAGTAGTACCAATGCTCTCCGATGCGACACCAGCCCGTATACATCTCTCCAACTACAGGATCAAGATAGTACCAGAACCCTGCTGCATCCTTATACCAGCCCATAATCATCTGCCCGGCATCTGCACCCTGCTCGGGATTTAAGAAGTACCACTTGTCAGCACCTGCATCATGATACCAGCCCTGAACCATAGAAGCCTGAGAATCAAAGAAATACCATTTTGTAAGCAGTTTATTGGTTTTTTCATCAGAGTACTGTATCTTTCCCCAAGTATTATTTAAAGGAAGTCCTCCGTTTAATACAAATGACCATCTTCCTGTAGAATCATTAATTTTCCAGTTTCCATCCACACCAAGCATGAAGGTTCTTTCTCCTACATGTTCAAACGGTCTTGCCACACTTCCGATTCCTTTACCGGCACTGCCACTGCCGCCGCCGCTGCTGCCGCCTGTTCTGCCTATAAAATTATTATTTCTTCTATTTATCAATTCTTCATATTCTCTTATAATTCTGCCAAGATTATCAAGTTCAGCCTGGAGTTCATAGTAATTAGCCATACGTCCTGCATCTACTTCTCCACTGCCTCCAAAAAGTGCCAGATTAAGAAGTTCTCCACGTTTCTGCTTAAGCCTTGCAATAGCTCTTGCAATAGCCGCTTCAAGCCTAGTGATCTCGTCCTGTTTAAGATAAGGACTTCTTACTATATCCTGAGCATGTATTCTAAGTGAATCAAGCTCATTCCAAGCTTTTTCTTTTCTTGGTCTGTCATTTGTATAATATGCAAATATTGACATACTTCTGGTGACCGCATCTGTCATTAAGAACTTGTTCTGAGGCTTTTCAAAATCTGCTGCATTTATATCCACAATATTTTGTTTCTTACTCCAGGCATTCTTAAAGATGTACTCAACACCGTAGATGTCAAATAATGGCGTTTTTATCGGAGGAGTACTGTTTCCATTCTGATAATCCGTTATTATCTGATAATCAACAGTAGTATTGTACCATACATCATCAGGATGCTCGCCGCGCCTTACTTTAAGCCTGTGATAGAAGTTTCTTAAAGGATTATTCAAGTCTTCAAAGTCAAGTGCCTGTATGGTATCAAAGAATCTTAATTTAAAGGCTTTTGAATAAACCAGTACATACTTGCCCTTTACTCTGCCTTTAAACCTGCAGTAGCCTGCCGTATTTTCAGGATCTGTAAAGTCCATCATCTTCGGCACAGGTCTGGTTGCAGGATCAGTTACATCAAAGAGCTCGTAATCCATCATATCGGTATCTTCATTAGGAAGCTGGATTAATACCGGAACTTCCGCATTTGAATCGGTAGCTCTGCCTACAAGTCTGCCATCTACATATCTTTCAGCCTCTATATCAAGTGCCCATGCGGCATTAAAGGCTGTAGGATGGAGCTGCCCTGCAATTGAAGCTTCTTTTACCGCAGCTCTTTCAGGTACTTTAACCCTTCTCTTGTTAAATATGATCTTATATCTTACATCAGCCTTGTTTGTACCTATTAATTCTCTGTCCTTGTCTGTAGTAAGCTCCTCTTCAAGCCTTGCTATATGCTCAGGCTCTATGCCGTACTCTCCGACAGCACCTCCCCTGATTTCTTCTTCAACTATGGCATTGTAATTACCCTCAGCCGGTCCGAATCTTTCGTAAACCGCCCTTAATACTATATTGTTTGCACTCATACTAAAGGTGAAGTCATTAGCTTTTATTCTACCTGAAACTCCCTTGCTTCTTCCTGCTACTACCACCCAGTATAAAAATCTCTTTCCGGCTGAATTAACAGGGTCTGCATGGATTACTACTTCGTCCTTTTCCTTGGCATCGGTTACTTTCCAGTTACTGCTTCCGGTTTCATGCTGTGACGGGTCTGTTCCCGCTACAGTAACGATTTTCACTTCACTTGCATTTTCAGGTCTGACCTCAACTATAAACTTCTTAGCATCTACCATATCGCCTGGATTCGCAACTACATCGGTTCCATATTCTTTCTTTGAAAGAGGGTCAGGAACTCTGCTATCTCCCTTTTTCCTCGCAACTACAGTATAGGTTTTTCCAGGATCTAGATTATCAAAGGTAACTGTTGAAGGTCCTCTGCCGACCGGTGTCTTCCAGCCGTTATCGCTTCCCGGGTACTGTACGACATTGCCGTTCTCATCTATAAGTGCATAATCTGAATCAGGGTCGGCAGGATTTACTGTAATCTGTGCCTTGTCCTCATGTTTAGGATCAAAGCCTACATTATAGTTATCCTCAAGTGTAGGTATTATTACCGGCTTGGGATCGCTTATAACTCCCGGAATTGGTGCCGGCATAGGCTGACCTACAGTTACCACAGTTCCCGGTGCTGCTTCCTGAACATGGTATTTAGTTCCCGGATAGAGGTCGTCAAAGAGGAGTACCTCGTTATCAGGTGCAGTCTTAACTGCAACTACATTGCCAAAGTCATCGCTTACAATATATACATGACCTGCCTGAGTTTCTCTAACTCTGATTTGACCGCTTCCGTCAGGTCCTATATGACCGGAAGCATTAAAGTCGCCTATATTAAGACCCCATATATTAGGATCCTTTCTGCCGTGTACAATATAGGTGGCACCATTTACTAAAGGAGTGCTGTTATCTACATTAGTACCGTTTATAGTCCAGCTCTTATGAATATAGTTTACTTCATAAACCACATTTACATAATTATCTGCTAAAGCCTGTGCAAGAGTAGCATCATAATGTGCATGTGCCGAAGTAGGCGAAACTGAAGTTACATGCTCACCCTTATCAAAATGAATGTCTACCCATTTTGAAGGGTCTTCAACAAATTTTGCATAAAGCACAAGGTCTGCGCTGCTTGTCGGAAAGGTCGTACCGCTCTCAACCCTGTTAATTCCGGCAGAATCCAAATACCAGCCCTCAAACATATAATACTGGCTTTCAGGCACTGTATCAGGTATATAGCCCTCGCTTACCAGCTTAGCAAAATTATATGCCATTTCACGTCCCGCAGGAGTTCCGTCATCTGCAAGGAAGGAAGTGGGAGCATTCGGTTTAGCAACCAGGCTTCCCTTTGGAGGAGCTATTACTTCAAACCTTATATTTCTCCACTTGCTGCTGTCTCTGCTAAGCTTGTAATCAACCCTTAAGTTCTGGTTGCTTGGAGGCATGGAGCCTGTGAGCGTACCTGTAGTCTGATCAACCGCAGCAGTACCGGTAGGTGAAATCAAAGCAGTTGAATCTGAATCCCATTTATAGCCATAAAGCTGCTTATCATTCGGTATAGGCTCGTTTATACTGCCTGTTTTAACATCAACTCTTGAAAGCAGAGTCTTATTATTTATTCTGTCATTAAACTTTCTCATCAGACTGGGCTGAGAAAGTGAATTGTAATTAAAGATAATAGTTACGTTCTGGTTAGGCATATAGCCGCTGAACTTGCCGTCAACTACATCATTTAAAACTACAAGTCCGGGAGTATCAAGCAAGCCTACCACATAATCATTAGGCCTTGAAGCTGCGCCCTCTGTTATGCTGAATCCGCTGTAAATATATCCTGTTTGCACTAAGCTGGCTGATTTTTCAGCAGTTATAGGCATTTCAGGTTTTTTCATTGTGTCTACCGGAGGTATTATATCTATGCCACCAGCCTGATGTTTTACGGTAAATCTAAAGCCGGGATGTCCATTATCTACATTATATCTGAAATTAAGGTTAATACCGCTGGCTATCATATGAGCAAGAGTATAATGACCTGCAGCATCTATGCTTCCCTGACCTGTAGGAGAAACTGTCGATCTGCCTTGGTTAAACCGATAGCCTGGAATAGCAACAGAATTTTCAGATACTGGTGCATCAATCTGGTAATTCTTTGTCATTCCGCCAAAGTTAATCTCAAGTGCAGGATTGACATTCTTATGTGTGATTACCACTGGGTAGCCGGCAGCACCAGGTGTCCATTTTGCATAATAATGCTTAGTAAAAGCAGAAGTTGGATTAGGATAAGACTGTAGCTTTGTTCCGCCTGCATCCTCCTCTCCAGAATCCAACAAATGATTATTATTGGCATCAGTAAACGGGAACCAGCCTTCAAAATCATAGCCCGGTCTTGTAGTAGTCGGTAAGCTTCCTAATACAGAGCCTCCCAAAGCCTTAACAGGCTCATGTAAAACCGGAAGCAGTCTGTTTATTTCAGGACCAAAGTTCTTATCAAAGTAGTAAGTAACCTGCTCTTTTTGATAGATTACACTGATATTGGTATTCTTATCCGGCATTCCTCCGCTTATACTTCCATTGCTTCCGGTAAGCCCTTCATAATTAAGTGTTGCAGTACCAGCACCGTTTCCCACCTTATATTCCTTGAAGGTATAGCCTGAAACCGATGTGAAAGATTTATTAATCGGCGTTCCGGCAGCAAGACTTTCATTAGTTGAGTTAAGAGAAGGCATATTGTTTCCATCTTGATCCAGATAGAAGATTGATAAGCTGAAAAAAGCCGCTCCTAAATAGATTTTACTTGCTTCCTGTGGATTGCTTCCTCCGGTAACCTGCTTGCTTACATCTCCGGCACTTACAGAGTTTCCTTTTTTATCAGCTGGGAAGTTTAAAGCCGAATACGGCATTAAGCCTAAGCTGGAAGGATATTCAGCTACAGCAGTACCGTGATTGTTATCATTTGGAAGCTGCTTCACATTCACACCTATCTTTGATTCTCCAAGGTCCTTAGTTGCAGTTATAACCTTGCCGGTATCAAGAAAGACATTTGCAGCCGTGCCGCCATCGTCCTTATTATCTTGTATAGTAACTGTACTTCCTACGGTAAACTTACCACTTGAGGAATACTTAACCGCTGAATTATTTTTTGAAATATTATCTTTTATAGTACCGTAGTTCATATCAAGGTTTGCTGAACCGCTTAAATCAATGGCACTTGCTTTGTCTGCAGTAGTAACCTTATTATTCTGAAGGACTGCTTTTCTCCTAAGTGCAACTGTACCATTATTTGCAGTGATAAGCGCAGCCTCTGCTTCCTTACCATTTTCTTTACCGCCGTCTACAGTAACATCACCTATAGTAAGTCCTGTCTTATCTCCGGTAACATTAAAGAGAGCTCCCTTAAAATCGCCGCCTCTTTTTATAATCTTTCTGTTAGCTTCTCCAGGATAAGGATTGGGGGCATTTTGGTAATAATAACCGTTTGCTTGGTTCACGTTATAGTTAGCATTATCATCTATAGTGAAATCAGTTGTTTCAAAGGTAATATTTACTCCTGTAGGAATATTTATAGTTTCAGAAATATCCACATCACTCATAAGGTAAATATATGCCTTTTTTACTTTAGTAGCTGCTATAGCATCAACTGCTTGCTTTACAGAGCCGTAAGGGCTGGCAATAAAGCCGTCTCCATTTGCAGCTCCTTGTTTGACATAGTAAACTGAAGGCTTCATAGAAACTGCGAACCTTGCAGTTTTTGTTTCATGTCCTTTAAGGTCAAAGTAGGCTGAAAATGCAGCTGAGGAGTCAAAGCTTCTTGCAGAATTTTTTGGAGAACCTTTAAATCCCCTTTTTGATTTTGAAAATACCCATCTAGTATGATTTATACCAGCTGTATCATGGTACTTACCAGCCCATACACGAAGCTCACTTTTATCATTAGAATCTCCGGGTCTTCTTTTTATTCCAATATCAAGGTCGGAGCCCGGCAAATAGGTCAGGATATCCAGGTTAGAAAATCTATATTTACGATCAGCAGCATCAGGATTAGAGCCATTTGGCATATAGTTTGCTATCATATGCAGACCTTCAAAGGTACTTCCATGCACTCCCTGTGTAGTAACTATAGTAGGGCAGCCGTCGTGGTTATAAACCTGAGTATCAGTATGATTTCCTATCATAAAATATGTTTGACTGTCTTTAGTATTATACACTGTATACTCTATAATAAGCCATTTACCGTCATCCGAAGATTTAAGCTCCTGCCTTACCTCTACTTTTTGATTTCCTTCTGAAACCTCTGTAACATCTCCGTTTTTCTTTACTCCACCGGTTTTCAGATTAAATGTTTTTAACTTACTTTCATTATTACTATTAAAAGTAGCTGTCTGCTCTTCTATTCCATTACTCGCATATGCTGTAACCACAGGATCTACAGCACCAGAAGCATCCAATGTTTCAGGTGAATCATCCAAATTCCCAACCTTATTAGGTTTTCCAAATGCATAGTATGTCAGCCACCAGTTTTTGGCACTACCATTTGAATATGCAGTCTGTACTATAGGGTTCCCCCCATCATCGGTAGTGGCAGAGGAACTGTAGCCCTGAGTATTATTTGCCATATGTGCTTCATCTACTATAGCCGCAAAATTAAATGCATACTGAGGCTTCAACTGCTTATTAGTAGGCAAATGCCAATTATTACTTCCTATATGATTTGTAGCATCTCCAAACACATAAGCCGTTGAGTCGCTGCGTCCAAAGCTATAGCCTCCCGCACTCACACCAATATGCGTATTATCATTAGCACTCTGAAGCTTTGTATTCGGCTGCAGCTCCGTTGCCGCCTGTACATTATTTACTCCATATCCAAAGCCCTGCACCCCTCCCGCCACCATAGCCGCTGACAATACAGCTGCGGCAGCCTGCTTAAGCTTTTTTAAAAAACTCTTTTTCATTAAATAAATACCTCCCTATATCCTTTTGAGTAAAGTATCACCCATTTCTCTATAAAAGCAGATGAGTTCTTTACTACAGTTATCTTTCTTTAAAAACAAGGAATCCACCTCCAAGGTTTAAGTCTTTTTCATAATCCTGTACAGGACCTCTGCTATACCTTTCTGCATCAGTCTTTAAAGACCTGTCCGCATCATAGTGGTAAAGCACTCCGTCCTTCCATCTCGGTTTATCGGCATCATCCAGTCTTGCAAAGAATTTACCGTTTTCTATGACTATCCAATATCCCTCCGTGTCTTTTAAAATCCTTCTGTTGCCCCTGATTCGGCTTCCGGCTTTATCTACAACTATTCTGTCGCCGTCTTTTGTAAATATAACTCCGTATCCAAGCTCAGGGTCGGCACTAAGTCTGAGTCCGTTTATATAATATTTGCCCTTGACTCTTTGAAGCTGGTTTTTATTGCCGTAAACGATACCGTTTTGCTTAAAGCCGAAGGTTGCAACACCGTCAGCAAGCACTACAGAAGCTTCTCTTCCAGCAATCATAGAACCGTCATTTAACTCGTCAGAGCTGAACAGATACATATCGCCTCTCTTAATTACAGGCAGGACATCAGCGATTCCTGCTTCAGTATCCTTAAAATCTCCGCTGCTGAAAGCATCCACGTCAAACTGCTTTGAAAAGGTTCCGT
>CALBCM010000014.1 GCA_937927235.1 uncultured Johnsonella sp.
ATGCAAACGAAATGACACCGGACGGTTACAAAGTAGATGCAAGCGGCGCCTGGGTAAAGTAAGAAATACCTCTAACTAGATACTCCTTAATACTTAAGGCGGAAAACAAAAAAGTTAAAAACGTCGGGCTCTAACTGATTATACCCTTCTTACTGCTTGCCCGGTAAAAAGGGTATAATCAGTCTGCCTGACACGGAGTATTTTTCTTTCTACAGCTTATTTATTTTATAAACTTACTGCCAGAATAAAGTAAATAAATAAAAATACTTTATTTTTTATTGATTGAATTTACACATTTTTTAAAGGAGGTTTATATGAAAAAATTATTTTGTATGTTTACACTTTTTATAGTAACTGTTTTTAGTGCTATGTGTATCTATGCCGGAAGTTGGCAACTTGATGATATCGGATATTGGTATAAAAATGACGACGGTTCTTATCTTAAAAATCAATGGTTTCAAGACGAACGCGGAGAGTGGTACTATTTTAATGATGCCGGTTATATTGCAATGAATCAATGGGTCGGCAACTATTATCTCGGTCCCTCTGGAACTATGCTTATAAACACAATTACACCTGACGGGTACAGAGTTGATATGAACGGAGCCTGGATTCCGGGTATAAAGGTAGATATAGATAATATTACCTTCAGTTTGCTTTGCTTAGATATAAAACCTTCCCTTACCGTGTATGATAATTCAATAAATGTAAACGGAGCTTTACATTACTATAATAATACCGGATATTTAGGCAAGCTTATCGGTAATCTGAACAGAAGCTATACTATTGCCTCCGACACTAAATATTACTTGGAGCAAGCCTACAAAACAACCTCGGAACTTTCAAAACAAGAATTTGCAGATATTTCTAACACATATAAATCAGGAGTTTTAATAATTAAAATAGAAAATGGAGTAGTGAAAGAAGCAAAACTTCAAGTAAAATAAACGGACTTATATTAATATTTAAACAGCATTTATGTTTGATATGTGATTTAATAAATTTATCAATTGAATTTCTACATTTTCAAGGAGGTTTAGTATGAAAAAATTATTTTTTATGCTTACAATTTTTGTATTTAGTACTCTCAGTAATATATGTGTCTATGCCGGTTGGATAAGTGAAAAAGGTGGTGCCAGTTCAATGTATGCATTAGAAGATGGCACTTATGCTAAAGATTGTTGGGTTGAAGATGAAGGAAAATGGTACTATTTTAATAGTCAGGGTTATCCGACATATTACCAATGGGTTGGTAATTATTATCTAGGTAAAGGATATATGCTTACCGATTCAATTACACCCGACGGGTATTTAGTTGATTCCAACGGAGCTTGGATTCCCGATGTAAAACCGGACCTCAAGAACGGTAACTTTGCTTTTTATACTTTATCTATGAGCGGAGCTGTTACGAATGAGAAATTTCCTACCAGATTTTCTATGATTGATCTGAGGAGTAGTCCGGATATGATTTCTGTTAAGGGGGATTTTTATAAATATGATGATGAAACTTATTTAGGAGATTTTATTGGGCGTTTCACCATTTATATCGGAGATAAAAAGGATAATTACGATACGACTAAATACTATAAAACAACAGAATCTACTATTTTTCAAATACAAAAGGGACCCAACTCACCGGAAAATGTGGACAAAGCATATTTTAAAGAGATTTTAAAATTAGATACAGCATGGGATACAGCAGCTATTTTAATACTTAAGGTAGAAAACGATGAGGTAAAAGAAGCAAGACTGCAAATTCCGGAGTAAATAATTTTTATAGCTTCAGGTTATTTTGTCTAGATAACTTAATAATAAGTCTATTCAAATTTTCTCTTTTAAAGCTATAAACTCAAAAAATCTCTGTTTATTCTTTAATTTATAGAAATTATAGATTTTTGTAAGAAAAAATATAGTTATACCTACCCAAAAGGGTAGGTTAAAATTGAATATTTTATTATATATTATATAAGAATCATATAATTTTAAAAGAATTTAAATAATTTAAAAGAAAGGAGCAGAAGATGAAAAAGGTAAGAAAATGGAAAAAGGGTACAGCACTGCTTTTAGCAGCCCTGCTGTCAATCCCTGTCTATGCAGTAAATCCTCTGCCCGCAAATGCTGCGGAAAGGGAGGTAAGAACAGTAAATATTAACATCGACAATGACCTCGGAATAAAAAATCCGGAGGTTCCAAAGGCTGCTACAGATGAGTGGAAGGGAGACAAGGTGGTCTTTGGAAATTTCATCGGAAATCCCATCGAATTCCGGGTGCTGGACATAAAAACTTCAGACTTCGGGTCAACAACCATGTTTCTTGACTGCGACAGCACTTACGGTGACGTTATGTTCAATCCGGATACCTCCGATGTAAGTAATGTGTGGCAGGACAGCCCTCTCCGGAAAATGCTGAACGGAAATTTTTTAAACTACTTCTCAGACAAAGAGCAGGCTGCGATTTATAATAGTCAAAATCCTTCCTCTCATGAGAGCTGGGAAGAAACATGGGAAACTCATCCTGCATACGGAAAACTCCATCCTGATGGAGACAAAATTTTTATCCTGGATGCAAGAGAGGCGGAGCATGAAGCCTACGGCTATTTGCATACGAAAGAAGAGGCTAAAAGCAGGGATAAATCAAAATCCTATTGGCTGCGTTCACCGTTAACAGCCGACCCTAAGTATGTGATCTTTGTGAATCACTCAGACGGCAATCTTGCTGTTTCTAACAGCGACTCTAACCTTGGTGTCAGCCCCGCTTTAAATCTGGACCTTTCAGCTGTGCTTTTCAGCACGGTTAAATTGGAGGACAAGTCCATTTTTTCTGAAACTAAAGTACCGACAAATCTGCACAACAATTGGGTTCTGACTCTCTCCAGCGGAGATACGGGCTTTAAAGCAGTGCGGACGAATCCGGAAGAAATCATCACAGCAGGGGCAGGAGGAAATGTGAAGCTCTCCCTCTCCGGTGCAATGAGTGGTGCAAATCAGATTTCCGCTATGCTTCTTGACAGTAATAATACTGTACTCCGTTATGGAAAAATCTCAGAAGCAGCAGACAGTGAAGCAAGCGTGGCGATTCCGGCAGGACTTGCGGAAGGTGGAGTCTATAGGCTTAGAGTATTCTCAGAGGAAGCGTACAATGACCGTACAAGCTTAGCAGGTAATATCGAAGAAATTACTTTAACCGTACCAAAACCCTCAGTGAAAATCAGCTTCAATGCAAACGGCGGAACGGTGAGTCCGCAGGAAATGATGACCGGAGCGGACGGAAAGCTCGCATCCCTGCCGGTACCGAGCCGTAGCGGTTATTCCTTTGATGGCTGGTATACTGCAGCTGACGGTGGAGCAAAGATTGAGGATGATACTGTCTTTAATGCAGAGCAAATCTTGTACGCACACTGGTCCAAAACTTCCGGTGGCGGAGGTTCTGGCGGCGGCTCAGGCGGAGGTTCTGGCGGAGGCTCTGGCGGTGGCTCAGGTGGCGGCTCTGGCGGCGGCTCTGGTGGCGGTTCTGGCGGCTCTGGTGGTTCCGGTGGTCCAGGAGGTTCAGGCGGTGGCAGCTGGCAGCAGGACTCAAAGGGCTGGTGGTACCGGTACGACAGCGGCAGTTATCCTAAGGATGAATGGAAGCTCCTGCCTTACAGCGGCGGCACGGCATGGTACGCTTTTGACGAAGTCGGCTATATGCGTACAGGTTGGTTCTTATCCGGAGAACATTGGTACTATTTAAGTACAGCCAATGATGCTACACTTGGCAAACTTATAACCTATTGGATAGAAGTTGGCGGCAAGTGGTACTATCTGGAGCCTGTCGGCAACGCAGCACACCCTCAGGGCGCAATGTATGCAAACGAAATGACACCGGACGGTTACAAAGTAGATGCAAGCGGCGCCTGGGTGAAGTAAGAAATACCTCTGTATGAAATGTTGAAATATCATTTTTACTAAAGCAATACTGAGTTTTTCCAAGTTACAGCCTACGCTGATAAATGTCCAGACTCGCTCCGGTTTTTCTGCTAAAAACCTAATGCGCTCGCTTAGGCATTATCAGCTCCGGCTGTTTAACTGCAAGCTGCATAGATATCAACGATGGTCTCGGAATAAAAACCCGAAAATCTCGCAGAATATTACCAAAGTGCTGAGAGAGCAGCACATTCGCAGTAAATAATAGCATAATAATGATAAAGGTAATTATATAATCACTTGCTCCTCCGGTTTTAAACCTGGTTAAAGCATATCTTTTTTTAGAAAAAGGGTATAATAGCGGTATCCCGCCTTTAGTAAACCAATCCTGCACAAGATGCCCGGCATAGCCTGCACAAAATACCAGCATTATAAAGCCGGGCAGCTTTGGCATGGCAAATGAAGACAATATAAGCATTATAAGGCAGGCAGGCGAATGCAGAAAGCCCCTGTGTTTAAATAATTTTGAAAACACAAACGCAAGTGCAGGAAGCTTTTTTCCTGCTTTTGAACGCCTGGTATCAAGGTCGGGCGCAAGACTGCCTGCCGCAGCTATAGATACTACCGCCAGCTTTGATAGATAGCTGCCGGAGGGATATACATCCATAGCAATAGCACAGCCTATCGCTACGCCAAGTGCCGCATGTACTCGTCCTACCATCTTTGTAAATACCTCCATAATCATCATTTGTTTTTATATTTTATTTGTTATGTCAAAACTATTGCTTACAACAAAACAGTCTGCTAATATCTGCTTTACCATAAAATTACTAAAGGATAACAATAATATGTACCCAAAAAATTATAATTCTATTATTTTATGCGGCTTTATGGCTTGTGGCAAGAGTGTACTTGGAAAAAATCTTGCTGCCCGGCTTAAGCTGCCCTATCTTGACACTGATGAATTGATAGCCCTGCAGCATAAAATGAGCATACCTGAAATTTTTGCTAAAGAAGGTGAAGCTAAATTCAGGGATTATGAAAAAGCTGCTGCTGAATATATAGTAAAGCTGCCTCCCCATGTTATAGCCGGTGGCGGCGGTATGCTTGCAGTAAAGGAAAATGCCGAAATTTTAAAATCAAGCAATATTATAATCCATATAGACAGAGATTTTAAAACCATATTTGATATAATTTCAAAGGACAAAAACAGACCTCTCGCCTATAAAAAAGATTATAATGAAATCAAAAAGCTCTATACCTCAAGAATCGGTCTTTACCGCAGAAATTCACATTTCAGTGTCAATAACTCCGGAGCCATCAAGGATTGTGTTGAAAGCATACTGTCAAAGCTGAGTGACTTTAATTGATTTTTTTAATATTTTTTTCAACAGCCCGCCTTGCAATCATAAGCTGATGTCCGCAACCTCTGCATTTTATTCTTAAATCCTGACCTATGCGAAGCACTTCCCATTCATTGCTGCCGCAAGGATGTTGCTTTTTAAGCGTAAGCACATCTCCTATATTTAACCGCATTATTATACTACCTCATTTATATACATTTTATTTAAACATCTTACTCTTTTTAAAAATACATATTTATCATAACAAGCAGGTTTTTTATAACCAAAAAACCAAGACACCAGCTCGTCTATAGTAAAAATCGGGCAGTCTGTCAGCTTCTCTTTTGTTTTTTCAATTACAGAGCCTGACTTATTAAGCCTCCATATAAAATCTCCGTTATTTTCATCTATAAAATAATCCTTTATAAGCAGTCTGATGATTAATTCGTCCTCTTTATCTTCACTAAACAGCGAAATTGCCTTGACAAATTCCTTTAAGTTTATAATCCTTGCCATCATATAGGGCTTTGCAGTGTACACTATCTCAGCATAGTCTCTGCTGCACAGAAATTCTCTGTCTTCTCTTTTTTTAATCCCCCAATATAGTCTGTAGCCTGCAACTCTTCCCGAATTATCAAGCAAAAGCTCTATTTCTCCGTTTTCAGAAGCAAGCTCTGAAATTAACTGTTTAAGATAGCTTCTATCTCTTAAACAGTATACCTCACTTATATCAGCAAGCTTTCGCTGCATAAAATCAATTAATTCAGTCTCGTACTCAGTGCTGTAAGCTTTTACAGTAAGTGCCGCTTCCTCTTTCAGCACCGTATGAGTATAATCAGACACAAAATCAAACTGAAAAGGCTTATAATAAGCCGGATTTGCCGGCAGCAAAAAAGTAAAGGGCATGCTCTCCGCATATAAAAGCTTGAAGATATATTTAAGCAGCCTCCTCATTAACCCCTGCCTTTGATATTTAAGTGCAGTGGCTACAGCAACTATATAATCGGCAGTAATCTCCCTGTTTCCAAATCTGATTTTATAAGGATTTAAATGCAGCATAGCTCTTATATCAAATTTTTGAGCTTCAGCTTCTATATAGGCAACAATTCTGTTGTATTTAATCTTTTCAGCATAATAATAATTTACAAAGCTTTCTGAATCTTCTGAAAAGGCTTCATTATAAAGCAGTCTACTCATATTTTTTTCTTCATTATTTAAAAGTCTTAGCATAGCCTCCCCTCCCTTATTATCAAATTATACAGCAGATTGCTGCTATCTGTTTTGCTGATTACCAATAAATCGACTCAAAATCAAGCTGCTCCACATAATATTTTCTGGCATAGTCTATCGGATAATAGCTTTCTTTTGCCCTCCTCAAGCCCTCTATTCCTAAATCGTCTTCTCGGTTTATTATTTTTGCCTCTGGAAATTCATTAACTAAAAACTCTTTATTAATAAACTGATACAGACCCGAGATGTCAGCATTCGCCTTTTCTATATGAATTACTGCCATGTCCTCAAGTGCATTATAGCTGCCTATAGTAAAAGCTTCAAGCTTTCCGTCTACATAAACTCCTCCTAGCTTGATATCAAGCTTCTGACAGTTTTTTATTACTTCATGTACTCCCTGCACCTCGGGGTCAAGATGCTCCTCTACATCATCTCCCTTATGCTCTCTCCATTTTGCCAGAAAAGTAAATACATCATCTCTTGCACAGCATTTAAGTCGCTTATACTCGTATCTGCCTGCATAGTCCTTAATAAATCTATTATAATGATTTTTCTTCTTATGAAGCTTCTTACCGGCAAGCGACCTAAGAGCAGCTCCGTCATAAAGGTAATCCTTTAAATCTTCCTGCTCTCTTACAAGAAATCTCTCCTCAGGCAAATTTAAACTATGTATAGCCGCCTCATCTGCAAGATTGATAACAAGCTTCCTATTCAATTCTTTATTGAAGTATCTTACGGTTTCATCAAAGCAGTACTGAAGGTTCTCCTCCTTACATAAAGGCATAGCTGAGTAAATCTCACCTTCAAATTCCATAAGCCACAGCAGACCAACTTCTTCTCCATCCTTTCTTGCTACCGCCGCCTTAACATTGTAATAGTCCTTCCATAAAAAGCTCTCAAGACTGACACTGTCACAGGTCATATTATGTCTTAATCCGTAAAATTTGTCATAGTAGTGAAAGTCCTCCGCTCTAAGAGGTTTAAATATCAATTTTTCATCACTTATATTCATGCTCATATTATTTATATCATTGCTTTCATTTTCATTAAAATTAGTTTTATTTATTATATTTTCCATAAGGCTATATTATAGCATAAATACAGTTTAAATGTAAGCAATAAATTTGCAATCAATAAAATTAAGTTTCATATATCAAATTTAAAACTACATGGATTATTTCAGACAATAATATTAATACTTACTATATTTTTATTTAAACTATATAATAATTAGTTGTATTTAAGCTTCACTTTTATATAGCTCTAATAAAGCCTATTCTAATATTTTGTTATTTAAACTGTACTATTGTTGTTATTATTATATTTTTCCAACTAGAATAATGTATATATTTTTACATAGATACGGTGTATTTCATATGAAACTATTGCATTTGTCTTTATATCATGTATAATGGTGGCATTGTTGTTTTTTATATAAAGACAGAATTTTTCTTGTCCGGTATGGAAAATAATGCAGTAAATTCATTATGCCATATTCAATGGCAAATCAAAATAAGAGTACTTATATGGAGGGATACATAACAAACATGAGGAAAACAAAAGTGAAAAGTAAACAGGTTTACAGTATGGCACTTGCCGCCTGTCTTGTGCTTAGCTCTTCGGCATTTTTAAGCTATGCTGAAACCGAAGTTTCAAGCTACAGTCTTGAATATGATTACAGCGATGACGAAGATTTATTATTTGACCATAATACCGCTACTTCAAGCAATGCTTTTAATCCTTTAATGCTAAGAAGTGCAAGAGATGTAGCAGAAATCGAAACAATTAATATTACAAATGCTACAACAAATGTTAATTTTAAAACCGAAGTAGAAACTGCATTAAATGCCGGAAAAGATGTTACGGTTATAGGAAGTAAAAATATTCATTCAATAAATATAACTATTCCTGATAATAGAAAGGTCATTTGGAAAGCTGAGATAGGCACGAATGCTCCTAATAATGACGAGCCTATACTAACCGTATCCGGAGGGCAAAATAGTGTATTTGAGATTGCGGACGGAGCTTCGATTAGAAACAGATCACCACATCATAATACTTCAGTGTGCAGCTTTAAAGACAGATTAACTGTTAATATAAGTGGAGGGGAGGTATACACAAGCTCAAGCACTCCGGAATTAAGCTTAATAGATGCCTCTGACGATACAGTTGTTAAAATGACAGGAGGTAAAATTAATGCCGATAACGGCGTTAAAACTGGTATCCATTGTGATAAAGAGGTTATAATGGAGGGGGGGAAGATTTTTACTGAAAGCTCGGGTGCAGGCAGCTACGGAACAGCCATATCTGCAAAGAGTATTAAAATAAATGGCGGACTTATCTACGGACATGGCGAAAGCGCTGCCAATTTAATTAAAACTCCTAATGAAGCGGACAAGAATATTGATGCCGGAGCGGTAGTCGCTTTTAATAAATATGCTGAACCCGGAAGAATATACTATCTTACTGGCTCTGTAAGAAATATATCAGTATTGCCTGAATCAACAAAAGCACAGTGGAGCACTAAAGGAGATTATGATAATGGTATTGAAGTTACAGAAGCTTCAAAATCACATTGGCTGAGCGATACTAGCGTTATCGTAGGCAAAATAGAAGGTTATACTCCTCTGCCAGATAAAGTATATGACGGGATTTCTCACTCTTTTACAGGGACTTTAAATATTAAGCCGGATAATCTGATCGGAAGCGGAAATATCACTGTAAAGTATGCCAATCAGAGCAACGGAGAAATTTTGGAAACCGCACCTGTTAATGCGGGCAAATACACCATATACGCAGTAACAAGCGGAACTGGCAAATATTCTGAGGACCAGATAAAGCTTGACGAATTTGAGATACATAAACGCCCTGTTAAAGTTATTATTGATAATAAAACCATCGTTGCAGGACAAGCCCTTCCTGAATTTACCTATAGAACAGAAGGTCTTGCCGGTACTGAAACCGATGCATTTAATACAGCCTTGCAGCTTACAGCTAATACTGATGGTCGTACTCCCGGAGTATTTGATATAAATATATCATCCTCCTTAAACTATAAGCCTAATTATACGGCAGATTCAGCAAATGCAGTTATTACAGGTAAATTAACGGTAACTACTTCAAATAATAATTCGGGACAGGGAAATAACAACCAAAATAATAATAACAACAACCAAAATAATAATAACAACAACCAAAATAATAACAACAACCAAAATAATAACAACAATAATCAGAGAGGCAATAATTCTGGCTCTGGCAGCGGCTCTGGCTCCGGTTCTTCTGGAAGAAGTGCAGGTATTATAGCTACTCCTGGCAAAAATAATGACAGCCGTGGCAGCTGGATACAGGATGAAAAAGGCTGGTGGTATAAAAACTCAGATGGCAGCTGGCCCGCTTTAAAATGGCTTCAGATTGAATACGGCACTAAAACTGACTGGTATTACTTCAATTCTGAGGGCTATATGGTTACGGGCTGGCAGTTTATAAATAACAAATGGTATTATTTCTATGAAAATACTGAAGCCAGCTTTGCCAAAGGCTCACTTGCCGTAAGTACAACTATTTCAGGCTATAATGTAAATACAAATGGAGAATGGATACAATAAATAAGTCTGTACCATAAAGGTGCCGCTCAGTTATCGGTTTTGATAATTGAGCAGCACCTTTTGCTATTATTTCAATACAATCCTTACACAGCTTTAGTATTAAGATTTCTCATGGAATTAAATATCGCAATTATTGTAACTCCCACATCGGCAAAGACTGCCGACCACATATTTGCTATCCCGAATACTGCTAGAATCAGCACCGCTATTTTTATGCCCAGTGCTATAACTATATTCTGATTTGCTATTTTAATAGTTCTTCTTGCGAGCCTTATTCCTGTCGCCAGCTTAGAAGGCTCATCGTTCATTATCACAATATCCGCCGCTTCTATAGCCGCATCCGAGCCAAGCCCTCCCATAGCCACACCTATGTCCGCTCTTGCAAGCACAGGGGCATCATTGATTCCGTCGCCCACAAATACAAGCTTATTATTTTTCTGCTTTTTATTTAGAAGCTCTTCCAGCTTATCAAGCTTATCTCCCGGTAAAAGCCCGGCATAAACCTCATCAATGCCTATTTCCTTTCCGACACCTTCCGCAGTATAAATACCATCTCCGGTAAGCATAACTGTCTGCTTTACACCAAGCTTTTTAAGCTCTTCCATCGCTTTTTTAGAATCTTTTTTTATTTTGTCTGAAATAATAAGATAGCCTGAATATTTTCCGTCAATCGCTGTATGTACAATTCCGGGCTTAGTTTCCATTTCCTTTTCAAATATACGATTTTCTTTCATCAGCCCTGCATTTCCAATCAGCACCGCTTTATCATCAAATTTTACTTTTAATCCCTTGCCCGATATTTCCTTTATCTCCGAAAGTCTGCTTTCATCAATATAATCGCCGGAGCCGTCTTTTGAGCTTCGCTCCATATAAGCTTTTTTAATAGAAAGAGCTATGGGGTGAGAAGAATAGCATTCAGCATAAGCAGCAATTTCAAGCAACTCAAATTCATCCGCAACAATTTCCTTTGATGCAGGCACAATTTCAGTGAGCTCAAATACTCCCTCAGTTAAAGTTCCGGTTTTATCAAATACTGCGGTTTCGGTTTTAGCAATTGCCTCCAGATAGTTACTTCCCTTGACAAGTATACCCAACCTTGAAGCTGCTCCCACTCCTCCGAAGAAGCTGAGCGGTATTGATATTACCAGAGCACAGGGACAGGAAACAACTAAAAAAGTGAGTGCTCTTGAAATCCAAAGTGCAAAATCATGTCTGGAATCAATTAAGGGAAAAATAATTGCAATTATTAAAGCAAGTATGGCAACCAACGGAGTATACACAAGTGCAAACTTGGTAATAAAATTCTCCGACTCTGATTTTTTAGAAGCGGCATTTTCAACTAAATCAAGAATCCTGCTGGCAGTGGAATCGGAAAACTCCTTTTCAACTTTTATTTCAAGCACACCATCAGTATTGATGCTTCCGCTCAGTACCTTATCTCCCTTAACAGTTCTCCTTAGTACAGGCTCTCCTGTAAGCGCAGAAGTATCCAGCATGGATTCTCCTTTAATGACTTCTCCGTCCAAAGGTATCCTTTCACCCGGTTTTACAATTATAATATCACCTATACTTACTTCATAAGGGTCCACCGTACTTAAGCTTCCATCGTCCAGCTTAAGATTCGCATAATCAGGTCTTATGTCCATAAGCTCGTTTATAGCTTTTCTGGACTTATTTACAGCCATGCTCTGAAAAAATTCTCCCACTGTGTAAAACAGCATAACCGCCACTCCTTCAGCAAATTCCCTAAGTCCAAAAGCTCCTATGGTCGCAACTCCCATCAGAAAATTTTCATCAAAAACTCTTCCTCTTTTCATATTATAAAATGCCTTTTTAAGCACCGGCAGCCCCACTATAATGTATGAAGCTATAAACAGGGCTATACCTGCCATATAAAGTCTATTAAAGCCCTGATAATTTTCTCTATTTATCTTCTCGGATATTTTTGTTGTAATTATTGCCGCTATAAATAAAACAGCGGCAATAATTATATTCCTAATCATTTTTTTTTGATTTTCATTCATAAGCTTAAACCCTAAGATAATCTTTCTTTTATTGCTGGAAAAGTATTTTTCAGTATTTGCAGAATTTTAATCTGCTTGGTTATGCTCTTTTAACGCTTATTTCGGGATGCTCAAGCTTAATCAGTTTAGTCACCTCCTGCATCACCTTTTCCATATCAGCCTCATCAGCCTCTACATTACATTTTAAGGTTATAAAGTTTATTCCGGCATTTTTAACTCCCTCTAAAGCCTTTATCCTATTTTCAAGCTTTGCTGCACAGTCCGCACAATCAAGTCCTTCAAGTTTTAATACTCTTTTCATATTTTTTTCCTCCTAAGAATTATTTTATTAGTAGTGCAGAGCTCTTACAACCCTGAATATAAGGGTGTGAGAAGCTCAGAAAAATAATTATTCACTTTTTGTATTCTCGTTAAAATGCCTTATATGCTCAAGTCCGGTTTCAAATACCTGCTTTACATGCTCATCATCCAGTGAATAGTATACCGACTTTCCTTCTCTGCGATATTTTACAAGATGCTCTTTTCTAAGAGAGGCAAGCTGATGAGATACCGCCGATTTGCTCATATCAAGCACACTGCATATATCACATACGCACATTTCAGATAAATCAAGTGCCCAAAGTATTTTAATTCTGGTTTCATCGGCAAATACCTTAAAAAATGCCGCAAGCTTTTTATATTCTCCCACATCTATCATAGATTTTTTTATATCATCCACCACTTCATGATGTACGACGGTACAGTCGCATACAAATTTACTGCCTGACATAAATAATCCTTTCTTTAATTTCTTTAATCAAATAGTTTTTATAGATTTCTTGATATTTCTTTCAGTTGCCTTTTAATAATACCTGCAATTTAAACAGTTGAATAATCACTCAACTATCTAAATATATTATAGTTGAATATATGTTCAACTGTCAAGAGTCCAAACTGAAATTTCTATATATTTTTTATTTCATATTTTATTCAAGGCAATTCACTGCTCAACTTTCTATGCGACATATCCGGACATCTTTGGCTCTATGTATAATTATCTATAAAAAATTGGAGGCTCATTTTAGAGCCTCCAACTCACCAATTATCATATAAGCTCCTGATTGCCGTCTTTTTCACACACTCAAATATAGATGCCCTTATTGCTTTATAAGCTCCACTCCAGGCTCTTTTTTTCTATGCTGAACAGCTTTTTATAAAGTCCTTCCTTCTCCATCAGCTGATTGTGATTGCCTTCCTCCACAATTTTTCCGTCATCTAAGACAATGATATGGTCGGCATTCATAACCGTATTCAGGCGATGTGCGATCACCAGCACAGTTTTATTATTGATTAGCCTGGAAACTGCGCTTTGAATCTGCCCGCTGCTTTCCGCATCCAAGGCTGAGGTAGCCTCATCGAGAATTACAATCGGAGCAGCCTTTAAAAGAGCTCTTGCAATAGATATTCTCTGTCTTTCACCTCCGGAAAGCATCGCCCCGTTCTCTCCCAGCACAGTATCATAGCCCTGCGGCAGCCTCTCAATAAATTCCTGACAGCAGGCTGCTGTTGCTGCCGCTTTAACCTCCTCCTCTGAAGCCTCAGCCTTGCCAATCCTGATATTGTTGTATACAGTATCGTCAAAAAGAATTACCTCCTGAAAGACGAAGGATATATGCGAAAGCAGATATTCCGGATTCAGATGCTTTATGTTAATTCCTCCTATAGTTATCCTTCCGGCTTGCGGCTCTCCGAATCTCCCTATAAGCTTGGCAAAAGTAGTTTTTCCGCTTCCGCTCTCTCCCACAATCGCATAAATTTTTCCTTTTTCAAATTTCAAATTAATCGAATGCAGTACCAAGCTGTCATTTCCAAGGTATTTTTGAGATATGTTTCTAAGTTCAAGCATCTTTTTTCTTCCTGTCATACGAAGCTGCCCATATCAGCTCCTTGGTATAGTTATGTTTGGGAGCTTCAAGAATTTCCTTCACACTTCCTCGCTCAACGACTTCTCCTTCCTTTAAAATAATCAAATCACCTCCCAGGCTCCTCGCCGCATAGAAATCATGTGTTACCATAAGTAGGGCTGTTCCCCCTTTTTTCAGCTTTGAAAATTCATCCAAGACTGCATTTCTATGAATGACATCAAGTGCTGAAGTCGGCTCGTCTGTAATCACCAGCTTAGCCTTCATCATCAATACCATAGCAATCAATACCCTCTGAAGCATACCTCCTGAGAGAGTATGCGGATAACTTTTCATTATATGTTCAGGATTGTCAAGCCCCGCCTCCGACAAAGCCTTTCTGCATATAAAGCTTGCCTGCTGCTTTTTCATCCTTCTATGGATACGCAGCGTTTCCAGCATTTGTATCCCGACTCTGAGTGAAGGATTTAATGCAGTCATGGGATTTTGTGGAATAAAAGCTATACTGCTTCCATAGATGCTTTGAAGCTGGCGTTTTTCAAGTTTTAATAAATCATATTGCCCTGAATTTTCAAAAATAATGCTTCCTTTTAGGCAAAAGGCTGATGAAAGCAGTCCCAGTATAGCATGGCAGGTTATCGTTTTTCCGCTGCCCGACTCTCCCAATAAAATCATGCTTTTTCCAAAGTCAAGCTCAAAGCTGAGCGATTTTAGCAAAACGGTGTTCTTTTCTTTCAGACAGACAGATAAATCGGATACTTTCAATACCATACTTTAACTTCTCTCCTCTGATATATCCCTAAATACTTCTCCAAGCAGATTAAACCCCAATGCTGCAATAATTATACAAAGTGCCGGATACAGCAAAAGCTCTGCATGAAAAGCCAGGATAAATGAAGGTATAATATAATTTGTAAGGCGACCTTCCGGAGCTACTGAAAATATATGCAGGCGAACTGCAAATAATAAAAGCAAAAAAATCCCCAAGGCAAACGCCGGCGTACATATTCCTACCATTCCGAGTACCCTGACGGCATGGTCAAACAAGCTGTTTTTTCTGTATGCACATAAAAGACTTATGGGGATAGTAATCACAAGGATCCAAATTAACGATAAAAGTACCAGTATACCTGTTACTGGAAGGTGCTTTCTGAGGTCAGTCAAAATCGGATTAAAGGTAGTCAGGGATATTCCGAAATCTCCTGTAAAAAAGCTCTTCAGCCATAGCAAATAGCGTAAAAGAAGCGGTTTATCCAAGCCTAACTCGGCTCTCACCAGAGCAATCTGCTCCGGCGTAACATTCATGCTTATTCTTCTGGCAACAATTTCAGCTGTATCTTTATTTGTTGCCGCTAAAAGCATAAAGCTCAGAATACTGACCCCGAGCAAAACAATGCACATCATCCCCAATTTTTTCATAAATACGGGATATTTCTTTTCTATTTTCACTATAAAAATGCTCCAATATATACATATAAATAACTAAATTTGAGTAAACAGTGCTAACTGTGTACTAAAAAGAAAAGGAAATCTCAGTTTATAAGATTTCCTTATCTTTCTATTCATAATAAACTAAATCACATCTCTTTTTCTACTCCGAACTTTCTATTTTTTGCTCCATTTGTTCAGCCTCGCAAAAATTCATTTTCTTGTATGTAAGCGGTGTCAAGCCCCACTGTGCCTTGAATGCCGCTGCAAATTTGCTTTGGTTGTCATAGCCCATCAATGTCGCTATATCTCTTATGCTCATCCATGGACACCGCAGCATTTCCTTTACAGCATATTTCATCTTAATGCAGCGCATAAATGCTGCCGGCGGCATCCCGTACAAATCTTTAAAGCATTGAATAAATCCAGTTCTGGACAGCAAGAACTCCTTCGAAAGTTCCTGTACTGCAATCTCCCTCAGAGGTTGTGTCATCATCATATCATGAATCTGCCTTACAGTATTGAACATTTCCAAAGAATATTTATTCAAGCCCACTTTTTTCTCTCTTAAAAAACCACACAGATTCAGCAGAAAACCCATGATTTTCAGCAGGTAAATACTGTTTTTATTACAGTTTTCAATTAAATAAATCTCATCCGGCAGCCGTACCGGCAAGGCAAAAGCTTTCAATAAAACCGGTCCGCACTCACTTGTTATCCTTTTTGTCAACAATGTAAAGTCCATATCCTCCGTCATTTTGCAAATTTCAACAAGCTCCCTTGCCTCATTCGGATTTATTCTGACAGAAAATCCCTGATAGCATTTTTCAGGAAGCTTTGATTCCGTTATTTCTCCGCAGCTCCCATCATAGATACAAATATCTCCTGCATTCATATAATAATTTCTTCCGTTTTCCATCGTAAATACAAATTGTCCTTTAAGGCAATGATTAATCTATATAGTTTTTTCTTTATCCTCCTTAAGTTTTTTCCAAAAACTTTCCATATAAATATGGTCGTAGGTAAGCTTTATTCCCCTCAAAATCTTTCTGTAGGTCAAACTGCCGTAGCCGATCTTATTTATCATATGGAGCAATATAGCATTTCCCTGCTTCTCGACCTTTTCAAACTGATATCCAAACGTATTTTTTAAATTCATCCGCTCAAATGACTTAAGCCACCATATTCCTTATTTAGAATACTTCCTTTCTATCTCAGCTATTATATCGACTCTCCTTTCATGCCTGCCCCCCTCAAACTCTGCTGAGAAAAATTCATCAACAATCATCTTTGCCAAGTCCTCGCCTACCACTCTTGCTCCCATCGCTATAATATTTGCATTATTATGCAGCACCGTCATGCGTGCAGAATAAGGTTCAGAGCAGACTGCCGCTCTTATTCCCGGAATTTTATTTGCCGATATTGAGATGCCTATCCCCGTGCCGCAGATTAAAACCCCCTTATCTATTTCACCTCTTATAATAGCCTCTCCCACCGCCTGTGCCGGCACCGGATAGTCCGTTTTTTCGCCTGCCGCAGCGCCGAAATCTACAGCTTCAAAGCCCTTTTCTTTTAAATGCTTCATAAGAGCCTCCTTTAATTCAGTGCCTGCATGATCATTTCCAAAACCTATTTTCATAATAATCTCCTTCTTTTTTTATTTCCACTAATAATTTATAATCTATATTATAAGACTAATATACTCAAGAACTTTATTCATACTAAAGCTAATGACTTAACTGAACTGCAGCTTATTTATCAGGCAGCAGACATTTAACTGCTCCTGTCCCTATAATAAGTATATAACCTATAATGCTGTATCTGTCGGGAAGCTGATTGAAAAATACATATCCTAGTAAGGCGGCATACAGCACCTGGCTGTAATCAAAAACTCCTATTTCCTTAGCAGGTGCATATCTATATGCCTGAGTTATACAGACCTGCCCTATCATAGCAAAAAATCCTGCTCCCAAAAGACAGGCAAGCTGCCATAATTCCATAGGCTTATAGTTAAAGATTAAAAGCGGCAGGGTGATAAGAGTTGAAAATAATGAAAAAGCAAATATTATTATTTCAGGCTTTACTCCTCGGTTTGCTATAATTCGGACACAGGTATATGCCATCCCTGCCATGAATCCGCTCATAAGCCCCGCAAATGCCGGCAGTATAGCTGTACTGAAGCTGGGCTTAACTATAAAGCCTGCCCCTGTAAACGCTGCTGCAATCAGAATCCAATCTCTTGCCTCAGTCTTTTCCTTAAGCAGCAGACTGCCAGCTATCACCGCAAAAAACGGACTGAGCTTATTGAGCATATTTGCATCAGCAATATTCATATTATCAATCGCATAAAAATTAAGAACCAATCCAAGAGTTCCAAATAATGCTCTCAGAAATAAAAAAAGCTGATTCTCAGCAGCCACTTCAATTTTTACCTTCTTTTTTATAATTGTAGCAAATACTATTAATGCAGTAACTATATTCCTGAAAAAAACCTTTTCAAATACAGGCAAATCTCCACTGAGCCTTACCATGAAGCTCATGCACGCAAAGCCCAATCCTGCTCCAAGTATATACAGTATGCCAAACAGTCTGTCCTTATTAGTATATTTAATCTTCTCCATTTTAATTTCTTAATATATTAGCTGCCTTTCTATTAATTTAATATTAAACTACTTTAACTTATAAAAGTCGGGGTCTTCTGCTTAAAGCGGATACTTATAATCTGCCTGCTTTTTACCGATGCAGGCAAATTTTATATTATCCCATTAAAGCTCTGCACTCTTTAAGCTGAAAATCTGCTGCACTAATTACAATTTACGAAGAATATTATACCACACTAAAAAGAATTTGACATAAAATATTTATCTGGTTACAATGTATAGGCATTGTAGGATATTATTCTATCAATTACAGGCTGAGCGAGCATTCGCAATCTGCTTTGTTTCTTGAGAAACACCGTATAAATTATTTTTATATAAAAAGGGAGGATAAAAAAATCAATAATACAATTAATAATTCTGCTGCAGAAAAATCTAAGGAAACGGAAGCACAGCAGGAAAACCGTATGGGTACCGAGCCTATAGGCAAGCTCTTGTTTTCAATGAGTATGCCTATAATCGCTTCAATGTTCATACAGGCACTGTATAATATAGTTGACAGTATGTTTGTTGCCCGGTACAGTCAGGATGCACTGGTAGCCGTATCACTTGCCTTTCCTATACAGGCACTGATGATTGCGGTAGCTTCAGGCACCGGAATCGGAATCAATGCCCTGCTTTCAAGGTCACTTGGAGAGGGCAAGCCAAAAGAGGCAAGGGCTGCGGCACTTAATGGAGTATTCCTTGCCCTTCTAAGCTTTCTGGTCTTTGCCTTATTCGGAATCTTTGGAAGCTCTTCTTTTTTTACTAACCAAACCGATAATGCCAATATTGCCGGGCTTGGCAATGATTATCTTCATATAGTATGTCTTTTTTCCTTTGGAATCATGCTTGAAATAACCTATGAAAGAATATTGCAGGCTACTGGCAACTCCTTTTACAGTATGATTACACAGAGCATAGGAGCAATTATGAATATAATCCTTGACCCTATACTTATTTTTGGACTGTTTGGAGCGCCCAGGCTTGGTATAACAGGTGCTGCAATAGCTACTGTTATCGGTCAGATAAGTGCAGCCCTGCTTGCAATTTATTTTAATATAACTAAAAATAAAGAATTTTCGATTTCAATTAAAGGCTTCAGACCTCATTTAAAAACTATCGCAGTTATTTACTCTGTAGGCATCCCTTCAATTATAATGCAGTCCATCACCTCTGTAATGGTATTTTTCCTGAATAAAATACTTATTGCGTTTTCGGAGGCTGCCGTAACTGTGCTTGGGGTTTATTTTAAGGTCAACAGCTTTATCATATATCCGGTATTCGGGCTTACAAACGGCATGATACCGGTAGTTGCCTATAACTATGGAGCCAAAAAGCATGACAGAATAATAAACACGGTCAAATATTCCGCCATAGCTTCAACTTTGATAATGCTTATAGGGCTTACTATATTTCAGCTGCTCCCCGCACAGCTTATAGGACTTTTTAAAGCCACGGAAACTCTTTTAACTGTAGGCATACCTGCACTTAGAATCATCTCTCTCTGCTTTATTTTTGCAGGCTTTAATATAGTTTTATCCTCTATGTATCAGGCATTGGGCAATGGACTGTATTCACTTTACTTATCAGTGCTCAGGCAGTTGGGCATCATCTTGCCGGTTGCTTATGTGCTTTCAAAAAGATTTGGGCTTTTATATACCTGGTACTGCTTTCCTATCGCAGAGGTGGGAGCACTGTTATTTAATTTCTTTCTGCTTAATAAAATCAGGAAAAAAATTTAGCTTCAAAAGCCGGGGCTGTTGCAAAACAGGTGAGCAATCATCTATAAAGCAGAAGCTCATTTTTATATAAAAATAAAAAAGCAGGGGATGCCGCTCAATCCTGCGTTTTAAGGATTTGCGCCCCCCTGAAGTGAATATTTACAATCCGCCTGTTATCTGCTTATTTCTGCAACTGCCTCAATCGCCTTATCAACTTCTTCTTCGGTATTAAAATATGAAAAGCTGAATCTGACTATCCCCTGCTTCACTGTGCCAAGCGCTCGATGTATTCTGGGAGCACAATGCCCACCTGGTCTTGTGGCTATATCATATTTTACCGCAAGCTCATCAGCTATAATCCCCGAATCATAATCTCCTATATTAAGACTTACAATAGGAGCCCTCAGCCTGGTATAGTCACCGTAAATTGTAATATTGTCAAGTGATTTTACTCCCTCATAAAAACGTTTGGCAAGGGCTTCTTCTTTTTCTCTTATATTTTTTATGCCCGCCTCTTCAAGAAAATCAAGTGCCGCCGAAAGTCCTGCTATGCCATGTGAATTTAAAGTACCGGCTTCAAGCCTTACCGGATATTCCTCCGGCTGCTCCAATGAAAAAGTTTTTACGCCGGTTCCTCCGGTCTTAAATACTCTTATCTCTACTCCCTCCGCTATACAAAGCCCTCCCACTCCCTGAGGGCCAAAAAGACTCTTATGCCCCGTAAAACATAAGACATCAATATTCATTGCCTTCATATCTATATCAAATACTCCTGCCGTCTGAGAAGCATCCACTATAAACAAAAGCCCATGTTTTTTTGCAATTTCACCTATAAGCTTTATATCCAGCACCAGACCTGTAAGATTGGAAGCATGAGTGCATACTATAGCCTTAGTCCTTTTAGTTATAAGCCTTTCAAAATCACTATAATCAATATTTCCGTTTTTATCCGCCCTGACAAAATCCGGCACGACATTCTTTTCCTTCTCAAGCTTATATAAAGGTCTTAAAACCGAATTATGCTCTAAATCCGTACTTATAACATGCTCACCTTCATTTATAATACCGTTTATTGCAATATTAAGCGCTTCCGTAGAATTAAGACAAAATACTGTATTATTTGCTCCGCCGGTGCAGTTAAATAATTCCGCAAGCTTCTTCCTTGTGTTAAATACCACACGTGCAGCACTTAGGCTTTCCTCATGGGTTCCTCTTGCAACATTGCCGAAATGCCTCATAGCAAGCACTACCGCATCTATGACCTGGTCCGGCTTATGCAGTGTAGTAGCCGCATTATCAAGATAAATCATTTAATTCTTTCCTTCCGTTTTATTTTATAATGCCTTTTTCAGCCTGAGATGAATAACCTACTTTTAATACCTGATTAATGCTTTTAAGTATTAATACCTGCTTAATGCTATAAGCATCAGCCTGCCACTATATATATACGGTGTATATATTTTCATATTTTATACCTTCCGACTTTAAAGCTTCCTCTATAGCCGCTCTTTCTTCAGGCAAGGAGCTCCAGCTCATACCGCAGCCTGCCGATATTTCAGAAGGCAGCGGTATAAGCCTGCCTTCAATTTTATTCCTTTTAAGGCAGCTCTCCGCCGCCATAGCCTCAGTTGTGGTATTAAATACCACAACTATTTTTAAACTTTTTTCTCTCATATATTAATAACCACACTGTATATATTTTATAAAAATCTTATGGTCTTAAAATCTTTCCCGCCTTATTCATAGCTTCAACTATATTGTACATATTTGTAACTGTGCCTACTCCGAGCTTATCTTTAATTTTATAAAAATCAAGACAGGTACCGCAGGTCATTATATTTACTCCCCTGGCTTCCATAGCCTTGAGGTCTTCAAGTGAAGCGGAGTCTTCCAAGCTCAAATAAGCACCGCCGTTATAAAGCAGTATAGTGTCAGGCAGTGGGTCAAGCTGTGAAAGAGCATAGATAAACCCCTTCATCAGTAAAGCTCCGAGTTCATCATCTCCCGTTCCCATAAACCGTGAGCTTATCACTGCCGCCGTACTTGGAGTGCAGGCGGGAGCTGCCGCTTTATCCTCGGCTTCAGCTTCCACCGTATCAGCCTCAATGCTTACCGTAAAATGCTTATCGTCAATTTTACTGCTTTTTGCTTTAAATTCCTTACTCGAAGCCATCTTTAACAGGTTTTCCACCGCAGTTTCATTGTCAACATGAACCTCCAGCAAAGCTGCCTTTTCAAGTCCATCAATAACTTTTACTGTTTTAACTACCGGTATAGGGCACTGCTCTCCAAGTGCATCTATTTTTATCGTATCCATAAGTTACCTCCATATTTTAATATTAATTATTATTATAAAAATGTTATTTTGCAAAAAAAATATTTAATACAGTATAACATGTATTTACGATAGATTTCCAGTACTTTTTGAGATAAACGGTTAAAGAATGTCGCAAGGCAGCAAACTTTATATAAGTATATTAGCTTAGGAAAAAACAACACCCGGCTCCCCTTATCTCAAAATAATTTTTTTCTCTACTTTCCTTCTCTCTATTTTTATGCTATATTAATAATTAGATTATCGATAATCAAATTATCAATATAGATTCAGTAAAGGAAGTTTTTATGGCAGTTGCAGACAGCAGTATAGAGCCTAAGCTTTTAGACAGTGCAAAGCGGGAGTTTCTTGCAAGGGGCTTTGAGCTTGCTTCGTTAAAAGACATTTGCGAAAGTGCCGAGGTAACCACCGGAGCCTTATACAAAAGATACAAGAGCAAGGAAGAGCTTTTTGCGGCAGTGGTAAAGGAAACGGTTGACAGCCTGGAAGAGGCAAGGATTGCCCGCTCGGAATTTGATTTTGATAAATTAAGCGATGAAAACTTAAAAAACATGTGGATAATGAATAAGGAAAGCTTGCTATGGTGGTTTAAGCTGTTTGAGAAGCACCGTGAAGGTATAATGCTTTTATTAAACTGCTCCGCCGGCACCAGATACTCAAATTTCAAGCATGATTTTGTGGAGCAGGCTATGGAAGCCGGCTATATACTATATGAAGAAATGAAAAGGCGTAAGATTACAAAAAAGCAGGTGTCAAGGAAAATGATGCATACCGTCTATTCGGCTTATTTTGAAATGGTATATGAGCCTTACGTGCATAATTTTACCCGGGAAGAAATCCTTGAAACCGTTGATATAATGATGGATTTTTTTAGTTTTGAAAAGTTTATAGGTATAAGATAGGGGGAGCTTATGTTAAATACTATTTTCAAATACGGAGTTAAAGAAAAGAAATTCACTATAAGAGCGGTAATATACATGATATCAGGTACGATTTTCAGTATACTGCCATATTTTGTTCTTTATAAAATCATAGACGGCTTACTAAGTACACAGCAGCTTAAAATGAATACAGTATTAGCTTATATAGCTGTAATATTTATATGTCTGACTCTTTTTGCCTATCTGTATGTGCTGGGCTTAAAGAATTCACATATAGCTGCTTATAATATTTTAAAAAATATCAGAATAAGCCTTCAGCACAAGCTTGAAAAAAAGCCGCTCGGCTCTATACAGGAGTTAGGTACTGGTAATTTAAAAAAGATGTTTGTAGACGACATCGACTCCATGGAGCTTTTACTCGCACATGCCCTCCCCGAAGGCATAGCCAATGTTTTGGTTCCGATACTTTTATATATAGCCATATTTATAACTGATTTCAGGCTGGGACTCCTGTCACTTGTTACCCTGCCAATCGGAATTTGGGCTATGAACGTGATGTTTAAGGTCGGTACAAAGTATATGAACGATTACTATATGGCAAGAGTAAGAATGAACAATACCATTATAGAATATATAAACGGCATGGAGGTGGTCAAGGTTTTTAATAAGGATATGGACTCTTATAAAAAATATAAAGAGGATGTACTTAATTACAGGGATTTTACTCTCTTTTGGTACAAGCTTTGCTGGACCTGGATGGCACTGTACACAGTTGTGCTTCCGGGACTCGCACTTTTTATGCTGCCGGTGGGTGCATGGATGCAGCTTAACGGAATGTTGAGTGTTTCAAAACTCTTGCTCTCGCTTTGTCTTTCATTTGCAGTGGGACTTCCTCTTCTTAAGGCTATGACCTTTATGAGTGTCATACCTCAGCTTGCTAAAAAAATTGAAAGTCTTGAAAAGATGATGGACTTAAAGCCGCTTAAACAAGGGGAAAATCCTTTTTTGTCGAAAAATTTTGACATAGACTTTCAGGCGGTAAGCTTTGCTTATAAAGAGAGCGAGGTGTTGCACGACATTAATTTACATATAAAAGAAGGCACTATGACCGCACTTGTGGGAGAATCCGGCTCCGGAAAGAGCACACTTGCCAAGCTTTTGGTACATTTTTATGATGTAAATGAGGGAAGAATAATGATAGGGGGACAGGATATTACGGATATAAAATATGAAGAGCTTAACAGGCAAATCTCTTATGTATCACAGGAGCAGTTCCTCTTTAATACAAGTCTTTATGAAAATATAAAGATAGGAAAGCCCTCAGCAACTGAAAAAGAAGTGCTTGAAGCTGCCAAAAAAGCACAATGTACAGATTTTTTAGAGCGTTTTGAAAAAGGGATTTATACTATGGCAGGAGAAGGAGGAGCTGCTCTTTCAGGCGGCGAAAGGCAAAGAATTGCCCTTGCAAGAGCAATTCTAAAGGATGCCCCTATTATAGTTTTAGATGAAGCCACCGCATTTATAGACCCTGAAAATGAAGACAAGCTCAACCTTGCCATTGCCGAAATTATAAAAAATAAAACGGTTATAGTTATAGCACACAGGCTAAGCTCTATAAAGTCAGCTGAGCAAATCTGCGTACTTTCTGAAGGAAGTATAACAGCTTGCGGAACTCACGAAGAACTTATAAAAAGTTGTGATAAGTATTTATCTTTATGGAACAGGTCAATAGATACCGAAAACTGGGGAGTAAGCATGGGAGGTATGGAATATGCTTAGGTTTATGTTAAGAATACTTAAAATGTCCGGAAAATATAAAACAAGTATTGTTATTGCAGCCTTTATAAGTTTTATAAAGGCTATACTCATGAAGGTACCGATTATAATGACGGTGATATTTTTGGAGGCGGTATACAATAAAAGCCTTGACAATGCTTTTTGCATAAGCTGTTTGATAATACTTGCCATAGCCCTTGTTTTGCAATATATCGCACAAAATGCAGCAGACAGGCTTCAAGCCTCCTCCGGATATAAGATATGCGCCGATTACAGGCTAAGGCTGGGTGAGCATCTTAGGAAGCTTCCTATGGGCTACTTTACCGAGGGCAATATGGGCAAGATAAGCTCCGTATTGTCAACCGACATAGTATTTATAGAAGAAAGCAGTATGAATGTAATGGCGGATTTGATAAATTATCTTTTTGCCTCTCTTGTCATGGTCGGTTTTATGTTTATATTTAATATTAAAGTCGGTATAACAACCCTGATATGCTCTGTAATTATTTACATATACGGAACATATATGAGAAAATCTTCCATGGCGGATTCATATTTAAGACAGGAAAAAAGCGAAGAGCTCACTGAGTCGGTGCTTAACTTCGTATCTGGCATAGGCATTATTAAAAGTTACAATATGCTTGATGAATCTTCCGAAAAATTAAGTGCGGTATTTGATGACAGCTGCAAAATGAGTCTTAAATTCGAGGCTAATTTTTCACCGCTTGCCATAGGACTTAAAATTCTCTATGCTTTCGCTACCTGTATAGTACTTCTGGTTGCTACAAAGGTATATATGGCAGGGGATATTTCTCTGGTATATTATATAGGAATTTTATTATTTATTATTGATCTTTTCATACCTTTAAGAACATTTTTTGAGCAGATTTTAAGACTTACGGTTATGGAAAGTTGTCTTGACAGAATGGAAGAGATTTTTGAGGAAAGCGAGCTGACTGATGAAGCCCTGTATACACTTAATGATACCGTGGAAAATGCTAAGGAGCTTAAGTTTGAAGCTGTTCATTTTGCCTATGATAAGAAAGAAGTATTGCACGGCATAACATTTGATGTAAATAAAAATACCATGACTGCACTGGCAGGTCCTTCAGGAGGAGGCAAGTCAACTATAGCCTCTTTAATCAGCAGATTCTGGGATGTAACATCGGGCAGGATACTTATAAGAGGAAGGGATATAAGAAAAGTTTCTCTTTCCGAGCTTATGAGCAATATCAGCATGGTATTTCAGAAAGTTTATTTATTTCAGGATACTGTCTACAATAACATAGCCATGGGAAGACCGGAGGCAAGTCAAGAAGAAGTTATAGCAGCGGCTAAAAAGGCAAGGTGCTATGAGTTTATAAGTAAACTTGAAAACGGATTCGATACAGTAATAGGTGAGGGAGGTGCTACTCTTTCCGGTGGCGAAAGGCAGAGAATTTCCATAGCAAGGTGTATATTAAAGGACGCACCTATAGTAATACTTGATGAGGCAACCGCAAGTATAGATGCGGATAATGAAAGGCTTATACAAGAAGCCATCTCCGAGCTCTGCAAGGGAAAAACCTTAATGGTTATAGCCCACAGACTCAATACTATCAAGGATGCCGACCAGATACTGCTCGTGTCAGAGGGTCATATAGCAGAAAGAGGCACACATAAAGAGCTTATGGATATGAACGGTATCTACAGAAGGTTTGTAGAGCTTAGACTAAGAGATAGGGGCTGGAGTAGGGTTTAAAAGCTCCTTGCAGCTCAATCTTATTAGCAGCTCTTTAGTCAAAGCTTCGACAAATTTTCACAGACTGCGGAACTCGCTTGTTCGCCAAAGAACAGGCGAGCTGACACTCAAACAGTCCTCGTCTGTAAAATTTGTAACTCACTTTGCCTAAAAAGCTAAGCGCTATAAAGATTGAAGTGTAAGGAGCTTTCTTTGTAGTATTTAGACAGCTGGGGCTATTGGGGTTGTGAATTGATGCGGTCTTGTTAGAACCTGTCTGTCGTATCAGTGCAAAAAAGGAGGAGTTTTGCCTCCTTTTTTAATTTACTTTATAATCTGATCCCCGTCCTTCATTACATAATGCTTTTTAACGCCGATTTTATCCATCCACTCCCTCACCTGTAAAGTCAGGTAGGTGCCGCTTCCTTTTCCACTGCCATTATTATTATCCCACAGCCATTCGGGAGCATTCCACATGCAGACAATGGGATTTATAATTTTATAAACATCCTCATTGACACCGTACTGACCATGATGAGCCATCTGAACTATATCACTTTTAAGTTCAAAAGCTGGCACATCATTTTTAAGCTGTTCCCCCGCTTCGGGTCCCATATCGCCTAAAAATAGCACTCTGGTGCCTGCTATATCAAATCTGTAAGCTATTGATGAATTATTTATTGAATTGACACCAAATAAGTAAGGACCGTTTAAAACATTTACCTTGATATCCCCTATGCTTATAACATCTCCTCGCTTTACCTGGGAATGTCTGGTATCGGGATTAAGCTTTTCAAAAGCCGCTTTGCAGTCAAGCACCATCTGAGAACGATAGGCTTCGTTTCTTATATACCAGTCATCCTCTAAAAAATTGTAATACACCCCGTCTATTATCATATCACCCAGGCCGTCATTGATTATCTTGGTGATAGCACCTACATGGTCACTGTGCGGATGAGTTATAAACCAGGCGCTCACTCTATTGCCCTTTTTTTTAATTATCTCTCTTAAATGGTCCGCATCCTCAGGCAGACCGCCGTCAACTACTATCACCTCTCCGGTTTTTGCAGTAATTACATAACTCATCATCTGACTCGTAGTCTGACCATTGACCAGCATTATCTCCGCTCCGCCAAGCAGCTGACTGCCCGGACCGTAATTAACTTTTGAATCCGAAGCGGTGTAAACTACATGAGAGTCTGCACGTATATTAATAAATGTAAAAAATGATATTATCAGACATAGGCTTAATGCAACTATTTTCTTAAATATATTCATAACTTTTATATAATGTTTCCCTTCTTTTATCATTTATTACCCATATTACTCAACGTCATTACTTTTACTGCAAAAGCGGTTTAATACAAATATTATACTAATTTGATTTGCTGCTTTCTTCACTGCTTGTATTACCGGAATTCTGGCCTCTTATAATAGGTATTACCGGGTCATTGGAGCCTGCATCCATAGCCTGATTTACATAATAATTATCAGGCTCCATAATATCAGAAGCCCTGAATATTTCAAGCTCCAGTGCATATCTGTCCCACAGCCCGCCGTAATAATTCTCATTTGAGCTTTGAATTGAAAAATCCTGCACTGCCACAGCATCATTAAAAGCTTTAATAAAAGCCGGTCCGTACTGAAGTGCTTCAAGCTGATTGGCATCATCTGAAAGCACCCAAATCAGTCTTATAATCTTTTGGCTCTCCGCTCTCCTTATGTCAACATCAATATAATCTCCCTGGGGATAATTCTCTTTGGAAAGTGCATCCTGACATTCCTCTTTTGCCTGCTCCCAGTCAATTACAATATTATCCTTAATTTTGAAATCAGGTTCTAAAGCCGAATTTTGTGCTTTTACTATCTCCTTTTCAGTACAACCCGTAATAAAACAAGTCACACCTGCAGCGAGTGTAAATATAAGTGCCGCTTTTTTAAATTTTTTCATAAGTTCTACTCCTAAACTCATAAGCACAATCTTTGTCTGCCTACAAGAGTACAGATACCGCCGATATTTTACACGATACCGTACTGCTCCCTTTCTACATTAATCACATATTAATACTTAAAAGTATTAATCATATATTAATACTTAAAAGCATTAATCATATATTAATACTTAAAAGCATTAATCATATATTATAATCCAGATAAGCTTTTTAGTCTATATAAGATTTTTGCTTTAATATTTCTGCGTGGATAAATTTTAATATAAGTTATAGCCCGTCTTTTGCAACAGAGTATATTATATACAAAAACAAATAATTTTTACAGTATTTTTTATAATTTTCAGAAAATCTTAATAGTATCTACTAAAATAAATCAGTCCGTACAGTCAGGACAATTATTTTATAGAGGCAGGTATTTTCCAAATTATGCTTGCATTAATCTTCTATCTGTGTTATTATGTTCAATATTAATTAAATTTAATCATATTTTGAACAAAGTTTCAAGCCCTATTTTTTATAGAAAGGATTATTAACAAAGACTTATGAATGCATCTACCTCAGGCAATGACAAAAAGCAGCTGATAAAACGTCTTGATTTCCCTCTTACCTTTATCCCGTTTATAAGCATAGTAGCTTTATGTGTTATCTTTATAAAATTTCCCGAAGCTTCCAGCACGGTGCTTCAAGCCCTGCGAAGCTTTTTAAGTGATACTTTCTCAGCCTTTTATCTGCTGATAGGGCTTGGAGCTTTTCTTGTATCAATTTACATAGCTTTTTCAAAGTATGGAAAGATAAAGCTCGGAAATGATAAAAAGCCTCAGTTTTCTTTCTTTGCTTGGGGCAGCATGATGTTCACCGCAGGCTTGGCAGCTGATATTCTTTTTTATTCTCTTTGTGAGTGGATTCTTTATGCGAAAGAGAAGCATATTTCAGAGCTTGGCAATATGCAGACTTGGGCTTCTACCTACCCTCTTTTTCACTGGGGACCGATTCCTTGGAGCTTCTACCTCATACTCGCCTCTGCTTTCGGCTTTATGCTCCATGTAAAAAAATGCAAAAGACAGCGTTATTCAGAGGCGTGCCGACCTGTACTGGGAAAGTTTGCCGACCGGCTTCCCGGAAAGCTCATAGACATTACTGCGGTTTTTGCTCTTATAGCCGGGACTGCGACCACCTTTTCACTGGCTACTCCTTTGCTTTCCAGCGCTATAAGCAAGGTTTTCGGCATAGCCCAGACCAACCTGCTCACTATAACGCTGCTTGTGATAATCTGTATTATTTATACTGTATGTGCCTATTTCGGATTAAAAGGAGTAGAGCTGCTCGCTTCATCCTGTACCTATATATTTTTTGCCCTGCTCTTATATGTACTGATAGGAGGAGGCAAAGCCCGATACATTATAGAAACCGGAATTTCTTCAATAGGCAATCTTGTCAATAACTTTTTCGTGCTTTCCACCTACACCGATTCTGCCAGAGAAAACGGCTTTGTACAGGACTGGACTGTATTTTACTGGGCTTACTGGATAGTATGGTGTGTTGCCACTCCATTTTTTATAGGCAGCATCAGCCGTGGGCGTACTCTGAAGCAGACTGTAATTGGAGGGTATGTTTTTGGGCTTTCCGGCACCTTCACCTCCTTTATAATTTTAGGAAATTATGGACTTGGGCTGGAAATCCTGGATAAAGTAAATATCACAGGCTTTTATGAAAAGACTGCCGATATTTATCAAACCATACTTTTTATATTTGACAAGCTGCCCTTCCCAAATATTGTATTGGTACTGCTTGTACTTGCAATGATAGCCTTTTATGCTACAACCTTTGATTCACTTACTATAGTGGCAGCTTCATATTCCTATAATGATCTTACCTCAGATGAAACACCTGATAAAAGAGTCAAGCTGTTTTGGGCTGTATTATTAATACTCTTCCCCATAACACTCATTTTTTCCGGAAAATCAATGGAAAATTTACAGACAGTTTCAATAATTGCGGCTTTTCCCGTAGGTATAATTATTGTACTTATAATTGCCGGATTTTTTAAAGACGCTTCCGAATACTTGGCAAGGAGCAAAGACTATCCGGAAAATCAGTAGATTATTATAATTTTTAGATAAAGCAGAGATTTGCAGTCCGCTTTGCTGCTTGACTACATTGATTCAAATACATCATTGTCGAAAAAATCACGTATGCTTAGGTTAAAGGCAGCGGCGATTTTTTCGACATTTTCTATTCTCGTATTTTGGGATTTCATTGAAACTATATCTTTTAAAGTAGTTTTCGGAATCCCTGATATTTTAGAAAGCTCATACAAGGTTATATCCCTTTTATAGCATAAATTCATTATTCTTGAGGATATTGCTTCATAGATTTTCATCTCCCTCTCCTTTCAGGAGAAAAGCCGCATTCTAAATACCATCTGTGTTTTATACTTTAATATTTTTGCCTTCTTCTATAATATAAATCGGTCTGTCCTTTAATTCACTGAATATAATGCCTATGTACTGACCTATAATCCCGACTATTATAAACAGCACCGCAAACATAAAGCACAGAAGGACTATAATAGTCGCATAGCCGTTCGGAGTACCGACTGCCGCCCATGAATATATAGTATAGAGCATTACAATAAAGCCTAAAAATATTGCTGATATTCCCGCATATATCCCAAGCTTTAATGGAAGGTCCGAGAAACAGAGTATTGCATTTATTGAAAATTTAAAAAGCTTTTTTATCGAATACTTGCTCTGCCCTGCCACTCTTTGATTTGCCTCATATTGAAGATTTACCCTATTAAAGCCCAGATTTTGCACAAAGCCCCGCAAAAATCTGATTTTTTCCCGATAAGATTTCCTCAAAACCTCTGCAGCTCTTTTGGAAATTCCGAAAAAATCAGAAGCGTTTTTCTCTATTTTAGTATCACTCAGCAGATTTATTACAGTATAAAACCCGCTTGAAGCTATATTTTTTATTTTGCCGGCAGATTTATTTACTGTCCTTATCATATTTACAACATCAAAGCCCTGGTCAAATTTTTCAAGCATCTGCGGAATACAGGCAACCGGGTGCTGAAGGTCGGCATCCATACATATAAGTGCATCTCCCTGTGCATAGTCTATGCCGGCTGTCATGGCAGCTTCATGACCGAAATTTCTGGAAAAATGTATAATCTTTACATTTTTGTCTGCTGCTGCCATGCTGTCAAGAATTTCCCTGCTTCCGTCAATACTGCCGTCATTTACAAATAGAATCTCATACCCCCTGCCCAGCTTTTTTAAATACCGCAGAGCCTCATTATAAAAGCTTTCAAGTGCCTCCTCTTCATTATATACAGATACAATAAGAGAAAGCTTTTTAACTAAATTTTTACTCATATACTTCAATCTCCAAACTTTTATGTGAAGGTTTCCTTTCACTCTTTGCAGGGAGCTTCATATAATCGCCGTAAACCATCCCCAATATAGCTTCATAGTTTTCCGCTACAGGCAGCAGGGTGTCCTCAAATTTAATGTAAAAGGTGCTTTTAATCCATTCTCTGTTTAAGGTAACATAAAGATAATCCGGCTGATAATTACTATAATACAGGCTATTACCTTTAACATTTTCAAAAAGCTTTGAAAGCCAATTCTGCATTTTAAATAAGCTTCTCATTGGTAAAACATGCCCTATTTTCGACATTATAAATACGATAAATTTTTCCGGTAGAGAATACTTTTTATAATTCAGCTTATATCTATGCCCCATGGAAAACAAATATATTATCTTTTGCAAAGCCTTTGTCAAAAAAGCCAGGGCTTTATTTTCCGGCAGTACATCCAGAATAAATATGTCCACCCAAAGCTTATTGAGCTTGCCTTCATAAAAAGCATCTTCTCTTTCAGACTCATGCCTTTTGCTTTTCTCATAGATCACTCTCGGCGTAAAATCATAAAAAGCCTTTCCCTCTTTTAAATCCTCCGGCAGTATGAGTCTGATTCCTTCCGGCAACTCACGCAGGGCAACTCTTTTAAAAAGCTGCCAATTTGCTCTCGTCATTGCTATATCGGCATCATCATCCCAAGGAATAAAGCCATTATGCCTTATCGCACCTAAAAGAGTTCCGGCATCAAGGGTATATGATATATCATATTTTTTACAAAGTCTGTCTATCTCTTTTAATATCTTAAGGTTTGCCTGCTGGACTTTTAAAAGCCCATATCCGTTATCCATTATATACCTCGTCAATATATTATTAATCTGGCTGCCGTTATATTTATCTGAAAAGTGACCGGCTCCGGCTGCTACATACTTTTTACTATCTTAATAATACTCTGTGCCATATAGTCTATCATCTGCTCGCTCATACCTGGATACACCCCTACCCAGAAGGTATCGCGCATTATCCTGTCAGTATTTTCAAGCCGTCCCACCACTCTGTAGCCTTCTCCTGAAGCACGCATAGAATTAAAGCAGGGGTGCTTTATAAGATTGCCCGCAAAGAGCATTCTCGTCTGTATCCCTCTTGCTTCGAGTCCTTTTACCAGTACCTGCCTGTCTATGCCCTCATTGCAGGTAATAAGAAAGCCGAACCAGCTGGGGTCTGAATTTTTGCAGGGCTCAGGAAGGATAATGCGGTCATCCACTTCTTTAAGTGACGCTTTCAGTCTTGCATGATTATATTTTCTCTTCTTTACAAATTCCGGAAATTTTTTAAGCTGGGCACAGCCTATAGCCGCCTGCATATCACTTACTTTAAGATTATAGCCGAAATGTGAGTATACATATTTATGGTCATAGCCTAAGGGCAGGTCACCGTATTTCGCATCAAATCTATGTCGACAGGTGTTATCTTTGCCTGAATCACAGTAGCAGTCCCTGCCCCAGTCTCTTACCGACCTTATAACCTTATTTAATTTAGGGTTGGAGGTATACACTGCTCCTCCCTCTCCCATAGTCATGTGATGAGGAGGGTAAAAGCTTGAAGTGCCTATATCTCCTATAGTTCCGGTAAGCTTAACCTCGCCCTTATATTCATAAGTGCTTCCAAGTGCATCACAGTTATCCTCTATGAGCCAAAGATTATATTTATCACAGAATTGTTTTACCGCTGCAAGGTCAAAAGGATTCCCAAGCGTATGTGCCGCCATTACAGCCTTGGTCTTTTTTGACAGTGCCGCTTCAAGCATTGATACATCTATATTGTACTGAGGTATAGTTACATCTATAAATACCGGCACCGCTCCGTATATCAGCATAGGTGTTACTGTAGTAGGAAATCCGCAGGCGACCGTAATTACCTCATCTCCTCTGTTTATTTTCCTCTCTTTTAATATATCTGAAGTAAGGCTCATAAAAGCGGTAAGATTAGCACTGGAGCCTGAATTTACGAGGGCGGCATGCCTGATGCCCAGATATTCGGCAAAGCTTGTTTCAAATTCCTGAGTGTACCTTCCGCTTGTAAGCCAAAACTCCAGAGCAGAATCTACAAGATTTACCATTTCCTCACTGTCATACACTCTTGAAGCATAAGAAATTCTATCTCCGGGCTGAAACTCCTTCCTGATATTATGATATTTTTCACAGTAAGCTCTTACCTGCTTTAATATTTCCTGCTCAGCCTCAGTCTTTGTCATATTTTCAAACATATCTATACTTTCCTCCCTGTCTTGCTTCTATTTACGGTGCTTTGTCCTGAATACATTTAACTTCTTTTCCTGCAAAATTTTAAAAGCCTTCCGTATCCTTACAGAATCGTGGTATTGAAAAATCTCTTTAAGCTTTTTGTCTGAAAGCTTATTATAATTTAATGCCGCCGCTTTTTTAAACGCAAAGTTTTCCTTCCTGTATACGGACATTTGAATTTCATTTGAACAGGTAAGCAAATTGCCCATTATCAAGCATAAGCAGATACTGCTGACAGCAATTTTAGCCCTCCTGCTCTTTTGCCTGCTTTCTTCAGCTAAATCCTCTCGTCTTTTTATCTTATTTAAATACAGGCTTAATAAGATTCCCAAGGTGCCGGACTGAAACTGCAAAGCATATCTTGAGCTCATAGCATAGCTGTCCTTTAAAAAAATCCATCTTGACATTACCACCAGCAGATGCGCAGCTATTCCTGCAAATAAAAGGCAGGCGGGGAGCAGGCTTGCTTTAAATACCCCCTTATAAAAATTCAGATAAAGTGCATAAATATAGAATATTCCCACCGCAATTCCGGTAATAAACAATATTGTATTTGAAATTCCCGCCTTTTTAATTACCTCATTATCAAATATTACCGATGCCAGAGATTTTAATAAGAGCCTGATTAAAAGCAGAGGGTCGGAAGCAATCACTTGGGTAATGGGCAGCTGTGTAGCCCCGGCATGCTCTTCCACCGAGTTTGCTCTGCTGTAAACATATATTGCTGTCGGGATAAATATATTTATAAAATATATGATGTGGAATTTTATATCGGCTTTTATTGTATTTAGTTTTATATTTAATACCGCCTTATCCTGTAATGAAGCTTTTATTTTTTTCAGGTCTTTACAGGCGACAATTATTTTTATCATATAAACTGCCGACATTGCAAAAGCATATATCAGAATATAGGGTCCCGAAACTAAAAGCATAATATAGGGAAGTATAATCAGCTTCCTTCTGTCTGCTTCATTTTTTTTATTTAATTTAAGATTAAAATCAGCTCTGCTTTCTGTGCCTCTGTCGTATATATAAAAATGATAAAAAAACAGCGCAAATGCCATAAAATGTACCCAGCCGCTGCCGTTTATAAGCATTTCCCATTTATTTAATGAAAAACCTATCAAAGCGAGGATAAGCAGCATAGTATATGAAAAACCTCTCTTTGCCGCATAGTACAGTATAAAAAACACCGAGGCTGATAAAAAAGCCGCTCCAAGCATCATATCAAACAGAGTGCTGTAGGCAAAAGCCCTTACATTTATTATTCTCTGCAAATAAGTTATCGGCATTCTTGTAAATATATCGGCACCCAGGTAGGGCTTAAAGCTGTACACATCATTCAGATAACTGTTTACAAGTCTGATATAATCCGTATAAACCACATCACAGGTACAAGCTCTTATGTAGGCACTTATAAATAAAAATCCCATTAAAGCCAAGATAAGCGCTAAAAATTTCTTTCCCATAATAAACCTCAAGCAGATTATTTTTGCGGCAACAAGCTGAGTAATTTTTAGTTTGATTCTATATTTACTAAAAGGCTTAGATTTGTTTCACCTCGTTTTTCCTCTGCAGCTTTCATATAAAAATTATTTTTGATTTTTAAATTAATTATTTCATAGGGCTTAACTTCAAATTCATGATATGAAATATTACTTTCAAGCTTAAAATCCAAACGTACACTGTTGTCCATAGTCATAGAAATATTTTCATAGCCCTCAAGCTCTCCGGGATACATAAATTCCAGCTTGATAATTCCGGTTCTGCCTGCCATAATATTAAGCTCCGCCTCCTCATCAAGCCAGCCGTCGTCATAATATCCCCTTACAGCTTCACATTTTACGCTTCTCATCATATCTGTAACATCAACAAAGGTATTGCTTGCCACATCCTCCTCAATTACCAGCATATTGGAAGTCACCTGACCGAAATCACGGTAGGATTCCACAAATTCTACACTTGTGCCCTCCGCTTTTCTTTTGGGATCAAAAACCTTAAAAAAGGTTTTAGCGGTGAAATCGCTCATCTCATAATGATTGCCTATAATATAAATTTTTTTGCCAAATACCTTGCTTCCATACTTACCATAGGTTTCATCGGCAAGTGCATTATATCTTTTCTGATCTGGAAAAAGATATATATTTCCATATTTCAGATGGCCGTAAATTTCTACCGGAAGCATTAACACCGCCCATATTAAAACAAGTATAAAAGGCAGGTACTCTTTTATATCTATGTCCATGCTGAGAATCTTTTTCGTAAAATCTACATCCTTTTCTTTTTTAATAGTTCCATAGATATGTGCAAGCCACAGGAGCGCAAGCATATAAGGAGCATAAACCCATCTCATCTCCACCCTTATAGTAACCGCCGAAGCTACAATACAGCCTGCCATAGTGCCAAGCAGTAAAAGACTTATATGTGCAGCAAAGCTCAGTATTTTCTGATGCATAAACAGGGTTATCTGATTTCTTATATAAATAATTATAATTATTAAAAGAGCTAAAGCCGCACCTCCTACAAAAAGCTTTATTATCATGTTAGTATCTGCCCAGGTTATCCCGTTAAGGTGCTCAGGTCCGGCATTGATGCCTAATATATATAGAATTTCGGCGAGCAGATTTTTTATAAAATCCTTCAGATTAAAGGTGTCCTTAACAAAGGTTGAGCCTGTACCCGCAGGCATGACTGCACCTGTAGACATAAGCCTTACAATCTGCACGAGCACGAAGGCGGCAAAGGGTGCAGTCCAAAGCCTTATACTCTTTTCTTTTTTTATAAACAGCACATAGAAAAACATAGGCAGAATTGCCATATATCTTTCATGGGTAAAGCATATAAGAAAATAAAATATAACTGCAATTACAAACCTTACACTATGCTCTTTTTCTGTAAGACAGCTATATAAATTGTATACGATTATTAAAAGGAAGAGCAGGCACACAGCCTCCATCAGTCCAAGCAGCTGTGATATATTATAATAGGAAAATCTGGAACACAGAAACATAATTCCTGCTATCAGACCTACCGTTCTTGAAGCTGAAAGTTGTTTTGCAAATAAATACAAAAATGCTGAGATTATCCCTGCAAATATAATATTAAACGGTACTATCCAGGTAATATTATTACCTATAATTCCAAGCTCAAGCCAGGCAATAAACCAGTACACAGGTCTGAACCTGGTAGAGCCTACAGGAAATACATATTCTACAAAGCTTTGCTCGCCATAGCATGACCACATATACAGGTCGTCCATATAAAGCCCGGAAATACGAATCCCTGTATTTACTACAAAAGCAAACGCAAACATTACAAGGATTATAATACTGTCCTTAAGCAGATTATTTCTTTCTTCCAGGCTGAACTCTCTTTCAAACATCTGTTTTTACCAATTTATTTCCTTCCCTTATTCTAAAGCTAAATGTATATATCTATAAAGTTTGCTGTCACCGGACTTTATCAGCAGCATAAGGCTGCCCTCTTTAACCATATCCCTTTCCACCTCACAGGCTCTTCTATGCTCATCAAGAAAATTCTGGTTAATATAGATGTATTCCACACCTGCAAAGTCCAGATATCTTTTAAATTTCTTAAGATTATGCACCAGCCTCGCATTGCCTCCGCTGCCTACCACATCAGTATAGCTTTGTACGCAGCATTTAAAATTAAGTCCTTCAAGCCGGTCTGCCATAGCTATTACCCTTGCCCTCGGAAAATATTGCAGATAATCCGATATTTTTGCAGTACCGTTTTTTTCCATCTGCATATATTCCGCCTTATGATGATTGTAAAATCCTCCATGTATAAGCAAAGGCGGAGTAAAGCCGCAGGCTCCTGCCCAGTTGGTGACACAGGTAATCGCAAATGCCCAAGCCAATGCAGGAAGCAGTGCCAATATCAGAGCCGGCTTAACTTTATTTGACTTATCCGTGCCAAAAAATCTGTAGGCTGCATTCGCTGCTGCAATTATTACCAAGGCATAAGTAAGCATAAAGTAGTTGCCGTCAACCTGATAGATAATTCTCAGTATAAGTATGCTTGATATTATCAGCAGCAGACAATTAATATTTATATATAAAGAAAGAGCATCAGACTTTTTACGTGCTATTATACCACAAAGAAATATAAGCACAATCAAAACCATAATAAGCACTCCTGCAAAGGCGATAAATACATGCACCATATCTTCACCTATAGGAGAAACAAAAAGCCCCCTTATCCTTTTTATAAGATTTATCTTTTCAGATAAGCCTCCGGTATTGCTTCCCGTGCTGTAATATCCCTCAAAAGCAAAGGGATAGAGGGCTTGAATGCCGAGCTTGCGCCAAAATGCTGAATATGCCGAGGTTATGGGATAGCCCGTCATCAACAAGGTTCTTAATGTTACCAGTAAAAATGAAGCGCTTACAGGAAGCAGCACTATAAATTCTTTTATATTGATTTTATAGTTTTTTGCTTTCTTTATAGCTTGGTCTTTTGAAGCTATATAAAATACGGCTAGTACGGCAGCTATAAATAAAAGCCCGGAAAAGACCACGCTTGTAGGTTTAAATATAAGGCTGAATAAGAGAAGAGCAAATCCCCATATCAGATGGCTCAAGACCTGGCTTTTTATATTCAGCACATACTTGTTTCTAATATAGCTTATCATATTGTCGACGAAAATAAGCTGAATTAAGAGAGTTATAATATCAGTCTTTGCAGATACTCCCATATTCATAATGCCCGGAACAAAGGCGGCAAGTCCTGCTGCAAACAGAGCATAAGAAGTATTGGTAATTTTTCTTACAATATCATAAAGGGTAAAAAGCATGGCTGCAAGCAGCCACCAGGAAAAAGCGATTATAAAGCCGTAGCTTACAGAAATATTCAGCGGCATAGTAAGTATTTCAAGCCCCTTAGGATAATAATAAACATCATTTGCCAGACCGAGATGTTCATATATACCAAAACCGTTATTCAGAATATAAGGTGTCCGCAAGCCATAATGAAGCGAATCATAATCAAGTGCTATATTAATTCTGCCTGCCTGCAGCAACAGCATTGTTAATATAGCACAAAAGATTAATGTATGTAATTTATTATCCTTTTTAAATCTTGTCTTGTCTGTAACAGCCTGAATCTGTCCTTTAAGCCCCGCCTCTTTTAAAGGAGAAAGCTTTAACCTATTTAATAAAAATGTAGAGCCTGCAAATAAGCACAGGGTATAAATATAGATGTATTTCATATTTCCCAGCTTAAAAAGGGACAGCACGCATATAGAGCTGATATAAGCTGAAGCACCTGCCACAAAATTATGCAGCAGCCTTAAAGCTCTTTCAACAGTACGTCTGCCTGCAGCTGCAAGCACAAGCTCGCCAAGCATAATCAAGCCTATTATAAATAACGCCGAAGCCGCCACAGGCAAAAATATCCTGTGAAGCCATAGAAATGCCGAAGCTGTCAATATAAAAGCAGTATATCTTATATTAGTCTTTTTTAAGGTAAGCCCACACAGGCAAAAGCCGGTAAACAGCATCCCAGTTTCAAGCATCATGTTTAAGGTTTCAGGAAGCAAGAGCTTTTTATATAATTGATAAAAGCTCAGCACTTCTTTAATGCTTATATAACTCAGTATTAAGCTTATTATAAAAATCAGCACTAATACTGAGACCGCTAAACAGGCAGCCCTTTTATTATGAATATGCATTATATGACCTCCTATATGCTTTTTTTACCAGCTCCGAAAGGAAATAAGGAAGCAGTCTGTCAAACATAACGCTCTCCTCCTCCATCCTTGAATTATCTTCAATACTTTGCCTGGTAGCTGAAGCTGTATGAATCCGGTACATTATCAGAGGCTTTTCCACACAGACCCACCTGCTTTTTTTATGAGCCAGCTCAGTAAGTATATCCCAATCAAGCACAAACTTATAATTTGGGTTAAAATATAACTCCTTATATATTGTCTTATCATAAGTGCAGGAAGGGCATATAATAGGATTGCCGAAGCTTACTGCAAGCTTTTTTATCAAGCTTATATGATTGAGCCTGTTAATCCTGAGCGGCAGTCTCAGCAGCTTTTTTATGAGCTGTGCCTCATTAAAATATTTTAATTCTCCATTTTTGATAATTGCCGAAGCCGTATTAAAAAGTCCCATATCAGGGTATTTCTTCTTCATTAGAAATAAGGTCTTTACATAATCCTTACTGTAAATATCATCCTGATGAGCTATAGTTACCAGTCTTGAATCCGCTTTTTCATAAGCAAAATTCCAGTCCCTCGCTATTGCGCTTTCTCCCCTTCTTATATACAAATTAAGCCCGAACTCGTCAGCAATATTTTCTATATAGCTGTTGGGAGTTGAGGTGCATATTATAATATTAGTCTTTACACTTTGAGCAAGCAGTGATTTTACACAGGCTTTTAGATAGGGGGACTCTTTATACGCTGATATTGAAAAAGTATGTTCTTTCGTTAAATTATAGTTTTCCAAGCTCTATTACTATTCCTTTCGTGCTTTTGCTCCTTTATTTTAACATTATAGAGGATTTAGGGCAATGCTTTATTAATAGAACTATCATAACAATTATTGCATATAGGGCTTTATTATGGTATTCTTTTTTACTGTAAGCTATATGCAGGCAGGACCTCTGCTTAAGGCTTTGTACTTTTAATATACAGAGCCTGTCTGTATCGGGCAAGGAGGATATTTGCAGTCCTGCAATCCGCTTGCTTAAACAAAATATACTATCTATAAAGGGAGGAAAAATTTATGGATTCAATACAAAACTTTCTTGAAAAAGCCTTTAAGCTCAAAGCAAACAAAACAGATGTCAAAACAGAAGTTATAGCCGGCATCACCACTTTTATGACTATGGCTTATATACTTGCAGTAAACCCCTCAGTGCTTTCAAGCACCGGAATGGATGCCGGTGCATTATTTACCGCCACCGCACTTATAGCCTGTCTCGGCACACTTTTTATGGCAATTTTTGCCAACTATCCTTTTGCAATAGCACCGGGGATGGGACTTAATGCCTACTTTGCATACACAGTAGTGAAATCTATGGGCTACAGCTGGCAGATAGCACTCACTGCCGTATTAGTCGAAGGTATAATCTTTATACTTATCTCCGTTACAAATATACGTGAAGCTATATTTAATGCTATTCCTAAAAATTTAAAGGAAGCGGTCAGCGTAGGCATAGGACTTTTTATTGCCTTTATAGGGCTGCAAAATGCAAATATTATAATAGCAGGCTCTACACTTGTCAGGCTGTTTTCTCTTGATAAATATAATGCAGTCAACTCTGTAAGTGCTACTATGAATGATGTAGGCGTAGGGGTAATACTTGCCTCGGCAGGTATTTTAATAACCTCAATTCTGGTGATTAACAATATAAAAGGAAATATACTGCTCGGCATCCTTATCACCTGGGTACTCGGGATTGTCTGTCAGTTTGCAGGCATTTATATTCCTAATCCTGAGCTTGGTTTTTACAGTCTGCTTCCGGATTTTTCACGCGGCATACTAATCCCCTCAATATCACCTATCCTTTTTAAATTTGACTTAGGCGCAGTACGCTCCTTTGACTTTATCCCGGTAGTTTTTGCTTTCTTATTTGTCGATATGTTTGATACTATAGGTACCCTTATAGGAGTTTCCTCAAAAGCCGGCATGCTTGACAAAGAAGGAAAGCTGCCAAGGATCAAAGGGGCTCTGCTTGCGGATGCGGTTGCCACTACCTTAGGGGCAGTATTTGGAACCTCTACTGCCACCACTTTTGTAGAAAGCGCTTCAGGAGTGCTCGAAGGAGGACGTACCGGACTTACTGCAGTCGTCACCGCGGTGCTTTTCGGGCTTTCTCTTTTGCTCTCTCCAATATTTTTGGCAATACCTGCCTTTGCCACTGCACCGGCACTGGTAGTAGTAGGCTTTTATATGTTTACAAATATAACAAATATAGATTTATCAGATTTCAGAGAAGCTATTCCCTGCTATATATGTATCCTCGCAATGCCTTTATTTTACAGCATCTCAGAGGGAATCTCCATGGGAATTCTTTCCTACGTAATAATTAATCTTTTTACCGGCAAAGCTAAAAAAATCACTCCGCTGATGGCAGTACTCGGTTTATTCTTTGCCGCAAAGTATTTTATACTGTAAGATTTTAAAAAAAGCTGCTACAAAGTAGTCAAAGCTGTATTTATAAAGCTGCAATTTTTTCCGGCTTAAGACTGGGAGGGGCATAAAATCATCTGAACAGATGATTTTATGCCCTCCAGCTTTCAATACTTTAGCCTAAATTCCATAAATACCTATATTTACCGCAGCTCTTACTCAAAGTCCTCTTTGATAATATTCCAAACCGCCTCAATACTGTGATACTTTCTTATATATTTCTCAGACTTATCGCTCATCTTCTCAAGCTCCTCCGTATTATTATAAAGCTCAGTGATAATATCCGCAAAGGCTGAAGCCGTGTAATCCGTATCAGGATTTGCAGTCGGCATTGTTTCAGAACCCTCATAAGAAACCTTATCAAGCATATCAGAAAATAAATCCTCACCTGAAGACCTGTTCCTGTCTGCAATTTTCATAACTCTATCAGCTTCGGGTATGCCCTCCGCTCCTACCTCAGTAGTTACTACCGGAACTCCATAATAAAGCGCCTCTATTACCTTGCCCTTTACTCCAGCACCGTATCTTAAAGGTACGGCAGCAATTCTGCAGTTTCTATACAGGCTGTCCAGCTCTTCATCTGATACAAAGCCCTTTACTATAACGCCGTTTTCAGGGTCATTAAGGGCGGTGATTTCCTCTCCCGCCTTAGAGCCGACTATGTAAAAATTAACTTTAAGCCTTTCTCTGACTAAGGGCCATATTTTATTTACAAAATACTTGACCGCATCAGTATTGGGGGGATGAGCAAAGCCGCCCACAAATACTATTCCCTCCCTTTTTGTAAAATCTTTTTCTATATTTTCTATGAAATTATCATATACATAAGCAGTTATAGCCTTAACCTCAAGATAGGGGTTTATGCTGCAAATGGCTCTGATTTCAGTCTTTGAAGGATAATAGCTTATATCGGCTTTATTCAGGATTTCAAATTCTATATTTTTCCAATAAGCGCTGCTTTCCTTTTTACTTTCATCTCCAGTAAGCTCATACTCTCTGTACTCACGAAGAAAATGCAAATCGTGCCCGTAAAATATCACCTTAAGCTCAGTATGTGTTTTAATAAAATCAATATACTTAAGTGCTATATGAGGTCGATTCAGATAGATTAAGTGAATATCTCTGGAATTTTTCCGTATCCATTCCCTTATTTCGCTCTGCATCTCATTTCCGTAAAGCACTTCAACGCCCAACTGAGCCAGAGCAGTCGTATAGGGCTCCTCATTGGAAAAATTATCTCCTAAAAATTTTATGATAAAGCCTTTCTTAATCAGCAGCTTAATATACTGAAAGGTGGTTCTTGAGCCTGCATCCTTATCAAAGGTAGGCACATAGTGGTCCACAAAGAGAATTATTTTCTTATCCCTGCTTCTTTCTCTGGCTTTAAATATGTTAGTACCGCCCGTATTTGCAAACTGTTTTTTAAACTCGTCCTGCCATTTTTCCTTTAATTTAACAGAATTTTCTACCTGATAGCGCTTAAGCCCGGTACCATTTACATCAGTACCGTTTGAAACTCCTTCAAAATGTATTACCTCTGATTTCGGCTGATATAATACCTTATATCCCGCCTTTCTCACCTCAAAAGCAAAGTCCGAGTCTTCACAGTATGCCGGAGCAAATCTTTCATCAAATCCGCCTATCTGTTTCCACAGCTTATGTCTTATAATAATTGCCGCCCCCGATATATAATCGGTTTCTCTTACATAATTGTACTGGCATTTATTCGGGTTGTCATTTCTTCCATAATTCCAGCCGGAGCCGTCACTCCATATAATGCCTCCGGCTTCCTGAAGCTTGCCGTCAGGATACAAAAGCTTCGAACCTGCCATACCTGCCTGAGAATTTTTCTCCATAAGGTCTACCAGCCAGTAAAGCCAATCCTTTGTAACCTTGGTATCATTATTTAAAAACATTATATACTCGCCTTTGGCAAGCTTTGCCGCATTATTGCAGTTTTTAAGAAAGCCTTGATTTTTTGTATTTCTGCTGATAACAATGTTTTCTACAAACCTGGACAGCTCCTTAGTGGCATCAGTTGATACATCATCTGCTATTATCACTTCGTAGCTTATATTATCTGTGTTTTCCAGAATGGATATAAGGCAGGCATAGGTGTAATTTATCTGATTATATACCGGTATTATAATACTTACCTTGGGGTTTTCTTCTTGTTTAAATATCAGCTTCCCGTATTTCCTGTAGATTTCGCCTATCCTCCTTTCTCCCTCAATAAGATTTCTTCCCTTATCTGAGCTTATCAGCCTGATATATTTTACAGGATGGGTCATGTATGAAAATCTTCTGCGTCTTTCCGTACCCTTGGGGAACATTCTGTTAAATCTGCCGGAAAGCTTTCTTTTAAGCTTATATGAAATTCCCTCATGTGCTTCACGGTCTGCCAGAGTCTTTGCTATCTCTCCATTTTCATGCCTTAAAATCTCTATAATTGTTTCAAGATTTCTTACATGATTATCAGTGAGCTGTTTTATCTCCCTAAGCTTTCTGAGTGCATCTGACTGCTCATAAAGCTCCTCTTTTAAAATTCTGTTTCGCTCTGCCATATAGCCATATTTTTTTTCCATCTTGATAAATTCTCCTACCGGCTTTACCTCAACTCTGTAATTATCAAGATAAATTTTTTGTATATCCCCGTGAACCTTGCTTTGAAAAGCCCTCTCAAGCTCCTCATACAGGGGAATATTTTTCTCCGGGATATTAAATAAGGCAAGAAATTCAGTTTCACTAATTTCCATATCTGCACCGAATTTTATAAAAAATTCATGCAGCGCCCTGTATCTCGTATACAAAAGCGGCAGCTTTTTATCCTCGACCCATTCATAGTCTATACCATACAGAGTATCACCGCAGTAAATAAAATTATCAAATATGGAATCCATATTTGAAGTGCCTATGCCCCTGTCAATCTTCTCAAAGGCCTTATTAATCTCATCAACCGGAATATATCCGTTCTTTGCCAAGCCTCCAAGCCTTTCACTTAAATTCTCACCCTCTATAAATTCAAAGGCTGCTTCGTATTTGTCTTTGTACGAATTATATTTTATATCAGCCTCAAGATAGGAGATACCACTTCCCTCTGCTAAAAGCCTTTCATATTTAGCTTTAAATGAAAGTATATGCTCCGCTCCGGAATTATAAAGTGCGGTCTTTTTTACCGACCTTATACCGTCTTTTTCTTCTATTGAAGTACAAATCTGATATTTATCTCTGCGGTTTCTATTATATTTTACAAAAACCGTATCCAAAGCCTTTCCGCTCACTGCTATAAACGAATTTGCAAAAAATGGAAAATCTCCCTTCTCACATACTTCATCAAGCTTTCTGGAAATTGAAAGACCTGCCACATCAGGATAATCATAAGCTGGCAAATCACTTGATAAATCTCCCTTTTTAGGCAGGTATCTATCTGAATACAAGCTTAAGGGCAGCCTGTAATCTGATACCGGATAATAAAAAGTAAATTCACCAAAACCTGCCTGTTCAAATTTTAAAGCAAGCTCCTTCCTGCTAAGTACATATTCATCAGGCGTTGCACCAAGCAGGTATTTTATGCCGTAGCTGTTATCTACAGCAAATATAAATCTTCCGTTGTCTGAAAGCAGCTCTTTTAAATCACTAAAACCGGTTTTAACATTAACAGCGGGGCTGATATCAGGATTAAAAGCAGCTATAATATAATCAAATTTAATTTCTGTGCCTTGATTTTTAAATGCAGCATTAAATTTTATGAGTTTCTTATCCTCGCTAAATGCGGTTCTTAAAACCTCTTCAAAGAATCCTTCTTTGTCCCATATGTAAAGTTCTTTTGCGTTCTTAAGCAAATATTCTGTAAGTGCCACACTCTCAAAGCCTAGGAGCAGTATATTTGAATCCGGCTTTATATTAAGCCATTCAGCAATACCTGCTCTCTGATTAGAAAACATATACAGGTTGTTTAAAGAGGGATTGTCTTTTAAAAGTGCAGCTTCATCATTGCCATAGGCTTTTATAAGGTTGGCAAAGCCTCCGTATTTACTTTGTGCTCTATCTTCAGTCATATTTTCTCTTATTTTATCCATAATCCAATCTATTTAATCTGCTCCCCCGCTTAAAGCTTCGTGCTTTTAAAGCGGGAGATTTTCCCTGTCGGTTCAGTTTTTAATTTCAGTAAATTTTAAGCTTACCTCAGGCTCCATATCATAAACACCTACAGTATTTTTGTTTGAAACTACGGTTATGCCGGTAACATCATAGAGTCTGTGGTACACTGTATGTACACCGTTTTCATAACCTGTACAGCTCATTGAAAGCAGGTATTCTCCTCCCTGCAGCGTCATTTTTTGCTTAAACTCCACCTCATAGGTATCCCCTGCCTTTACAGGCTTTATATCGCAGCCTTCAAACATGGTATTTGTACCTGTAAGCTCGGTACCTTTTTTATCTTTAATAGTATAGGTAAAGATGGGCATCTGTATATTGTCAAAAAATCTTATTTTTTCTCTTATAGTGAATTCCTCACCCTTTAATATAAGATTTGATACCTCGCCCTTTTCATCAATTATACCAAAATCATATATATCGGCTCTGCCGTCGCCATATTCGGTAAGGCTTGGATTTAATGCCATCTTATCCTTCATAAGCAAGTCCTGATATTGACTGCTGTGCTGATTCTTATTTGCCTTGCCGGCACTCTCGGACTCATCGGTTTTATCAGACTTTTCCTTAAACTCCGCCTCACAGTCTTCATCAAGCTCCATGCCTAAATCATCAAGACGGTTTGCCAGAATCTTTTTGTAAAGGTCTACCATTTTTCCCGGGCTTCCCTCTGCTATAAAAGAGCCCTTATTTAGTAAAACCACCTTGTCGCAATACTTTATTATACTTCCCATATCATGGGTTACCATAAGGATTGTAGTCCCGTTTTTTCTTATCTCGTCCATGCGCTTATAGCACTTTGCCTGAAAAAACACATCTCCTACGCTGAGTGCCTCATCAACTATAAGTATCTCGGGCTCCACATTTATAGCAAGGGCAAAGGCAAGTCTTACAAACATACCTGACGAATAGGTCTTTACAGGCTGATGGACAAAATCTCCGATTTCGGCAAATTCCAATATTTCAGGGAGCTTAACCTCCATCTCCTCTTTTGAAAAGCCCATCATAGTTCCATTCATATAAATATTTTCAATCCCGGTATAATCCATATTGAAGCCTGCTCCCAGCTCAAGCAGTGCCGAGATATTGCCCTCTACCCTTATCTTTCCTCCGCTTGGATTTAATACTCCGCATATAATTTTAAGTATCGTCGATTTTCCCGAACCGTTGGTGCCTATTATCCCTACCGTAGTCCCTTTTTCTACCTTAAAGCTCACTCCGTTAAGAGCAAAAAACTTTTTATGATATACCTTATGAGTAAGGTTTATAGCTTCTTTAAGCCTGTCTATAGGCTTATCATATAATTTATATATTTTCTTTACATCTTCCAATTCTATGGCATAAGCCTTGTCCATAAATTTTTATTCTCCTAAGTTCAGGTTTAATTGATTCTGCCTGAGCAGCTCTGATAATCTACAGTATTATATACATTATTTTATAATTACAGTACATCCGAAAAATGGGGTTTAAGCCTGTTAAAAAGCCTTATTCCAATTAAAAGCAGGCTAAGTGTAAATATCCAGTAATATATACTTAAAAGCGGTCTTTCAAAAAACCAGTCGCCGGTAAGCATACTGTCCCTGTAGCCTGTAACTATATAATACACCGGGTTTATCTTAAGTGCGGAGTCTATCCAGAGCGGTCTTTCCTCAAACATCGTCGGAAACCACATTATAGGAGTCAGCCACATCCCGAACTGTAGCGTAATATTTACTATTTGAGCCATGTCCTTAAAAAATACAGTTATGCTTGCAGTGATATAGGTAAATGCAAGAATCAGCACAGATAAGGCGACACTGTAATACGCAATTTGCAGCCAGCTTATCATAGGCAGCCTGGCATAAGCAAAAAAGAGCCCTGTCATTATAAATATAAATACCATGTGAACCATAAGACAGGAAATAAGCTTTATAATCGGCAGGATAGCAACATTAAACACTACCTTTTTCACAAGATAATCATACTCCTGAAGGCAGTTAGTACCGAGATTCAAAGCTTCATTAAAATAAAACCAGGGTACTATACCGGGTACGAGCCAAAGCACATAAGGAGTATTGTCTATGGGCGGAACACTCTTAAAGCCCATCTGAAATATAAAAAAATAAATCAGTACGGTAACTATGGGCTGTACAAACATCCACGCCACGCCAAAATAGGACCCGACAAAGCGTTTTTTAAAATCGGCCTTTGCCAAATCCCATATTAGATTCCTTTTTTTAATCGCCTCTGTTAAAATAGCCATCAAATCTTTCATTATTCACCAATCAGCTATAACCCGCAGGTTTGACTAAGTCCCTTCCACTTCATATCCTTTTCTGATATTATAAGCTTAATCTCCTCTGCCAAGGGCCAGTCTATTCCAATCTCCTTATCATTCCAAAGTATACCCCCCTCGTCATCGGGGCGATAAAAATCAGTGCATTTATATGCAAACTCAGCCTCTTCAGAAAGTACCAAAAATCCATGTGCGAAGCCTTCAGATATGTAAAACTGCTTTTTATTCTCGGCACTTAATACTACTCCATGCCATTTTCCGAAAGTCCTGGAGCCTTTTCTGATGTCAACCGCCACATCAAACACCTCGCCCTTCAGCACTCTGACAAGCTTACCCTGCGGATGCTCCCTCTGAAAATGCAGACCTCTGAGCACTCCCCTTACAGACAGGCTCTGATTATCCTGTACAAAGTCCATTTTAAGACCTGCTTCGTAAAAATCCCTTTGATTATAGCTTTCCATAAAATAGCCTCTGCTGTCATAAAATACTTTCGGCTCTATGACATAAAGTCCCTCTATATCACATTCGCTTACACTAATCTTTCCCATGTTTCTCGCTTTTAATCTCCTGTTTAATCTTTAATCTGAAACTTAATTTTAGCACATTCTATTGTAGGTGTCAAAATTATATGTTTTTCAGGCGACTCCAGTTTAAAGCTCTAAACAAGAAGAAAACCTGATAGAGTTAAATCAAAATGGAGATTGGCATTTTACAGCAAAAAACAGGAGTGCCACAAAATAGATGATTACTCATCTATGGAGCAGCACCCCCTACCTTTAACTTTACATACCTTCATTGTTACTTAATTACTGATTGTAATCTCATTATTTTCCACATCAAACATAACTATTTGTGAGTTATAGCTTTGATTACGCATATCCTTCATTTCAAACATCAAAAAATATTTTCCGTCTCCCAGCTCTGTTTCTTCAAATTTGGTATCATCGGTAACGGTGATTTTATCAACGGAAAGAGTTTGTATATCTTCGGAATTTTCAAGATCCGGCATAACATAGTGAATAGGCTCGATTACATCACCGGTTTGCAAGTGTCTCAAAAATTTGTCAGCCTTGCCGTTTTGGTCGATTTCCTTTCTTGCACCCAGGATTTTATATTCTTGAGAATCATAGTTATAACTTACAGATAATACGTATTCTTCAGAGTTAAGTAAAACCGGTACGGCATAGATTTGATAATCCTCGCTTTCATCAGAAAGCTCCATATATACAAGACAGCCATCTATACTGCCCCAAACACCACGAAAGTTATCCTTGAAGATACCATTTTCCCAGTCACTATCCAAGTCGTTGTCTTCTCCAAGAAAGATTGCCATATTATTCTCATCATCCACATAAGCAAGTTGAAAGTAAATGCCTGAAAGATTGTCGGCGGTTTCTTTACCTAAGTTCAATGTGGCAAAACCGTCTTCGCCAAGTTCTACCGGAAAATCTTCAAGCTCTTTGGAATTTATAGTAGTAACCGGTGTCAGTTCACTTATTGTATCTTCTTCGGAATATACCTTGGGAGCAGCCTGTAAAGCGTAGTCATACATCTCTTCGGAGGGTTCTCCGGTAAGCATATAATCAAAATAATAGCCGAAAGCCCGGCTGGTATCCAACTCGGAAAAGCCCATAAAGTCATCATAGCTGCCATCGTATGAATAATAACAGGAAAGACCGCCGGAGCCACTTCGCAATGGTCCGTTGACCTTGTATATGACTGCATTATCCAAAGCGGTAAGCACTCTTTCGCCGGATGCCGGCAGCAGCTCTTCCTTCATGCTATTATTAATAAAATCACTTATATCAACCATATTTGTATAACCTTCGGAATCGTTATTTCCACCGTAATTTTCAGATGAATAAGCGCAGCGTGCAACTTCATTGAAATAAGAGCTGTCATCACTGCTTCCTGCCATAATCAAGGCTTCTGCACCGGCTGAGTCATAGGCTTTTACCAGTTCGGGAATTTTAGAAAGGTCTACAACCGAAAGGGTGGCGGCATCCTCTTGTAAAATTTCAGAGCAGCCTTCATAATAACTGTCGCAAATAATCTTGCCAAGCTCGGCACCGTTTATGGAGGTATTCTCTGTCAGTTCTTCCATAAAAGCATCATAACTCCAGCCGCATCCCGGCTCAAATTCCTCAGAGGCGACAAGATAATCGGCAAACTCATCGCAGGCATCAGCGACATCAATCGTTGCCATTAAGCAGGCATCAAAGCCGATAAGCTCATATTTGCTGCCGGTATCGGTTGCTGAAAGAGCCTGTATTAATTCGGGAATCTTTATGGAATCAGAATCATAAATCTCATCAAAGGCTGCACCAGCAACACTTCCGCCGCCATGATTCCAAAAAATTATTGCTCTGTGGTCGGCAGGAAAATTTGTATTGCAGTAGCTCAAAAAATCAGATAATACCTCCGGTTCACCCATGTCGGCAGAGGGAAGTTCTTCCAGTATTTTCATGCCTTCGGAATTGTATATTCCCCGAGTCAGTACCTCCGGGTCAAAGTCATTATACCAACTGCCTGCACCTCCTGCCTCAAATACAACACTGACATTTTCCGGAAGAGCTACACTGGTAAGCTCTTCCAAGTCAAGACTTGCACAGCCGTACTCGCTTTCCAAATCACTTCCGCAAAGGTACCAATAAAATACCCAGGATTCTCCTTCTGAAACAACCGAATTAGTTGTGTTTTTCTTATCAATACTGTTTTCATCTGGCTCGTCATCACAGGCGTAAAGCAAAAAACTCAAACATAGTATTAAAAATAATGAAAAATGAATTTTTCGTGTCATTTTGATAGCCCCTTTCTTTATAATAATAAAATGCCCGATGCAGATGCCGGACATTTTACATAATTTTTATTGCATACAGTTTGTTTTTGGCTTAAGGTTTTGTCAACCCCAAACCCCTACTATAAATTCATTGTTTCCAGTTCTTTTGCAGTAGCTTCAACTAATTGTTCACATTTTTTGACATTTTTGCCAAAAACGCTAAATATTCCGAAAATTCCACCAGTCAACTCATTTATTGCCATATTGCCGGCTGCATTACCAAGACCTGCCTGCTCGCCTTTTTGAATAGAAAACTTAGAAGAACGCTCCTTTAAACCTACTTTCATTATCCATACCTGATTTTGTCGGTCCAGTGGTGGAAAAGTGATTACCACATTCATACCGTGTTTGGTAAGTGAAGGAGTACCGGCACTGAAGCTTTGGTCTTTAATTGCATTATAGAGCTCTTCCAAGGTATATTCATTTTTAAATTTAATATTTTTAACTTTAACTCCCAGCATTCTGCTCCCCTTTCTTGACAGTATTTACTTTCCAGCAGATTGTACGACTGTAGTAATGAATTGGCAATAGCTCTGTGCTGAATGGTATTTTTTTTGTGCTGAGCTGTATTTTCATGCAGATTAAAATATGTATATTTTCTCTAAAAGCTACTTTCCTTTATTAACATATTTTAAAGCCTTTTTAGGGTCCATTACCAAAATATGAATCAGCGCTCCCGCTCCCTCCATTATAAAAGCACAGAGTATCAGCATCAGCCAGCCCTGTGGCTTTATAAGAGCGGCTATCAGCTTAAATACCGCTATCATTAAAGCGGAAGATATAAGGTGAAACACTATTACCTTATAAAATCTGAAAGCCTTTATTTTTATGCAGTAGCCGGCATAAATAGGAGTAAATATCAGATTTATCAGAGTCATAATTACTGCGGTGGTCAGCACTATTGCATAAGGTCCAAGCTTGGTATATTTTAATAGAAAATACATGCCCGCAGTATTTGCCACTCCTCCCAGTACGGTAATTATACAAGGCATTCTCTTTTTTAAAGCCAGGGTGCTTATATAATACATGGGGTGAGCTATCCCCTCAGTTACCGAGGTACATATATTGACTACAGTAAGCAGGTATAAAAGGTCAGTGTCCTGTGAGGGAAGCCAAAGCTTATAATACAGCGGTCCAAGTGCCACAAAGCCTGCAAAAGCTATATTGGAGAAATAGCCGCAGATTTTCATCGCTTTAGCTACGTCCTTCATAAATAAATCCATATCTCCGGTGGCATAGCTTTTTATCATCCGAGGCTGAAAAGGCTTAAATACCACCTGATACAGCATGGAAAACATGGTTACTATAGTTTTGGTAACGGAAATCTGACCGGTTTGAACTCCAGACAGCATAAGATTTGAAACTATAAGGTCCAGTCCACTGTTCAATACATTTCCCATACTGTTGATGGACTGCCAGATGCCGTTTGAAGTCATCTGCAACACCTTTTTTAAAGAAGCTGCCGCCTTTTGAAAGTGCAACTGAGGAGTGAGCTTATTTTTAAGAATCAGATTTCCAAGCACCTTTATAATTGAAGCCGTCAGTGAGCCTATCCCTACAAACCATATAGCAGGCTCAAAATTTAAAAACATTATAATTAATACAGCAGCATCACATAGATAGGATAAAATATTTATTATTCCCGCAATATCAAGCCTATCCTTTATATAGCTCGCCACGCTTAAGGGTGTGATAATAGTGGTGAGGATAAAATTCAAAAATACTATTATAAAAAGCAGCTTTACTGAAGGTACAAGGCTTGCCGGAATATTAAGCAGATGCTCCAGCTTATAGATTATCGGCAAGGCTATAACAAAAATAGTGCCTGAAATCAGCAGACAGCCAAATACGGAGGAGGAATAATATTCTCTTGTTTCCTGCATATCTCCCTTGTGATAGGATATGGAAATATATCTCACCACAAAGGTAGTAAGTGCAACTGTAACTATTTCTGCATAGGATACCGCAGTTTTTGCTATTGATACAAAGCCATAGGCTTCAATACCCACGTTATCAGTAATATAAGGTGTCAATAAAAAATTAATTACATAGCTTATAAAAACTCCAAAGCCTGTTATAAGTATAGTTTTTGCAAGCTTAATATTATTTCCCGACATTTGATGCAAAGCTCCTTTATAATTTTTTTATATAATTTTATACTGAATGGCTCTAATCTTAGATTAGTCCTTAAAAGTATTCACTATTAATCGTGTGCCAATATCCAAAGACCTTAATCAGTTGTCAGTTTGTCTACAGGGGCTTTTGCCATATCAGTCTTTTTTATCTCGCTCTTTTCCATAGCGGCTTTTTCTAGGTTTACGGCATAATAGCAAAACAGCAGCGGGCACCATGCAACTACATTGCCTAAGCCTACCTCAAAAATCATTTCTATAAAATATGCAGTCAGTATAATTATAAGTGTATTTACAAAATCGATATTTAAGCATTTCTTTAATTTTCTGATAACAATATTTATTAAAAAAACAGTAATTAAAAATAATACCAGACCTCCCTGCCAAAAGATTTCCAGCCACTGATTATGCGAGTTGACAAAGGCTTTGCTTCCAAGCGTTGAGATTGCATCGGCATTTGATAAATCTCCGAAGCCGAATATGGGCTTTTGAGGTATTAAGGTCAAAACCGTTTCCCAAGCTGAGGTTCTGTTTGAAAACGTCAAGTCTTTAGAAAACAGTCCTTTGACAACCGGAGCTAAAAAGGATACACTTCCCAAAACAATCAGCATCGTAACAACCGCATAGACAGCCAGCACTATATAGGGCTCTATCCTGATTTTTATTTTAGATTTTACATGGGATAAATATATTCCTGAAACTGCAATTACCGATACTGTAAGCGAGGTGCTTGAATGTAGTACAAGAGGAGTTATTATATTTATAGCTGCAATCAATATAAGCAAATATTTTCTTATTTTCGTATCTAGCAAATAATATCTTATATATGCCAGCATAAGCAGAGTAATAAACCAGAATTCGTGATTATTTTTATTCCCGAATATCCACTGAGCAAAATCGCTGCTTGACCATTGATTCCATTCTATCTTGATTTTATACAGACCGTCAGGAAACAGCATTACAGAAAAAAAGTCAATTAAAACATATATAAATATTATATAAAATAAAATATCCACCGCCTTGTGCATGCGCTTAGCAAACATATAGTCTATAAAGCCTACCATAAATACCACTTTGGCTGAAGAAATTATACTATGTATATCTCCGCTTTTATTTAAGAAGGTGTTTATTACTATATAAATATAATAAGCTGCTATTGTATAAGCAAATTTTGAAGGCTTGTAATAACGTATAAACAGAGTATAGAATACAAAAACCGCACAAGCATTTCCAAGCAGCTTCATTATTGCATTATTGGTAAAATATGTCGGCATAATCATGATGGCTGAAATGCAAAAAAATACCAAATCCGTTTTATTTATTGTTATAATTCCTTTTCTCTTATCCAGCATGTTTTATAAATTCCCTTTAATTTAAGCATTTAGTGCTGCTTGGTAAGTAAGCTCTTCATTATGCCCTCGATGTATCCCACTGCAGCTTCGGCAGAAAAATATTCTTCAAAAATCGCTGTAATCTCTTTATTTTCCTTTTTTATCGCGGTATCCTTAAGTACATTTAATACCTGTTTATACTCCCTGGCAGTATTGCATCTAAAGACTAAATTTTCTTTTATAGCCTTTGCCTGTTCGGACTTATCTATTACCTCATAATAGCCTTCAAGGCTTTCCGTACTGCCTATGAATACCTTGCCGTAGGAAAATGCTTCTGCCGTTTTAATCTTCATACCGCCTCCCTCTGTCAGAGGAGCGATGACAACATCAGCTCCGGTATAAAAGCTGCCCAAATCTTTGGCAAAGCCTATGACATAAACCTCTGAATCATTAAAATAATTTTTCATAGCTTCCAGTCCGCTGCCGACTATCCATAAATCATAATATTTTGATATGCTTTTAAAAACCTTATTATAAAACCATTTGATTCCCTGTATATTAGGATAGTATGAGGTCCCTACAAAAAGGATATGTTTTTTTCCGGTAGCCTTATACGGCGTTTCCAAAGCTTCATTTTCGCTATCTCTGTTTACGCATACCGGAAGATAAAAATCGGAATGTATTTTATAATGCTTAAATAATAATTCATCTTCTTTTTTATTTAATACTATATTTTTATCACTATATTTTATAGTTAAGGCTTCATTTTTCATGCCAAGCCTGAAATCCAGCTTATCTATCAATGTGCTTCTTTTTATCCAGATAGGAAAAAGCTCCGCTTTTACATCATGAAAAAATGAAACTACCGGCAGCCCCGGAAATTTTATCTTTATAGCTTCAGTTAATCTTCCAAAGCAGGAATCGTCAATAAACACAAAGCTGATATTTTCTTTCTTAATTATGCGACAGATGCTTGCTATTATATTATTTGAAAACAGGTAAATATTTCCCTGAAGATGCCTGATTATACGCTCTACAGGATTTTTATATTTTCCGTAGGCAATATAGTTTTTTCTCCTTTCAGGCAGAGCATGCACCGAAACATCTACAATAAAAACCTTGTCCTCCCCCATCAGCTTAATTAATGTATCCCGGTGCATCCTGGCACCCACGCCTGAGCCTGAGGTAAGGTTTAATTCCTTTGAAATAAACATAGCTTTCATAGTTTTTCCTCTGAAGTACAGTCAAATAATTTATAATACTCGCTTATTTTGTCCTGATTGCCATATTTGTTTTCTGAAAGATATTTAATATAGGCTTCAGAATCCGTAAGCATCCTTTCTATTCCCTCCGCTACCGCTGCGGCATTTAATTCAACTATAATTCCCTCCTTTTCATTTATCTGGTCAAATACTGTGGAATACCTGGTTACCACTATGGGCTTTGCCAAGATTTTAGCTTCATCAATTACTACCGACTTGCCCTCAAATCTGGAAGTCTGTACCACTATGTCCGACCTCTTGATAAAGGGGTAGGGATTTTCCTTAGTGCCCAGCAAAAAAAAGCTTTTCTCAAGCCCAAGGCTTTTTATCTGGTTTTCAAGTTCTTTTTTTATACTGCCTTTTCCGATAATGCACCAAATAAAATCAATGCCGTGCTTTTTTAATATGGAGGCGGCATCAATCGCAATGTCAAAGCCCTTTTGTACATCCAGCCTGCCGATTGACAAAAGCTTTAATTTTTTAGTTTTAAATTCCTCGGGAATGAATTCCTCTGCCATAGCCTTTACCGTTTCAGAGGAAGTCAGATTTGGCAGCATATACAGCTTGCTTCTTTGGGAGGGAAAGGTCTTCCTCAGGGCTTCTACACATATATCCGATATACTCACAAGCTTATCCAGTTTTTTAAAATACCTTAAATCCATAGCATGATTATATTCCAGCTGAGAATAGTCATTATGTATCCAGCCTATTTTTATATCGGCTTTAACCTTATCTACAAGAAAATAAATAGGCTCACAATGCATATAAGCAATACCTACATCATAAGGCTTATTCAGTTTTTTTATTATTTTTCTGTAAAACCTTTTCCACCTGTACTGGCGGCTCTTTGAAGCCCCTTCGACAGCCAGCTTTGAGGTAAGAGTATAGACTATATGTTTAAAACTTAATGCGGGGTACTTAAAGGAAAATATCTTTTTAAGTGAGGTTCTATAAAGGGTATGCAGGTCTTCACAGTCTGAAATCAGATTTACTTCGGGCGGAAGCTGCTTTAATAAAAAGCCTTCCTGCTGCAATAATATCAGATCAACCTCATACCGCTCAAAATCAAAAAGACTGAGCAGGTTGACCAGTCCCCTTTCAGCTCCGCCTCCTCTCAGACTGCTCATTACAAATAAAATTTTCTTTTTCATAATTTCCTGATTTTTAGTTATTATATTTTTCAGGCAGCTTTATCCAGCTGCCCCATATTTTATTCCAGTAGGGCGGCTCAAAGGTTTCAAATCCGCCGTGATGAAAGAAGGTCAATTCACCAAAGTAGAGCTTTCCATTTATATCATAAAAATCCACTCTTATGTGAGGAAAGCCTTTTGACAAAAGCTTTGCGTATTCCTTCATCTGCTCAAAGGAGGGCGGACGCTTTATCAGTATTTCTGAATTATCTTTTACATTCAGTGGCAGATGTTTAAAATTTTCATCATAAAAATTATACTTTGTCGATTTATTTTTATCTGTACGGTCTTTGATACACATGACAGCCTTCGGCTCTCCGTTAAAGCAAAAGAACTTGTAATCTTTTAATTCATATCCTGATTCGTCTACCATATATTTTTCAGCAATTATACGCCTTTTAACATTTTTATAGGGCCATTCGCGGCTTTGAATATAATAATTTCTTGCAAGGCAGGTATTGATTTTTTTCCTTGCCGCCTTTATGTCAAATTTCGATTTATCAGTGCAGATTACAATCCCTCCGGAATCATGAGTGCATTTTAATACAAATTGATTCGGAAGCTTTTTGAAATCAATATCTTCAAAGCTTTTCCATACTCCCAGCGTTGGAATAATATATTCACTGCCTATAATCGAAGCCACGTATTTTTTTACTGTATACTTATCTACGAGCTTGACATATTCAGGTTTGCGGTCATAAAGCTTCAGCCACTGAAGCTTTTCACTGTAAGTCACCGGATTTTTCCAATCAGGCTTATATCCGAATACATTCTTATGCTGCAGCTCAAGGAACTTTCTATCAGGCATTTTATTATAAAATCCTCTTTGCGCTAAAATAATAGTCATTTTATATTTATCTGATAATATAGCCCAGATTTTTTTAAGTTGACATTTCATATAAATTTCTCCAAATTAATTAGACAGCACTTTTAACAAGTACGGCTGATTTTATGTATAACCTCTTTCCATCTCAGAAATACCTTATTTATTTCAAGATATTCCACACTTTGTTCGGCTTTGGCTCCCATCCTCTTTCTTTTTATACCGTCCTGCATAAGAGCTTCCAGCCTTTCTGCCAGCTTTAAGGTATCACCTATATTGACAAGATAACCGTTTTCACCGTTTTTTATTATTTCCGAAGGACCGCATTTACACCTTGTAGAGATGCATGCCATACCTGCATGCATAGCTTCACAAAGTACATTCGGAAAACCTTCATAAAATGAGGAAAGCACAAATATCTCAGCCCTTTTCATTTCAAAAAAAGGTGTATGCGTTACGCCGCAAAGCTTGATTTTTTCTTCCATATTCAGCCTCGTTATATAGGCTTCCAGTTCTTTTCTCATACCACCCTGACCGAAAATTCTAAGCTCCCAGTCGGAAAATTTGCAGGATACTTTCTTAAATGCTCTGATAAGGGTTTTAAAATCCTTCTGTTTTTCAAGCCTGCCTATTGAAAGTATGGTTTTGCTTTTTTTTACGGTATTTTCTAAACTGACCTCCAGCCTGCCCTGCTCATACTGTATCTGCATCTCTTTAAAATCAAGAGGATTTTCAAGGACAAATATTTTTTTATGCAGGTATTTAGGATAGCTCTTTTTAATCTCGTGAGTCTGCACTACTACGGCATCGGCAAAGCTGTATAAAAAGCAGCTCAGCTTAAATACATATTTCGGATATTTCTTAAGCAGATTGTTTCTGTCACAAACTATTATCTTAGTTTTGGAAAACAAGCCTGCAATTATCAGCATTATATTGCACCTGCTTAAAAAAGACACAGCTACTTCAGCCTTCCCCCTTCTGAGTCGCCTTATAGTATTTATTAAATCAAGTAAAATTTCAGCTGCTTTATTTTTCTCAGTATTATTATATTTTACTAAATTGACTCTTTTATCAACTGAATAAAATTGAGGTCTTTTCTCATAAGAAATCAGACTGACTTGATAGTTTTCAGCAGCGAAGTACTTTACAAGATTAGTCATTACATGCTCAGCTCCTCCGCTTGAAAGACTGCTTATGTAAAAGTCCAGCTTCATATTCCTTAAGCACCTCCTTGTACTCAATTCTCTCACCCTTAAAAACTCTAAGCAGCTGGTTTACCACTAAATCCCAGTTATATCTTTTAAGGATGTATTCAGAGGCATTGCTTTTATAGTCGTCCACTACCGCAGGATTATCTAAAAGATATTTCAGCTTTTTATATAAATCATCTCTATCCGACTTTTTAAAGCAGAGAGCTTTGTCATTCACCACTTCAGTATTTTCAGGAATATCACTTACAAGACAGCAGCAGCCGTATGACATAGATTCAAGCAGGGTATTTGCCATACCCTCAAGATTACTTGGAAGAGTAAATATATAGGCGTTGCTGTAAAGCTCTCCTATTTCGCTGCCTGTAACATAACCTGTAAATATAATGCGCTTATCCTTTGAAGCCGCCCTTCTAAGCTTATTATAATATTCTCTGTCCGCTTCCGCTCCGCCTGCTATTACAAGCTTTTTCGTCGTATCACATCTTTTAAAGGCACTTATGAGATAATGCAGTCCTTTTTCAGGCACTATTCTGCCGAGTGAAAGTATATATTCGTCTTGATTAAGGTTATACTTTCGTTTTATAATATCAGCCTTCAGCTTTTTAGGCTTATCAATGCCGTTTGCAGACAATATTGAATTTGCATTATATCTTTTATCTATATAATGCTTCATATTTTTAGAAAGCACCAGACAGGCATCAGCCCTTTGAGCTGCCATCTGTTCTCCAAACTCAAGGTACCTTACTGCAAAGCCCCTCCACTTATCTCTTTGACTGTCAATGCCTCGAAGTGAAGCGATGCATTTAAGACCAAGCCGCTTGGCAAGCGGAATCATTACGCAGGAGCCCGAAGCATAATAGCTTACTACATCATACTTCATAAATGCTGCATGTATTGTCGCCAAAAATGAATATATTGGCACGCAGGCTCTGCCATTTGTAGTAGGAATCGTAATTATCCTTACTTTTTTATAATTTCTGATTCTTTTTTTATTATATTGTTTACCGAAAACATTGTGCCCGCCTCGGTTATACACATAGACCTTATGTCCCAGTGCCGCCATTCTGACGGCATGCTGTTCAACGCCCTTTTCAATTCCACCCTCATTTGAAGGGATTCTCTTATGGCCTATTATAGCTATTTTCATATTCAGTCCAACTTTCCGAAATAAATTAAATTATAAGCTGTATTAATCTCTGTTAAATATATCTCTTGTATACACTTTTTCCTTTATATCTTCAAGGCAGACATCATATCTGTTTGCAATCACCGCAGCACATTTTTCCTTAAATTGCTTAAGGTCATTTACTATTCTGCTGCCAAAAAAGGTAGTATTATCCTTTAATGACGGCTCATAAATTATAACTGAGGCTCCCTTTGCTTTTATTCTTTTCATAACACCCTGAATAGAGCTCTGTCTGAAATTATCACTGTTTGATTTCATTGTAAGGCGATAGATTCCTATAATTACTTCTTTTTCTTTTTTTTCTTCCCATTCACTGTTTGCTCCATAGGCTCCTGCAAGCTCCAGAACACGCTCTGATATGAAATCCTTCCTCGTCCTGTTGCTTCCGACGATTGCACTGATAAGATTTTCAGGAACCTCTGAATAATTGGCAAGAAGCTGTTTTGTGTCCTTAGGCAGGCAGTAGCCTCCATAGCCGAATGAGGGATTATTATAATAATTTCCTATACGTGGGTCCTTGCATACTCCCTCTATTATATGTCTTGTGTTTAAGCCCTTGCTTTCAGCATAGGTATCAAGCTCATTAAAATACGCAATCCGCAGCGCCAGATAAGTATTTGCAAAAAGCTTCACTGCCTCCGCTTCAGTAAATCCCATAAACAAAGTATCTATGTCCTGCTTTATTGCGCCCTCCTTAAGCAGAGTGGCAAAGGTATTTGCAGCGGCTTTAAGCTCCACATCCGCCTCATCAGTCCCTATAATTATACGCGAAGGATAGAGATTATCATAAAGTGCCTTGCTCTCACGTAAAAATTCAGGGCTGAAAAGAATCCTGTTGTTCTTAAGGATTTTTCTGATATTTTTTGTAAAGCCGACCGGAACCGTAGATTTAATGACAATAAAGGCTTTCGGATTGATTTCTATTGCATTTTTAATGACTTCTTCAACCGCCTCCGTATCAAAGAAATTCTTTTTGGCATCATAGTTAGTAGGTGCTGCAACAACTATAAAATCCGCCTCTTTAAAAGCTTCAGCCTTATCTAAGGTTGCTTTGAGTTTAAGCTCCTTTTCTGATAAATATTTTTCTATATATTCATCCTTTAGAGGTGATTTTCTATTATTTAAGCTCTCTACCTTTTCAGGAATCACATCAAGCACCAGCACATTATGATGCTGTGCAAGCAGCACAGCTATTGAAAGCCCTACATATCCCATTCCGGCAACTGCAATCTTTAAATTATCATTATTTTTTATCATAGTTTTCCTATCCTGTCATCTATCCTTTATTATTGTATTCCGCATACCACTTCGCAAACTTCCCAAGTCCGTCTCTGAGTCTGGTACTCGGCTTATATCCGAAATCTCTCTCAAGTGCGGCAGTATCCGCATAGGTTATCTCAACATCACCAGGCTGCATAGGTACCAGCTCTTCATATTCCTTAATATTACAGCCTTTTGGCAGTACCCCGGCTTTTATCAGCTCCTCACCGAGAATATCAACGAAATCAAGAAGGTTTTCAGGCTGATTATTTCCTATATTGTATAAAGCATGAGGAGCTATGGGCAGTCCGTCTTCTCCATTTTTTTTCAAGGGAGCTTTTTTTGCCACCAGTATAATCCCCTCTACTATATCATCAATATAGGTAAAATCCCTTTTACAGTTGCCGTAATTAAATATTTTTATTTTTTCTTTATTTACAAGTTTATCTGTAAATCCGAAGTATGCCATATCCGGACGCCCTGCAGGACCGTAAACAGTAAAAAAGCGCAGACCTGTCGAGGGTATGTTATAAAGCTTGCTATAAGAATATGCCATCAGCTCATTGCTTTTTTTAGTAGCTGCATATAGACTTACCGGATTATCGACCTTATCCTCTACACTGTAAGGCACTTTTTTATTACTTCCGTAAACTGACGAGCTTGAGGCATATACAAGATGCTCTACAGGATAGTGGCGGCAGGCTTCTAAAATATTAAAAAAACCTGTGATATTTGATTCAATATATGCTTCAGGGTTTATAATCGAATAACGTACTCCCGCCTGAGCCGCAAGATTTATAACCAGAGCAGGCCTATATTTATCAAAAAGTGAGTTTATCATTTCTTTATCTGCTATATTACCCTGAACAAAACTATAATTTTTTCTGTCTTTAATTTTGGAAAGTCTATACTGCTTAAGGCTGACATCATAATAATTATTTATATTGTCTATTCCTATCAGTTTTACCTTATCAGTATTATTAAGAATTGTTTCTGCAAGTGAGGCACCTATAAAGCCTGCGGTGCCTGTTATAAGAATTGTTTTATTTTCTAATTCAATTTCCAGCTTATTTTTAGCTGCTTCATTTTGAACCATTATGCTTACATAGCCCCCTTTCCAAGTATAACCACCTTAAAGGTTTCAAAGATTATCTGTAAGTCGAGTCCTATACTCCAGTTCTTGATATATTCATTATCAAGCTTAACCACATCTTCAAAATTAAGTATGCTGCTTCTGCCCTTCACCTGCCACATTCCTGTAATGCCGGGCTTCACAGCAAGCCTGCTCTTATGTGCAAGCTCATATTTTTCATATTCATCCACAGTAGGAGGGCGCGTGCCTACAAGACTCATGTCACCCTTTAATACATTTATAAACTGAGGAATTTCATCTATTGAAAATTTACGCATAATATGTCCAAAGGGAAATATTCTGGGGTCATTTTCAATCTTAAACATCATTCCGTCCTTGATACGATTTCTTTCCATAAGCTCTTTCTTTCTCTCCTCTGCATCAAGGTACATGGTTCTGAACTTATAGATTTTAAATTTCCTGCCACTTTTTCCTATCCTTATCTGTGAAAAGAATATAGGACCCGGACTTTGCAGCATTACAATAGGAGCTATTAGAAAAATAAATACAACCATAGCCGCTATTCCAAAAAGTGAAATTATTATATCAAACAGCCTTTTTATAAGTATATCTTTCATTGAAACCATATTTATGCTGCTTGTAATAACAGTATATCCTCCAAATCCTTCCACAATATTTTTAGAAGCCGGGATTTGACATCTGCTCAAATCAGTATGTACTGTGATTCCCGCTTCCAACAATTTTGCAATCATACATTTATCAAGAATTTCATTATTGTCAAAACTGATAAATACTTCATCTACAACATGGCATTTTACATATTCATAGAGGTCATCTAAGGTTGTGACTACAGGAATATCCTCTATGTATTTATTTGAGGCCTCCTGATTAGTAAACACTATACCCGATAAATAAAAATCTCTATAGTGCTGCTCCTTAAAGCTTTGGACAATTTGCCTCGCTCTCCTTCTTGAAGTGACTAGAAGAACTGACCTGGCAACCCGCTCTTTTTTTCTTCCTCTGCTGTACTTTAAATAGCCTTTCCAAATGATTCTTACTAAAAAGCCCAGTACTGTGCCGATAACCCACGTCATAAGCATAACCTCACGCGAATAGGTATCACTTTTCTTCGTGAGAAACATATATACGACTATTGCTGCCATTATGATACTTGTACGCTTTACACATTCTTCAAATTCTTTGTAAGGGCTTCTTTTAAGTATCTTCCTATATCCCTTGCCCATTATGGCAAGACACAGGTCTGTAAGTACAAGTATAGCAGCGATTGAATTGTAATCACTATTTCCATACGGAAGGCTATATTTGTGTCTTATCATATATGCAATAATAAAAGATATTTGCAAAAATATAATATCAATTAATATTATATCCCAATGCTTATATAAACCCTGTCTTTGCCTCTTATACATAATTTTCCCCCCCATCTTATCTTAACAACTTGTGGCAGGCTGAAAAATACTCCTATCAAACTCATTTATCACTCCAAATAACTGTGCTTACTTCTTCTCTATGTAGTATTTGGTGTAATATCCCCTTCGATATATACTAGCCTTATTTAATACCACCCCAAGTATACGGCATTTGCTTTTTTCAAGCTGAAGCTTTATTTTCTGAGCAATTCTATAGCTTACCTTTCCACTTTTAATTACTAAAGCAACACCGTCACAGAACTTCGCTATAACGGCACTGTCTATTACATCCATCATAGAAGGCGTATCAATAATTATATAATCATATTCATTTTCTGCCCATTCTATAAGCATGGAAAAACGTTTTTCTTCAAGTAATTCGGTAGAATCGGCGGCAGCAGCTCCTGCAAGCACCATACTGAAATTTTTTATATTCGTCGGATATATTATCTCTTCAAGCTCATACAGATTGCTTAAATACTGACTGAGTCCATGTATTTCTATGTCTATCTGGTGTCTCGTAATCAGTACAGATTTCCGTATATCCGCATCAATGAATAAAACCTTTTTTCCTATTTCTGATAAAGACCTTGCAAGTGCAAAGCCGGTTGTAGTCTTGCCCTCATTAGGCACTGAGCTTGTAATCATTATTGTACGTATATTGTCACCACAAAGCTGGATATTTGTTCTTAAAGTCCTTACTGCCTCGTCATAAAAATAGTCTTCAGCTTTAGGTAAATATAGATTTACTACAGGCTGCGGAAATTTATAAGACATTATTTTCTCCTCTTATTTATTTTTTTATCCTCATCCTTATCAGGCAGGACCGCAAGCACCGGAACATCAAGATATTTTGCCACATCATCCTCGGTTTTAATTGAGTCATCAAGGATATTTTGAATCACTGTGACAGCTACAACAAGCATAATGCCCAAGGCTGCACCCAGGGCTGCATTTTTCTTAGTGTGCGGGCTGGTTTTATTCTGAGGAATTTCTCCATCTTCTATAATTTTCGGAGGAACCATCTCCATCAAATCTCCTATATAAGCTGAGGCAGTTTCTGCCACTGCATCAACTATCTTTTTAGACATTTCAGGGTCCCCGTCAACTATCGAAAGTAAAAGTATCCTCGTATCAGCAGGATTTTCGACTGTAAGTTTCTTTTTAAGCTCTTTATAGGTAATATCCAGATTAAGTGTAGCTATCACCTTCAGAAGAACCGGACGGCTCGATATAATTATCTTATAATCTTTAGTCAGCTGGCTTCCTATCTGCAAATCTGCAAGAGAGGTAAGCGTTGTTTCTTTTGAAAACACATAAAGCATAGCTGTAGATGTATACTGAGGCTGCAATATAAAATAGCTGTAGGTCCCAAACACTCCAAAGCCTACAATAGCCGCAAAAATCAGTATTAGAATTCTCTTTTTTAAAATATATAAGATTTCAAAAATATTAAGCTGTATTTCCCCTTCATTTATCCTATTCTCCATCTTAAACACTACTTAAAAGCATGGACAGACAATATCAATATATAATTTATTGACATCATTTTTTATCTTCAATATAAGTACATAACAAAATAAGCAGTACAATAAATACATCATTTCTAATTTCTATGATGAGTCTATATATACTGTCAGACTTTATTTTCAGATATTCTGCCCGGCAGCATCTCCTTTCCTCTATTCTTAGTATTATTCAGAACCGCTGTTCTTTATTCTGCTAAATACATATTTAAACACCTTGTGCATTATTATACAGAATTATCATCAAGTTCCTTTAGTTTCCCCTTTTACACAGACCAACAACCTTCTCAAATCTGCAATTACAGGAATATATCTGCCATCTAAAAAATCTTTGACCGAGGTCAATACACTTATTTATATTAAATTCAACAAGTACATAATGACTCCCTAGCAACTGTTACAAGTTTCCCCTCTCCAAGAAGTTCAATGGTAGCATTGCCGTAGAATATCTCCTGATTTAAGCCCAACTTCAGCTCATAGTTTTTATTATAAATCAGCTCATATAAAATTACAAGTCTGTTTCACAAGTTAAATCATTTTACAAAAATCGACAGTTCTTTGTCATTATTTTTTAAAATTTTATTTATTAAAAATGACACTCACTAAGGTAATATAACGGCACAAAAGAATTTTTACTGACAGAATAAACGGCTTTTAAAATAAATATTGATTTACAAATAACAGCTGCTTAAGGCTGATCTTTTTGTTTATTTTGCTGAATTAACAAATAGCCTGATGTATGAGCTACATTTTTGTTATATAATATTAGTGAACATTCCATTTTAATAGGGGGGCTTTATGGACAATAATATAAATAATAACGGCAATAATTTTAATACGAATTTTGATAATTCCGGCAGTGCGCCTTTTTGCGTATACTGCGGTACCGCGGCTAGACCCGACGATGAGTTTTGCAGCTGCTGCGGAAAAAAGCTTACTTTAAACAGCAATATGCAGTCTGAATACCCTGAGAATGACTTTCCGGAGGAGCCTACACAGAATATGAACCCATATCACAATCAAAATATGGACTCCTACAACATACCTGGCCGGAATCAAGGCACAAATTATAATATGTTTAATCAGAATCAGGCTACGGGCTCATATAATACACCTAATCAAAACTATAGCTCCTATCAGGAGCAAAGCTATAATACTCAGTACCAGAGCCCTTCTCAGTTTTCAGACTCTGCTTATTCGGGCAGTCAGGCTCCGTCGGGCGGATACTCTCAATATGGAACCGGAGCAGCTCAAAGAAATAATAAGCTTCCTTTTATAATTGGAGGAAGTCTGGTCGGTGTCATAGCTATTGCAGCTGCCGGCTTTTTCGGCTATAAATATTTGCATGCTTCAAATTCAAACAAGTCAAATGTCTCAAGCAAAGAATCTTCAGGCAAAGCGGAAAAGCCTGCAAAAATTGATTCTAAAGACATGACTTTCAGTGTGGAGTACGGAAATTATCCTGAATCAAAGTTTTCGGAAAAGAATATGCGCTCCATAGCCAGCGATTTAGGCGATTACACTGAATACAGCTTTAAAAAATACGATACAAAAGATGATATGCTTATCTATAAAGCCTATGATGATGCTAAAGAGCTTTCAGGCGTACTGATTGGTATTGACGGCACTAAGGAATGGTACTTTTTATCAGGCTTTGATGACAGCAGTAAAAATTCATTTATTGAAAACATGGATTCATTCCTGTCAAACAATATAATTTATTCAGATAACACACTTTCTTCAAAGGAGAGCAATGCACTGAAGGCTGCCGGTTACACTACAGAATTTGTCTGTGATAATCTTAAGCTGTACATGGCTTCTGATATTAATCAATATGATTTTGACATTGACAGTGATGACAGCACAATTATTGAAGAAACAAAGGGAGGAAAAACCTTCTTTACGACAAATGATGATTCCATTCCCGATAAGGATAAGAAGCTTGTCATTTCAGCCTTTTTTGCCGGAGAGGGTGGCAGTGCTGTAGCTGAAGCAAGTAAAGAAAGCTCGACAGAGGCTCTAACGACAACTCAGGCACCTACTCCTGCCGAAACTCCGGCGACACAGCCTGCACCGCCACCTACACCTGCTCCAACAGCACCACCGCAGACACAGATTGTAACTGTGCCGGTTCCGGTTCCGGTCTATAATTACGGAGATTATTACGATTATAATGACGGGGCTTATTATGTATTCCCGGAAAGCTCCAGCGAGTATCTTGATGAAGCAGAGGTAAGAGCTATCAGCTCTGACCAGACATTGATTCGTATAGCTATAAATGAGATTTATGCAAGACATGGAAGGCGCTTCAATGACCAGGGACTCCAGGCATATTTTGATTCAATGCCTTGGTACAGCGGTACTGTAGCACCCGACAATTTCAGCGACAAGGTTTTTAATCGTTATGAAAAAAAGAATATTGAGCTTTTAAGTAAATATAAGAAATAGGCTTTTTTCCCTTTTGTCAATTTTCATTTTCACACGAAAAGAAGCTATTGCAAAACAGGTAAACGATCACCTGTTTTGCAACAGCTCCGGCTGCTAATTAAGCCTTTTATAGAGTATAAGCATCTTTCTTATCCTTTGGGCAAGCTCCTTATTAAAAGCTTTTCTGCCTGCTCTCCATTTCCAGTTTATTCCCACCGTAGAGGGAGTGTTCATCCTTGCTTCACTTCCAAGCCCTAAAAAATCCTGGGCCTGTATTATACAGGTATCAGCTACCGTAGCAAGCAAAGCGGCTATAATATCCCAATGAATCTCGGTATCCTCTTTTATTCTCAGATAAGCCCTGGCATAATCTATATCTTCTTCTAAAGCTGAAGCAAACCAGCCGCATAAGGTATCATTGTCATGGGTGCCTGTATAAGCTACACAATTTCTTACAAAATTATGCGGGAGATACTCCTCTGCCGAGGAATCTCGGCTGTCAAATGCCATTTCAATAATTTTCATGCCCGGAAATCCGCTCTCCTGCAAAAGCTGTTTAACCTCCTCGGTTAAGAAGCCTAAATCCTCAGCTATAATGCTTTTGGGACCTGAATGCTCATAAAGCGCATTAAAAAGCTTCATACCCGGTCCTTTTTTCCACCTGCCCCTTAAGGCATCTCCACTTTTATAAGGAATCGCATAGTAAGATTCAAATCCTCTGAAATGGTCGATCCTCAGCACATCATACATAGTGCAAAGATATTCTATGCGCCTTATCCACCACGAGAAATTATCCTGCTCCATAGCTTCCCAGTCATATAAAGGGTTGCCCCACAGCTGCCCTTCTTTTGAAAAATTATCAGGAGGGCAGCCCGAAACCTCTTTAGGCAGCATATTCTCAGCAAGCTGAAACAGCTTAGGCTCCTGCCAGACATCAACACTGTCAAGCGATACATAGATGGGCAAATCTCCTATTATACTTATGTTTTTGCTTTGAGCATAATCCTTCAGCTCGTACCACTGCCTGAAAAACAGATATTGTATGACTTTATGAAATTCTATCGTTTCTATATTTGAGAGTGCAAATTTGCTGACTGATTCGGATTCAAAAGCTCTGTAGTCCTCCTCCCAATCATACCAGCTCCTGCCTTGATTACAGTCCTTAAGTGCCATAAAAAGCGCATAGGAATCCAGCCAGAAGGAATTGTCCTTACAAAACCTTTTGTAGGATTTTTGTATTTTAAATTCAGCTTTATGGTTTATAAATTTAGAAATAAAATTATCTGCTGCTTTTTTTAAGAGCTTATTTCTTTCTTTATATAATTTTCCGTAATCTACACTCTTGCTGTCCTCCTCCATATCCGGACAGTCCTTATAATTGAGAAGCCCCATATCGCAAAGCAAGTCAATGTCTATAAAATAAGGATTGCCGGCATATACACAGCAGCTTTGATAGGGAGAATCTCCATAGCTTGTAGGGCACACCGGCAGAAGCTGCCAATATGCCATACCTGATTCTTTTAAAAAGTCTATGAATTGATAGGCCTGTCTTCCCATAGTGCCTATCCCATAAGGTGAAGGAAGCGAAGATATGTGCAGCAGCACTCCGCAGCGCCTGCCCGCTTCTGCTTTATATTCTGATTTACTTTTCAAATAATAATTCCCTGCCTTTGCTATACTTTACTCTGGCACTGCTGCCTCTTTTTTGAAAGCTGAAAGGCACAAGAGTATGCTCTGCCTCTTTTCCGTCTATACATTTAATAAGTACATTAAAACTGTATTCGGCTATTTCGGACATAGGCTGCTTAATAGTTGTAAGCATGGGATTAAGATATTTTCCCATTTCAATCCCATCAAAGCCTACTACCGAAATATCCTCAGGTATCTCAAGCCCTGCCTCTCTTACCGCTCTCATCGCTCCTATAGCCATTACATCCGACATTGCAAATACCGCACTTAATTCAGAATATTTTTCAAGCAGCTTCTTCATCGCAGTATAGCCTCCGCGCATTGAAAAACAAGTACTCTCATACTGGCGCTCAGGATTAAACTTAATCTTATTTTCCCTAAATGCCTCAATTATGCCGAGATACCTTTCCTGTGAGGGACTGCTTTTATCCATGCTACCTCCTATCACACTTATATTTCTGTGTCCAAGCTTTATCAGATGCCCTATAGCCTGCTTTGCTCCCGCCTTATCATCCACACATACTCCGGCAAGATGAGCAAAGCCAAGTGTTTTTGCAGAATTCGCCACCATCACACAGGGTATTTTGATATAGGCGAAGCTCTCTCTAAAATACTTTTCATTGCTTCCTAAAAATAAAATTCCCTTTGGCTGTCTCTCCTGAATCAGCTTGATGGCAAATTCGACCTCATTGGCTTCTTCCTCTATGTAATGTATCAGACAGTCATATTTTTCCTTATATATAAGCTCCTGAAGCTTTTCAACTATAGAAGAAAACAGCATATTACTGGCTCCCTTTACTATAATAGCCACTGCCATATAATCAGTCTGCTTAAGATGTTTTGCATTACTGTTTATATGGAAGCGATATTTTTCGGCTATCTCAAGCACTCTCCTTTTAGCTCTTACAGATACTCCGGCACGATTATTAAGCACTCTTGAAACAGTACCTACTGAATACCCTGCTTCTGCTGCAATATCTTTTATATTCATATTTAAAACTCCTAATACTACTAGCCCTTAACTGCACCTGAGGCAACACCCTTGATAATATGCTTCTGGCATGCCAGATATAAAATTATTACAGGTATAACTGCCATAGTAAGCGCTGCCATTATAGCTCCCATATCCACCTTTCCATAGCTTCCCTTCATATATTGCACCACTATAGACACTGTTCTGTATTTATTAATATCAAGTACAAGATACGGAAGCAGGAAGTCATTCCATATCCACATAGTTTCCAGTATTCCGACTGATATATAGGTGGGCTTCATAATTGGAAGCACTACTAAAAAGAAGGTCTGCAGCGGTGTGCAGCCATCTATCATGGCAGCTTCTTCTATCTCCACAGGGATTGACTTAACAAAGCCACAGAACATAAACACTGCAAGCCCCGCTCCAAACCCAAGATAAACTATAATCAGCCCCCAGGGAGTATTAAGTCTCATACGGTCTGCTATAAGGGAAAGAGTAAACATAACCATCTGAAAGGGTACCACCATAGAGAAAATGCAAAGGAAATAGATTGCCTTTGTCACTTTATTTTTAACTCTCATTAAAAACCAGGCACACATTGAGGTGCATATAAGAATTACAAGCACTGAAAATACTGTAATAAATACTGTCCAGCCTACTGATTTTAAAAATCCGTACTTGTCTATAGCCTGCATATAGTTTGCACCGCCGGCAAAGGATTTTGCATCCGGAAAGCTAAATATATTCAAATTTATAAAGGCTTTCTTTTTTAAGGAATTTACAAAAACCACTACTATAGGCGCTACATAAAATAAGCTTACTACTGCAAAAAATACAGTTCCAATTGTACTTAACAATTTCTTTTTTGAAGCTGTGTTTTCCATTTTATCATTTGACATTACTGCTGCACCTCCCTTGAGCGTGTAATTCTAAGCTGTAAAAGACCTATAAATACTACTATTGCAAAAAATATAACTGCCTTTGCCTGACCTACACCTTCCCAGCCTGTACGCCCGTAAAAGGTATCATAAATATTCAGTGCAAGCATCTCTGAAAGGTGTGCAGGCTCTCCCTTGGTAAGTGCGAGGTTTTGGTCAAACAGCTTAAAATTACCTGTAAGCGCTAAGAAAGTACATATTGTTATAGAAGGCATCATCATAGGCAAAGTAACCGAAACAAGCCTTTGCCAGGCATTAGCCCCATCTATCTGTGCCGCTTCTATAACATCTCCGGGTATCGCCTGCAGACCTGCTATATAAATAATCATCATATAGCCTATCTGCTGCCAGGCTACAAGTATTACAAGACCTGCAAAGCCTATCCACTCATTTAACGCCAGTGCCATATTGTAGCGTGAAAGTATTGCACTGAAGATCAGCTGCCAAATATATCCCAAAACTATGCCTCCTATAAGATTAGGCATAAAAAACACGGTTCTGAATATATTGGTTCCTTTTAGCTTTTGGGTCAGTGCAAGAGCTATGGCAAAAGCTATTACGTTTACCAGTATGAGTGATACTATAGTAAACAGTGATGTATACATAAAAGCATGGCGAAACATACTGTCCCCGAATGCCTTTATATAATTTGTAATTCCTACAAATTTTGCATCTGTAACTGTAGTAAACTCACATAAGGACAGCCACAGTCCCATTATAAACGGAGCTACAAAGCCTATGCAAAAAGCTGCAAATGTAGGTATTACGAAAATCGGAAAATAACGCTTAATGGCTTTTTCCATTTTATATAACCCCCTTTCAGTATGTAAATATATAAAGGGCACATGAAAGAGTTTTATAAATGCTATAATTTACTTTTATGTGCCCTTAGTTTTATTATTTTATATGTGTGTAATAGTGTGATTAAATCCCCTATTTATAGCTGTGGGAGCTTTTTATCAGTAATAGCTTCAGCCTGCTTTATTCAGTCTTTGCGGCTGCCGCCTCTGTTGCCCAGCCATCTACAAATGCTTTAACTACTTCATCCCATTTTGCGTCCTTTTGGTCGGCTGCATAAGCGGTAAGTGCTGAACCTACTCCATTTTTCCAGGTTTCTGAAGGCATGGTCGAGAAAGTCCATGAAACAGGCTTAAATCCCTTTTCCACATATTCATTTGCAATATTTACAAGAGGATTGCTGGAAGTCAGGTTTTTCTTAAACGGTATTACAAAGCCCATTCCTGAGGCTCCTGAAGGCATAGCACCCTCTGCACCGCAGAGTGCCTTTGCTCCTGTATCTGAGGTTACACACCAATTTATAAAATCAAGTGTTGCTTTAATATCCTCAGGTGAAGCATTTTTATTTACACACCAGTAGTTTTCAGTGCCTGTGCAAAGTCCTTGCTTATCTTCGCCCTCAACACCTATATAGATAGGAAGCATACCGAGATTGTCATCTCCAATATCAGCTATATCATTATATGCCCAGGTACCGTTCTGATAAAATACTGCCTGACCTGTAGAAAATTCAGCAGTTGCATCGTCAGCAGTCTTAGTTGAAATAACTGAAGGGTCGGTAGTTGAATTATTTATATAGAGATCCCAAATTTTTCTGTAATTATCAAGGTAGGTTCCCTTGATAGCCTTAGTATTATCTATGCCGTCCTTCTGGTATTCATAGTATATAGGCAGATTGGCAAGATGGGTTTTAAATCTCCAGTCCGAGGATTTATCCATACCTGCTGAGGTAAATGCACTGAAGCCAAGCTCAGCTTTTCTCGCCGTGATATCTTCTGCCACTTTTTTCAAATCGTCAAAGTTCTTAATATCGTCCTGAGTATAGCCTGCTTTTTGAAGCAGCTCCTTATTGTAAATAATTCCATAGGTTTCCACTACATAAGGCACTGCCAAAACTGCATCTCCCTCCTTAAGCAGGAAATCTTCATTGGTCAGCTCTTTAAGTATGTCGCTTCCTGCAAGGTCATAGCAATAGTCTTTCCATACTGCAAGTCTTACTGGTCCGTTTACCTGAAAGAGAGTAGGTGCACCGGTCTTTGAAATCTCTGATTTAAGTGTAGGCTCATACTGTCCCGAAGCGGCAGTAATTACCTTAACAGGTACACCGGTTTCTTTTGTATAAAGCTTTGCAAGCTCCTGCCACTGCTCGTCGGCTTCAGGTTTAAAATTCAGATAGTAAACCGAGCCGCTGCCTGATTTTGCAGCCTCTGTACCTGAGCTGCTTCCCCCGCCGCCTGAGCAGCCAGCTAAAGCTGACACTAAAGCAAGCGATGCAGCTGCACAAACCAAAAATCTTTTTTTCATAATAAAAGCCTCCTTTTAGTAAAAAATCTTAGTTGGAAACGTTTCCAATTTTTCTTAATTTTAAGCTTTAATCTTATTATTTTCAAGTAATATCCTCTTCAAATTTTATTTTTGGTAGTATTGTTAGATTTTGAGGTGGTGTTTTTGTGTATTTTTACCACTGCTATTATTGCTTGAATCTAACAATATATGCCTTGGTAAGCTCCTTCTCATATAGAAGTTCCACTGCCTCAAAGCCATAAGCCTTAAGCTCATCAAGCACCTCACTCTCATTATAATCACTCCCCCACAGTCCGCTTCCCGCATCAATTATTAATAAATTATCCTTTTTTGCAGAAAGATAATTTACTCCCTTAAAAATACCTTCTTTCGGGCAAATATATAGCTGCCGGCACTGCATAAGCTCATAAATATCCTGAGTCACCGCAGCATTTTTGTAGTCGGTTATAAACAGGCAGGCAGTACCGGAATTATTTTTTAAAAACTTATCCACATTTTTTTGTGGAAGATAGAGGTAATCTACCGGGAAGGTACCCTTAAAATTGCTTGTGGTCTTATTTACAGCTCCAGCCTGCACCGAGCTTAAATATCCAAAGCAATTAAACCCTAAGTAGATTGCAAGACAGGCGGCAAAAAGCTGTTTTCGTCTTAACTTATCTTGGCAGAGCAGGCTTATGTATCTGTAGACAATATACGTCATAAATATGCTTATAAAGGGAATCAGATTATAGTAATACCTTGCAGCAGGTATCCATATTACAGCTAATAATGAGATACAGCTTAATAAAATTACTAAGCAGAGGACTAATATAAGCTTATCCGCCCTCCTTAATGCCGCTGCATTTAATTCAGCCTTTTGAGGCTTTTTATTTACAATAATCATTAAAATTATAAATATAGCGGCTGCAAAATAAATCCTGCCTCCAAAAAAACCATAATTGATATTTGAAACCAAGGCTATAAAATTTCTTAAAAGCCTTCTATAAATTCCCATATTAAAATCAGAGGATAAATTTTTAATATAGGTATTATGATTGCCGCCAAGCTGCTGTATAAAATGGGGAAAGATAATATAAGAGCTTAAAAGTGCCGCGAGCATTAAAGCCAAGTAGACCGCTGCGACTTTCCACATTTTTTTGGTTAAAATATATATAAAATATGCTAATGATATAAAGAAGGCAGCTATTATAAAATAATACTGAGTCAGAAAACCGAGAATCAGAATCAAAGCAGCTACTGCTGACAGTCCTGTTTTTTTCTCGCTGCCTGCAAGCAGCACATGGCAGAGTGCATAGGCTACGCTTAAAAGGGTTAAAAGCATATACATTCTTATATAGATTACAGTGCTTACTGCGAAGCAGGAAAAAGCATATACCGCAGTTGCGGCAAGTGCAAGATGATCGGCAGAGGCTTCTTTTTCAAAAATTTTAAGGCTTAATTTATACAGCAAAAACAGATTTATATACATACAAATCAAATTTAAGAATATCCCGCTTGATTTAAGCAGCCTGCCCGGAGTAAATGAGCATATAGTATGTAAAAGCATGTAGTAAAGCGGAGGGTGTACATCATTGATTTGATTAAAATATACAGCTCCATAATTAAAAGCTTCTTTTTGATTTACGGTAATATAATCATAAAAAGCTTTATTGTCCAGAGCTTTATTATATATATCATAATCGGATATATCTGTTTTATAGTATGAATTGGACAGCCCGTAGGAATATAATTCATCTATAAAATAGCCTGCTTTTAAACAGGCAAAAAATATATAGATGGCAGAAATTATTAATAACAGTATAACAAAATTTTTATATTTTAATTTATTTAGCATCATAGTCGGCTCCGTAAAAGAAAACTCCTATTCTTTAACAGTATAGGAGTTTTTAAATGTTCACTTATTATGTACTGTAATACAGCCTTTCGTTTCCTATATTTTCAAGCACCTCTTTTATATACTTGTCAGCGAGGTACCTTGCCATAGGTAAATTCATATCCCGAAAGTTTCCGCAGCATTCAGGTGAAGCTCCGGGAATTTCCTCTTCAAATTTTCTTATAAATTCAAACATTTCCTTTATAAGTCCCACTATATCAGGAGAATTTATATCCCCTGCAACTATCAGATAAAATCCCGTCCTGCAGCCCATAGGTCCGAAATAGATTATATCCTCTTTATATTTATCATGGTTTCTTAAGAAGGTTGCTCCGATATGCTCTATTGTATGTATTTCAGCGGTATTCATTACCGGCTCATAATTAGGCCTTGTCATTCTAATATCAAAGGTGGTAAGCACGCTGTCATTTATTATATCTTTTCTGGAAACGTAGACTCCGGGCAGCAGCTTAAGGTGGTCTACCGTAAAACTTGCTATAGGCTTCATAAAATATTAGTCCTCTCTTTTATACTTTTCAGCCTGTGAAGCTATAAGAGCTTCATCATCAAAATAATTTATTTTCATAGCTGACTTAACCTCACTTAAGGTCCGGGCTGCAATCTCTCTGGCTTTTTGGCTGCCTTCTTTTAAAATCTCATAAACTGCATATATATCCTTTTCGTATTCAGCCCTTCTTTTTCTTACAGGCTCAAACTCCTCCTGCATCACTGCCTCCAGAAAACGCTTTACCTTCATATCGCCAAGCCCGCCTCTTTGATAATGTGCCTTAAGCTCATCAAGACTGTCGTATTCAGGCAGATAGCGTGAAAAATGCTCTTTATTGCTGAAAGCTTCCAGATAAGTAAATACGGTGTTTCCTTCAAGATGTCCCGGGTCACTTACCTTAAGATGAAGCGGGTCCGTATACATATTTATAATCTTTTCTCTAAGCTCATCCGCAGTATCCGAAAGGTAGATACAGTTTCCGAGCGATTTGCTCATCTTTGCCTTGCCGTCGGTTCCCGGCAACCTTAAGCAGGCCTGATTTTCAGGAATCAATGCCTCAGGCTCTACAAGTACCTCTTTATATACCGAATTAAATTTTCGCACAATCTCTCTGGTCTGCTCTATCATAGGAAGCTGGTCCTCTCCTACCGGCACTGTGGTAGCCTTAAATGCGGTTATGTCAGCCGCCTGGCTTATAGGATAGGTAAAAAATCCTACCGGTATACTTGATTCAAAATTTCTCATCTGTATTTCAGCCTTTACGGTAGGATTTCTTTGCAGTCTTGCCACTGTTACAAGATTCATATAATAAAAGCTTAATTCACATAGCTGTTCTACCTGTGACTGTACAAATAGAATTGCTTTTTTAGGGTCCAAGCCTACACTGAGATAGTCAAGTGCCACTTCTATAATATTTTGTCTTACCTTGTCGGGATTTTCCATGTTGTCGGTAAGTGCCTGTGCATCAGCTATCATAATCATGGTTCTTTTATATTCGCCTGAATTTTGAAGCTCTACTCTCCTTTTTAAGGAGCCTACATAATGTCCTACATGAAGTCTTCCGGTAGGTCTGTCACCTGTAAGAATAATTTTATCTGCCATATTTTCACCATAGACTAAACAAGCGTACCTGAATAATCTTAAGTATATAATCCATACACTATATACTTGTCTTCCCTTTCTATAATAATAAATTATTATTAAACAATTTTTATCCAACTGCTCTGTAAAAATATTATATCACAATATTCAGCCTTCCCACAATACCACTTTCTTTAACATCCTGCTTTTCGGCACGTCAATCAGCCTCTGGTTCGAGCTTCCTCTGAATCTTAAAGTAATATCATAGAGCTCCATGATAAATTTTCCGTCAACCATTACATCTATAAGGCTTAAAATTTCATCACTTGCAGCGGTATATGCCCTGCCGCCTTCTATAAAATCCACATCATAAGTAAATCCGCTGTAGCACCATATATCTTTTTTGGGAAATCTTTTTTTAAATTCTCTTAAAAGCTTTAATACGGCATATTGGTTGGCCGGCTCCATAGGCTCCCCTCCAAGCAGTGAAAGTCCCTTAATATAGCTTGGAGCTATAGATTCAAGAATTTCTTCAATAGTTTCATCCGTAAATTCACTGCCGAAATTAAAATCCCAAGCCTGTTCATTAAAGCAGCCCTTACATTTATGTGTGCAGCCTGATACAAAAAGGCTGGTTCTGACTCCTGCACCATTGGCAATATCGCAATACTTTATATTTGCATACTTCATAAAATAACCTTTCGTTTGTCATGGGCGGGAACCCACTCCCCTCAGGTGGCGGGAGGAAGCCCTTTTCTTCCATTTTTAATATAAATTTAAAAATCCATGTACGCTTCTCTGTCAAAAGCTGCACACATGGATTTGAGATTAACTAAATTATAAATGCATTACCCTGTCTTTTATTTCCTGAGTTCTGCCCTGATTCCAGAACTGAGTGCCTATATAGCCGCAGGTACGCCTTGCCACATTAAGCTTATTCTGATCCTTATTTCCGCAGCTTGGACATATCCAGACAAGCTTGCCGTCTAAATCATCTATATGCATCTCTCCGTCATATCCGCATTCCTGACAGTAATCAGATTTTGTATTAAGCTCTGCATACATTATATTATCATAGATAAATTCAAGCATGCTCATCACTGCATCAATATTGCCCTGCATATTCGGGACCTCCACATAACTTATAGCTCCTCCAGGAGAGAGCTTCTGAAACTCACTTTCAAATTTAAGCTTAGTAAAAGCATCTATTTTTTCTGCTACATGGACATGATAGCTGTTAGTAATATAGCACTTATCAGTAATGCCCTCTATAATGCCGAATCTTTTCTGCAGGCATTTGGCAAACTTGTAGGTGGTTGATTCCAGCGGAGTTCCATAAGGAGAATAATCAATATTTTCCGCTTTTTTCCATTCATTGCATTTGTCATTCATTTTCTGCATTACGCTCAAGGCAAAAGGCTTGGCAGCCTCATCGGTATGACTTTTCCCGGTCATATACTTAACACATTCATAAAGCCCTGCATAGCCCAGGCTTATAGTTGAATAGCCTCCAAATAAAAGCTTATCTATATTCTCGCCCTTTTTAAGTCTTGCCAGAGCACCGTACTGCCAGAGTATTGGAGCCACGTCCGAGGGAGTGCCTAAAAGCCTTTCATGTCTTGCTCTAAGCGCTTTATGACAAAGCTCCAGTCTATCCTCAAATATCTGCCAAAAGCTTTCTTCATCCCCTTCACTTGAAAGTGCCACATCTACAAGGTTAATTGTCACCACACCCTGATTAAATCTTCCGTAATACTTGGCTTTTCCCTCCTCGTCAACATAAGGAGTAAGGAAGGACCGGCAGCCCATACAGGTGTAGCAGTTTCCGTTTCCGTTTTTATCTACCTTATATTCCAGCATTTTTTTCTCTGAAATATAATCAGGTACAAGGCGTTTGGCAGTACACTGTGCTGCGAGTCTGGTCAGATGATAGTACTTTGTACCCTGCTTTATATTATCCTCCTCCAGCACATAGATAAGCTTTGGAAACGCCGGAGTTATCCATACCCCCTGCTCGTTTTTTACCCCCTTATGCCTTTGGCGTATCATTTCTTCAATTACAAGTGCAAGGTCCTCTTTGGCTCTTTCGCTTTTAGCCTCATTAAGATACATAAACACTGTTATAAATGGAGCCTGACCATTGGTAGTCATCAAGGTTACCACCTGGTACTGTATGGTCTGAACCCCTTTATTTATTTCACTTCTAAGCCTTTTTTCCACTATGTTTTCTTTTTGCTCCGCTGATACGTTTAAGCCATAAAGCTCCGCTTCCAGCTCCGCCTCTATCTTCTTTCGGCTTACATCAACAAAGGGGGCGAGATGTGAAAGTGATATACTCTGCCCTCCATACTGGCTTGAAGCCACCTGAGCAATTATCTGGGTGGCTATATTGCAGGCGGTGGAAAAGCTATGTGGCTTTTCAATAAAGGTTCCTGAAATCACAGTACCGTTTTGCAGCATATCATCAAGGTCCACAAGGTCACAGTTGTGCATGTGCTGAGCAAAATAGTCGGCATCATGGAAATGGATTATCCCGCTCTTATGTGCTTCAACTATATCAGGCGAGAGCAAGAGCCTTTCCGTAAGGTCCTTTGAAACCTCCCCCGCCATATAATCCCGCTGCACACTGCTCACAGTAGGATTCTTATTTGAATTTTCCTGTTTTACCTCCTCATTATCACATTCTATCAGCGAAAGTATCTTTTCATCTGTTGTGTTTGATTTTCTTTTAAGATTTTGTACATATCTGTAGGTTATGTATTTTCTTGCGACCTCAAAGGCGCTCTGCTCCATAATCTGATTTTCAACCATATCTTGGATTTCTTCAACGCCTACTGCACGATTCATGCTTTTACAGCCCTCCTCCACATTTGACGCTATCAGATTAACCTGCCCCAAAGACAGCCTTTTATCTCCTTCAACCACAGCATTAGCCTTATTTACCGCAGCTACAATCTTGCCTATGTCAAACTCAACCTCCGAGCCGTTTCTTTTTATAATCCTCATCGTGAGTAACCCCCAAGCTAAACTTTATCTGCCCTATAAAAATCAACACTTTTACAACTTTTATATGTAGCAATATTAATTTCTTAACTATAGCTTTTAAGCTGTTAAAGTAATTTTTAATTTTAAATATTTAAAATAGGACGGCACAGTATGTGCAAAGCTATTATATAGGTTATATAGTGGTTGGTCAAGTTGTTAATACAATATCTAGTGGTTGTTTTTAAAATCATATAAACTAAAACAGCTTAATCAAGCCATTTTTTAAGTATAAATAAAAATCAAATTACATTAAATCCGATTAAAGTGGCAGGCTGTCTATATTTAAAGTGGTTTTTAATAAGGGTGATTTACTACTTTTATATGTAAATCTGCTTAGTAAAATTAGCCGTGCACTCTTGAGCACAGGCTGCATCCGGTAGGAGTTGCCGCCAGACCTCCCTCGGCAGTTTCCTTGAGAGTGCTGCTCATATTATCACCTACCCTTTTAAGTGCCTGCACGGTTTCATCCGCAGGGATTATGGATTCTATCCCTGCCAGCGCAAGCTGAGCTGCCATATAAGCCGTTGCCACCCCTGAGGCATTTCTTTTGATGCAGGGAGCTTCAACAAGACCTGCTACAGGGTCACATACCAGTCCAAGTACATTTTTGATTACGAAGGCTACCGCATTCACACACATTTTGGGAGTTCCTCCTAAAAGCTCACATACAGCCGCTGCCGCCATAGCACTTGCAGTACCGCATTCCGCCTGACAGCCGCCTTCCGCACCTGATACGCTCGCCTTTTTTGCAACAAGCATTCCCACAAAGGAAGCTGTAAACATGCTTTGCACTATCTCATTTTCACTTATATTATGGCTTTGGCTCAAGCCTATGAGAGCACCAGGGAGTATTCCGCAGCTTCCCGCCGTGGGACAGGCAACTATTCTGCCCATTGAGGCATTATATTCATTTACTGCCATAGCTATAGCAATCGCTCTGGTAAAAGCATCACCGCATACCGAAGCTCCTCCGATTATATTATAGAGCTTTCTTGCATCTCCTCCGCTTATCCCGCTTACTGATTTTATACCCTCTTTCAGTCCTTCTTCCATAGAGGTAAGCATTATGTGATATCTCTCCCTCATTTTTTCAATTATCTCATCTCGGGAAAGCCCCATCTCTATACACTGGTCCTCTATCACCACCTCACGAATCGTCTTTTTTTCCCTGTCTGTCACTTTCAAAAGCTCAGTAAAGGACTCATACGTTAAACTCATTACAATAAAATCTCCTCCGAAAATCGCTCTTAAAGCAATCTAACTACAGGCGGTCAAGCACCTCCACACCTATTACATGCTGTATTTTTCCAATATGCTCTACACTTTCCTTCTCAGGCATCGAATCCATGCCTATACTCATCAGTGCTTCTCCGCCCTTTTTCTTTCTTGAAAGCATAAAATTACAGATATTTACGCTGCTTTTATACAATTCATCAGTAACCTTGGCTATTACTCCCGGACTGTCAATATGCCTTACCACCAGTGTAGGTATATCAAAGGAAAGCTCAACCTCATAGCCGTCAAGCTTAGTGACCTTTATACTTCCTCCGCCTATGGAAGCTCCCTCCAAAGTAAAACTATTGCCCTCACCGTCATCTAAAGTAATTCTTGCAGTATTCGGATGTCCTCCCGGAACTTCTATATTTTCAAATGAAAACTCAAGCCCCGCTTTTTTTGCATATTCAAAGCTTTCTCTTAATCTCACATCATCAGGCTGCATTCCAAGCACACCTGCTATGAGTGCCTTATCGGTCCCATGTCCCTTGCCCGTCTTTGCAAAGCTGCCGTACAAACCTATTTTCGCATATTTAGGTTCTCTTGCAAAAACTGTCCTTGCAACATTGCCAAGCCTTGCCGCTCCTGCGGTATGACTGCTTGAAGGTCCTATCATTATAGGACCTATCACATCAAAAATATTCATTATTTGAAGTAATTTCCCTGTGTATATAGTAGTAGTTTTTAAAGACCCTCTCCAAGGTCTTTTATGAGCTAAAGCTTACTTTCAGGAATTTCTTTTAATACAGCTATAGTTCTTGCTCCCACAGTATACACCCTCTGATTATTAAGGATTTCTTCATTACCCTCACTGTAAAAGCCGTTTATATCATACCTGTCCGTATCAATGCACAAGCTCCACCTATAACCTCTGGCAGATTTAGGCAATGCAAACTCATGCTCTGTCCAATGCATATTGTACATTACATAAAAAGTATAGTCACAGCTTCCATCCGTATTTTTTGCATATCTGCCAAAATACAGTATACCAAGCTGCCGTCTGTGGTTTTCAAAATCAGGCTGCCATGCCCTTACTCCATGATAAGATACGTCAGGTAAGCCAAGTGCATTATTGTCTATATTCATAGGCTCGCTTTTATAATGAAAAACTCTGTGGGACTTCCTGAAATTTATTATAAATTTAAACCATTCCAGGATGTGTGCATTTGAATTAATCAGCTTCCAGTTAAGCCAGGACAGCTTATTATCCTGGCAATAGGTATTATTATTTCCTGATTTGCTCTGACCAAGCTCATCTCCCTGAGCTATTACAGGAGTCCCCTGGCTTAAAAATACCAGCAGTGAAGCATTTTTAAGCTGCTTAAGTCTGAGCTTATTTACCGCTTTTTTAGCCGTATTTCCTTCAACACCGCAATTCCACGAATAATTATCATCATTTCCGTCCTTATTGTCTTCAAGATTGGCTTCATTGTGCTTAATATCATAGCTTAATAAATCCATTAAGGAAAATCCCTTTATATCGGCTATATAATTTAGCTGAGCAGTATGAGCCGGATTATTTTTGGTATGATATATAAGCTTGTTTATAAGCCCCTCATCTCCTTTAAGAAATCTTCTCATGTCATTTTGGAAGCTGTCATTAAAAGAAGCCGTCTTTTTAGAATCATTGCCAGAAATATTATAATAATTCCTGCCACGGTTATCCCAGTTGCTGTAAATAAGCTTTACTCCTGAAAGTGCAGGCTCTTTTGCCAGCTCCTCGGCATTTATATTGCCTACAAGGTGAAAGCCGTCAAGCCCGTACTCATAAGCCCAGTATATCAGTACATCTCTGATATATGAATAATTGACTCCATCCTTAAAATAAAACTCTGTAATCACTTCAATTCCGGCAGCATGAAAGCTCTTTACCATCTCTTTAAATTCAACTGAGGGATTGCGGTTTTTTTTCATGCAAAAGCTTGATTTAGGAGCGAAATGAAGGGTATCGGTATATCCCCAATAATTTAATCTCCGGCTTTGTACAGCAGCAGTCTTATCAGTCTTTTCTGATATTCTATAGTTTATATAGTTTAGATTGTCATACGCCGGATTTAAGGGCATGAGCTCTTCAAATTCCTGACAGGGCATTATATCCACCGCTGTAATGCCGAGGGCTTTAAGATAGGGAATTTTTTCTATTGACCCCTTAAAGGTCCCTGAATGTACTACCTTTGACGAGGGTGCTTTGGTAAAGCCTCTGATATGAAGTCTGTATATAATACTTTCACTCCAAGGAATATTAAGCGGAGCTTTGTCTGTTTCCCAGTTAAATTCCGAAAGAATAAAGGAGCTTCTCCTTAAATTTCCCTCCTGTTCAAACCTCCCCCATGAATCTCTGCCTGAAAAAGTCCTGCCGTAAGGGTCACAAAACCTTTCATGTTCATCCTCAAAGGCATATTCCATATTACTAAGCTTATCTATATTTTTTACATAAAGGCTTAAAAACCATATATCACCAAGACATTTTTTTTTATCAAAATCAAAAGTATAGACCTCAGTCTCTACATTTCTTTCAAATAGAAGCAGCTTCAGTGTCTTACTTTTATGTGCCACACTTATATTAATATATTTATCATTGATACTTAGTCCTAAGTTATATGGTAAATATACGGTATCTCTAATCTCAAAATCCATATTAATTACCCATTATATTTATTTTTAGTTTACAAGCTCCACCGCTTTGGCTTAAAGCTCCGCCTTTTGAAGCGGGGCAGCTGTCATTTTAGTTAATCTGTTAAATATCTATATCAAGCTCTACCGGACAGTGGTCGGAGCCAGTTATTTCAGTATGTATCTTAGCCTCTTTAATAGCCGTTTTCAGCATTTCGGATACCATGAAATAATCTATGCGCCAACCTATATTTCTTGCTCTTGCTCCCGCCCTGTAAGACCACCACGAATAAACATCCTCCTTATCAGGATAGAGGTATCTGAAAGAATCTATAAAACCGGAAGCTTGGATTTTACCCATTTTTTCACGCTCCTCATCTGTAAAGCCTGCATTTTTCCTGTTTGCTTTAGGATTTTTAAGGTCTATCTCTGCAAAAGCAACATTTAAATCTCCACAGTATATCAGAGGCTTTTTAGCTGAAAGAGCCTTAATATAATCTAAAAAAGCATCTTCCCAGCTCATTCTGTATTGAAGCCTTGTAAGCTCCCTCTGTGAATTAGGAGTGTAGCAGGTCAGCATATAAAACCCTTCAAACTCCGCAGTGATAACTCTGCCTTCATGGTCATGCTCATCAATGCCTATGCCGTAGCTTACCCCAATAGGTTTTTCTTTGGTAAACATTGCCACTCCCGAATATCCCTTTTTATCTGCATAGTTCCAGTAATCATAGTATCCAATCAAATCCAGCTCCAGCTGACCTGCTGAAACCTTGGATTCCTGTATGCAGAATATATCCGCCTCCATCTCACTGAAAACATCAAGAAATCCCTTTTCAATACAGGCTCTTATCCCATTCACATTCCATGATACCATTTTTTTCATAAGCTTAAGCCCTCTCAGCTATAAAATTAATCATCATTTTCCTCATCATCAGATATTGAGAAGGTAAATCTCTTTCTTGCCATTTCATCAGAATCAAGGTACTCATCATAGGTGCTTATCTTATCTACCAGCTTGCCGCCTATTATTTCCATAATTCTGTTTGCCGTAGTCTGAACTACCTGGTGATCCCTTGAAGAAAAAAGCAGCACTCCGGGAAATTTTATCAAGCCGTTATTTAAAGCTGTAATTGATTCCATATCAAGATGGTCTGTAGGCTCATCAAGCATAAGTATATTTGCACCACTTATCATAAGTCTTGATAAAAGGCATCTCACCTTTTCTCCTCCCGAAAGCACTTTGACCTTTTTAACTCCGTCATCGCCTGCAAAAAGCATTCTGCCTAAAAATCCTCTTACATAGGTAACATCTTTGTTTTCTGAAAACTGCGTCAGCCACTCGACTATAGTTTCATCACCCGCAAAAATCTTTGAATTGTCTTTTGGGAAATATGCTTGTGAAGTTGTCAGTCCCCATTTATAGGAGCCCTCATCAGGCTCTATTTCTCCTGAAAGTATTTTAAATAAAAGGGTCTTCGCTTTTTCATTAGGTCCTACCAATGCCACCTTATCTGCTCTGTTCAGCACAAAGCTTATATTATCAAGGATTTTTTCTCCATCTACAGTTTTTGAAATTCCCTCTACGGTAAGCACCTCATTTCCAATCTCTCTTGAAGGTCTAAAGTCAATATAGGGATATTTTCTGGAGGAAGGCTTTATATCATCCAGCTCTATTTTTTCAAGCGCTCTTTTTCTTGAAGTTGCCTGCTTGGATTTTGAAGCATTGGCAGAGAACCTCTGTATAAATTCCTGCAATTCTTTTATTTTTTCTTCTTTTTTCCTGTTAGCTTCCTTCATCTGCTTTATCATGAGCTGACTGGATTCATACCAGAAATCATAATTGCCTGCATAAAGCTGTATCTTGCCGTAATCAATATCGGCTATCATAGTACAGACCTTGTTAAGAAAGTATCTGTCATGTGATACTACTATAACTATATTTTCAAAGTTTATCAGAAATTCTTCAAGCCAGGCTATAGCATCAAGGTCCAGGTGGTTGGTAGGCTCGTCTAATAAAAGTATATCGGGATTCCCAAATAATGCCCTTGCCAAAAGGACTTTCACTTTTAATGCTCCGTTTAAATCCTTCATCAAAGTATAATGGTACTCAGTATCCACTCCAAGTCCGTTTAAAAGATTTGCAGCATCGGACTCCGCTTCCCAGCCGTTCATGGCTGCAAACTCTCCCTCCAGTTCAGCCGCCTTTATGCCGTCCTCATCACTAAAATCAGACTTTGCATATATTGCATCCTTTTCCTTCATTATTTCATAAAGGCGTTTGTTTCCCATCATCACCGTATCAAGTGTGCTATATTCATCATATTTAAAATGGTCCTGCTCTAAAAATGAAAGTCTCTGTCCCGGAGTGATTGCTATCTCTCCATTCGTTGATTCAAGTCTTCCGGCAAGTATTTTTAAAAATGTTGATTTCCCGGCACCGTTGGCTCCTATAAGACCATAGCAGTTCCCCTCGGTAAACTTAATATTTACATCTTCAAATAAAGCTTTTTTACCAAGCCTTAATGTCACATTATTCGCACTTATCATATTTTCTCTCCCCTTTATTTTTTTATTTATATTTTACCTGCAATAATTATTTAATACGAATGTTTTACTAATTATACAATAAAAAAGGGACATCAGCTGCCCCCTATGTATAGCCTCTATTATTGTAGCTTAAAATATTGGTTTTGCAAAGCACTTTTTACAGTAACTCCAAGCAAATCCAATTTATGCTTTTAAAGTGTGTTACCAGACTGTATCATTTAAAACTTGCCCAGGTTTGTCAAATCATACTTATCCGGCATTACTTCTTTATTGTCCCAATATTCTGCGATTTTGCCATTTTTTAACCCGTAAATATCAAATTGTGCATAGTCCTGCTTGTCTATAAATACCTTTGAATACGCCACTACGTAATCGCCCTGTCCTATTACTTTAAATACAAAATCATAGCTAACATTATTCTCTAAAAGGTACTTTTTATAGGCTTTTCTCACCTACTTAATGTTTTGATTATGCTGAATCAAAATATCATCCACATAATTTATAGTAAATCCACATTAAAATCAGCATAGCCTTGCCCTGCAGTCCATTAGTTCTGGCATAGTATTCGTAGCTCATCTCTTCTCATTGCAAATAATTTTGAATTTTTAAATGTGTCAGTCATTAATTACCAACAGCTTCAAAACCTCTGCGCCACCCTTTCATTTTGACTATTTATAGATAAAATATTTTACGATACTCATGAGGGGACATTCCAACACATTTTTTAAAGTGTCTTAAAATCGGTAGAAATTTTTTATAATTACTTTGTAAGCATACCCAATAAAACTTGAGTTTGCTGTTGGAATCGGAAACTTGTTATCCTCGTATTTTACTAACTGTATTTTTGATTTTTTCCTTGCTAACATAATATTGAATAGCGTTACATACATACTGAGCTGTTCCCTCTCCAAATTTATCTAAGTTATTTTTAACTTCCGCATTTTTAATATATCCATAGCCTATACTCACAAATACATCTATTGAATAATCAAAAGCGTATTTACAAAGATGTTTATTCTTCTATCAATTCCAAAGCCTTTATTGACTCCTGCTCCACCTTACAATTATTGTCAAGCATGAATTGGAGTACATCGGCATATACACTAAGCTTAGTATATTTCTTTTCTTCTATTTTCTTTACATCAGTTAGGGTTAATTTTTTATAAATTCCTGCAACCAAAAATCTCTCTAAAGTTTCTATATCCATCATAAATGGCATAAATGGAATACCTGTCCTTTCTTTCAGATTTTCTAATATCAAAAACCCATAAACGTCCAAATCACCTTGATGCAAATATTTGCAGGCTTTATTGTCGGCATATATTTTTTCAAGAAGTGTTTGCTTTGAATGATTGAGGTATCCTCCAAGATAAATATACACTGCCTTTTCCTCGTCGGCATCATGATAGGTTGTCAAATTCTCAACTGTAATAATCTTGTTAGCATAGACAGCTATGCTCCTGATTTTATCTAAAGAAGCATTTGAAAAGGCTATACCGTCCGGCATTTCAGCTAAATCAATTACTGAATTTTCAAATAGAATTTTCATATTTCCTTTAGCCAATACATAAGTCGGGTTTTCATATAAATTATAAAACTCCAATATCTTATCCTTTTCCACCGCCTCCTCCGTATAATCAAATAAGACTCCCTCTACACAGGCTTTAAACTTCTTTTGAAATCTTTTGGAATCCTTAAATAATGCAGTAGAAAAATTGCGGATATAGGTTTCTTCATTAAGCCTTAATATAGCCTCAATAACCTGTAATACCTCTTTCACACGCCTGCTGTCATATTTAAAATCATAGGGCAGTTTTTTATATTCTATAAGCAGCTCCGTCCAGTCACTGATAATTGCCCTCATTAGCTTCTGATTGCTATTCGCATACAGGTTTAATACCTGTTTTACCGCTTCACATTGCTCCGGAATACTGATTCTTTTTAGCCTTTTATAGCATTCAGAAATCAGCTCAGCTTTAAGCTTCACTCTTGTGTACTGCCCGGTACTATTTTTGGCTGCTGCAATTAATCCCTCGGCAATAAGTCTCTCTATTGCAGCATTAATATCTTTATAGGCTTCATGATTATAACGATCCTCATAAGCCGGATATGACTTCTTTACGTCAATCTGAATAGCACGAAAAGAGGAAGCCTCCTTATCAAAGGCTCCCCTGCTTTCATACTTGCCTAACAATCGGTTCAATATGTCCTTATCATAGTCCATTCGTCTAAATCCTTTCAAATACGCCTATAGCATTTCTGTTCCCTGATTTAATAATGGAATAGGTAATGTCACAATACGGCAAAATTGAGGTCGCCTTTTCTGCAGCAGCAATAAGGACTAATTGTAAATTCAGCTTTTTAAACATATTCATCATCGGTTCAATCCTGTCGCTGGTCATATTGTTAAAAGCTTCATCAAGCAAAATTAATCTCATTGAGCCGTCCGGATTTTGCTCATATATTTGCAACAACGAGGCACAAATAGCAACATAAAACGGAGCCTGATTTTCTCCGCCGCTTCCTTCACCACTTACCCTTGAAAGGGGTACTTCTATTTCTGTCACTGAGTTCTTAACTATTATGTCATAATCTAAATAGGTTCTATAATCAACATACATGCCCATACTTTTTGCTCCGGATTTCTGACCAGTAAGATTTTCCTTTGCATGTTCTTCCACATCTGTCATAATTCTGCTCATGAAATCCTCAATTTGGCTCGTAAATGCTGCTGATTGATTGTTTTTTGCAAGAACAACTACAATTTCATTGTCCTGATCTATCTGCTGATTGTCCTTATCCATAATTATGTCATAGAAAAGACCGAGCTCTTTATCCCTGCTCTTGTCGATTCCGAAGCGATAGCTCTCCTCACCATATTCCAGATTTTCCATAACACGATTAATTTGCTTAAACTGCTGTCTTGCACGCAGAATATCATCCTTCATTCTGAAAAGAACCTCCTTGCGGAATCTGTCCTTACATCTTATCTGCGCTTGAGAAAGCTCTTCTCTGTGTCGCTCCAATTCAATATTCTGCAATGAGGAATATTCCTGCTGATATTTGGCGGTGTCCTCTATTCCTTCAAGATAGTCGCAGGTATAGATAGCCGTATACTTCTGCTGCAAAGGTATTAATTGCTGATTAACATAATTATTGAATGCAATTTTATCCTGTAACACACGATTCCCGAAATTATAAGCAATCTCAGCTGCTCTCCTTGATTTCCTTTCATTGCGGTATTTCTTCTCTACCTCACCAGCATGTTCCGGATGTTCTCTTAAGATATTCTCGTAATCGGTTTTTAACGACATAGCTTTTGCCTCAAGCTCAATAATACTTTCTTCAGCTTTTTTAAGCTTGTCCTCAAGATTTTGCTTTTTTGCCTTAATATCTGTGATCTCATCTTCAATTATTTTTACAGCTTCTTTACATTCGCTGACACGGTCATATATTGCCAGCAATATTGGATTTTTCTTAAATTCTGTTATCTTTTTCTTGATTTCAGAAATTTTAATGCCAAGCTCTTTTACATTTTGTTCCGAATCACAGTATTTCTCCAGAAGGGCAAAATTATTACTTACCGTAAATTCAGTATAGTCATTGTAAACAGTATCAAAATCCTTCTTGCCGGTTTCCAATTCGCCTAAAGCTTTCTGAATCGCGATGAGCTCTTTCTTTGAAGTCTCAAGCTGCTTTGTAATCGCATCAACACCAATAAAATGCTCTCGTTTTCCCATTCTCTGCAAACAGAAATTCTGAAAGCGCAATCGTTCTCTGGTTACACTCTTAGTATATTGCTCCAAATCATCGGAGCTGTCACAGCACACTACTTTGTTCATTACATATTTGGCATATCTTTTCGCATAAATATTTTCAGATTCGACCTTATCTCCCAGATATGACAAGTCTGAATCCGCATACTCCGTATTATTAAGTCTTCTGGTATCAATTAATCCGATTCCCTTAACCTTGTCACCTAAGTAAATAAATACTTTCTTTGCAATAAGATAGTTTTCGGGAGAAATAATAATATTAAATCTTTGCGTATTCAGATAGCTTTCAACTGCATCCTGCCAACTGCTATCTGTCATATACAAAAGCTCACAAAGTAATTTTGCATCTGATTTCCTGCTCTGCTCCCTCAACTGCTCATTGATTTTATTTCTCACAAGCACGGCTTCTTCCGGATAGCATATCACACCTTCTTCAAGACTTTTTATTTTGTTTTCTAAGCTTTTAGCCTGCTTCGTAAGGCTGTCAATCTTCATTCTTATTTCAGCATCATTGTTTTTAATCCGCTCTTTCATATCCGCAAGAATCTTTGAAGCTTTTTTAATTTCTGATATCGTTTCTTTTACAGATATATTCTGAGCTTCGGCTAAATCCCTCCAATCACAGAAAAAACCGATTCCGCTCAGCCTCTTTTTAAGCGAAGATAATTGTTCTGATAACCTCTTAAAAATTGCTGCCTCGCAAACGAGCTTCTCATATTCATTTTCATTATTTTTGTTTTCCTGCTCCAGAGAAAGCATTTTCTTGTTTTCTGTGTTGTTCTCGGAAGCTTTTCTTGCTTCATACAATAAATCAGAGGCTTTTCTTTTCTTTTCAGAAAATTCATTAAGCCTGTCAGTTAATATGCCGATACTTTTAGCCCCTTCTGCAAGAAAGTGTTTCTTTTCCTGCTGCTGCTCAACATTCCCTTGATAATTTGTATATGCGACAAGGATCTCATTTACCTTTACTTTAGACAAATATAATTTAGACTTAATGATTTTCTCATTAATCTCAGCAAGCAGTTTTTCCCTGTCCTGTGCCTCCTGCAAAATTTCCTGCAAGCGTTCAAGCTCTCGCATATCTTTTTGTAAAAATTCTATATTTACCTCTGGTTCCGGAAGAATGTAGGCATAAATAAATTCACGAATATCTTTAATATCTTCAAGGCTTGTACCCATATGAAATACTTCATTGAACTTTTTGCCAACAGGTGAATCAGCCCCTCCGATCCCAAGCACACGGCAGATTCTTCTTCTTGCATCAGACTGATTTGAGGCTCTGTCCATTCCCTTATTATCAAGCTTAAAGCTGTCCCTTGAGGTAGGCTTCTTACCATCCTTTACCTTCGTAAAAAACGGAATATCTTCCAAAGAATAACCCGGTTTTGTAATATACCAATCCTGATATACTCCTCTCAAATCCTGCTTTGGTGTTTCTGATTCTATACGAACCGTTATTACAAAATTTTTACCTATATTTTCATCCAAAAACTCAATTCCTATATAGGAAACCGTATGCCCCGGACGTAAATAGCTGTCCTCCGCTCTTTGCTTTTGATGTACTGAGCCAAGCAGTGTTCTTCCGCTTTTTTTATTGCCTGCAGTATTAAAATCCTTATTTGTCGTCAAGCAATACCTGATTGCATCCATAATAGTCGTTTTACCAACAGCATTTACACCAAGCAGATAGGTGATATTTTTGAAATCAATAATATTATCCTGAAAATTATGCCAATTAATCAGATAAAGTCTCGTCATTCTAATCATTATATTCGTTCTCCCCATCTGAATTAATATACTGTGCCAGCAGCTTACTTGTCTGCTCATAGGCCTTTGAAATAGTTGTATCCGGCATTGCTAGCATCACCGAAGGATAAATCTGTACCCTTGCCTCTATATCAAGCAATTTATTTAGAGGCTGTACCAGATTGTACCTCTTGATATTTCTAAAAGAATCTTCAAGCAGCACCTTATCAAATCTTCTTGGAAGATTTAATTTTTCATATTCTTTTTTAATTTCTTCTACCGACACTATAACCTTATCTTCGCTTATAGACAAGCTTTCTCTCTTTTCTAAATACATAAGCCTGAAGATAAGCAGCATAATACTTTCATATTTCTTCAGTATAATTCTGCCGGCCCCATAATTATTAATTAGCTGAACAACTCGCAAATTTCTATGAATAACCAATGTATAGCCGATGGGCTGAAATATTTGCCTGAAGCTTTCCTCATGATTTATCACATAATAGTATTTTTCTCTTGTTGAATCTACATTTCCGATAATGAAGCAGTGATTCAATAAATAATTAGCTATTTCTTGTCTGATATCAATTGCCACCTCTAGCTCCTCTTTTTTCAACAATAAACTCTTTGAATCTGATACCGTTGCATTTAACAAAGATATCCTTCAGCCTGATTTCATACTCACGTTCAGAGGTTTGAGAATAGGTATACAAGCCTATAATTTTTGTCAATGCCTCAGGATTATTTTCAAATACACTGCTAATTGAAACTGCTGTTCTTCCTTGTAATATATTCCTTGCAAAGGTATTTACATTTTCTGACGTTAAGGCATTTTTTATATATTCCATCATTTTACGATTCTTTGCTTCCACAAGCTCCATACCAAGTTCATCCATTACCGTCATCAGCTCAATCGGAGATGAGCGTTTCTTTTTTACCGGTGTTGCTAAGGAAGCACTGTCGACAAAGTTCTGGCCGAATACTTGAAAAACATTTGAGCACAGAGTATTATCCTCCCCATACAAATCTTCCTTTGTACTTATTTGACTTGCATAATATTGGAGTATATTATTAATCCTGCTTTTAACACTGCCGTCCGAAAGTAAAAGAAACTGAGCTCTTTGAACAGCCCTTGTCCTGTACATAATATGTCTGTCGTCAATTATTCTCATAACTGCTTCCATTTCTTCAATATCCATACGCACCTTACTGATAAGCTCTTTAATTTTATAAGCTGCTTCCGCCTGAGTCACATGCTCAACATCCATATAATCGCTTACAAGAGCATCAAATAACATATCCTCACATTTATCAAGACTCTCATAAAGGCTGGTTCTATAATAAAAGAGATTGTCATTTGTTTTGAATCTGTGGTATGCGCCTACAACTATCTTCTCCTCATATTTTTCAAAAAATTCCAGCACTTCTTCTGGCTTTTTGCCTTGCGTCAAATAATTAATATGGTCCTCAATAGAGGCGGCTAATATTCTGAGTGCCTGATTCAGATTCTCAAAGTCCTCAGATGCCTCTTTTAATACACCTTCATAAGGACTTCCCTGTTCTGAAATATGCTCAAACATAGAATATATCTTAAATAGTTTGCCTTTATATGTAATAATTGTTGGATTGATTATTTCCTGAAACGATTTAAGCAAAGGAACTACTTTATAGTTTACAGCAAGCTTTGGTTCTTCCTCATATTCCGCTTCTTTTTCAGTCAGCCATCCTGTATCCTTAAGCCTTCTAACGAACCCTCCTGCTATGATACGTGCATTTATTGGATTGCCGCCGGTTTCTTCCAGCTCCTCTATATCCAGCTCCACCTGCTCATCTAAACCATAAAAGTAATCTTCCACCATATCAACTATAGTATTCTTTTCTATCGCATACATAGGCATACGTTTGCACTTATCCCAAATAAGAGTAAGAATATCAATATATTTTCTTTTATTAGTTCCGGTTAAAGGACGGAATAAATTCTCATCTATTTCATCAAAAATATTCACCTTTTCAATCCTTTTTCTATTCTTCATTATAATTTTTTTATTCCAATAACACTCAATCATTACAAACTAATTAAATTTTAAGTGAAGAATTAAAGTTCTATGTAATTTATCTGCAAAATACATATATATTCTTGTGATTAATTTCAATCCATCACAGCTTTTTAATGCTCCATCAAAAAAACCATCAACCTCTATAAGTCTTGTATTAGTAAGAGCTGCAAATTCTTCTGGACTATCTATGCTGAAATACATTTGTGCATCGGTATTTCCGGTTTTTTTAACATACTTATTGGCAAGCTTCAGTCCTTTAGAATTTGTTGCATCAAATACCAATTCTCCTTTAGGTATTAGTAATTTCATTTTCTTAATCATTTCTATAATTTTACTTTTATCAAAGTACTGGTATACTCCTGAAACAACAATCATAGTCGACAAAGAGGTATCCAGCTCCCTTATCCATTCAAAAGTAAACATATTTCCCGATATTAATCTTTCGTTATCTGCATTTCCCAGCACCCTTTTTCTAATATTTATAACATCAGGCAAATCGACTTGATAGAAGCTGGATTTAATATTATTAATACGATTATAAGCTGTTTCTAAACCGGCACCCAAAAATACTACATTGCTTTGATTATTTTCTTCAAGGAATTTAACTATCTTTTTATCTATTGTTTGTTGCCTGCAAACACTAGCCATATAAAAATATTCAGTAGTATTATTTGCTATGCTGTTTGTCGGGATATATTGTTTTAAAGATAAGGCTTTTTCATCATAAAAAAATTTTGGAAACTTCTCAGATACGTATATTCTTGCTGCAAGCGGTATATATAGAGTATTTTCTACACCATTAAGTAAATTTTCTGTATTCATAAATCAATGCCTCCTTTCTAGATGCCTCAGCAGTATTTTAATCTGCCAAAAAGTCCATATTTGACCAAAGCTTTTTAACAGCTTCTTCCGGATATTGAATGTCAATAAAGCTTTCAATAGCATTTTGTGGTATCGGAGAGTTTTTTCTGGCGGCAGCTCTAATCATTACCATGGAAGTTACAATGCTGTTACAGGCAAAGAACAGAGCTATGGAAAAAGCCAACACTGTTCCCGTAACCGGCGGAATTTTTTCAATTCCCTTGGAAAGCGGTGGATATAAAAGTCTAAACCACATGAGAGCTGCAACTCCCCAAAAAATCATAAATAAAAGATTTGTTCTTCCGTCAATATTAAAGGGCATATCGGAATAATCCCAAAATTTCATTCCGAAAAATACCTCTGTAAATACGGAGCAAAGATATTCAAACACACCTCCGAATAAAAATCCTGCAATAAAGACCGATACGTTGTTTTGCCTTTTTATTCTGCTAAGAACCACCGTGAGAATCACCGCACCAATCCCCCAGACCAGACTAAAGGGACCAAGCACCAAACTTGAACGTCTCATAATAATATGAGCTGTTATAAAAACATATATAGTTTCAATAATATCCCCAAGCAGTGAAGAAATGAACAATACCCAAATCAATTTTTGTAAATTTATACCCTCTGCGAATATGACTCCCTGTGATTCCAAAATCCTGTCTGCTGCTGAAATTCCGTTATTTTCTCCTGTATTTTTTGTTAAAAGGCTTGGATAAAGACGATAAATCCTTTGCCAGATTCCTCTTGAAATCCATTCCCCAAAACGATATTTATTTTTATTTAATGAGGAAAAGCTGTCTTTGTATAAATATTTCCTAAGAAAAATATAGATTACTATAATATCAATAATCAGCAATCCAACTAAAATCAATGCAATTACACGCACCAAAATAATAGGTATAAGAGTTATTAACGAAAATAAAATTGGTTGTATCGTTTCTAAGGCAATAAAACACAGCAATGATAAGATAGCGGCTCTTATAAAACTATTTTTTAAATTTCTCCCATAAAAATCATCTTTCAGCTTTCTCCTTTTTTTAGGCAGCAGATTTTGTGAAAAAGCCAATGCAAGCCTTTCTGTAATCAAGCTGTTTACAAAACCTGAAAGCAATATTCCTCCGGTACTTATATTCTGTCCTGAAGATAGAATAATCATTGACAGCATCACCACAGCAGGGCTTAATATGACCGGAAGGTTTAATACTCCGCTGTTTACATAATGCTGATCCTTCAAGCTATAAAAAACTGTGGTAATCCACCATGCAAAAAATCCATAAAAAAATAAATAAATAACTAAATCTGTTCCTGTAAATAAACGCATGCCTCTCCTTATTTTATAAGCTGAAATAAACTGCTAAATATAAGTTACGCAATATAGAAAAAATTCTCTCAAACCCTGCAATCAATTTAAGACTTATCTTTTACAAACTCTCTCTTCCTTCCTAAGTCATTTTACTTATATTATGACACAGTGAAAGTATAAGTGCAATATTTTTCCACGGCTTTCTTATCGACTCGTCCTTGTACTCCCTCATAAAGTGATAGTCGTTTAAGCCTCACCTTAGCTTTCTTTGCTTTAGGCGTTTCACAACAAAAAAGAAACCCGATGCTCAAAAGACAATAGCTATAATAATTTAAAAGCTCTGCATAAAAACATGTCCAGTAATATTGACAATATCAAAGTAATATTATATGATTCAAAGCAATAATGTGATTGAAGGGGGAAGTGGAAATGGAACAAAAGCCGACCGTCCTTATAGTGCATAATTATTATCAGATACCCGGTGGAGAAGATACTGTAGTTGCCAATGAAAAGGACATGCTTGAAAGCCGCGGACACAAGGTAATTCTTTATACTCGAAATAATTTAGAGCTTAAGGAGTTAGGTATAAAACAAAAAGTTTTGTTACCTTTTACAACAGTATACAATCTTCGTACCTATCAAGAAATCAGAAGAATTATCAAAGAAAAAAAAGTAGATATCGTTCATGTTCATAATACATTGAATTTAATCAGTCCTTCTGTATATTATGCAGCTTTTTCTATGAAGGTGCCTGTGGTACAGACTGTTCATAATTTTCGTTTGCTTTGTCCAAACGCAATATTTTATAGAAACCATCATATTTGTGAAGACTGTATTACCAAAGGCTTAGCATGTGCAGTGCAGCATAATTGTTACAGAGACAGCAAGCTACAAACACTGGCATATGTCATCAGTATAAAAATTCACAGAATAATTAAAACTTACGCAAAGCTCCACTATATTTGTCTGACGGAATTTAATAAACAAAAATTATTAAATCTTAAGCAGATTCAAAAGGATAGAATTTTTATAAAGCCTAATTTCGTAACAAGTGTTAGGGAGTTTGTTCCGAAAGAGGAAAGAAAAGAGTATGTGATATTTGCGGGTAGATTAGATAAGTTAAAAGGAGTCGATCTGCTGTTAAAAGCGTGGAGAAAAATGAGCGATTCCGCTCCCAAGTTATTTATCTGCGGAATTGGACCTATGGAAAAATGGTGCAAAAAATTTATTGAAAAAAATCATATTAATGCGGAAATGTTAGGGTTTGTTCCTAATACAGAAGTCAGAAAATTAATCGCTTACAGTAGAGCGTTGATATTTCCGACACAATTATATGAAGGCTTCCCCATGAGTATTGTCGAAGCCTTTTCAGTTGGTACACCGGTCATTTCTTCTGATATTGGAAATGCAGGAAATGTAGTTATTGAGGGAATATCGGGCTGCAAGTTTCAGAAAGATTCTGTAAATGAGTTAATAAATGCCGTTCATAGACTTGAGAGTATGGATTTCATATACGATTCTACTTTTAAAAACTACAGTGATAAATACACGGAAGATATTAATTATAAAACTTTAATGTGTATTTACCGCAAAATGTGAACTACCCATTGGGTCTGATATTGTCAATAATAGTTGGCATATATTTCTCACAGATATTGATATCTATTCTACATTTTCTGCTGCACCATTTTTTGTACTCGGTTCAAGGTCAGGTAAAATCTCAGCTATATCACTCAACCGACAATCCAGCTTAAGACAGATTTTCCAGAATTCCAACCTGCACGCTTTCACCATGCGATAGCCTTCAGAATGTGGAATAACTGATTCCTGTCTGCTTGGACATCACCGGATTTCTCCGATGATGAGCTAAATAAAAATAAAAGCGCCTCAGATTTCTCTGTGACGCCTTTCTTGTACATGATGTTCTTACTTTATCTTCTCAAACATATCCTTGCTGACCCCGCAGACCGGGCAGTATTAGTCATCCAGCAGCGCCTCAAAATGAGTGCCGGGAGCGATGCTGCTGTCCTAATCACCCTTCTCGGTGTCACAGATATATCCACAGGAGTCGCACTGATATTTTGCAGGCTTATCCAATTCTTCCACTGCAGTTTCCTCAGCTTATTCCGGTTTTCTAATCAGGCTTTCCACCAACGCAGGTATTTGAGCGAGATCTTCGTCTTCTGGATTCCACATAGAGCGAACATTCTCTTCGACCACTTCGAAACCTGCACCGACCAGCCGTTCCTTCAAAATCTTCACTGATTCACCAGACCAGCCATAACATCCGAAGGCTGCTGCTTTCTTATTCTTGAACTTGAGCTGCTTCAGGAACTCCATCCACCCTGCTACACTGGAAAGGATGCTGTTGGAAACAGTCGGAGAACCGACTGCGATCGCGCGAGACTTGAACACCTCAGTCATGATTTCGTTCTTATCCGCCTTGGTGATGTTAAAGACCTTTACGACAGTTTCCGGACTCTGGCGATGAATTTCCTCCGCGATCTTATGCGCGATCTTTGTGGTGCCCTCCCACATGGTGTCGTAGGCGATAGTCACCTGGTCTTCCTGATAGACATCCGCCCACTCAGCATACTTCTGCACGATCTGCAGCGGGTTTTCTCTCCAAATCGCACCATGTGACGGAGCGATCATATCAAACTGCAGATTGAAGCCGCTGATCTCCACCAGCTTCTTTGTCAAGATCGGTGTGAAGGGATTCAGGATGTTGGCGAAATATTTCATCGCTTCCTTCCAAAGCAAGCACTGATCCGCTTTATCATTAAAGAGTTCCTCGACGGCATAGTGCTGACCAAAAGCATCGTTGGAGAAAAGGATGTTATCGCCGGTCATATAAGTCGCCATGGAATCTGGCCAGTGAAGCATCCTCATCTCCACGAAGACCAGCTTCTTGCCGTTGCCGATTTCCACGCTGTCTCCGGTCTTGACCACATGAAAGCTCCATCCACGCTTTCCATACTGACCCTCGATGCTCTTTACCGCATTGGCTGTACAGTAGATCGGTGTATCCGGGATCTCCTCCATTAAAGCAGTCAGGGAACCTGAGTGGTCACACTCACCATGATTTGCCACAATGAAATCGATCTTCTTCAGATCAATCTCCTTCTTCAGGTTCTCCACAAAATCAAAGCGGTGTGGTGTCCAGATCGTATCAATCAGGACGGTCTTTTCCTCTTCTATCAGATAGGCATTCTGGCTGGAACCGTTCATGATGGAGTAATCATCTCCGTGGAAGCTTTCCAGTTCCCAGTCAATGTATCCAACCCAACTGACATTGCCTTTTACGTGTTTTCTCATATTGCAGTATCCTCCTTAAGCTTCCTCAACGGCACTGCCGGACATCCGTTCTTCACTTCCGCAGCTGTTTTACATTCAGCAGACCCCTCTGTTTCTATAGCCTTCGCCACACCTTCATCCGTCATGGAGAAGACTTCAGGGCAAGTCCCTTTACAAAGTCCGCAGCCGATAATAGATCCGTCATTCACAAAATACTTCATCGTATGTTCCTCGCTTTCTCTTTATTATTATTCTCTTTATTCCAGTGTCAGCAGCAACGCCATCTTGAATTTCTTTGTTGCCATTACACTTTGCATTCCCGTCTTGGCAAAATGGAAATTCTCGCCCGCCTTGATGGGATGGTCTTTGCCCTCATATCCGATGACACCTTCGCCGTCCAGTGCAAAGATGATGGCCTCACTAGGAGCTACGTGCTCGGAAAGCCCAGTTCCTTCATCAAATGCTATATTGACGAATTTCATTTTGTCGTTATGCACCACATCCATGTTGACGTTCTTGCCATCCGCATAGGTAACAAGCTCCGACAGCTTGAAAACCTCTCCTGCTTTAATCGTTTCGTTCATCGTATCTTTCCTCCTGATTGATATTTCTGTGTAAACCGCCCCTTCCAACGTTCTCATACCCATCGAAGTGTTTATCAGTGTTATGATGCATTCTTCCATATGCACCATTCTTGAGAATCCGTCTGCTCCGCAGACTTCTATGCTGCCATCTGCCACGATGAGTAGTTTGTAATAGGGATAAATCTAAACGCTGATGTCTGTGTTCTTCGCTAGCGAAAAATAGATGATGTTATTCGTTCCGCTGTGCACCGCCTTGGAGATCGTGCAGCCCGGAACAGGCTGGTTATCTTTTGTAATAGAGCATACTTCCCCGATTTTTTCTTTCATAACATCACTTTCTTTTGATCGTAAAGACCGAATTGTTTTCAGACTCCAGTGTAAACTCTGTTCTGTTGAGTATGCCGCACATGACTGCGTCTCTAATGGTTGATGGCTTTGTTTTTGGTCATGATTTTATCTCCTTCCAAGACAGGTTTCTTTCCCAAGTCCAATCACAGTATATCTGATATTATCCAATAAATCTGTATCCACAGATACAAACAAAAAACTATTTTTAGTGTATAATGCTGACGTCGAAAAAATCGGTGTTAGTATATAACTATAGACATAAAAAGTTAAACATCTTATAGTAATGATTA
>CALBCM010000015.1 GCA_937927235.1 uncultured Johnsonella sp.
AGGTAAGTGAAGAAGTATATAAAGCCTACTGGAAGATAACGGAGCATGAAAAATACCTTATTAAGAAAGATTGGAAAAACAATGTAATACCGTTTTCAGCACTGGATTATGATGGTCATTTTATAGATAACATCGTAGATGAAAGCATTGATATTGAAAAAATTATAGAAGTAAAAATGCAAATTGAAGAACTGGATAAGGCATTAAATTCCCTTACAGAAGAAAGGGACATCATTACTGCCGTATTTTTCAGAGAGGAGAGTTTACGGTCTATCGGAGAAAGAAAAAACAGAAGCTATCAGGCAATCGGGAAAAGGAGGGATAAGATTTTAGAAAAACTGAGAAAATTTTTAGAAGATAAATTCTAAAGAGATTGGAAAGGTTAAGTATCAAAGAAAGGTACTTAGCCTTTCTTTGTTTGGAACACAACAATATTGAAATGGAGGAAATTAAAATGAAAGAGTTAGAAAAGGCGATTGGGAACATTTTCCAAAGGAATGTTAATGAAATTCTCTCTATCAGTTGCCTTGTCACATTCGCCAAAATTATTGATATTAGATGAAGTAACGAGTGGTTTGGATCCTGTTGCAAGGGATGATGTGTTAGAAACTCTTATGGAGTTTATTCAAGATGAGAAACATTCTATTCTTTTTTCAACACATATTACAAGTGATTTAGAAAAAATTTCTGATTACATTACGCTTATACATCAAGGAAAGGTTTTACTATCAATTTCTAAAGAAAGATTGTTAAGTGATTTCGCTATATTAAGATGTAAAAAATCAGAGTTTTTTAAAATGGACAATAAAAATTTTTGGGCATATTTAGAAAAAGACTATCAAGTGAATGTACTGGTTTCAAATGTTGAATACTTAAAATCACAATATACTACGATGGTGTTTGATAAAGTGAGTATCGAAGAATTGTTAACAATACTTATAAAAGGAGAATCTTATGAAAGGGATTTTAGTTGATAGCTATTATAAAACTTTAGGAGGGATGAAACTATTATTAGGGCTTTTAAGTTTTGTAGGAGCATTAATTATATTATTTATAAAAATACAATTTATTGTAGAAGGATATATGCTTTTAGTATTTTTTTGCGTTCCGATATACGCTTTATTGATTAATAGTAAAGATACAGAACTTGCATGGAGTCAATATGAGCTGATTCTTCCTATAAAGAAGGATAATATAGTAAAGAGTAAATATTTTATATATTTATTTTGGCTTTTTTTATCATTTGTTTTTAATTTGCTTTATATTAAAGGAGTATTACTTTTTGAAGGCTACAAGCACTTTGATTTAGGTTTCAAAGATATAGAAACAATTTTTATTTTAGCAGTTTCTTTTGGCATACAGCTCTGTGCTTGGTTTTATCCAATATGGTATGTGATTGATTTTACTAAAAGAGAAATTACTATTTTTATTAGTGGAATAGTTACATTATTTAGCATAATTGGATTAACATACTTTTTGAACATTAATGGTATTATTCTTGAAACGGGGAGGCGTGTTGTCATAATAAATTCAATATTAATGTTTATTATTTCATATTTTATATCAAAAAAGATTTATAAAAACAAAGAATTCTAACTGATAGTGTTACTTATGTGAAGCTCATGATAATAAAAATAAGTAATTAATAAGTAAGGAAGGTATTGAGCTTGATGCAGCCTATGATTTTGAGGATTATCGGGAGAAAGTGAACCGTTATATAGGTGAGCATGGAAGTACTTTGGCAATTTATAAGCTGACACAGGGGGATTATCAGGAGCTGGAGCGTGTTCTTACCTGTGAGCATGGAAGCAGGGAAGATTATAAGCGCGAATTTGGAGATACCCCCTTTGGCATTCTTGTACGCAAAATTGCTAAATTAGACCACGATGCAGCGAGGCAGGCATTTTCCGTATTTATAAATGATGAGTCGTTGAATCAACGATAAATTACTTTTGTACATAAAATTATTAATTATATTGAGCAAAACGGCTATATGGATAATGTTGCTGAGCTGCAAAGACCGCCGTTTGATAAGCCAATCAGCTTTATTAAGCTGTTTGATGCTCAAAAGAGAGCTGTTTTAATGAAGGCTGTGAACGAGGTGAAGGACAATGCGATTAATATTGCCGGATAATTATTTGCACTCAATATAAAACGGCATTTGCTTTAACTGTGAGATAAAATACTCCTACAGATAGAAGATGAATTTATCTAAGTAGCATAAAAAGTTTAAACTTTTTATGTTTAATCTATTGACATAGAACTAAGAATAAGTAGATTCTACATAATTGGGAAGTGGTTAGTTTGCCACTTCCTTGTTTGTTTTTGCTAATGATTATTTTACTCAATAATTATTTTACTCTAGCAGGTTGTGAGATGAGTCTTGTAAATTTGTGGCAAATACCTTATACTTAAAACAGAAAACCGTTAGGCAGAGCGTTAAATACTGCCAAAGGCACTATTACAATTACATATATGAGATTGTCCTATACAAGCCGGATGAGGAGCAAAATATGTACCGCATTCGCAAACTGTACTGCATGGGAGGTTTAGTACTCGATACAGTTACGACAAAGTAAGCTTTGCCGTAAAGGGTGTTGTCAACCATTTCAGGATATAACGCCGTTTTAGGTAGCAACACTTATTGGAGCTAAAGGTCAGAGGCGTAAGCCGTTACTACGACCGAGCAGTTACAAATCCATGACCCTCAGGTTATGGTCAGCTGACAATGACGATGTCTAACAGATGGCTTTTATGAGCAGGAGCTTTCTTTTAAAAATATTATTCTTTGTTATCCAAGCAGTGGTAACAGGAAAGATTACTGCCCCTATGTTTAATGAAGAATGACGTTTTTACATGAAATCTATGCTGAATATATGATTCTTGCTGAGAACAATGCAAAGAATTCAAGGAAAACATTGAAGCATTTGTGTATTTGATTGAGTGTTTGCTATAAGGAAGGATTGTGATGACTGATAAGAAAAAACGTCATATTAAGGATAAACATACCGACCCCTTTGCCGAGTATTTTATATCGGGGGAGCCGGGCAGGGCAGATAAGGCTTATGCGTGGCAGACAGCTATCGGACTGCAGGATGTAGATAAGCTGAAAACTTCTGATTATCTCCTTAATACGGCAAAGGATAATATTGAAGGGGGTATCAGTATCGAGGAAGCAAAAAAGCGAATTGATAGCTATTACGAGGAGAATAGACACCACCAGCCTGAGCGGACAGAAGAAGCAGACAAGGTTTCAGTAAGGATTGCAGAAATCCTTTCTGAGAATTCCTTCGTGTTTTCTCCTACTCAGTATATCTCAATTCATAAACGGCTGTTTCAAGGTATTTATTCTCATGCAGGAATGATAAGGGATTACAATATTTCAAAGAAAGAATGGATACTTGACGGTGCCTCGGTGATGTATGGCGGTGTAACAGAGCTGCGGGAAACACTGGATTATGATTTTCGGACAGAAAAAGAATTCAGCTATGCTGACCTTTCAATGAGTGAAATCATTAAGCACCTTGCCGGATTCATATCAAGACTGTGGCAAATTCACATTTTTGGTGAGGGAAATACCCGTACGACTGCGGTATTCTTCATTAAGTACATACGTTCGCTGGGCTTTCTTGTAACAAATGATGTTTTTGCGAAGAATGCATGGTACTTCCGCAATGCACTTGTCAGGGCGAATTACTCTGCTTTTGGTGCAGGAGTGCATGAAGACTTGTCCTACCTTGAGAGCTTCCTTAGGAATCTGCTGATGGGTGAAGATAATGAGCTTAAGAATAGATATCTCCATATTGCATGGGAGGGCTCAGTTTACTCGGAGGAGAAACAGCCCATTAAACAACCCATTGAAAAAAACAGCCCTTTCATCATTCTTGAAATGAAATCTGTATTATCAAGGACTAAAGCGAATATAATCAGGCTTTATGGAGCATTTGGAAATGAAAAGGTATTTGGTCGAAGGGACGTTATGGAAGTGCTGGGAATCACTGAAAGACCGGCAACAGCACTGATCGCCAAGATGTACGAGCTTGGGCTTACGGAGCGGATAACAGGTGCAGGGAAAGGAAAATACCGCTTTATCGTCTGATGAGATTTAAAATTTTAAATATTAGTGTATTAAAAAGGTCACCGGAGATGTTCTTCGGTGATTTTGTTATATAAATAATCAGCTGTATTACTGTACTTACTTTAAAATATGCAAAAGTAAAGGGGATAGCTTGGCACTTGCTTAACTAAACCTTATGAAAAAAAGTTGAATATATAAGAGATAATTTGCTATAATAATATTTGGGCAAATTTGCCGATTTGTAATTTTATAACTGTGAAGGAGCTAATAAAAATGAGAATGGAATTAAAAGAATGGAATTTGGAATATAAGCAGGCTTTGATAAATATATGCACTCAGGTAGACCGCTCTTATCTTTCAGACAGGCTGCCGGAGCCCTATACGGAGGAAGCTGCTGATTCTTGGCTTAATATGGTTAAAGAGCATGATGGGAAGGAAGGTATATTTAGAGCTGTTGTGTATGAGGGAAAAATTGTCGGTAATATTTCCATAGAAAGAAAATCCGGTATTTACCGCAAGGATGCAGAGCTTGGGTATATGCTGCTTACAGAATACTGGTCAAAGGGAATTGCGACAGAGGCTGTAGGATTGATTTGCAAGGAGGCATTTGAGGAGCTTGATATAATAAGACTTACCGCCTTTGCTTATCAGAAAAACATTGCTTCACAGAAGGTACTGGAAAGAAATGGCTTTGTTTATGAAGGTATGCAAAGGAAAGCTATTTATAAAAATGAGCAATTTTATGATTTAAATTTTTACGGAAAACTGAAATAATCAACAGCTAAAACATCCCTCATTTTAAGCTTAGTGCTTTTAAAGCGGGGGATGTTAAATCCAGCCCCCGTCTACTGTAATTACGGCTCCGTTTGTATAAGTGTCCTTGTCTGCAAGATAAAATACCATGTCGGCTATTTCTTCAGGCTTGCCCAGCCGTCCGGCAGGTATTTCTTCCTTTAGCAGGGCTATAGCCTCAGGCTCAAGATTTGTATTCATATCAGTAGCTATGGCTCCGCAGGCTATGCAATTTACCTGAATATTATTGGGAGCAAGCTCCTTTGCAAGAGCCTTAGTCAGAGCATTGATGCCCCCCTTTGAGGCGGAATAGGCGGCTTCACAGGAGGCTCCCGCACTTCCCCAGACGGAGGAGATGTTTATAATCTTTCCATGATTTGATTTTAACATAAGCGGAAGCACGAGCTTGCTCATATTGAAGACGGAGCCGAGATTGGTATCAATTACTCTTTTCCAATCCTCATAAGACATGTCCTGAAGCAGTCCTATATAGGAGATACCCGCATTATTTACCAGAACATCTACTGTCAGCTCCAGACCTTTAAGCTGATTAAACAGATTTAAGAAGGAATTATTGCATTCTAAAAAATCTCCGGTATCACAGATTACCTCAAAGCAAAATAAAGGCGAGGCAAAGCTGCTTAAAACAGGTTTCTCTGCTGCATATAAATAGCTTCTCTGCAAGCTGAGCACTTCCTGCTTTACAAGTGCAAGCTTGTCTTTATTATGTATACAGTTAATAATAAGATTATAGCCGTTTTGGGCAAATTTTAAGGCTATAGCTCTGCCTATGCCTCGGGAGGCTCCGGTAATAAGTGCAGTTTTCGGTTTCATAAATTTCATTTCTCATTTCTGCTAAAATAGTTTTAAAGAATTTACAAGCAACGATTCCGTTTAAGGCTGCAATTTTGAAACGGAAGGCTGACGGTATTAATTCTAAAATATTACAAAAGAATTACGAACATTAAAATCAATTTAAACAGCTTATTTAAAAGACTATTTCTCCGGATAGCTGATATAAAACAGAAAGTATCTGTAACATATTTGTCATATACAACTCATTGATTGTTAATATTTATGTGTAATTCTTAAATTTTTAATAACTTATTGAATAATAAATGTAAACGTGATATAATGAGCCAAGCTAAAAATAACTTTGCTGGCAAGGCTTGCAGCTCTATGATATAAAACTGCAGGACTGAAGCAAAAAATACTTTATAAATACCTGCACTGAGGCGGGCATATTTAAAACATAGATATTTTATACTATGCTTTTAAGTTTGACAACAGTTTGTAAATTTAGTGAATGGAGATTTTGGTTTGATGATAAGAAAATGCCTGATTATTACAGCAGTACTTTTTAGTATGACTATGACATGGAGTATGACAGCTTTTGCAGATGTTAATAATAATTCGGAAAATGAAATAATAGCACCGCTTAATACGGGTACAGGTGACAGTAATCTTGTCCAGGAAACTCAGGAAGCTTCTGTTGCAGAAGTTGCCAAGAAGGAAAAAAACGAAACGAAAATTGAAACTCAAGCCGGAGAGATACAGGTTGAAAAAATAGGAGAAAAGAGTGCTGAGGAGAAGGCAGCTGAGCAGAAAAAGGAAGAGTCGTCACAAAAAACTGTAAAGCTTCTTGAGGTAAAGGTAGTAGGAAACGAAACTATAGTTGAGGAATTTGTACCTGACCCTGAGGAGGAGGAAGAGGTAAGAAAAAGAACTGACAACTATTCTACAAGCTTGAGCGAAGCTAAGACCTCTTCATTCGGTGAGTCTGCAAAGCGCGCTTCTTACAGTGCCGAAAGAGAAGCTATGGTAGCTTTTGCCAAGAAGTTTTTGGGTAATCCTTATGTTTACGGCGGTACAAGCCTTACCAATGGTACTGACTGTTCAGGCTTTACCATGCAGATTTATGCTAACTTCGGTCATTCTATAGGTAGAAGTTCCAGACAGCAGGCAGGGAACGGCAGACAAATCTCAGAATCTGAAATTCAGCCTGGAGATTTGATATTCTATGCAAAGGGAAGTTATATAAACCACGTTGCCATGTATATAGGAAACGGACAGGTTATACATGCGAGCAACAGGAAAGTAGGTATTGTCATATCTCCGGTAACCTACAGAAATCCGGTAAAGATTGTGAATTTCCTTGACTAAAATATATGATTATTGTTTTGTTATGCAGACCTATGCAGACAGCTCCCACTTTAAAGTCGCAGAGGTTTAATTCCGGCTGATAGCCTGCGGGGATGAAAACAGCTGATAATAGGTGGGAGAGGGCGGATGGCAAGTATTTTGCTGATAGTTTTCAATGTTTGAGAGGTCGGTTTCCGGGGGAGTGGGAATCGACCTCTATGGTTCTTTAGGCTGATTTTTTATGAGGAAGTTATATGTATAATAATGAAATAATGAAAATATTTAAAAAATTTTTAAGCAAATTTTTGTGGTGGCAGCCCGTAACAATTCTTTTGCTGATGTTTGCAATAGGGCTTTCATCGTTTGCAGCGGCAGGCTCTTATAAAACCAAGCCTTCCAAATCATCTTCAAAATCTTCAAGTGAAGCCGCCGTTACCTATGTGCTTGGTCAGGAGGATTGTACACAGGCTGCTGAAGAGAGCGAAGCCGCCTTAAAGGCTGATGCCTTAAATGCTTCTGTAGTTGAGCAATACGGCTCTGAGAAGGAGCAGCAGACTGTAGAAAGCGAGATGGCTGAGGAGCCTCAGGAAGCTGTCCCGGGAGAGGTGCCGCAGGCGGAGCTGACTCCAAGCATCAAAGAGGATGGCAACTATACTTCAAAGGACGAAGTGGCTTTATATATTCATACCTATAAAAGATTGCCTAATAATTATGTAACTAAAAAGCTTGCCGAGCAGGAGGGTTGGAAAGCGGACGGAAATAACCTTGATGCAGTGCTTCCGGGAATGTGCATAGGCGGAGGAAATTTTGGAAATTATGAGGGAAAGCTTCCGCAGGATAAAAATCGCAAGTATTATGAGTGCGATATTGATTATGAAGGCGGAATCAGAAATTCAAAAAGGCTGGTGTATTCAAATGATGGTCTTATTTTTTATACAGATGACCATTATAATACATTTGAGCAGCTGTATTAATGAAGCCTTGCTTTTGAAAGGAAAATCAGTTGAAAAAGATAATACTTAATTTTTCAGGTATTATAAACCGAGAAGAAATGCATGATTATCTGATTTCGGCACTTAAGCTGCCGCAATATTATGGAAAAAACCTTGATGCTCTTTATGAAATATTAATTGAATGGAGCTTGCCGGTATGTATAGGGCTGTTTTATACGGAGCCGCAGAAAAAAGGCTATTTTTTAAGGCTGCTGGAAGTGTTTAAAGCCGCTGAAGCTGAAAATGATAATCTTGGGGTAGTGTTTTCCTGCCTTAAAGACAATTTAATTTGATATATTTAAATGAAACAGGGGTAGACAGAAGATGAAGCAGTGGATGCTGTATTCAAAGAGGGCAGATTTCAATAAGATTTCTGCCCGTTTTTTAATTTCACCATATACTGCAAGGATTATGGTAAACCGAGATATAAGAGAAGAGGAGATGGAGATATTTTTAAGGCCTGATATAAAATCGGTGCCTTCACCGTATTTATTGAATGGAGCAGGTGAAGCTGCGAAGGTCTTGAAGGCTAAGATAGAATCGGACAAAAGGATACGTATAGTGGGTGACTACGATATAGATGGCGTATGCTCTACTTATATTTATTATTCAGCCTTAAAAAGACTGGGAGCTAAAGTGGATTATGAGATTCCTGACAGGATAAAGGACGGCTACGGAATTAATGAAGCTATAATAGAAGCGGCTTATAGGGATAAGATAGATACAGTGCTTACCTGTGATAACGGAATAGCTGCTTTTGAGGCACTTTCTTACGGAAAGAGTCTTGGGCTGAGCATTATAGTTACAGACCACCATGAGGTATTTAAAGCTGAGGACGGAAGCGACAGACTGCCTGAGGCTGATATAGTTATAGACCCGAAAAGGAGTGACTGCAATTATCCTTATAAAAATATCTGCGGAGCTATGGTAGCTTATAAGCTTGTAAAGGTCCTGTATGAGCTTTATGCTCTAAGTGATACAGGGGAATTTACCGAGTTTGAAGACTTTGTATCAATAGCTACCGTAGGCGATGTAATGCCGTTAAGAGCTGAAAACAGATTTTTTTTGAAGCAGTCATTAAAAAGACTTAAAAATACCAAAAATACAGGCCTGCGTAAACTGCTGGAGACTTGCGGGCTTATGTCAAAGGAAATTAATTCCTTTGACATAGGCTTTGTTATAGGTCCCTGCATTAATGCAGGCGGAAGACTTGAGAGTGCTAAAATTGCATTAAAACTGTTTATATCTCAGGAGGAAGCAAGTGCACAGCAACTTGCTCTACGCCTTAAAGAGCTTAATGACGAAAGAAAGGCACTTACATTAAAGGGGCTTAAACAGGCGATAGCTCAGGTGGAAGCTCTGTATCTGGAGGATAGAGTACTGGTAGTCTACTTGGAGGGCTGCCACGAGTCGCTGGCGGGGATTATAGCGGGGCGTTTAAGAGAAAAATATTATAAGCCGGCATTTGTAATTACCAACACGGAGGATAATGCTCTGAAGGGTTCAGGCAGGTCTATAGAAGCCTATGATATGTTTAAAAAAATATGTGAGGCGGATAAATACCTGCTTAAGTATGGAGGACATAAGATGGCAGCGGGACTAAGCCTTGAAAAAGAGCGGCTGGATGAATTCAGAGCTTTTTTGAATGCTAACTGCAGTCTTACTGAGGAGGATTTTAAAGAAAAGCTGTGGATAGATATTGCACTGCCCTTTTCCTATATCACCGAGGAGCTTGTAAATGAGCTGGAGCTTTTAGAGCCCTTCGGACAGGACAATCCAAAGCCTGCATTTGCAGGAAAGGATATAAAAATTCTTTCAATAAAAATTTTGGGTAAAGACAGAAATGTAGTAAGGCTTGTGGTAAAGGGCAGTGATAATTTTATTATGGAGGCTCTGATTTTTACTGACGGAGATAAATTTTTAGAAGAAGTTGGTAACCATAAATATATGTCCGCTATATTTTATCCTAAAATAAATGAATACAGAGGAAGAAAAAGCATAGAGTTAATTATTAGACATTATAAATTTACTGGAATTTAATTTGAAAATAATATATACTATAAAGCGCTGAGAAAACCTTGCTAAAGTGAATGTAAGTATGGGCAAAATTATTGTATAATTAAGCTGTGTCATTTAAAAATCTGTCATATTAATATTGCAGTATTTGATTGAAAGCCTTGCCTGCTCAGGAAGAGCTGCTCCTACTTCAGCTTCGGCAGGTAATAATCAAAGAATGCGGAGGAAATAATATGATTAAAAAAATTATGGAGCTTATTGAAGAAAGTGATAAAGAGGTGGGTGATGCAATAAAACAGGAGTATGCACGCCAGTGCAGAAATCTTGAGCTTATCGCCTCTGAAAATATTGTGTCGGAATCACTTATGTTTGCTATGGGCTCGGTGCTTACCAATAAATATGCTGAAGGCTATCCGGCAAAACGGTATTATGGAGGCTGTGAGGCTGTAGATATAATAGAAAATCTGGCAATAGAAAGAGTTAAAAGGCTTTTCGGCTCTGAATATGCCAATGTTCAGCCGCATTCAGGCGCACAGGCAAATATGGCAGTATTTTATGCCGTGCTTAAGCCCGGAGATACTGTCTTAGGTATGAACCTGAATCATGGCGGGCATCTTACACATGGCTCAAAGGTAAGCTTTTCAGGCACATACTTTAAAAGTAATTTTTATGGCGTAGATGATAATGGATATATAGACTATGATGAGGTGGAAAGAATTGCACTTGATTCAAAGCCTAAGCTTATAATAGCAGGTGCCAGTGCCTATCCCAGAACAATAGATTTTAAGAGATTCAGAGAAATAGCCGATAAAGCTGGAGCCTGCCTTATGGTAGATATGGCGCATATAGCAGGTCTTATCGCCGCCGGTCTTCATCAAAGCCCGGTGCCTTATGCCGACGTGATTACCACTACTACTCATAAAACTCTTAGAGGACCCAGAGGAGGGGTAATACTTGCAAGCAATGCGGCTAATGAGAAATATAATTTTAATAAGGCGGTATTTCCCGGAATTCAAGGCGGACCGCTGATGAATATGATTGCAGCTAAGGCTATATGCTTTGGTGAAGCTCTTAAGCCTGAATTTAATCTTTATCAGCAGCAGATTTTAAAAAACTCTTCCGCACTTGCCGAAGCACTTGTGGACAAAGGATTTAAGCTGGTTTCAGGAGGAAGTGACAATCATCTTATGCTTGTAGATTTAAGAGGCATGGATATTACAGGCAAGGAATTACAGATAAGATGCGATAAGGTATATATAACACTTAATAAAAATTCAGTGCCTAATGAGCCTTTAAGCCCATTTGTGACAAGCGGAGTGCGCATCGGCACTCCGGCGGTAACCTCGAGAGGAATGAAGGAAGAAAACATGAAGGATATTGCCGATTTGATATGGCTTGCTGCAGCTGATTTCGACAACAGTGCCGAGCATATTAAGGAGGAGGTTACCAGAATCTGCACTGAATATCCTATTTATGAATAAAGCTTACAAATGAGCTGGAATAACTGAAAGGATTTTATTTATGAAAAAACTTGAAGAGTATATTAGAACTATTCCTGATTTCCCTGAGCCCGGCATTATGTTCAGAGATATTACAAGTATACTTCAGGATGCTGAGGGACTTGTACTTGCAGTGGACAAGCTGAGAGAAGAAGTAAAAGGGCTTGACTATGACCTTATAATAGGTCCTGAATCAAGAGGCTTTATCTTTGGAGTGCCGGTTGCTTACGCAGAGCGCAAGCCTTTTATACCGGTGAGGAAAAAGGGCAAGCTTCCCTGTGAAACCATCAGTATGGAATATGACCTGGAGTACGGCAAGGCTGTAATAGAAATCCATAAAGATGCCGTAAAGCCGGGGCAAAAAGTGGTAATAGTAGACGATTTGATAGCTACCGGAGGAACTACCCAGGCAATGGTAAAGCTGATTGAAAAGCTTGGAGGTGTAGTAGTAAAGCTTTGCTTTATGATAGAATTAAAAGGCTTAAGGGGGAGAGATAAGCTTAAGGGATACAATATAAGCTCACTGGTAAGCTACGATGAGAATTAATTGGCTTTAGATGGTATTAAGGTCGCCAAAACCTGATTTTTGTGTTATAATAAAAACTGCTTAAAAGTAGGCAGGCTGTTAGGGTTGACTTTAAAGGCTTGCCTAATGATAAGGCATAAACACAATATAACCAACAATATACCATTATGAGGATAAATATGGGGGACAGAAAAGAATCTAAAAATAAAAAAAGAAGAAAACTGCTGCTTAGCGGCTCTGCGACGGCAAATAATGCCCGCAGCCACTTAAATCAAAAGGAGGCTGCTTTCTATAAAGGGCAGGAGGGCTCTGCAGCCGGCAGTGCCGCTCAAGGCACTAAAAAAGCTGCCAAGCCTGCACCTGAAAGCTCTAAGCCTGCAGATAATACTGACAGCTTAAATAAGGAATATAAATCAGCAGAAATTAATATCGAAAGTAATATTAATAGCTCCGGTATAAAAGCCGCTGATTCCCCTGGCAGCCCTAAATATGTTAGAAAAAAGAGAAAAAGGAAGAAAACCAGTAAACAGCAGGAAAAAAATATAAAACCGGCTGAGAGTCAAAACCTGGAGTCTGAGCAGTTTGGAACTGAAGTAAATACTGAGGAAGTAAAGCCGGCTCAGGCTCCGCCTGAGCCGAAAATTGAAATAATGCCTAAGTTTGAGGCTGAAGCGGAGCCTGAACCGGAATCTGAGCCGGCAGCCGATACAGCAGCTGAGGCTGAAGCTGATGGTGAAGACAGCTTATTGCCTGTAAGGGCAGAGAATGAGGAAAAGGAGCTGCTACCTCAGATTAGTGCGGATTCTGAGATTGAGCCTGAGTTAGCTGAGGTTGCCGATTTTGGAAGCAGGCTTTATAGAAGCCGGAGCAAGATGAATGTAGTTTTTAAAGACAGAAAGAGAGTCTTTACTGTAGCTGCAGCAGTCTTGGTGGTATTGCTCGGTGCTTATACTATAAGAGCACAGACCTTTAAAACAAAATTTTTACCAAATACCCATATAAACGGAATAGATGCTTCTTTTAAAACGCCTGAGGAGGTTAAAGACATTATCCGGCAGGAGATAGACTCATATAAGCTTGATATAAAGGCAAGAGAGGGCGGAGAGGCTAAACTGTCGGGAGAGGAGCTTGGAGTTAAATTCAATTTTGACTCATCTCTGGATTTATTATTAAAGGAGCAGCACCCTATGGCATGGATCGCACATTATATAAGGGGTGTTGATTATGAGGTTGACAGAGTTGTCAATGTAGAGGCGGATAAATTCATAAATACTGTGGATGGACTTCCATTTATGAAGGAAGATTCATTTAAAGAGCCTGTAGATGCAAAAATATCCGAATATAAAAGCGGTGAGGGCTATACCGTAGTGCCGGAATACTACGGTACCACGATTGACAAAATCAAAGCCTATGATGCTATACGTGCAGCAGTTAAAAGTCTTTCCCGGGAGATAGACCTTGATAAAGCTGAGGGAGTGTATAAAAATCCTTCCGTAAAGCAAGATGATGAAGTGCTTTTATCAAGGGCGGAGGTAATGAATAAATATGTTAAAACCGTTATAAACTATCCGAGAAATGTTACTCTTAATGGTGATATTATAAGCAGCTGGCTCGGAGTCAATGAGGACGGAGTAGTGTTTATTAATCCGGATTCGGTAAGTGCTTATGTCAAAGAGCTTGCCGGAGAGCTTGATACTGTAAACAAGCCTAAAAAAGTAATAACCTCTTACGGCAAGACTATAAATGTGGAGAGTAAGGGATATGGCTGGAAGGTAAATCAGGCAGCCGAAACAGAAGCTATAAAGGAGTATGTTATAAAGGGGACCGAGGTAAGCAGAGAGCCGGTGTATTCCTCAAGGGCAGTGTCACTTGGAGAAACTGATTATGGCAATACTTATGTTGAGATTAATTTAAGTGCCCAGCACCTGCATTATTATAAGAACGGAACTCTTATTGTAGAATCGGATTTGGTTTCCGGAAATCTGGCAAAGGGGCACAGAACCCCTCCAGGAATATATGCTTTAGCTTATAAGCAGAGGAATGCCGTATTAAGAGGTCCGGGCTATGCTGCTCCGGTATCTTACTGGATGCCGTTTAATGCGGGAATCGGTCTGCACGATGCGAGATGGAGAGGAAGCTTTGGCGGAAATATCTACAGAACTAGCGGTTCACATGGCTGTATAAATCTCCCGGCAGGAATTGCAAAGCAGATATTTGAAAATATTGATAAGGGCTGTCCTATAATATGCTATTATATGGATGGAACAGAGGTGGATACTGTACAGCAGCCTCAGCCTGAGCAGAATCAGAAGGCACAGGAAGATAAGGCGGCACAGGAGAAAAAAGCGGCTGAAGCAGCTAAGGCTTCTGAGGCGGCAAAAGCTTCCGGAACTGCAAAAGCCTCCAAGGCGGCAAAAGCTCCTGAAACTACCAAAGATGCTGAAACGACCAAGGCTTCTGAAAAAGCCAGCGAAGCTCAAAAAAGCAAGAAGAAAAAGAAGGCAAAGACTCAGAGCAGCATCCAGGCTTCACAGGAAACCAGTAAGGAAAAGTCTAAAGAAAGCTCTGTACAGGGCACTTCTTCAGCGGATAAGAAAAATCAGTCTAAGGAAAGCTCTAAGCAGACTCAGAAGCAGAGCAGCACAGCACAAACCAAGGCATCAGATTCAGGTAAGGACACCAAAGCAAGGTCTGAAAAGGCGGGGGCGGCAGTGCTTGAATCTCCGGGAAACGGCTCTGCACCTACACTCAGTGTTTCAGAGCAGCCCGGCAGATAAATGTTAAATACTGAGGAACTGCAGCGACATAGCTGGAATATTAGCTATGAGCGGCAGTTCCTTTTTAAGATAAAAAACCCCGTCTATGCAGACAGGGAAAGAAAAATTCTTTGTAACAATACCTTTTAAAGTTAACAAACTTATTCTATTAAATAGATGTCTAAATACTGCTCTCCGTGTGAATGCGCAATTTCGTAGGTTTCATAGAATATATCTACAGATTTGCCGTAAACACCTGTGTCTTCAACGGTATAGACAATATCACTTTCACCGATTCTGATTTTCGAGCCGCTTGGGAGTACACTTAAATCAGCTGCAACAGTATGTTTTGCTTTAGGATAAACTCCGCTTGAGGTTTTTCTCGGTTTTTCCGGTGTGCTGTCACAGTAGCCTGTAGTCTTAAATTTACCGAGATGTTTGCCTTTTTGAGTTGTTCTGGTAACTGACGCTTCAAAATTTGTCAAATCATCTGCCAGAAAACCTCCGGTTGGAGCAGGAGGAATAATTTCCTCTGTATTTTGTCTTGCAGCCAATGCCGTATTGGAAAGCACTGCTGAAGTCATAATACTTAAAGCAAGTATCTTTATTGCAGATTTTCTCATTTACACCTCCATTTTTAATAGACATTTAAAAATGTCAAAAAACTGTTTTAAATTAAGCTGATGATAAGAAAAATGTTAAAATAACAGTTTTTCTCATCTATTACATTATAGTTACGAAAGTGTTAATTGTCAATAAAAGTTATTCAATAAAAATGTATCCTCCCAGGCTCTTGTTTGAAGCTGAGTACCTTTAGAGCGTGAGAATCTGCCTGCTCCGCTTTAAGCGAAGGAATTTATCAAAATATTTAGAAGATATTAAAAAAACATTAAAATTTACAGTTAAAATATATTATTTAAAAGATTTTATGTAATTTTAGCAAAATCATATATACATGATAGCTATTTCATGCTATAATCTCAACAAGAGTGAGCGGCTGAAAAGATAATTTTTTGTAAGCTGCAGTCTTCTCACTTAGTATTTATATACCTGTGGGCATAATAAAATATGCTATGTGCAAAAGGAGGTAAAGGATGCTGATTTGGGGAATATTGTTTGCAGCATTTGTGCTTATTGAAATAGCGATACCGGCACTTATATCTATATGGTTTGCAGCGGCAGCACTTATACTGCTGTTTATATCACCTTTGATTGACGGATTTCTTTATGAGATGCTTGTGTTTTCAATACTTTCACTTATATTCCTGATTTCATTAAGAAGGGTCTGCCGTAAATATATAGTACCTGAAGACAGACTCAGAAAGGAAGAAGTGATTATTAATAAGGAAACGGGAAGTGAAAACGGAATGTATCTTTATGAGGTCAAATACAAGGGAGGAATATGGTCTGCAAAGGGTGAAGGCGGATATATGCCCGGTGAAGCTGCTTTTATTAAAACCTTTGAGGGAAATAAGATAATTCTTGAGAAGAAGCTTTAGAGATATTTTGCAGAAGCTTTATTTTCAGCAATAATAATTAAAAAACAGAAAGAAGGTATAATATGGTTTGGGGATTGATAATTGTGCTTCTAGCAATAATATTGGTTATAACAGTTAAATCAGTAAGGATAGTTCCTGAGTCAAGGGTGTTTGTGGTTGAAAGACTTGGAAAATATTCGCAGAGCCTGCATTCAGGTCTGCACTTTACAAATCCTATCTTTGACAGAATAGCACTTGTAATATCATTAAAAGAGCAGGTGGTAGACTTTCCACCTCAGCCTGTTATTACAAAGGATAATGCTACCATGCAGATAGATACTATAGTTTATTTTCAGGTAACCGACCCTAAGCTCTATACTTACGGTGTTGAGCGTCCTATAGCGGCGATTGAGAATCTTACCGCAACTACGCTTAGAAATATAATAGGAGATATGACCGTTGACCAGACGCTTACCTCGAGAGATACAATTAATACAACTATGAGAATGGAACTTGATGAAGCGACTGACCCCTGGGGAATCAAGGTAAACCGTGTCGAGCTTAAAAGTATACTTCCGCCTCAGGATATAAGGATTGCCATGGAAAAGGAAATGAAGGCTGAGAGGGAAAAGAGAGCGAACATACTTGAAGCGCAGGCTAAAAAAGAGAGTGCCATCCTTGTGGCTGAAGGTGCCAAGCAGGCGGCAATTCTTAATGCAGAAGCGGCAAAGGAAACTGCTATTAAAAAAGCGGAAGGTCAGGCGCAGGCTATCCTGGAAGTTCAAAGGGCAAAGGCGGAGAGTATTAAGCTGCTCAATGAAGCCAGTCCTACAAACGCAGTAATAGCCTTAAAGGGTATGGAAACCTTTGAAAGAGTATCTGACGGACAGTCTACAAAGATTATTATTCCAAGCAACCTCCAAAATCTGGCAGGTCTGGTAACGAGCTTTGCTGAAATAAATGAAAAATATAATCCGAAAACAGAGGCTTAGATAACAGCCTGCAACAGAAAAGACCTGCGGATTAAAAAAGGTGGCGTGCAGTTTATTGTGCGCCTCCCTTTTTTGAGCATTAATTTCCTGTAGTTATTCAGTGCGATATTATATATAACAGACTAAGGCAAAGTACAGCCAGAACAGCTTAATGCAGCAATAGCTGAAAAACGGAAGCTACATGCTTTGCATTATACTTTTTCCTTAAACATCATAATAAGACAGAGTATTAAAAATATGGCAGCCGTCCAAATAGAATAAATTCCGATTTGCCTTGCTGCTACCGCACCGAAAGCAGCTCCGACTGCAAACATTAAAAGTATTAAAAAATAATGCAGACTGGTTTTAAGCAGATAAGCCTTTTTAGTGACATGGTACTTACATAAGAGAAGAGTCGCTGTTTTCAGATTTCCTATACACATAGTTGTAGCAAAGGGATTTCCCCTGAATTTATTAAAGGATAAAATCTGCATTGCACATACAAAGGAAAGGAGAATATTTGCTATAAAATCCAGCCGGTGAGGCAAAAAGCCTGAAATAATCATTAATATAATTTCTATTATCAGGACTATCTGCCGCCAATGTATTTTGGCGTTATTTTTAAAGCTGATTTCAATCCTTTGTGCTATATAGATGCCTCCTATAAAAGCAAAAATCGGCAATATATAGCGCGGGAGCTTTTCAAACCTTCTCTCTGATACATTCTGAGCAAATAGAACTATATTGCCGGTTTGAGCATTGACAAAAACCTTTCCTCTTAATATGTATGAATATGCGTCCTGGAATCCTCCGGCAAGAGTTAGTAAACAGCCTATACGCAAGGACTCGGACATTTGCTTTGGCACAGAATTGCTCATAGCTGCAAAAATCCTCCTCTGAACTTATTGGCGTTTTGTTGGATAAAGCAAGGACCGCTGCAAAACAGGAGAGTAATCATCTGTGAGCGGCAGCTTTCTTTTTACTAAAAAGCGGGAGATGCCGCTCAATCATTCGCTTTGATGATTGAGCAGCCCCCCCCTTCCGGCACTCAATAAAAGCTCAATATTAAACTTCAGGCTCTATAAGTCCGTAAGTACCGTTTTTTCTCTTATAAACAACGCTTACATTATCCGTTTCGGAGTTTATAAATACGTAGAAGCTGTGATTAAGGAGCTCCATCTGAAGACAGGCTTCTTCGGGGTCCATAGGCTTTAAGCTGAATCTTTTTACTTTGGCTATGTTTATTTCGTCGCTTTCTTCAGCGGTGTAGTCTTCTTGGAGGAAGAAGTCCGAAAATGGAACAACGTCATGCTTTTTATCAACAAGTTTGTTTTTGTATCTTTTAATCTGCTTTTCTATAATATCCTGAATAGCATCTATACTTGAATACATATCCCCACTCTCCTGCTCGGCACGTATAAATCCTTTATTTGTAGGGATAGTTACTTCTATCTTCTGACTGTCTTTCTGAACAATAAGAGTTGCTCTTACTTCTGTATCATCAGTAAAGTATTTTTCGAGCTTTGAAAACTTATGTTTAACTGCCTCTCTCAGTGAAGGGGTTACTTCAATATTTTTACCTGTAATAATATAACGCATAGCACAAAACTCCTTTCGTTGTTTTTAATCTATGTATATTATAGCATAAAATATGCTGAAAAACAATAAAGCTTTGTAGCTTTCCTACAGTTGACAAAGCTCTTACAGAAAACCATGCAGCTGTTAAATTCTGACCTGTTTTCAAATTATATTCCGGTAATGAGCTTTTACTTATCGGCGAATCAGGTGGTGAAAATAGTATATTGACATAAAATATATCGTAATTATATACTTTAGAAACAGATTTGAAATTTTAAGGGAGGATTTTATTTATGAAAAAAAGATGCCTTGTACCTATGTTTTACTTTCTTATCGGAGCGGCACTTATCGCAGGCTGCTCTTTACAAAATTCCGGTACAGCCGTTTCATCTGAAACCGGAAGGTCGGAGTTCGGCGAGTCCGGCACAGTCGCCGACAGTGCCGGAACATACAGCAAAGCCGATATAGAAAACAAATTAAATCTTGCAAATAATGAAGCTCAGGAATGGTCGTATGACTCGGAGGCGGATGCCTGGATATTATCAGCGGTTACAGCAGTATTAAATCCGGAGATAGCAGATGAACAGGGAGTGTCAGTGGCAGTGCCCGGCAGCTATGTAAAGGGCATAGATACCGACAAAGACGGCAAGGAAGATATAAAATCTTCCAATTATATACAAGCGGTGAAGGGACGACTGGTAATAGATTATGAAACAGAAATTAAAAATGAAAATAATCAAACCTATACCGCAGATACTGCTCCTGCTATATTTACTACCGGAGCGGCAGGCTACAGTGAACAGCAAAATCAAAGCGCCAGCACTTCCTATGCAAAATATGGCTATATAAGCATAGCCTGCGGAAACAGAGGAAAGCAGTCTAGCATCACTGATGATTCGGGAAATACGGTTTATACGGGAGATGCCCCGCTCTGTCTTGTAGACCAGAAAAATGCAGTAAGATTTGTAAAATATAATATGCTGTTAGGTAACCTACCCGGCTCCATAGATTGCTTTGTGTCTACAGGAGGATCGGGAGGCGGTGCCCATGCCGCCATGTATGCTGCTGCTTCCAATAATCCGGATTTTTATGACTATCAAATAGAGTCCGGAGCGGTAGGAGTGTATAAAGATGAGAACGGAGTTTATTCTACCACTGTAAATATAGACGGAAATGAAACCAAGCTTTCGGACGGAGTGTGGGGAAGCATAGCCTACAGTGCGATCACACCGCTTTATGAGGCGGATATGGCACAGGCCTTTGAGTATTATATTGATACCACCTACAAGTTTAATACGGGCTTCCAAAAACAGCTGGCACAGTATCTGTCAAAAGCTTATATGGAATATATAAATAATAAAAAGCTTTCCGTCGAAGAAAATAAAATAGGCTTTGATATAAATAATGACGGCGATGTTAATGACAATATAGTTTTAACTATAGAATATGATCCCGAAAAGCATCCTGAAACCAATGGCTACTACGGCACCTATCTGAATCTGTACCTTGCCGAATTTGAAAGCAATCTCCAGTGGTATCTTGACAATATAGACTATGCTCAGGGATGGACCTGGTTTGATTCGGAAGGACAGGCACTCAGCAGCAGCGAAGCGGCAGCACTTAATTCCGGTGATAAAGCCAGGGCTTTTCTTGAGGGCAGATATGCAAAATCAAGTCAGGGCAGGGGAGGCTTTGGAGGAGAGCAGGCTGCGCTCGGAAATCCTTCTGACAAAGCTGAGGCTGTGCCGTCCGGCAATAATGCAAAGCTTGAAAGTCCTCAAAGTGGGGATGGAGCAGGCGATATGTTCGGAGAAAATATAAGAAGCGGAGGACCCTCTTCAGGCTCGACCTCTTCGGCAGACTCAAGCAAGGATTCATCAAACTATGAAACCTTTGAAGCTATGGTAAGTGAATACTCATCTGATATTGCTGAGATTAAAGCGGGAGATAAGTACGGCAGGAACATAGTAAATTTATACAATCCTCTTAATTACATAGGGAATGCAAAAAGTGAAAAGCCTAAGTGGGTGAGGATGGTGATGGGAGCGGTAGAAGGTGATATACCTATGATGGCATCTCTTAATTTGAAAATTGCCTGGTTTAATGCAGGAGTTGATACCAGGCTTGAATGGCAGTGGGATGGCTCTCATGTCCCCTCAGAGATTTTTGGAAATTCACTGCCGCTGTATGTAGATACTATGTACGGTAAATATGTAAATAATACGGAAATTGTAAAGGCTGCATCTGAGGCGCTGACTGAAAACGGCACTCAAGCCTCAGCCTCAGGCACTGATATAAGCAGTTGGGTAGAAGCTCAGGATTTATCCAAGGTAAGCTTTACGCTTCCGGCAGCACTCTCCTACAGGAATTCAGGTGCAAGCAAGGCGGTTCCGGGCTTTGATGTCATAGATTACGGGCAGGAGGATTATGAGTTTGGCAGCAGCCAAAAGGATGCCAGACATTGGAATGTATTTTTAGATGAAATATTTAAAAATGAAGAATATGCCAAGGTGCTTTCCGAGCTTTTTAACACAGGTACAGAAATTAAATAACTGTAAATTTTTTGTTAATTCCTTGAGTTTAGATTGAAGTTAAGCCCGTCAAGTGTTAAAATGTATAGGTTAATTAAACTTGAGGGGCTTATTTTGCCCTCAGATTGTAAGATGAGTTTTAAAAATGAACATATTTTGGAGATAAATTAATGAATTTAATAGAAAAGATATTTGGTACTCACAGTGACAGAGAGCTTAGAATAATCGAGCCTTTGGTAAAAAAGATTGAAGATTTAAGAGAGTCAACATCTCAGCTTAGTGATGAAGAGCTGAAAGAAAATACGGTAAAATTTAAGGAAAGACTTGAAAAAGGAGAAACTCTCGACGATATACTGCCCGAAGCCTATGCTACAGTGAGAGAGGCTGCAAAGCGAGTAAGAAATATGGAGCATTTCAAGGTTCAGCTGATTGGCGGTATAGTGCTTCACCAGGGTCGTATAGCCGAGATGAGGACGGGAGAAGGAAAGACTCTGGTAGCCACCTGCCCGGCTTATCTCAATGCACTCTCGGGCAAGCCTGTACATATAGTTACGGTAAATGACTATCTGGCAGAGCGTGATGCAAAATGGATGGGAGAAATTTATGAGTTCTTAGGGCTTAAGGTCGGACATGTATTAAACCACATGGACAGCGAAGAAAGAAAGCGGCAGTATGGCTGTGATATTACCTATGTGACCAATAATGAGCTCGGGTTTGATTATCTGAGGGATAATATGGCAATTTATAAAGAACAGAAGGTTTTAAGAGGCCTGGAATATGCCGTAATAGACGAGGTTGACTCGGTGCTTATAGATGAAGCGAGAACTCCACTGATAATTTCAGGTCAGTCGGGTAAATCTACCGAGCTTTATAAGCTTTGCGACATCCTGGCGAAGCAGCTGACCAGAGGTGAGGCAAGCGGTGAGTTTACCAAGATGAATGCCATAATGGGTGAAGATATAGAAGAAACCGGCGATTTTGTTGTAAATGAAAAGGATAAGGTGGTAAACCTCACTGAAGAGGGTGTTGAAAAGGTTGAGAAATTCTTTAATATAGAAAACCTTGCCGATGCGGAAAATATTGATAAAATGCACGGAATAATCCTTGCACTGCGTGCACATAATTTGATGTTCAGAGATAAGGACTATGTGGTTAAGGAAGATGAGGTGCTTATAGTTGACGAGTTTACAGGTCGTATAATGCCCGGAAGGAGATATTCGGACGGGCTTCATCAGGCAATAGAGGCAAAGGAGGGAGTAGATGTTAAAAGAGAATCAAAAACCCTTGCCACAATTACCTTCCAGAATTTCTTTAATAAGTTTAATAAAAAATCCGGCATGACAGGTACTGCACTTACTGAAGAAAAAGAATTTAGAAATACCTATGGTATGGACGTTATAGCAATTCCCACCAATCTTCCGGTTCAGAGGAAGGACCTTGATGATGCGGTTTATAAGAGCAAGAAGGAAAAGTTTAAAGCAGTGGTGGAGGACATCAAGGCTACACATGCCAAGGGTCAGCCGGTGCTTGTAGGCACCATCACAATCGAAACCTCCGAAATGCTGGCAAATATGCTGAAAAAAGAGGGCTTGGGGAAGGATAAGGTCAATGTACTGAATGCGAAGCTGCATGAAAAAGAGGCTGAAATAGTTGCCGCTGCGGGAGTGCATGGAGCGATTACTATAGCTACCAACATGGCAGGCAGAGGTACCGACATACAGCTGGATGAGGAAGCTAAAAAAGCCGGCGGACTTAAAATTATAGGTACGGAAAGACATGAGGCAAGACGTATTGACAATCAGTTAAGAGGACGTTCAGGTCGTCAGGGCGACCCCGGTGAGTCCAGATTTTATATTTCACTTGAGGATGATTTGATGAGGCTTTTCGGCTCTGAAAGGCTTATAAAAATATTTGAGTCGCTGGGAGTACCCGACGGAGAGCAAATTGAGCATAAGATGCTTTCCAATGCTATTGAGAGAGCACAGATGAAAATAGAAAACAATAACTACGGCATCCGTGAAAATCTGCTTAAATATGACGAGGTAAATAATGAGCAGAGGGAAGTCATCTACGAAGAGAGAAATAAGGTCCTTGAGGGTGACAATATGCATCAGACTATTATGCAAATGGTAAATGATATTATTGAGCATGCCGTAGATATGTCGATTTCGGACGATTTAACTCCTGAAAACTGGAATTATAAGGAATTAAATGAGCTGTTGCTGCCTATTATTCCCTTAAATACTGTAAAATATGAAGAGGCTATGGCAGGGATGAGAAAGGATGAACTGGCACACAGGCTTAAAGAAGAGGCTGTCAAGCTTTACAATGAAAAAGAGGCTGAGTTTAATAACAGTGAAGCGATGCGTGAGATGGAGAGAGTTTTACTCCTTAAGGCTATAGATGAAAAGTGGATGAACCATATAGACGATATGGAGCAGCTGCGCCAGGGCATAGGCTTGCAGTCGCTGGGTCAGAGAGACCCTCTGGTAGAGTATAAATTAAGCGCTTATCAGATGTTTGACGATATGATTGCCGGAATTACCGAAGAAACCGTACAGATGATTTACCATGTAAGGATTCAAAGACCTGTTGAAAGAGAGCAGACTGTCAAAATTACAGGAACCAATAAAGATGATTCTGCTAAAAGAGCACCTGTTAAAAAGAAAAAGGAGCCTTCACCTAATGACCCCTGTCCCTGTGGAAGCGGTAAAAAATATAAACAGTGCTGCGGCAGAAATAAATAAATATAATCAAAGTATGAAAGTGGGTGAAACCGTGGTTGAGCTTGACCAGTTCAAGTATACTTTATCAACTTATCAAAAACCATTGGCGGAAGTGAGGGATTCACTTTGACCTTGAAAATAAAGCAAGGCGCATAGATGAATTAAATAAAGCTATGGAGGAGCCGGGGTTCTGGAATGACCCCGAGGTTTCTACAAAAACAGTGAGAGAGCTGAAGAATTTAGAGACTGATATTAAGGAGTACGAAAGCCTGCAAGTCTTATATGAAGAAATAGAAATTCTTATAGAGCTGGGATATGAGGAAGGCGACAGGACAGTTTTAAAAGAAATTGAAAATCTGATTAATGAGCTTGGAGGAAGGCTTGAAAGCATCAAGACCAAGACCTTGCTTTCTGCTCCTTATGACAGCTATTCGGCGATACTTAAGCTTAATGCCGGGGTAGGCGGCACTGAAGCCTGTGATTGGTGTGCAATGCTGCACAGGATGTATACAAGATGGGCACAGTCAAAAGCTTATTCAATAGAAGTGCTTGATTTTCTTGAGGAAGATGAAGCCGGAATGAAATCAATTACTATACAGGTTAACGGCGAAAATGCCTACGGATATTTAAAAAGTGAGCATGGAATACACAGACTGGTAAGAATATCTCCTTTCAATGCGGCAGGAAAGAGGCAGACTTCCTTTGTATCCTGTGATGTAATGCCCGACATAGAAGAAGACCTGGACCTGGACCTCAATCCTGAGGATATAAAGATTGATACTTACAGAGCGAGCGGTGCAGGGGGACAGCATGTAAATAAAACCTCCTCCGCGGTCAGGATGACACATCTTCCCACCGGAGTGGTAGTCCAGTGTCAAAATGAAAGAAGTCAGCTGAGAAATAAAGAAAAGGCTTTGCAGATGCTTAAGGCAAAGCTGTTTATTATAAAACAGCAGGCTAATGTGGAAAAGCTCTCAGATATAAGAGGGGATGTGAAGGAAATAGGCTGGAGCAGTCAAATCCGCTCGTATGTCATGCAGCCCTATACTATGGTAAAGGATCACAGAACAGCCTGTGAAAGCTCAAATGTAGCTGCGGTGCTTGACGGAGGAATTGATAAGTTTATAAATGCCTATCTTACCTGGCTCAGTCTTGGCTGTCCTAAAAGAGCTGATGAGTCGGGAATTAATTAAAATATTGAATATTTGTTTTTCGGGAGGGGAAAATATGACTATAGAAAGCAAATATTATCTTGTTAAAAAAAGGGCGATGCCTGAAGTGCTTATGAAAGTGCTTGAGGTTAGACGCCTTCTTGACATGGATAAAAGTTTAAGCGTAACTGAAGCGGTCATGAGATGTGATTTAAGCAGGAGTTCGTATTATAAGTATAAAGATGATGTGATGCCGTTTTATGATGACTCCAAGGGCAAGACTTTAACTCTTGCGATGCAGATGCTTGACAAGCCTGGTCTTTTATCTGAGCTTTTACAGCTGGTAGCAGGTTTTCATGCAAATATATTGACTATACACCAGTCGATACCTGTAAACGGAGTGGCTTCTATTTCATTGTCGGTAGAAGTGCTTGAGGAAACGGGAAACATTGACAATATGGTAAGGGATATTGAAAGCTGTAACGGGATATACGATGTAAAAATACTTGCAAGGAAGTGATAGATATGATAAAGATTGCTATAATGGGCTTTGGAACCGTAGGCTCAGGAGTTTATGAGATACTTGAGAAAAATAAAGAGCTGATAAATGAGAAACTCGGAGATTACATAGAAGTTAAGACTATACTTGGAAGAAGACTCTTTTCTGAAAACAGTTTTTCCAAAAAAATAGTTAAAGAATTTGAAAAGATTGAGGAAGACCCTGAGATAGCTCTTGTTGTCGAAACTATAGGCGGGACTACTCCGGCTTATGAATATATAAAAAGATGCCTGCTTGCAAAAAAACATGTGGTTACCGCAAATAAAGCCGTAGTAGCCGCACATGGAACTGAGCTTTTGGAAATAGCACATCAGTGTAAGGTAAGCTTTTTGTTTGAGGCAAGTGTAGGAGGGGGAATCCCGATAATAAGAGGTCTGTTTTCATCACTTGCAGGTGAGAACATCAAAGAAATTTCAGGGGTGCTGAACGGCACTACCAATTATATTCTTACGAAGATGGAGCAGGAAGGCTCCGAATTTGATGATGCACTTGGAGCCGCTCAGGAGTACGGCTATGCTGAAAGAGACCCTGAGGCTGATGTGGAGGGCTATGATACCTGCAGGAAAATCGCTATTCTTGCTTCAATCGCTACAGGACTTGAGGTAGCCTATGAAGACATCTATACTGAGGGCATTACAAAAATTGAAAAAATAGATTTTGAATACGCTCAAAAGATGGGAACTTCAATCAAGCTTTTTGGCGGTGCATTTATAGAAGACGGAAAATTTTATTCCTATGTCTGCCCGATGATGATTTCATCGGCTGACCCGCTTTACATGGTTAAATCAGTTTATAATGCGGTAATGGTAGAGGGAGAGATGCTTGGCAAAACCATGTTTTACGGCAGCGGAGCAGGCAAGTACCCTACTGCAAGTGCAGTGGTGGCGGACATACTTTCCGCCTTTAAAAAAAGTGACGGCTTTAAGCCGCATTGGTCTGAGGAAAGAGCCGAGGTGGAGGATATGGATAAAACCTCACACAGGTATTTCGTTAGGTTCCACGGAAGAAATGAAGAAGATATAATGCACTGTGAGAGGGCATTTGGCAAATCCAGGTCGGTTTATCTTGAAGGAAAAGATGAATTTGCGATTTTAACCGGCTATATGAGAGAAAAAGATTTTAAGGCTGTACTTGAAAGCATCGGAGGGATGATTAAATTTATAAGGGCGAGAATATAAGGCTGCTCCTGCTCTTTTAAGGAAAAGATATGTATAAAGAATCACAAAATCAAAAGGACAATCCTGAAACGACTGCTAATGAAGAAAAAGTACTGCTGCATTCAGATAAGATAGTGCTTGATATTAAATTAAATGCAAAGGATATTTGGCTGCTTTCCATGTATAATACAAATAAGGGACTTTTAGGGCTTTTTAATCTGGCTTTTACTTCGGCTTCAATATATATGCTTGTTAGAAATTTTAATAATCTGGAGATTCCCCAAAAGCTGCTTTTTGTATTTTTTATACTGCTTTTTACCGTAATACAGCCCTGCCTGCTTTATCTCAAGGCTGCAAAGCAGGCAAAAAATGAATCTATTAAAAGCGGCTTTCAAATCATACTTGACGAGGGCGGCTTTGAAGTAAAGCAGTCCGGGCAAAACGTTAAATTTGAGTGGAATATGGTCTATAAAAGCATGATAACCAAGCAGATGATGATTATATTTTTGAATAACGTAAGAGCCTATCTGATACCGAAAAGATACTGGAGAGAGCACGGAGAAAGACTTAGGCAGCTTATTAAAAATAAAACCAGGATAAGGAATTTTACTTAATTTGACAGGCACCGTCGGTGAGTTTAAGAGAAAATAATTATGATATATGAGAGTTTTTCAGATAAGGATACCTTAAAAGCAGCCTGCGATTTTTCAAAAAATCTCAAGGTCGGAGCTATAATATGCCTTGACGGAGAGCTGGGAGCGGGCAAAACAGTTTTTGTAAAGGGAATCGCCCTGGGGCTGGGCATTAAAGAGGACATAGTCAGCCCCACTTTTACTATAATGCAGGTATATAAAGGCGGCTTGCTGCCTTTATATCATTTTGATGCTTATAGAATAGCTGATATTGATGAAATGTATGAGATAGGCTTTGAGGAGTATTTATTTGGCAGCGGAGTATGTATTATTGAATGGTCTGAGCTGATAAAAGAGATCATACCTGATTCTGCTGTGAGAATAAGGCTGGAAAAGGATTTGAGCCGCGGCTTTGAGTACAGAAGGATTATTTTTGAAAGGAGCGGCACCAAAAATACTGATTAATCAGTATTTTTGGTGCCTGTTATAAGGAATAGCAATGAAAATACTTGCAATAGAGAGCTCTTCACTTGTGGCTTCGGCAGCTGTTTTAGAGGATGATATAATAAAAGCGGAGTATGTATTAAATAATAAAAAGACACATTCGCAGACCCTGCTGCCCATGATAGACGAGGTACTGAGACATTCGGAAACTGAAGCTTCCGAGGTAGATGCCGTAGCGGTGTCTTCAGGTCCCGGCTCTTTTACGGGCTTAAGGATAGGAGCCGCTACTGCCAAAGGAATCGGCATGGCACTGAATAAACCTCTTATAGCAGTTCCTACCCTTGATATGACCGCCTATAATCTGTATAAAAACCCTGCCCTGATATGTCCGATGATGGATGCCAGGAGAAATCAGGTGTATACAGGATTTTATAAAAATAATAACGGCTTTGAAGTAATCAAATCCGCCTTTGCTTCAGATATAAGGCAGGTGCTGGAAGAGCTTGAAGCCTTGGGTGAAGAAGTGATTTTTCTTGGCGACGGGGTTCCAGTATATAAAGCTATTATAGAGGAAAACTTAGCCTGTCCGCATTATTATGCTCCGGCGCATATCAGCAGGCAGAGGGCTTCTGCTCTTGCCTGTCTGGCGGCGGCGTATTATGGAGCAGGCAAAATTATAGCTGCGGATAAGCTGGAGCTTGAATATCTTAGGAAAAGCCAGGCGGAGAGGGAGCAGGAAAACAAATAAATTAATAGGAATATAATAATCGGATGTTAATAAGACCAATGCTTGTATCGGATATAGAAAATATAGCTTATGCAGAAAGAGAATGCTTTAAGGACTGCTGGTCAGTTGATTTAATAAGAGCAATGTATCAAAACAGCTATGATTTTGTGGAGCTTGCGGAAGACGGAGGCAAAATTGCGGCTTACGCAAATCTGAGAATCCTGGGGGATGAAGCGGAGCTTATGAGGATAGCCGTCTTAAAAGACAGAAGGCAGGAGGGAATATCAAAGCTTCTGATTAAAAGAATATTTCGGATAGGTATAGAAAAAGAGGCATCAATAATCAGGCTTGAAGTCAGGAGCGAAAATTTTCCGGCAATTTCACTTTATAAGAAATTTGGATTTATACAAAACGGCATCCGAAAAAGCTATTATTCAAATCCCACAGAGGATGCGATATTGATGGAAAAATACTTGAAAAATTAAAAAAGGAATAAAAATTTATGCTTGATATATGTTTACTTGGTACAGGAGGGATGATGCCACTGCCTCACAGGTGGTTGACTTCAATGATGGCAAGATGCAATGGAAGCAATCTTTTGATAGACTGCGGAGAGGGAACTCAGATAGCCTTAAGCGAGAAGGGCTGGAGTCCCAAGCCTATAGATATAATATGCTTTACTCATTATCATGCCGACCATATAAGCGGACTTCCCGGACTTCTACTGACCATAGGAAATTCGGAAAGAACCGAGCCTGTGACCTTAATTGGACCTAAGGGGCTAAGCAGAGTAGTGGGAGCTTTAAGGACTATTGCTCCTGAGCTTCCGTTTGAGCTGATCTACAAGGAAATAGAAGACAGGACGGAAGAATTTAATATAGGACCGTATAAAATAGAAGCCTTCAGAGTGGACCACAGAGTATTATGCTACGGCTATACTGTAAGCATAGCCAGGAAGGGGCGCTTTGATACTGTCAAGGCTGAAGAGCTCGGCATTCCGCTCAGATGCTGGAGCCTGCTTCAGCGCGGAGAGAGCGTGGAGGACAAGGGAGTGCTTTACACGCCGGAGATGGTGATAGGACCTGACCGGAGAGGACTTAAGGTATGCTACTGTACCGACACCAGACCGGTGCCTGTCATCGAAAAATATGCAAAGGCGGCAGATTTATTTATATGTGAGGGAATGTACGGAGAGGACGGCAAGGAGGTCAACGCCAGAGAGCATAAGCACATGACTATGTACGAGGCGGCTCAAATAGCTAAAAAAGCCCAGCCGAGGATTTTATGGCTTACCCACTACAGTCCTTCTATGAATAAGCCGGAGGAATACCTTGACAGGCTGAAAAAGATATTTCCAAATACCAGGACTCCTAAAGACGGCTGGAGCCTTGATTTGAGGTTTGACAATGAATAAGCCTGAAAGCACAAGCTTAAGCCTCAAGCAATACAGCTCTGATATTAAAAGCGAAAGCAAAGAGATTTATATACTTGCGGTAGAAACCTCCTGTGATGAAACCGCAGCTGCGGTGGTAAAAAACGGCAAAGAGGTCCTTTCAAATGTTATATCCTCACAGATAGCGCTGCATACTGTTTATGGGGGGGTAGTGCCTGAAATCGCTTCAAGAAATCATATTAAAAAAATAGACTATGTCCTGGCTCAGGCTTTGCGCAAGGCAAATATGAGAGCTGAGGAAGTGGATGCCATAGCGGTGACCTGCGGACCCGGACTGGTGGGAGCCCTGCTGGTAGGAGTCGCTTATACAAAAGCCTTTGCTTATGCACTTAAAAAGCCGCTGGTAGGAGTTCATCATATAGAGGGACATATAGCTGCCAATTATATAGAGCAGGATTTAAAGCCTCCCTTTTTATGCCTTGTAGTTTCAGGAGGGCATACTCAGCTCGCTGTAATTAAAGACTATACTGAGATTGAGATTATTGGAAAAACACGTGATGATGCTGCCGGAGAGGCCTTTGACAAGGTGGCAAGAAGCATAGGACTGGGCTATCCCGGAGGACCTAAAATAGATGCCAAGGCAAGAGAGGGCAATCCCTGCGCTATAAAATTTCCGAAAGCCAGAGTGGCGGAATCAGCCTATGATTTCAGCTTTTCAGGTGTAAAATCCGCAGTATTGAATTATATAAATCAGGCACAGATGAAGCAGGAAGCAGTCAATGAGGCAGATATTGCAGCTTCCTTTCAAAAGGCTGTGGTGGATGTTCTGGTGGAGCATACTATAGCTGCCGCCTCTGAGTATGGCTTTAAGCAGATAGCAATGGCAGGAGGAGTGGCTTCAAATACCTTATTAAGAAAGGAAATGAAGACCGCCTGTGAAAAAAACGGAATAAAGCTTTACTATCCCTCAGCCATATACTGCACTGATAATGCCGCCATGATAGGAGCGGCGGCATATTATGATTTTTTAGAGGGAAAAAGAAGCGGGCTGGATTTGAATGCTTTTCCGGCATTAAAGCTCGGTGAAAAAATCTAATTAAAAGGCAGGTTTGATAATGGAAGCGGGAAAGACTCTTGCAATTATACTTGCGGCGGGAAAGGGCAGCAGAATGAGAGCAACTCTGCCTAAGCAGTATCTTGATTTAAACGGCATGCCTATGATGGCATATAGTTTAAAGGCTTTTGAAAAAAGCAGCGTGGATGATATATTAATTGTGGTATCCAAGGGAGAAAGCTCTTATGTTGAAGAAAACATTATAAAAAGGTACAATATTTCTAAAGCAACAGGAATGGCAGAGGGCGGAGCGGAAAGATATGAATCGGTGTATAATGCTCTCTGCCAGGAGGCAATATTACAAAAAAAATATGATATTGTACTGATCCACGATGCGGCAAGACCGGCAGTAAGCCTGGAGATAATAGAAGCAGCGATAGAGGGAGCGGCAAGATTTAAGGCTTATGTGCCTGCGGTAGTTTCAAAGGATACAGTCAAGCTTGCGGATGAGGAGGGCTTGGTAGAATACACCCCTGAGCGAAAAAGAGTTTACTGTATACAAACTCCTCAGGCATTTTCATATCAAATTTGTAAAGCGGCTTATGACAAGCTCTTTGCAGCCGGAGATTTCACAGGCATTACCGACGATGCTGCGGTAGTTGAAAAAATGACTGATGTAAGAATTAAGCTTGGCTATGGTGAATACACCAATATAAAAGTCACTACCTTAGAAGATAAAATAATAATGGAATCATTGTTAAATGAGCTTAAAAGATAAAAGTTATACTTGCATTAAATTAGTAAAAGTGTTATTATAAAGCTGACAGTAAATAATTCTTCGAGGCGGGGTGCAAGTCCCCACCGGCAGTAAAGTCTGCAACCCATAACATGGCTGATCTGGTGTGATTCCAGAACCGACGGTATAGTCCGGATGATAGAAGAAAGAGTATAAAAGCTCGGGGTTTCGGGAATTATTTCGGGGCCTCTTTTTATTTAAAGAAATAAAAAAGACCTTGACAGTATTTATTATTTAAAAAGAAAGGTCGTATTAAAAATGAAAGTTATACCAACAATCTTAGAAAATGCAGTCTTTATGGTTCAGTTTATGGCAATAGTGTTCATCATCTTTTCTGCCTCCTATGCAGTTGAAAAAAGATTTAATATCGCTCAGGGCAGCAGGGAAAGGATACTTACTACAAAGAAAATCGTAATAATAGGCCTGTTTTCAGCAATAAGCAGTGTGCTTATGATGTTTGAGGTGCCTCTGCCCTTTGCTCCGGGATTTTATAAAATAGACTTTTCTGAAGTACCGGTGCTAGTCGTTGCCTTTGCTTACGGACCTGTAGCCGGGGTACTCACCGAGTTTTGCAAAATTGTACTGAAGCTGGTATTTCGCTCTACAAATACTGCCTTCGTAGGGGAGCTGGCAAACTTCGTAGTAGGTTGCAGCCTGATTCTGCCTGCCGCGTTTATCTATCTCTTTCACAAAAGCAGACATTATGCGATTGTTGGATGTATTACCGGAGCTTTATGCATGACCGCCTTCGGCTCGGTCTTTAACGCAGCTTATCTGCTGCCTAAATTTGCCCAGCTTTATGGTATATCATTGGACAAGATAGTTGCTATGGGCAGTGCAATAAATCCGGCAATTACTTCAGTTCAGACCCTCGTGCTGTTTGCAACAGTACCCTTTAATATAGTAAAGGGCATAGCGGTATCAGGGATCACGGTAGTGCTTTATAAAAAGCTGAGCATTATACTCAGGAGGCAGGCGGGCATACCTGCACAGGCTAAGGCAAATTAATTTCGCTGATTATTATAAGTAAATAAAATATATGAGCTATAAGGCAAAATCCCCCGTTTTAAGACACAGAGCTTTAAAGTGGGGGATTTATGCTGTTATTGTTAAGCTTTTGTATTAATCTTATCAAATCTTGCATTTTCTTTATAGAATTATTATAATATTCTTTAATTCTTTTTAAGGGGAGAATACAATATGGCTGACAATAATAAAACAAACAAGGTAACTAGTAATATAGGCGGTAACAGTAATAAGCAGGAAGTAAACATACAAGATGTTTTAGAAGACAGAGAGGAAAGAAAAGCAAAAAGGAGAGCCGAAAAGCTGGCAAGAAAAAAAGCCAGAAGTCTTAAAGTTGTTGAAAAAAGCCATGCAGAAAAAATACTCGAAGAAGAGAGCCTCAAAAGTAATAATGAGGATGTTATTATTTCAAGGGAGGAAGGACTTTGGAGAACCGAAGGAGAAGGAGAACAAAAAGAGCTTTATAAGACGCTTTTAGAAAAGGTAAAAAATAACAATAATGATAAAGAAGATATTGCTCTAATAGAAAAAGCTTACAAAATAGCTTGTGATGCTCATAAGGAACAGAAAAGAAAATCAGGTGTTCCCTATATAACTCATCCTATCAGTGTCGCAATCATCCTTGCCGATATGAAGCTTGATGCCGGAATTATAGCAGCAGGCTTGCTTCACGATGTGGTAGAGGACAGTAAAAACTATAAAATTGAGGATATAGAGGCAGTTTTTGGAGAACGCATAGCCTTTCTTGTAAACGGAGTTACCAAGCTTACAAATATACCTGCCGATGTAGAAAAAACTCGTATTGCTGCCGAGAATATGAGAAAAATGATTATGTCCATGTCAAAAAACATAGGAGTCCTGATTATCAAGCTTGCAGACAGGCTTCATAATATGAGGACTTTGCAGTTTATGAAGCCTGAGAAACAAAGAGAAAAGGCTACCGAAACTCTGGAGATATATTCACCGCTTGCACAGCGTCTGGGTATTTCAAAAATTAAGGTGGAGCTTGATGACCTCGCCTTAAAATATCTTCATCCTGAGGTTTATAAGGATTTGGAGAAAAGACTTAAGGCAAAAAGAGAAGACAGTGAAAAGCTCATCAAGGACATAGTAAATAAAGTAAAGGCGGCTCTGGCAGAAAGAAAAATTAAGGGGGAGGTAAAGGGCAGAATAAAGCATTTCTTTTCGATTTATAAAAAAATGGTAAGTCAGAATAAAACCCTCGACCAGATACTTGATTTATTTGCAATTAGAATTATAGTGGATTCAAGAGATGACTGCTATTTAGTTTATGGAATGCTCAGCAGTCTTTTCGCTTTTGTACCCGGAAGGATGAAGGACTATATTAACCGGCCTAAGAAGAATAATTATCAGTCACTTCACGTTACCTTTATAGTGGACGGCGAAAATTTTGAAGCACAAATCAGAACCAAGGAAATGCATAGAGTGGCTGAATACGGTATAGCGGCACATTGGAAGTATAAACAAAACGGCAAGGATTCATCAGCAAATTCACAGTTCGACCAGGTGGTAAACAGTTGGCTTGGTCAGCTCAGTGAGCTTGAGCAGGACAATGATGATGACGAGCAGTTTATGAAGCTGATGAAGAGCGAGCTTGACCTTATGCCCGGGCATATTTACTGCTATTCGCCCAAGGGCGACATAAAAAACCTGCCTCTAGGCTCCACCCCTATAGATTTTGCTTATGCAATACACTCCGCGGTAGGAAATAAGATGGTGGGAGCAAGGGTCAACGGGAAAAATGTTCCCAAGGATTATCAAATCAAAAGCGGCGATATGGTAGAGATAATCACTTCGCAAAACTCCTCCGGACCAAGCCGAGATTGGCTTAATATCGTTAAAAGCTCTCAGGCGACCAATAAAATTTTACTCTGGTTCAGGACTGAATTTAAAGAAGAAAACATAGCCAAGGGAAAGGATTTAATTGAGAAGTATTGCAGAAGCAAGGGGATTAAGTGGATTGAAATAAATAAGCCTGAATATCAGGAAAAGGTAATGAGAAGGTATTCCTACAAGGACTGGGATGCCGTGCTTGCAGCCGTGGGACATGGAGGCATAAAGGAGGGGCAGGTAGTTAACAGGATGCTTTCCGAAAAAAATAAGTATGATAAGGAGCATACCACTGCCGATGAAATTCTTGCAAAAATAAATGACCCCAATAAAAAATCTCTGTCTGCCGTACCGCACTCAAAATACGGTATAATAGTTCAGGGTGCTGATGAGCTTTTGGTCAGATGCTCAAGGTGCTGTTCACCTATACCAGGCGATGAGATAGTGGGCTATATCTCCAGAGGCAGGGGAATCACCATACATCGTACCGACTGCATAAATATCATAAATATGCAGGCGGAGGAAAGAAAAAGGCTGAAGCCTGCCGAATGGGAATTTACAGAGCAGGAGGGAAGCGGCAAGAAATATCCTGCTGAAATAAAAATTTATGCCCAGAACAGAGACAGAATCATAAACGACCTTTCCGGTGTATTCAGTGAAGCGGGAGCTACGCTGAATGTAATGGAGGCAAGGACAAATAAGCATGGCAGGGCTACCATTGAGGCAAGATTTGATATAAGCGGAGTAGATGAGCTTAACAGGATTATGTCAAAAATCAGGCAGGTGCCGGGAGTCCAGGACATAGAAAGAACTTCAGGCTAAGCAGCCTCATTCCGGTGTGAAGCTGCCGGCTTTAATATCAGTCAGCACCAGGACCTGACAGCTTTATAAAAACAGGTCTTTGTGCTGAATTTTTAAGGAGAAATATGAAAACATTAAAAGTAGAAATGCTGGTACTTGGTTTAGTAAGTACAAATACCTATGTGGTCTATAATGAAAATACAAGGGAGGCATTTATAGTAGACCCTTCAGCTGATGCTCCCAGGATTATAGACTTAATTAATAAGCTGGAGGTCAGACCTGTGGCTATACTGCTTACTCACGGGCATTTTGATCATATTATGGCAGTAGATGAGCTGAGGGACAGGTATCAGATTAAGGTATACCTGCATGAGGAAGAGGACGATATAGCTTCCATACCGGAGCATAACTGCTCACTGGATGTGCTGGGAGAGCCTTTTTCGGTAAAAGCGGATATTTTCCTGAAAGACAGGGAGCATATCAGCCTGCTCGGAGTCGACTGGGAGGTCATACTGACTCCGGGACATACTAAGGGAGGCTGCTGTTATTATGCCGCTGATGAGGAACTGCTTTTATCCGGGGACACCCTGTTTAAGGAAAGCTATGGGCGCTGCGACCTGTACAGCAGCAGTAAAAAGGCTATGATACATTCCATTCTGGACAGGCTTTTTGTTTTGCCGGAGGAAACCCTGGTACTGCCGGGTCACGGTCCGGTGACTACTATTAAAAGAGAAAAAAAACGCAACATAATATCAGTTTATATAGGCAGAAATATAGATTTACTATGATAGCTTTATTACTTACCGACATACCCTTTGAGCAGGACATCAGAGAACTGTTTATGGCATTTTATCCGGGAGAGCATTATATTTATGCAGCTGCTCCCGAGGCGGATATTATCTTTAAGGGAAAACTGACTGACACGGCAGGAGAGGCGGTATATAGGGCTGAGCTGATTTTCGGCAGATGTCCCGGCTTTAAGGTATGTGATAAAGCCGCTTTTACAACTAAGGTATACGCTTCAAGGATCGACACCAAAAACGAGCTTAAAAGAGCCTTGTATAAGGCTCTCAGCAGGCATACCGGCATAAGCCTGCCTTGGGGAACCCTAACCGGCATAAGACCTGTAAAGCTTGTGAGTGAAATGCTGGAAGCGGGGCTTACAGCCGGACAGGCAAGGGAAAAGCTGAAAAAAACCTATATTATAAGTGAGGAGAAAGCACTGCTTTGCATAAATACCGCCTTAAATGAGAAAGCGGTATTAAAAAACATTGATTACAGCAGAGGCTGGAGTCTTTATATAGGAATACCGTTTTGCCCCTCCACCTGTCTTTACTGCTCCTTCACCTCTTATCCAATCTCAAAATGGGCAGCTAAAAAGGGAGATTATCTACAAGCCTTATGCAGTGAGCTGGAGTATACGGCGGATAAAATGCAGGGCAAGCTGCTGCAGAGCATCTATATCGGCGGCGGCACTCCCACTTCCTTGGAAGCAGGGGAGCTTGACACCTTACTTACTGCACTGAGAAAATACTTTAAGCTGGACAGCCTGCTTGAATTCAGTGTCGAAGCCGGCAGACCCGACAGCATTACCTATGAGAAGCTTGCAGTTTTAAAAAAACACGGTGCGGACCGAATTTCCGTCAATCCTCAAAGTATGAATTTAAAAACCCTGAAGGCTATAGGCAGGCATCACGATGTGGACAAAGTAAAAGAGGCGTTTGCCATGGCGAGAAAAGCGGGTTTTTTAAATATTAATATGGATGTGATACTGGGACTGCCCGGGGAGGATGTAAGGGATGTTGAGCATACCTTTAATGAGCTTAAAAAGCTTGCTCCTGAGAGTATTACGGTTCACTGCCTCGCTTTAAAAAGAGCGGCAAGACTTAACACTCAAAAGAAAAGCTATAAGAGCACTGATTATGAAATCGTTAAAGCTATGCTTGAAATCAGCAGGCAGTGCTGCGAAGCTATGGGACTTGAGCCTTATTATTTGTACAGACAAAAAAATATAAGCGGAAATTTTGAGAATGTCGGCTACAGTAAAAGGGGAGCCGAATGTATTTACAATATTCTGATCATGGAGGAAAAGCAGACTATAATAGGCTGTGGAGCAGGCTCAACCTCAAAGCTCGTGCTGCCTGAGGAAAACAGAGTCGAAAGGGCTGAAAATGTAAAGGACCCGGCGCTTTATATTACAAGAATCAAAGAAAAGCTACATATATTATAAAATTTGGAGGAAAATATGGCACTTATAAAAAATCCTGTAACAGGTATGAGGGATATACTTCCGGATGAGATGGAGCTTAGAGATTATCTTATCGGAATTATCAAGCAAACCTATAAAAGCTATGGCTTTACCCCGATAGAAACTCCGGTAACGGAGCATATAGAAAATCTTTTAAGCTCTCAGGGCGGTGACAATGAAAAGCTTATATTTAAAATTCTGAAAAGAGGGGAAAAGCTGAAGCTGGAAAAGGCAGAGGCTGAAATTGACTTAATTGATATGGGTTTAAGATATGACCTCACCCTTCCGCTTGCCAGATATTTTGCTCAAAATTCGGCTAAGCTTCCTTTGCCCTTTAAGGCACTGCAAATTGGCAGCGTATTTAGGGCAGACAGACCGCAAAAAGGAAGGTACAGGCAGTTTACCCAGTGCGATATAGATATTATAGGAGAAGCGGGAGAGCTGGCTGAGATTGAGCTGATTCTTGCGGCTGCCGAAGTCCTTTCACGGATATGCCCGCAAAATAAATTCTGCATAAGACTTAATAACCGGGAAATCTTAAAGGCAATGTCCGCATACTCGGGCTTTGAAGAAGCTAAAACTCAGGAAGCCTTTATTATACTGGATAAGATGGACAAGATAGGAATTGAGGGAGTAAAAAAGGAGCTTGTTGAAGCAGGCTACGGCAGAGAAAGCTCGGATAAATATCTGGCTTTAATTCAGGAATTTTCAGCAAGTGATGATTTTGCGGCATTGGCAGGGCTTTTTGAGTCCAGGCTCTCAGGCTTTATCAGTCAGGACATTATAAAGCGGTTTCTAGATATAATTAATACAGTGATACAATGCCGGACGACAGATTTTAATCTGGTTTTTGACCCGACTCTGGTAAGAGGCATGGGCTATTATACCGGTACTGTATTTGAAATTTCTATGGAGGGTTTTTCTGGCTCGGTAGCAGGCGGCGGAAGATATGACAAGATGATAGGGAGATTTACCGGAAAGGATACGCCTGCCTGCGGCTTTTCAATAGGCTTTGAGCGTATTATAGCTATCTTGACCCAGGGAAATTTCAGCCCGCCGGAGCAGGCAGAAAAAACGGCAATTTTATATGAAAAGGGTACTGACTGTGCAAGGCTTTCAAATATACTTAAAGCGGCACAAAATCTGAGAAACGAGGAAAAAATCGTCCTTGTAGCTCAAATGAATAAAAATAAAAAATTTCAGAAGGAGCAGCTTACTAAGCAAGGCTATAGTGAATTTAAAGAATTTTACCGTGAGGAATTAAAAAAGGAGAATTAATTTTATGCCGGAATCAATGCGTGGACTTAAGAGAAGTCATAGATGTGCGGAAGTAATAACTGCCGATACGGGCAGTGAAGTAACAGTCATGGGCTGGGTGGCAAAAAACAGAGTAAAGGGAGGCATAATCTTTCTTGATTTGCGTGACCGCTCGGGAATCCTTCAAATAATTTTTGAAGAGGAGCAGTGCGGGGCTGAAATTTTTGCAAAAGCGCAAAAGCTCAGGGCGGAATTTTGCGTGGCAGTGAGAGGAAGACTTGAGAAGCGCTCCGGAGCTTCAAACAAGGAGCTTATTACTGGAGAGCTTGAGGTAATCGCAAAGGAGCTTCGGATTTTGTCGGAGTCGGAAACTCCACCTTTTCATATAGAGGAAGGCTCAAAAACCAAAGAAGAATTAAGACTTAAATACAGATACCTCGATTTGAGGCGACCCGATTTGCAAAAAAATATAATAATGAGAAGCAGGATAGCCACAGTCACTAGAAGATACCTTTCAGAGCAGGGATTTTTGGAGATAGAAACTCCTACCCTGATTAAAAGCTCACCTGAGGGGGCGAGAGATTATCTGGTGCCGAGCCGGGTTCACCCGGGCAAGTTTTATGCCCTCCCTCAGTCCCCTCAGCTTTTTAAGCAGCTTCTTATGTGCTCCGGCTATGATCGGTACTTTCAGCTTGCCCGCTGCTACAGAGATGAGGATTTAAGAGCCGACCGCCAGCCTGAGTTTACTCAGATAGATATGGAGCTGTCCTTTGTAGATGTAGATGATGTAATTGAGGCAAATGAGGGGCTTATAAAGACTCTTTTTAAAGAAGTGCTGGATGTGGAGGTAGAGCTGCCCATACCGAGAATGACTTATGCTGAAGCAATGGAAAGGTTCGGAAGCGACAAGCCTGATTTAAGATTTGGAATGGAATTAAAGGACATAAGCGAAATAGCCTCAAAATCCAGCTTTTCAGTATTTAAAAATGCCGTAGAGGCGGGCGGAGCCGTAAAGGGAATTACTGTAGAGGCTCAGGCAGGCATGCCCAGAAAGAAAATAGATGCGCTCGTGGAATTTGCCAAGGGCTACGGTGTTAAAGGGCTTGCTTATCTGGCAGTTGAGGCTGGCGGTGGTATTAAATCCTCCTTCAGTAAATTCTTAAGTGAATCCGAGATTAAAGCCGTAATAGCTGCAATGGGAGCGAAAGAGGGCGACATTATGTTTTTTGCCGCCGACAGGAAGGCGGTGGTAGCCCAGGTGCTTGGAGCCTTGAGAGTGGAGCTGGCAGCACAGCTTGGGCTGCTTAATAATCAGGAATATAAGTTTGTATGGATCACCGAATTTCCTTTATTTGAGTTTTCAGAAGAGGAAAACAGATATAAGGCGGTGCACCACCCCTTTACCATGTTTATGGAGGAGGACCTGGAGTACCTTGAAAGTGAGCCGGGCAAAGTCAGAGCGAAGGCTTATGATATAGTCTTAAACGGAACTGAGATAGGAGGAGGCTCGGTAAGGATTTATCAATCCGACATACAAAGCAGAATGTTTAAAATTCTCGGATTAAGTGAGCAGGCTGCAAAGGAAAGGTTCGGCTATCTGCTGGAGGCATTTAAGTACGGGGTTCCACCTCATGCCGGACTTGCCTATGGATTTGACAGAGTGGTAATGCTGATGGCAGGGGCTGAGTCTATAAGAGATGTTATGGCATTTCCTAAGGTTAAGGATGCTTCGGACCTCATGATAGAAGCACCCGATACGGTAGACGAGGAGCAGCTTAAGGAGCTTTATCTGAAAATAGAGGAGGCATAGCTGCAGGCTTTGGACAAAAGTTTCCTTTTTCACAAAAATAATAGAAAATGCTCTTGATTCATTTTTTAATAATTATTAAAATAAAAATAAATAATTTAAAGGAGGTTTTTTATGTGTATTGTATTTAAGAAATTGGTGATTTTTAGTTTGATTTTAATCGTAATCTCTAGCACATTTTATTCACTTGATGTAAAGGCTTCCTGTAATCATTCATGGTCTCCTTATACTTTTTATGATTCATATCTTGAGCCACCTAGTAGTATGGGAAAGTGTTTTAAGAGAGTTACTGTATCAGTAAGAACCTGTTATAAATGTGGAGATGTCGGCTTTAAAACTATAAAAAAACAGTTGTCTCATAAATTTGTTAATGGGCTCTGTGTAAGATGTGGGTGTTTGGCTATGCACATTGTTCAACTCATGCCCAAAGTGATTAGATAAGCTTTGAGGTTAATAAGTATGTATAGAGAATACTTTTTCGTACTTTTATTTTTGCTAAGTTATGCTTTGGTTTCTTGTAAGAGTAATGTATCTGAAAATATGATGGGAAGTGATAAAGACACTGTTTTTGATATAACAGATGCTGCTTCTTCATCTATTGAAGCAGTAGTATCAAATGAGTATATTGTTTCTTTTGATAATAAGAGTATTCCGGTTGACGGCAGTGGAAATATTACAATTTCAATAAGTGTATATAACGGAAATCCAGAAAATACCTATTGTACAGCAAGCTGCGACAATGGATATATTGATAAGGCGAAATATCAAAAGAAAAGTATTGACGAGGGAATTTTTACATATTCTGTGGATAGAAATATGGAGCGTGACAGCATAAAAATACAGGTTACGGATAAAAATCATAAGACATCAACTTGGTACTATAATGTACTCAAAAGATTAGACGAGGATGGAAAGGAAGTATATAGAATTACTCAGCTATCTTCATAAAACCAAGGGGTAGATTCGTAAGGAGAGTCTACCCTTTATTTTTGTAAATGCTTCTAAAAAGGGCAAGCAGATACTTAAAGAGGAATAGATACTGAAACTGTATGTATAAAAATATACTTAATGTCTGCAAAAGCACCGAAGAAAGCTGGCAATCATGTATGAAAGCCGGTACCGGCGTTTGCTTTACAGTAACCTTAGTAATGAATTATTTGTGAAAGAGTGGAAAAGACCTTATTTATCTGATACACTATAGCATTATAGCATATTTAGTGCTGGTGACTAAATTTAAACTTATCAGATAGATAAGGTCTTTTTATATACGGAGGTATTTATATGAAGAATATAAAAGTGCTTGTGGTAGACGATGAAGCAAAGATGAGAAAGCTGGTAAAGGACTTTCTTTCAATTAAGGGCTTCACTGTGGTTGAAGCCGGAGATGGAGAGGAAGCCCTTGAGATTTTTTATAAGGAAAAGGATATAAAGCTAATCCTGCTTGATGTGATGATGCCCAGGATGGACGGCTGGGAAACCTTAAGGGCGATACGGGAGCAGTCGGATTTGCCTATAATAATGCTGACTGCAAGGAGTGAGGAAAGAGATGAGCTGCTGGGCTTTAATCTGGGAGTGGACGAGTATATCACCAAGCCCTTCAGCCCCAAGATACTGGTGGCGAGGGTGGAAGCCATACTTAGAAGAAGCAGCGCAAATCAGGAGGAAAAGCTTTCTTCGGGAGGCATAGAAATTGATAAAACCGCACATCAGGTCACGATAGACGGCAGACCTGTGGATTTAAGCTATAAAGAATTTGAGCTTTTAACCTATTTTATAGAAAATAAGGGCATAGCCCTCTCAAGGGAAAAGATACTTAATAATGTATGGAATTATGATTACTTCGGAGATGCAAGGACTATAGACACACATGTGAAAAAGCTCAGATCTAAAATGGGAGAGAAGGGTGAATACATAAGGACGATTTGGGGCATGGGCTATAAATTTGAGCCTGAGGCTTAAGTCTATATATAAAAAATTATGATAAAACATTCTATAAGACTTAGATTAACCGGAATTTTCTTTATTATTATAGCCTTTATGCTGGTTTCAATCTGTATTATTAATTCCTTCGGACTTGAGCTGTTTTACCGGCTTGAAAAGGTTAAGGAGCTGCAAAATGCTTATGAAAACATAAATGCCGAGGTGATGGATATTTTGCAGACCCTGTCTCAGACAAGCAGTAATGAAACTTTTACAGGTGCGGCGGAGGCTGATGATGCAAATGAAATTCAGAGTATAGATAATAATGCTTCTTTTGTGTACTCAAAAAGACTGAGAGAAATATTAATCGAATATTCAAACCGATATAATATAAGCATAATAGTTGTAGACTCAAATGACAAGGCTTTAGTATCTACTGAAAGATACGGAGAGCTGATAATGAAAAGAATTAAAGCTGATTTTGTGGGCAATGAAGATAAGCAGAATATAAACAAGCTGTATGAAACTGAGCGCTACGGCATTATATTAAATAATTCGGGAGAAAATGCTTCTTCATATATAGAGTTTTTGGGCTATTGCAGCGGTGACCAGATACAGGTGATGATGTCAACTCCTATAGCAAATCTCAAAACCAGCGTACTGCTTTCAAATAAATTTCTGCTCTACATAGGCTCATTAGCTTCGCTGTATGGTATGGCGGCAGTGTTTTTTTTAATGAGGAGAGTGACCAAGCCCATACTTGAGCTTGCCGATATTTCCGAAAAAATATGTCTTTTGGATTTTGAGGCAAAGTATGAGGGAAGATATGAGGATGAAATAGGAATCCTCGGCAGGAATATGAATCTTATGTCTGAAAGGCTCAAATATACGATTGATGAGCTGAAGGCGGCAAATGCCAAGCTCCAGGAGGAGCTTCAGCATAAGGAAAAGATTGATGAAATGAGGCAGGATTTTATTGCAAATGTTTCACATGAGCTTAAAACGCCTATTGCTTTAATACAGGGCTATGCCGAAGGGCTGAATGTGGGACTTTGCGATGATGAAGAAAGCAGAAAATACTATACCGAGGTGATAATAGATGAAGCCTCTAAAATGAATCTGATGGTAAAGCAGCTGCTTACTCTGAGTGCACTTGAATCAGGCACTGCAACTCCCGACATGACAGAATTTGACATGAATGAGCTTATTGAGGGAGTCATGGCTTCTACTAAAATACTGCTTGGTGAGAAAAAGGTAAGCGTCAATGTTATAACCTCGCCGGGAGCTTTGGTAAAGGCGGATGAATTTAAAATAGAGGAGGTTCTTACCAACTATGTCAGCAATGCTATTAATCATGTAAATGAGGGAGGCTATATAGAGGTCAAGGTCCGGCAGCTTCCGGAGAGCAAAAGCATTAAAGTCAGTGTCTTTAACACAGGAGGGAGCATACCTGAAGAGGATATTGAGCATATCTGGGAAAAATTTTATAAGGTTGACAAGGCACATTCCAGAAGCTACGGCGGAAGCGGAATAGGTCTTTCTATAGTAAAAGCTATAATAGAGGCACACGGCGGAAATTACGGAGTTAAAAACAGAGATAACGGCGTAGAGTTCTGGTTTGAGCTGAGAGCCTGAAATTTTATAGTGATTATGCATAGTTGAAACTGATAATAATTCCTAATATTATATATAAAGATGAATTTAAGCAAATTCTAATTTAGCTCTTGCATATCTGTAAATTATGTGATAAATTTTCTGTAGCGTCAAATTAAATTTGTTGCGGTTTAAAAGTGCTTAGAAATTTGAGCTGCTGCATAGATAATATATTTTATATTAATTTTATTTTCAATTTTGAAAGGAGATTTTTTATTATGTCTTTGATTAACAAAGAAGTTTCAGATTTTACAGTACAGGCTTTTCATAACAACGACTTTAAGGCAGTATCAAAAAGTGACATACTCGGAAAATGGAGTGTATTTTTCTTCTATCCGGCGGATTTTACCTTTGTATGCCCTACTGAGCTTGAGGACCTTCAGAATATTTATGATAAGTTTGCCAAGGCTGGCTGTGAGGTGTTCGGAGTATCCTGTGATACCCATTTTGTCCACAAAGCTTGGCATGACCATTCAGAGAGAATAGGAAAAATTACCTATCCGCTACTTGCAGACCCTACTCATGCACTTTCACGTGATTTTGAGGTATACATTGAAGAAGCCGGCATAGCCGAAAGAGGCACCTTTATAGTTAATCCTGAGGGAAAGATTGTAGCTTATGAGGTTAATGCGGGAAATGTAGGACGTAATGCGGAAGAGCTTTTCAGAAAGCTTCAGGCATGCCAGTTTGTACATGAGCACGGCGATGAGGTTTGCCCTGCAAAATGGACCCCGGGGGCAGAAACCCTTAAGCCAAGTCTTGACCTTGTAGGCAAGCTTTAATATTTTTTTAAAAAAGGCGGTTTAGATTCACTTAGCTTGATTGGTGGATTCGGACCGCCAAAAGTTTATCAGCGACCGGGCGGGTTGAGAATATCCGCCCTACATTTATTAACTTATGGAGATACAGATGGACAAAGAACTTAAAAACAAGGATTTAAGTAACTTTTATGATGCAATTATAATAGGAGGAGGTCCTGCCGGGCTTACCGCTGCAATCTATCTTGCCAGAGCCTGCTACAGAGTGCTTGTTATTGAAAAGGAAAAATTTGGAGGTCAGATAACTATTACCTCTGAGGTAGTTAATTATCCCGGAATAGAGCGTACAAACGGCGAGGAGCTTACCGAAACTATGCGCAGACAGGCACAGAGCTTTGGAGCGGAGTTTAAGCTTGCCGAGGTTACGTCTATAGACAACTCCTCTGAAATTAAAAAAGTAGTTGCCCGGGAGGCAGTTTTTGAATGCTTCGGTATTTTGATAGCTACCGGTGCAAGACCGAGGATGATAGGCTTTGAGGGTGAAAAGGAGTTTCGCGGTCACGGCGTAGCCTACTGTGCCACCTGTGACGGAGAGTTTTTTACCGGAAAGGATGTCTTTGTAATAGGAGGAGGCTTTGCGGCGGCAGAGGAGGGAGTGTTTCTGACTAAATATGCAAAGCATGTCTATATTCTTGTAAGAAAATCTGACTTTTCCTGTGCAAAGACTGCGGCGGAGCATGCAAAGCAGCATGAAAAAATTACGGTGCTTACAAATACCGAGGTGGTAAGAGCGGAGGGTGACAGCCTCTTAAGAAGCCTGATCTATAAAAACAATCAAAGCGGCGAGGAAATTGTCTATAAGGCAAAGGAGGGAGATACCTTCGGAATTTTTGTATTTGCCGGCTATGAGCCTGCCACTGAGCTGGTAAAGGGGATAGTTGAGCTTGATGGAGGCGGCTATGTAATTACCGACAGAAGTCAAAAAACCAGTGCCGAGGGCATCTATGCTGCCGGAGATGTCTGCATCAAGCCCTTAAGACAGGTAGTGACTGCGGTGGGAGATGGAGCTATTGCTGCTACTGAATTGGAAAAATATATTTTAAAGCTGCAAAAAGAAACCGGACTTCATGCCTTAAGACCGGAAAAAGAAGTTAAGCCTGTTAAACCGGCTGCTGCCGGCCCGGAAAGTACAAAGGTGGACTCAGATGCCTTATTTACTGCCGATATGCTTGCCCAGCTTAATGCGGTATTTGACAGAATGTCTCAAAATGTAGTGCTTAAGCTTTATCTTGACGAAAGAGCGGTATCAGCCGAGCTTAAAGAATATATGGAAAGGCTGGCTTCTCTTACAGATAAACTGAGCCTGGATTTTGCAGATAAATCTGAAGTGGAGGCAGAGCTGTCACAGGTTCCCTGCGTGAAGCTCTGCTACCCGGATAAAACCGAGAGCGGACTTGCTTTCCACGGTGTACCCGGAGGTCATGAGTTTACTTCATTTATACTTGGAATCTATAATGTGGCAGGTCCCGGACAGCCGCTGGAAGAAGCCTTGATTTCACGTATAAAAGCAATTAATAAAGCAACGGCTATCAGAATTATGGTATCTTTGACCTGCTCCGTCTGTCCTGACCTTGTTGCTGCGGCACAGCGTATTGCAGTTTTAAATCCTCTGATAAGTACGGACATATATGATATAAATCATTTCGGAGATTTAAAGGATAAGTATCAGATTATGAGTGTTCCCTGTATGGTGATAGATGACAAAGCCCCTGTATTCGGAAAGAAGGATATATCACAGATATTGGAGCTTATATCTTAAAGTTCCTGATGGATATAAAAATTTTCTTACAAAATTATAATAAAATCACAAATTTATTGAAGTTATTGTTAAAAAATGATAAAATACCTTTAGTTAAATTAAACAACAAACTTCTTAAACAGGTGTGTCAGCACCTTAGAAGCCCATTGCCTAAAGGCAATGGGCGGTTCACGTGGGAGAAATTGCTTATGATAAAAAATACAGGAAATGCAAAATATAGATTTACAAAAGCTGCCTCATACTTAATAGCTTCTGCTGTAGTTACAGTTTCACAATCATTCACTCCTGCTTATTTTATGCAAGCCTATGCCTATACGGAGAAAAAGGCTACAGTAAGTGCGGTCAGCCTGAACATCAGGGTGGCAGCAGGAGATAAAAACCGAAAGATTGCAACTCTGAGGTCGGGAACCGAGTTGACTATAATAGACGAAACCACAGATTCGGGTGGAAATAAATGGTATAAGGTAAGATTTGGAGAGGGTGAAACCGGCTATGCCATCAGCACCTATATACAGATTGCCGAATCAGGTGCTTCCTATGCCCCCAGTGATGATTTTGAAAAAGCTTTAAATGAGCAGGGCTTCCCCGAGGAGTATAAGGAGGGACTTAGAAAAGTGCATGCCCAGTATCCCAACTGGGTGTTTAAGGCTCAGCCTGTTGATATAGATTGGCAGACCGTCATTGAAAATGAAAGCGTAATAGGAAGAAACCTTGTGCATAAGGACAGTGTTTCCTCATGGAAATCGGTGGAGCCCGGTGCTTATGACTGGAAGACCTCTACCTGGCCCGGATTTGATACCAGTGCCTGGGTGGCTGCAAATGAGGCGGTAATACGCTATTATATGGACCCCAGAAATTTTCTTGACCCTGTAAATATATTTCAGTTTTTAAATCAGGGCTATAGTGAAAATAAATATGATGTGGCTGGAATAGAGGGAATGGTAAGAGGAACTTACCTTGAAAGCAAGGCTTCAAATTCCGCAGTATTTAATGCAAGCCGTGATATTTCGCCGTCCTCGGACGGTCAGTCACCGGGGGGCTCGTCAAATGATAAAAATTCGGAAGTAAGCCTTACTGCCCCGACTGCCGTACAGCCTGAAAAAAAAGAGGGAGAAACCAATAACTCCGGGATAAGTCTTACTGCGCCGACGGCTTCAGCTAAGGGCAATGTAGATTATCCTCAAAATCAGGACAACAATACTGCCGAGCAGACTCAGGCGGCTGCCGACCCTAATAACCCCTCCTCGCAGAAAGACAGCAGTGTCAGGCTCGAGGCTCCGCAAAAGGGAGCAAGCAAAAAACAGCAGTCGGATTACGGTCCTATAGCTGAGGTGAATGAACAGAAGGGAAGCGAGAGCAATTCAAACCCTTCTGATGAAAGCAAAATTTCGTATTCCGAGCTCTACGCTCAAAACGGTCCGGGGATATGGCTTGACAGTGAAACCGGCAAGGATGCGAGGTCTGCCGGAATTGATAGAAATGCTCAAAGCTCGGATAACAGAACAAATGAAGATACCAATTATACTCCTGTTTCAGGAGATAAAACCTATGTCGATATGATACTTGAGGCGGCTGTGGTTTCAGGAGTCAATCCCTACGTGCTTACCTCCATGCTGATACAGGAGCAGGGCAGAGAGGGCAAAAGCGGACTTATAAGCGGAACTACGGAGCCTTATAAGGGAATCTATAATTATTTTAATGTACAGGCTTATGAAGCAGCCGGCATGTCACCTACACAAAGAGGACTGTGGTGGGCTTCGCAGTCGGGAAGCTACGGAAGACCCTGGAATTCAAGGGACAAGGCTATAACAGGCGGAGCGATTTACTATGGCGACAACTATGTTAAAGCCAGACAGGAAACCTTTTATTTAAAGAAATTTAATGTGCTCGGCACAAATCTGTATAAGCATCAGTATATGACTAATGTTGAGGGTGCCGCAGATGAGGGAGCCAGGCTGTCACAGGCATATTCGGAGAGCATGAAAAAGGGAGCTTTGGTATTTTCAATACCGGTTTATAAAAATATGCCTAAAGAAAAGGCTAAGCTGCCGACCGGAAATGGAAGCCCGAATAATAAGCTTGCAAGCTTGAGTGTAGAGGGCTACAGTCTTGAGCCGGAATTCAGCAGAGATGTTGAAAAATACAGTATAGAGGTTTCTCCGTCTATAACCTCAATAAATATAGCTGCGGCTTCTGCCGATTCCAAGGCTGCGGTAAACGGAGGCGGAGCGGTTAATCTCAGCAGCGGAAACAATACCTTTAACATAGAGGTTAAGGCTGAAAACGGCAATGTAAGAAACTATGTTATAAATGTGGTAAGGAAAGAAGGAGCTGCCAAGCAAAATAATACAAATAACAATCAAAGTAATAACTCTGGCGGAACTTCTACAGAACTGCCCAAACTTGTATCACCTGAAGGAGATGGACGTTAATGAGTTTATTTAAAAATAAATATGCCGATTTTTTATCAGTTTTCATATTGATTTGTCTTTTTACTATAGCAGGATTTTTTCAGATAACTTCATACGCACTTGATACCAAGATTTCATTTTCAGACCCTTCAGCCACTGTAGGAAGTGAGGTCAATGTTACCATGAGAATAGGCGTAGTTGACGAGGGTATGAAGCTGGGCAAGGCTGATATAATGCTTTCTTATGATGCACAGTCCCTTGAGTTTATCAGCGGTGACGGTGCACAGGGGGGAGCAGGCTCAATAAAAATAACTGCGGCTTCTGCTGCCGGAAATGATAAGGAATGGATATTCAGCTTAAAATTTAAGGCACTGAAAGCAGGAGAATCCACTATTAAAATCAGCACCTGGGAGATACAGGATATAGATGGAGTACCTGCAAGTGCGAGCCATGAAGGCAGCTCCAAGGTAACAATTACTGAGGCTCAGACTGAAGCTGCCAATCCGGGTGCCTCAGGTGAAAGCTCAGCTTCCGCTGCGGAAACTTCACAGGGAGTGGGTGCTGAAATTTCCAGTGAAAATGTAGTAATTGACAATAAAAGCTACACTGTAGCTTCTTCATTTGATGCATCCCTGCTGCCTGAGGGCTATACGGTAGGCAGATATTTATATCAAGGCAAGGATGTTGCCGCAGGACGTACTGAGATAAGTGATATTATAGTAATGTACCTGATTGCCGATGACGGCTCGGGAGGACTTTTTGCTTATGATGAAAAAAGTGGTAACTGGTCGCAGTTTACCACACTGACCTCGTCGGCAAAGAAAATTACCATAGTGCCTCTGCCTCAGGGAGTCCAGGTACCGCAGGGCTTTAAGCCGGTATCCTTTGAAACCTCAAGTGGAGATGCAAAGACTAAAATATCAGGCTGGGTATGGGCAAGTGCAGCCGAGCATGAGTATTATATAGTCTATGCAATGAACGCTCAAGGTGAGAAGAGCTTTTACAGGTTTGATGTCAAGGAAAAAAGCTTCCAGAGATATTTTAGCGACCCGGCGATTGAAAATGCCGTGCCTCAGAGTGAATATGATAAGCTCGCAACAAACTATAACAAGCTTTTAAAGGACTATAAGCTCAGGGGCTTTGTGATCATAGCTCTTGCAGTAATTATAGTGGGACTGCTTGCCTTTATCTTTATAAAGCTGAAAAAGCAGACAACAGGCGAAAAGATTTCCGATAAGCCTCTCAATACCTCTGCTTCCGATTTTAGCACTGGCAATAAAAGCTTGTACGGAGAGCCTCACAGCAGAGCAAAGGTTAAGGTGATAAAAAGGGAAGAAATTGAAAATGTAGTAGTTACCGGAAAAAGAGCTGAGTCCGGTGAAGAAAACAAGGCTGCCGTTTTAAAGAAGGCTGCACCGGAAGCGGTATCAATTACTGATTTTGAGGAGCTTGATAAAGGTATTGACAAAACAGAAGCTTTAGTGCAAAATGGTAACAACGAAATTGAGTTAAAAACCGACACTGAGGCAGCCGAAGGCACTGATAAGGAGGCTGCTAATTATCAGGGGAGCAACTTAAAGGGAATTATCTCCGAAAATATAGATTTAACCAAGGCTCCTGATAGTAACAGCTAGGCGGCAAAGGATTTATTAAATAAAAACTATAAGTGAAAAAGGGGGTACAGATATGTTTTGTCCGAAATGCGGAAGTCAGATTCAGTACGGCTTAAAGGTATGCAATATTTGTGGAGCGAATTTAGAAAATCAAGCCTCTGCTTCAAATTATAATCAAAATCGCCCCGGCTATGAGCAGGAAAATATTTGGAACAGGACTGAGCAAAGCTATAATCAGTACAATCAGAATGCCGGGTACAGACAGACCGGAAATTATAATGCTCAGGGCAGCAGCGGGCAGTTTTATAATCAGCCTGATTTCAATCAGTCGGGGGCTTATAACAACTATAACGCCGGCGGCAATTATTATCCTCATCTTTATCATAAGCTTGGAGGCTGGCTTGCATTTTTTGCTTATTTATATTTAATCTATATACCCTTCCTGCTGATAGGCGGATTCATAGGTATATTTCATATTTTGTCAGTAATGATTTTGGGATTTTCTTTAAACTATATATTGTATGTAATATTGAGAACGGTGGGGACTGTGATTACGGCAGTTTTATGCTATAAAATGTTCAGCAGCATAACCAATAAGGATTCTTCCTTTCTGGCGTTGTATGAAATTACTGGAGCACTTAATATAGTATGGACTCTTCTGCCTGCACTTATTTTTAAAAATGTGTTTCCCTCCGTGGTATTTACAATTATACAGTTTGGGCTGGTAGCTTTGTACTATACGAAATCAGTGCGTGTAAGAACCTATTTCGGCACGGATGAATACCTTAGAAAGAGCAGGCTGTTTAAGAATTTTCCTTCCCCTATACCGGCGGATAATTCTCAGAATACCGGATACTACTAAAATCGGGCTTGGTAACTGACTTAAAAACACTTTGTATAGGCTTTCGAGCTTATAGAGAGTGTTTTTTGGTTATTAAGCAGAATTGAATTAATTGCTTGCAATTCATATTAAAATATGTTATACTTTAGCTATAACAGTTATAATAAGAGGTAAAGCTATGGATTTGTATATTGATTTTAATAGTGACGAAGCTATATATATACAGCTTTGCAACCAGATAATTATGGGGATTGCAACTGATAAGATTAAGGAAGGCGACTCTCTCCCTTCAGTAAGGCAGATGGCAGATACGGTGGGCATTAATATGCACACTGTAAATAAAGCCTACAGTATACTAAAGAGGGAGGGCTTTATCAAGCTTGACAGGAGAAAGGGGGCAGTTATCTGTATAGATGTTGATAAGCTCAGCGTTCTTGAAGCCATGAAGAGAGAGCTTGCAGTTGTGGTGGCAAGAGGTATATGCAACGGTGTATGTAGACAGGATGCCCATAATCTTATTGATGAGCTGTACGACAGTTTTTTCCGTCGGTAAAATAAAAAGTTTTAGAGAGGTAATTTACAGTATGTTATGTGAAAAATGCAAGATTAGAGAGGCTAATATAGTATTTTATGAAATTATAGACGGTACTAAAAGAGAATATAACCTCTGCACTCAATGTGCTGAGGGAATGGATTTTATGCAATATTCTTCAATATTTAACCGGGAGTTTTCTCTTTCCAAGCTGTTGTCAGGTCTTTTCGGAGAGCATAAAACGGCAGCGAAAACTGAAGATTACAGGCAGATAGTCTGCCCTAACTGTACTACCAGTTATAATGATTTTATAAATAATTCAAGATTCGGCTGTAAGGAATGCTATGAGGTTTTCGGACCTCTTATAGCGGAGAATATAAAGCAGCTTCAAGGCAGCGATATACATAAGGGAAAGGTTCCTGCCACTGCTATGCTTGCCCCTTCAAGAGCGGAAAAAGCCGACAGGGGAGCTAAAGCTGCGGAAAAGCTCTCTGAAGCTGACAAAGCTTTAACTAAAAGGCAGAAACGTATAGAGGAGCTGGAGCTGATGCTTCAGATGGCAGTCAAAAATGAGGAATATTCTGCTGCCGCTCAGTACAGAGATGAAATAAAAGCTTTAAAAGAAGATAAAAAATAAAAGTAAACAGCTTTAAATGGAGATTATAATGCGTAAATGGTATAAAAATATTAAGCTAAGTACAGACTATAATTTTGTAAGCAGCAGAATAAGACTGTCAAGAAATATTGACGGGTATATTTTTCCGGAAGGCATGGATAAAAAAAGTGCCGAAATTCTTACCGGCAATATGCTTGCCAAGCTTTCGGATATAGGAGAAATTGATAACAGGCAATGTAGTGACAGACATTTATCTAATCTTGGAGAGGTGACAAAACAGGCACTCAAAGAAAGGAGAATTATTAATTCTGTTATAGCAAACAGCAAAAAGGAAGCAGGTCTTATAACAAGCGACAGCGATGAGATAAGCCTTGTAATTAACGGCGACGACCATGTCAGGCTCCAGCTGCTTTCAGGAGGTCTTATGCTCGAGGACCTCTGGAAAAGAGCTGATAAGCTTGATGATTATATAAATGAAAAATTCAGATATGCTTTTGACCAAAAATACGGTTACCTTACCTCCTACCCCACCAATGTAGGTACAGGCATGAGGGCAAATATAGTGCTGCACCTGCCAGTCTTATCAAAGGGCAAGAGTTTTTCAAATCTTATACTTGGACTGAACAGATTCGGTGTGTCGATAAGGGGAGTGTACGGAGAAGGAAACGATAATTTTGGAAATCTTTATGATGTATCAAATTCCAAAACCCTCGGCCAAAGCGAGAGAGAAATAATAGACCAGGTGACAAGAGTGGCTATGCAGCTTAATTCACAGGAATCCAAGGTGCGAAGCATCGCACTCACGGAGCATAGAATAGATATTGAGGATGAGGTCTACAAGGCGTACGGTCTGCTGAAATATGCCAGAAGACTAACACTTAAGGATGCCCTCAGGTATTTAAGCATACTGCTCCAGGGAGCGGCGGACAATGTTATAGCATTAAAAAAGCCTGAGAAAATTTACTCGCTAATCCTTGAGGTACAGCCTGCCAATCTGATTAAGTCTGTACAAAAGCCTCTTACCAAGGACGAGATTAATCAGATAAGAGCGGATTTTATCAGAGAGCATATTGATGGAATTTCATAATAAAAATTATACAGGGATTGGATTATTAATACGGAGGTAATAAATTGAACAGATATACCGAAAAAGCAGCCAGGGCACTTAAGCTTGCAGAAAAAGCGGCACTTGAGCTTTCTCATATTTCAGTGGGAACCGAGCATATCCTTTTAGGACTTATACAGGAAGGCGGCGGAGTGGCAGCCAATGTTCTTATTGAAAACGGAGTTACCGAGGAAAAGGTAAGGAACCTTATTGACCAGCTTATATCGGCGAATTACAGCATTGCTATGGACGGCAAGCAAAGCTATACGCCTATGGCAACCAATATTCTTGAAAACGCCTACAAAGAGGCTGTCAGATTTAAAAAGCCGCTGGTAGGCACTGAGCACATTCTTATAGCGATTATAAAGGAGGGCAACTGTATAGCGGCGAAGCTGCTTAATACTATGAGTGTAAGCGCTCAGAAGCTTTATGTCGACATACTTGGAAGCATGGGAGAGGGAACACGCCAGTCGGGGCTGAGATACGGAGGCGAGGAGGCTGCGTATATGCAGTCAAGGAAACGTGATTCGCAGGCTCAGTCTGAAACTCAGATTCTTGACAAATACTCAAGGGACCTTACGGAGCTTGCGAGAAAGGGCAGGCTTGACCCTGTTATAGGCAGGCAGAATGAGATAAACAGGCTGATGCAAATCCTCAGCCGCAGAACTAAAAATAACCCCTGTCTTATAGGTGAGCCCGGAGTGGGAAAAACTGCTGTGGTTGAAGGCTTTGCCCAGGAAATTATAGCGGGTGAGGTACCTGAAAATATCTTAGGCAAGAGAGTGGTTACTCTTGACCTTGCCGCCATGATAGCAGGCTCAAAATACAGAGGTGAATTTGAAGAAAGAATAAAAAAGGTAATAACTGAGGTGACACTTGCCAAAGATGTAATCTTATTTATAGATGAGCTTCATACCATAATAGGCGCCGGAGGAGCTGAGGGCAGCATGGATGCCTCAAATATCTTAAAGCCGGCACTTGCCAGGGGAGAGCTTCAGCTTATAGGTGCAACGACGCTTGAGGAATATAGAAAATATATAGAGAAGGATGCGGCACTTGAAAGACGCTTTCAGCCCGTAACCGTGGATGAGCCGAGTCAGGAGGAGGCTTATCAAATCCTTTTGGGCTTAAGACCGAAATATGAGGAGCATCATAATCTGAACATAAGTGATGAAGCACTTGATGCTGCGGTCAAGCTGTCTTCAAGATATATTTCCGACAGGTTTTTGCCGGATAAGGCTATAGACCTTATAGATGAAGCCTCTTCAAGAGCAAGGCTGGCAAGCTATATGGAGCCTGAAGAAATTAAGAAAATGACGGCTGAGGTGGCGGCACTTGAAATCAAGAAGGAAGAAGCGGTCAAAGCCGAAAAATATGAAAAAGCCGGAGAAATCAAGAAAAAGCAGGCAAGAAAGCTTGAAAGAATTGAAAAGCTTCGTGAAAAATGGAAAAAGGATAAAGAAAATAAAAAGCTTGTAATTACAGAGTCCGATATTGCAGATGTAGTTTCTATGTGGACTAAAATCCCGGTCAAGAAGCTGGCTCAGGAGGAGGCGCAAAAGCTTAAGGACCTGGAAAAGGTGCTCCATGCCAGAGTAGTAGGGCAGGAAGAGGCCGTAGTAGCTGTGGCAAAGGCTATAAGGCGCGGCAGGGTAGGACTTAAGGACCCGAAAAGACCTATAGGCTCATTTTTATTCCTGGGACCTACCGGAGTGGGAAAAACCGAGCTTTGCAAAGCTCTTTCAGAATGTATGTTCGGAACTGAGAATGCTCTGATTAGAGTTGATATGAGTGAGTATATGGAAAGACATTCGGTATCAAAAATAGTCGGCTCACCTCCGGGATATGTAGGCTATGACGAGGGAGGACAGCTTTCTGAAAAGGTCAGGAGAAATCCTTACAGTGTAATCTTATTTGATGAGATAGAAAAGGCTCACCCCGACGTATTTAATATACTGCTTCAGGTGCTGGATGACGGTCATATCACCGATGCACAGGGCAGGAGGATAGACTTTAAAAACACAATCATTATCATGACGAGCAATGCAGGTGCGGAGCGCATAGTAGCCCCCAAGCTTTTAGGCTTTACTTCAGTTTCAGATGAGGCTTCCGACCATAAGAAAATGAAAGAGGGAGTGCTGGAGGAGCTGCGTCGCCTGTTTAAGCCCGAGTTTTTGAACCGTATAGATGAAACTATAGTTTTCCATCAGCTTACTAAAGAAAACATGCATGAAATTCTTGAAATTCTTTTAAAGGATATAAATAAAAGAATTACAGAGCAGATGGGCATGAGGCTTGAATTAAGTGAAAAGGCCAAGGATTTCCTGATTGACAAGGGCTATGATAAGAAGTACGGAGCAAGGCCTTTAAAAAGGACTCTGCAAAATTATCTTGAGGATAAGCTTGCCGAATCAATCCTTGACGGCAAAATTAAAAACAAGGATGCAGTATTTGCAGACATAGCTGAAAAGGACGGAGAAAAGAGCATAGTGTTCACCCCTAGATCTGAGGAGGACTTGAAGGATAAGACAGAAAAAGAAAAGACTGAGGCACTTCACTCTTGATTAAAATAAATAATTGATTTAAAATGATAGGGAAACGCATTGTAATGCGTTTCCCTATCATTTTAATAATTATATTCAGGAGGATTTTATCATGCCTATTATAGAAGAACTGATAAAAAATGAAGATGACGGAAGCCTGAGCTTTGGGAATTACAAACTTAGATCTAAGAGCAAGCTCTCAGATTTCGCACATAAAGGCGACCTCTACAAGGTTAAAACCTATAATGAGATTACCAAACTTGAAAGAAACGGCAATTTTGTGTATGAATCAGTTCCGGGAACAAGTGTAAATGAGTTTAATATTAATAATGATGAAATCAGCTTTAAGGTTGAAGGCGAGGTTGATGCACAGATAACCTTAGGACTTGAAGAAGAAACTGGCTACGAAGTATTTATTGATAATTCGCCTATGGGTATGATGAAAACTAATTTAAGCGGTAAGCTTGTAATAGGAGTTGAGCTTGAGAGCGGCAGCTCAGTTAAGATAAAAATACTTAAAGCTAAGGAGCAGTAGCTGATGGCAAGGGGCAGTGTATTTTTTTGCAGTGAATGTGGTTTTGAATCGGTGAAATGGCTTGGGCAGTGTCCTTCGTGCAAGGCTTGGAACAGTATGGAGGAGATGGAGCTGAACAAAAAAGCACCAAAAGCAGGTATTATAAATAAAAAATCACTGCCTGGAGCTGTCTATCTTGATGACATAGAAATCAATGAAAATGACAGGTATCTAAGCGGCATGTCGGAGCTTGACAGAGTGCTGGGCGGAGGGATTGTAGCAGGCTCGGTAATTCTGATAGGGGGCGACCCCGGAATAGGAAAGTCCACTATACTGCTTCAAGTGTGCAGAAATCTTGCTTTAGACGGTAAGAGAGTGCTTTATATCTCAGGAGAGGAAAGCCTTAAGCAGATAAAGCTGCGTGCAAAAAGGATAGGCAGTATAAGCGGAGAACTGAAATTTTTATGTGAGACCGACACTGATAAAATTGAAAATGTCATACTTTCGGAAAAGCCGGATGTAGCTGTAATTGACTCAATACAGACTATGCTTAATCCAAGCATCAATTCAGCTCCGGGCAGCATTACCCAAGTAAGAGAATCGGCTGCTAAGCTTATGCAGACGGCAAAGCTTAATTCAGTTGCCATGTTTTTAGTAGGGCATGTTACTAAGGAGGGGCAGGTGGCAGGTCCACGTGTGCTTGAGCATATGGTGGATGCAGTGCTGTATTTTGAAGGAGAGCGTTTTGTAGCTTATCGTATCCTGAGAGGAGTTAAAAACCGCTTTGGCTCAACAAACGAAATCGGCGTGTTTGAAATGTGTGAAGAAGGGCTTGTAGAGGTAGCAAACCCTTCTCAATACCTGCTTTCAGGACGACCTGAGCAAGCTTCAGGGGCAGCAGTTGCCTGTCTTATGGAGGGGAGCCGCCCTATTCTGCTTGAAGCACAGGCTCTTATTACTCCGACCTTATTCGGTATGCCGAGGCGTACTTCGGTGGGGACCGATGTCAACCGTATTAATCTGCTGATGGCGGTCATTGAAAAGAGGTGCCGTCTGCAAATGAGCCGATATGATGCTTATATTAATATAGCCGGAGGCATGAGGATGAATGAGCCTGCACTTGATTTGCCTCTGGTAATGGCTATCGTGTCAAGCCTGAGAGATAAAAATCTTGATGATAATACTGTCATTTTCGGTGAGGTAGGGCTGGCAGGAGAGGTCAGAGCCGTGAATATGGCACAGCTCCGTGTCAGAGAGGCAAAAAAGCTGGGCTTTAAGACCTGCATACTGCCTGGGAGCTCCTTGAGAAAGCTGGGTAAAGACAGGCTTGCCGATATGAATATGATAGGGGTGGACAGCATAAGAGAGGCCGTCAATTTAATTAAGTAAATTATAAAAACAGCCCTGCCGGAGGTGATTTGGCAGGATTGTTTTATATTATGCAAGCAGGGGAAGAGGGGCTCGAACCCCCATTTGCGGTTTTGGAGACCGCTGCTCTACCATTGAACTATTCCCCTTTATTTAAGCGGACTTCAGTGCTGATTGGCTAAACACCTGAGCACCAAAGTATATTATCATATCAGGGTGAATATGTCAATTAGAACTTTGGAGATTTTCACATTTGCTGAAACTTATTTATTTACTTTTACTTTGCCGTTCTCTTTCATTAAAAATTTTCTCCGCTCGATTACTGCTTCAATTACAGGCACCATAAACAAAGCGATTATTCCGCCTGCAAAGCCGTTATTATATAAGTTCATTCCGCTGTAGACTATGCCTACATTAAGTGCGACTGAGGAATGTAAAAAGCCTGCCACTATTCCTGCCGCTATTCCGAACTCTCCCGCAATGGGAGCAAGTGTAGTTGAAAGGATGAGAGTCATTAGGGGAGCCGGGTCGTTGATGACCCAGAGCTTTAAGGCGGAGGCTATAAACACCCCGAACATTACAGGAGCAATGTTTCGTAGATGCTTGCCTGTGGTTGAAAATCCCACTATGGTAAAGATGGAGCCTATTATAGGCCCGTTTAAATCACCTTTTACAAATATTACGAAGAAGGTGGCAAACAGCCCGTTTATTCCCATGTTGAAAAGTACGGTAAAGTCGCTGAATTTTTCAACGAAATCGGGGCTTTTGATTCCGCTGTGCTTTAATAAAAGCTTATATTCATGTACAAGCTCTTTTTTCCCGGTAGCTATAGCAAAGCCGATTAATAATATAAAAAAGGCAGGAAGTGCATACATAAATATTTCATTATACTGCTTTGACCATAAGAGCCTGGTTTCTATTGTGATTCCGAAGGACTTAAAGATTGAAGCTATTATGGTAGCTATAATTCCGGCAGCAAATCCGACATTGTAAAGAGAAAAGCCTTTATGTACCGCCATTGTATGCATAGCTATCGGAAGCAGCACATAGCCTATGATAAGCCCGGTAACTATGCTTAAAATTATCTGCTGCCAAAATGCCAGATGCCCTACATGCATTACCTGAGTGATTATAGGAGAAAGGCAGGTCCCGTAGCAGCCCACATAGAGATATTTTTTTATTGAAACTCCGTGCAGCCAGGCATATATAAAGATTCCCATAAGAATGAGCCAGATATTAAATATGTTTTTGCCGAATAATGAAAATCCGAACATCATACAGCAGGAGGTGACGGTATGCCCGTTAAAATCCATTTTGGCAAAATAATGAATTGCTATTAATAAAAGAGTGAGTATTCCTGCATTTACGAAGGCGGCTCCGGGACCGCCCACCTCAAAATAGTCAGTGATTAAGATGTCGGAGCCGGTAATCAAATCTATGAGTCCCTTAAATATCTGGCTCGGAGTTTGAATCAGAAGCCCTATAAGCATAAAATATATCGGAATCATTGATAATAAAATAAATCTTTGATTATAGGTAAAATGTTTTTTATTTATATCGAGTACAACTTTTTTTCTGCGCAGCATAGCGTATCACTTCCTTTGTATTTATGTAGATATTTAAAACAGAGGGTAGCTCTTCGCTTTATTTGCCCATAGGCAGCAGGCTGTCAGCAGAAACTGCAATCAGTTTTAAATAATGATACGTTATTTTACAGTAAAACTCACAGCTGTTCAAGTATTAACAATTAGATATTGTCAGATTTGGATTTTAATGGTATAGCAGGCTGCACCGGAAATGAAATAAAATATTATAAAAATCAGTGAGGGAGGGAAGGCTGTTGAATATACTGCTGCTGAGATTTAGAGAGGTGATTTTATCTATTTTGCCTATTGATGTGCTTGTGCTGCATTTTACCATAGCCCCTTTGGAAAGTCTTGTGGTATCCTATATGTCTGATAGTAGTGTTAAGTTCTACGGAAATGGTCGAAATAATAAATATATGCGCAGGAAGCTTCAAAAAGCAAAGCACATGAACACTGTGAAACGCATTAACAGTAAAGAACAGCGCATCATGAAGGACATCGACCACAAGTTAAGTCACAACATCATAGAAACAGCAGCTGCTCATAATGTAAAGTTCATAAAATTAGAGCGTTTAGCAAATATCCGCTCTACGACAAGAACAAGTCGCAAAAACAATCATAGTCTGCATACATGGTCATTCTATAGACTTGCACAGTACATAGAATACAAAGCCGGACTTGAAGGCATCAAAGTTGAGTACGTAAATCCTGCTTATACGAGTCAGACATGCCCTGTCTGCGGTCATGTACATCATGCTAATGATAGAAACTACACTTGTAAATGTGGATTCCATATTCATAGAGATTTGCTCGGTGCTATGAATATCTGTAACTCAACTGAGTATGTTGGCGACAGCAATGTCAGACATACTGCGTAGGGAGCTATACGCTCTGCCCTACGATGGGTGATGGCACACCCATACCTTGCACTACGACCTGCCAGAAATGGACTGGTTAGCCACTATGTAGTGGCAGGTAGCAAGAATCCCCTACCTTTAGGCATGGGGAGTGTCAACGGACAAAATCTATTTATTTTAAGAAGGAGTCAGCTTAAACTTTATGAAAATATCAACTAAAGGACGTTATGCATTAAAGATAATAATAGATTTAGCTGAGCATCAGAAAGATGAATTTATACCTTTAAGAGATATAGCGCTGCGTCAGGAAATATCGGAAAAATATCTTGAAAGCATTATAAAAATTCTTGTGAAGCATAAAATGCTTATAGGATTAAGAGGAAAAGGAGGAGGCTATAAGCTTACTAAAAATCCTGACAGCTATACCGTAGCGGAGATACTTAAGGTATCGGAGGAAAGTATAGCACAGGTGGAAGGCTTTGAAACTGAAACTGACAGCAAAAACCTGTCAGCCTATAGGACTATAGAAATGTGGAATAAGCTCAATGCTTTAATTGACGAGTATCTAAGCGGCATTACTATAGCAGATTTAATTTGTGAAGACCCCGGAAATGATTATGTTATATAAATACAGTCTGCCACCCGCATCTAAACGTATGAGAAATCGGCAGACTGCTGTACTAAAATTAAGAGGATTATTAAAAATATTATGGAAGAACAATCAAAGACATTAAATGAAATAACTGAGGGTGCTATAATACCGCAGATACTTATATTGTTTTTTCCGGTACTTATGGGCACCCTTTTCCAGCAGTTTTATAATACTACGGATGCCGCTATAGTAGGTAAGTTTGTAGGCAAGAATGCACTTGCAGCGGTAGGCGGCACTACGAGCATGGTTATAGGACTTTTTATAGGATTTTTTGTAAGCCTTTCTTCAGGCTTTGCCGTAATTATTGCTCAAAGATATGGTGCAAGAGATGATAAGGCTGTGCAGGAGTGCGTACATACTGCATTTGCCTTTTCTTTAATTACAGGTGTGATACTTACTGTTTTAGGAACTACTCTTATCCCTAATATACTGCTTTTAATGAATGTTCCTGAAGAAATAATGCCTGATACTACCGCATATATTAAAATATATTTTATAGGTATTATTCCCAATTTAATTTATAATATAGGTGCCGCAATACTCAGGGCAGTGGGTGATACTGTAAGACCTCTGTTTTTTTTAATATTCGGTTGTATCTGCAACGTGGTGCTGGATGCCTTGTTTGTTATAGTGCTTAAATACGGTGTAAGAGGTGCAGCTATAGCTACTATACTCTCTCAAACTCTGACTTCAATAATGGTAGTTATAGTGCTTTCAGCAACTAAAGGCTCTTACAGGCTGATAATTAAAAAAATAAGATTAAATCTGCTTTTTCTGAAAAAGATGATTTATGTAGGCATGCCTGCGGGTTTTCAAAATACTATGTTTAATATAGCAAATATTACCATTCAATCTACTGTAAACAACTTTGGAACTGAAAGCATGGCAGCTTGGGCGGCATACGGAAAGATTGACAGCACCTTTTGGATGAGCATACAGGCGCTTGGCATAGCTGTAACCACTTTTATAGGTCAAAATTATGGTGCAGGCAAAAAGAAGAGGATAAAAAAAGGAGTCATAAGGTCAATTATGCTTGCGGTAATGATTACTCTTATAATTATGTTCTTAATACTGCTTTTAAGAAAGTATGTATTTTTGCTTTTTACCAATGATGAAAATGTAATTAGAATAGGAATCAGTATAATCATGATTATAGCTCCACTTTATCTGACCTATTTTCCTATTGAAATTTTTTCATCAATATTGAGGGGACTTGGAGATACATTAATGTCGATGCTCCTTACCGGTATAGGTATATGTGTATTCAGAGTAATCTGGGTTTTTACCGCTGTCCGCTTAAATAACAGTCTGCATACTCTGGTGCTGGCATACCCCCTGTCCTGGATTATTACAAGCACCCTTTTTATAATTTATGTTTTCGGTTTCAGCAGGTTAAAGAATTTTATTTTCAGAAAAGATGATTGATATAAGTAACCGGTAAGGCGGATTATGAATATTCTTTTTACTGGTTTTAACAGTTATCTGGTTTAACGGGATGAATGAAGCAGCAATAGCACAAAATGTAAACTTTTTGCAAGTATTACAAGATGCGTTTAGCGAAATAATTAAAACAAAATAAGATGATAAAAAGCTGTATAAAAATGTATGCGGCTTTTTTTATTGCAAAAATAAATTTGCTTGCTATAGCTCTTGACAAGTTAGCTTTTACTAACTAAAATATAGCTAAGCTATATTTAGAAAGGATATTTATAAATGGAAGCTTCACCTACACAAAAGCTTATATTAAAAAGCGGGAAACGCATGTTTCTAAAAAGAGGCTTTAAAAGTGCTCCGTTAAGAAGCATTGTAAAAGAAGCCGGCTATACACTTGGAGCCTTTTACGGCTATTATAAATCTAAAGAGGAGCTTTTTTATGCTCTTACCGATGAGGTGGCGAAGGGATTTAAAAATCTGATAGAAAGCGTGAATAAAGAAGTTGTTCAGCTTCCGCCTGAGAGAATGATTTTTGAAATGATGGACTTGTATTTAAATAAACTGCCTGAGATAGCAGATTATATATATGCACATAAGGACGAAATGCTCTTACTTATAAAGTGCTCGGCAGGGACCAAATATGAGGGATTTTTTGCTACCTTCAGTGAGAGAAACAAGGAATTGATCAAAACAGGAGTAGAAAGAGCCAAAGCTGCCGGAGTCAGGATACACGGACTTGAAACCGACACCTTCGAGCTTCTTATGAGAAGCTACTCTGAAATAATGGCAAACATTATAATTGAGGGAAGAGATAAAAAGCAGATTCTAAGAATGATGAAGGAGGTGGGTGCAGTTTACAGAAACGGAATGTTGAGTCTTATGGAGGAAAGGGAAAAGCTTGAAGCAGTGCAGTCAATCCCTTGCTGCGAAATTGCAGAATTTTGAATAATGAGGGAGAGTGCTGCTGTAAATTTTTAATAATACGAGGGAGAAAAAATGGCAAGGAAAGAATTAAACTACGCTGCAAATAATGGCAGCAAAAAAATGAGTGCAAAGGAGCTTATGTATGCGGGGGCGTTTGCAGCGATTTATATCGTGCTTATGCTTATAATAGTTATGGGTTCGGGCATAGTTCCGATTCTATATGTATTGTCGCCTATAAGTGTGGGAGCTGTCTGCGGAACTGTTTATATGCTCTGTGTATTAAAGGTAAGAAGGTTTGGAGCAGCTTTGATAATGGGAGCGCTTTTTGCACTGATTGCCTGCTCTTCAAATATGGCAGGACTTGTGATGGCGCTATGTACGAGTCTTTTGGCTGAGCTTGTGCTCTTTTTGGGAAAATATCAGTCAAAGAAGATGTATCTGCTGTCCTTTGTGGTATTCAACCTCAATATGGCTTGTCCCTTTTCCATGCTGCTTTTTGCCAGAAAGAGATTTTTTGAACTGTCAGTACAATATCAGGGTCAAAGCCATGCGGATGCACTGGCAAAGCTGCTGCCTGAGGGAATCTATTTTGCAATAGTGGGATTTGCGGTTTTAGGAGGGATAATAGGAGCTTTTATTGCCAATAAGCTTATTAAAAAGCATTTTGAAAAAGCAGGAGTTGTTTAATGGAGTTTGCGGTTTACGGAGATGATTCAAAGGGCTTGATAAAGCTGGACCCAAGGACAAAGCTGTTTATTTTTTTAATTAGCGGGACAGTGAGTCTGCACTGCTACAGCCCGATTCCGTCTATAATCTACGGCACGGTCTTATGTACCGTGCTTGCTTTATGCGGAGAAAAATGGTTTGCGGCAAAGGCTTATGCCATGCTTGCCGTCATAGTATATTTCAGATATATGATAGAAAAAAGTCCGAGCGGTTCCAAGGTAGTTGATGCGGTTTGTCTGTCTTTAACCAGTATATTCTTATTTTCCGCTCCGGTGTTATTTTCCTTTGTACTTCTGATGAGGACTACTAGAATAAGTGAATTTATGGCTGCCTTCAGGGCTATGCACCTGCCCTTAAAGGTAATAATTCCGGTAGCGGTAATAATCAGGTTTATTCCTTCCGTGTCGGATGAATGGAGCGGAATAAGAAAGGCAATGGTATTCAGAGGAATTTCTCTTGAACCTTCAGATATAATAAAATCGCCGTTTAAAATTGTAGAATATGTGCTCATACCGCTGCTTTTTTCCTGCATAGCGGTAATGGAAGAAATGGCGGCGGCAGCTCTGGCAAGAGGAATAGAAAGCGAAGGAAAACGCTCTTCATTTGAGAGAGTAAAGCTTGGAGCTTTAGATTATATTATTATGACAGTGTTTACAGGGCTTTTGATTTATATATTGAGGATTGGAAAGTAAATTTATGATAAGATTTGAGAATGTAAGTTTTCATTATGGCGGAGAGTATGGTACAGGAGAGGGAGTAGACAGCCTTAACTTTGAAATTAAAGAGGGTGAGTTCATTGTACTGTGCGGAAGAAGCGGCTGCGGCAAAACTACTGTAACAAGGCTTATCAACGGACTCGCCCCTAATTTTTATCAGGGAGAGCTTGAGGGAAAGGTTTTGGTCAAGGAGGTATGTGTGAGTGAAGCTCCTCTTTCGCTTACCTCACGCTATGTGGGAAGTGTTTTTCAAAATCCCAAAAGTCAGTTTTTTAATGTGGACAGCACCGGAGAGCTGGTATTCGGCTGTGAAAATCAAAACCTTGAAAGAGAAGCGATAGGAAAAAGACTTGAAAAGACTAAGCGTGATATGCAGCTTGAAGCCCTGATGGACAGAAATATTTTTGAGCTTTCCGGAGGAGAAAAACAGCAGATAGCGGTCGGGAGTGCCTATACTGCCGCTCCGGAGGTCTATGTGCTTGACGAGCCCTCATCAAATCTTGATAAGAAAGCTGTCAAAAGACTTAGAGATACTTTAGCAAAGATAAAAGAGTCGGGAAAGACTGTAGTGCTTTCAGAGCACAGGCTGTTTTATCTTATGGGGCTGGCGGACAGATTTTTATATATGGAGAATGGCAGTATAACCGGCTCATATTCCGCAGAGGAGGTTTTAAGCTTTTCAGATAAGATTTTGGAGGAAAAAGGTCTGCGGCTGCCCGATTTAAGAAGGCTAAAGAAGACAGGCAGGTCCTATAACGGAGCTCTTAAAAGAGTGGAGGCTGTAGATATGGTGGATTTAACCTGCAGCAGAGGAGGAAATCAGATTCTTGATATAGACAGAGTTTCAATACCTTACGGCAGTGTTATAGCACTGACAGGAGATAACGGCTGCGGGAAAAGTACACTTTCCGAGGCAATTTGCGGAGTTATACCCTCAAATGGAAGTATAGGCTTTGACGGTAAATATCTTACAGCTAAGGAGAGGACTAGAGAGAGCTTTTTGGTAATGCAGGATGTCAACCGTCAGCTTTTTTCGGATTCGGTAATCGAAGAGGTCCGCATGCAGTCAAAAATAACTGAAGAGGAAGCAGCTAAGGTACTGGCTCTGTTAAAAATAGAGGAATTGGCAAAAAGGCATCCGGCTTCGCTGTCAGGCGGTCAGAAGCAGAGAGTGGCAATAGCGAGTGCTATTTGTGCAGAAAAGAAAATTTTACTTTATGATGAGCCCACAAGCGGGCTTGACCGGGGAGGCATGGAAAGCTTCGGCAGACTTTTAAACGAAACTAAGGAAAAAACTGCGGCAAATATAATAGCGACACATGACCCGGAGCTGATACTGGAGTGCTGTACCCATGTTTTGTATATGGAAAACGGAAGAATACAGAGCTTTTATCCGCTTAATGAAGAGGGGGCAGAAAGATTAAAGGCGTACTTTCTTTCTGAGGGTGATATAAATGTAAGTAAAAAGCGGAAAAAAATCGGGATGTTTACAAAGATTTTTCAATATATGGGAAGCTATAAAAGGATTATGGCAGCTTCAATATTGGTGTTGATTGCGTCAGCCCTGGCAAGTGCAGTGCCTTATTTTATAATATGGAAAATAATAGATACCGCTCTTTCAGGAGGAGAAATAAACTGGAGGAGCATATTTTTAATAGTGATATTAAAGCTGCTTTATACTGTGCTTTATATTTTCGGCTTGCAGCTTTCTCATCACTCGGCTTACCATACGCTTGAAAATCTGCGCTGCTCCTTGCAGGAAAGGATGGAAAAACAGCCTCTCGGCAGTATCCTTGATAAGGGAAGCGGTGCAATCAAGAAGCTGTTTTCAGAAGATGTGGAATCGGTAGAGCTTTTGCTGGCACATATTATCCCGGAGGGGATTTCCAATTTAATTATATTTATTGTTATGTTTTTTGTCCTTATCAGAGTAAACTGGCTGCTTGCACTGGTGACCTTGTTTATGCTGCTTTTCGGGATAAGTGCTTCAGGTCAGACTGTGAAGATAGGAATGAGCAGGATGGGAAACTATTTCGCTTCTGCAAAGCGTCTTAATAATGCTATTATAGAATATGTAAACGGCATGGAAGCGGTAAGAATTTTTAATAAGCAGGGAGAGCATGGGGAAAAATATGAAAGACAGGTTGAGAGTTACCATAATTACGCTTTAGATTGGTATAGAGTCTGCTTTCCGTGGATGGCGGTTTACGGCAGCTTCTTTTCTCAGATTACGCTTTATTCAATACCCTTGGGCGGAATTTTAATTATAACGGGGCACTTGAGTCTTTCAGAGTATGTGCTTGCTCTTTGCGTAAGCTTTGGAATAATTCCGCTTGTGCTTAACTGTATACGTTTTATAGGAGCGATTCCTCAGGTAAATTATAAAATACAGGCTATTGAAAAAAATCTTGATTTTTCTCCGCTTGCAGAAGGTAAGGAGGCTTTTAAAGGCGAAAGCCGTGATATTTCATTTAATAATATTCATTTTTCTTATAAGAATGATGAGATTATAAAAGGAATTTCACTTGAGATAAAAGAGGGACAAGCGGTGGCTTTGGTGGGAGAAAGCGGAAGCGGCAAAAGTACGCTTGCCAAGCTTTTGGTACATTACTATGATGTGTCTTCGGGAAGTATTACTTTGGGTACTCAGAAATTAACCGACCTCAGCCTTGAAGCTCTTAATAATGAAATTTCTTTCGTTTCTCAGAAGGTATTTTTATTTAATAAGAGTATTCTGGAAAATATAAGATTGGGAAAGCCTTCAGCAAGTGATGAGGAGGTTAAAGAAGCGGCAAGGAGAGCCGAATGTGAGGAGTTTATCTCAGAGCTTGAAAACGGCTATGAAGCTTTGGCAGGAGATGCCGGAAACCGCCTTTCAGGCGGGCAAAAGCAGAGAATAGCTTTTGCGAGAGCCATATTAAAAAATGCTCCCGTACTTATTTTAGACGAAGCTACCGCCTTTATTGACCCTGAAAATGAGAAAAAAATGCATAAAGCGGTAAGAGAGCTTATGAAAGGTAAAACAGTGATTACTATTGCACACAAGCTTAGAAACATAAAAAATACAGATGAGATAGTAGTTTTAGACAAAGGAAGAATAGCGGATAAGGGCAGGCATGAGGAGCTTATAAGCCGATGCAGGCTGTATAAGAAGCTATGGCAGGCTTCGGAAGAAGCCGAAAGGTGGAGCCTTATCAAAAATGCGGGAGAAATAAGATGATAGCTTTAATTCACGAGATTGTGCAGTTTACGGGAAAGCATGCTTTGCGTATACGTATTTCCTATATATTTGCGTTTTTAAAGTCTTTTTGTGCCAAGATGCCTTATATGACAGCTCTATTTTTAATAAATGAGTTTATAAAGGGCAGTGCAAGTCTTCTTATTTGTATAATTTCTGCGGCAATGCTTTTAGTATTTTTAATACTGCAGTCTGTTTTTACTTCATTGTCCAATAAATTTCAAGCGACAGCAGGCTATGACCTTTTTGCAGAAAAAAGAATTGAGTTCGGGCAGCATTTAAGAAGGCTTCCTATGGGGTATTTTACCGATGGCAATATAGGAGAAATAAGCACTGTACTTTCCTCAGATATGGTATTTATAGAGGAACTGAGTATGCAGGCTATAGGAGAATGTATAAGTGATATTTTTTCGCAGCTTATACTTACCGTATTTCTTTTTGTTTTGCATCCTTTAATAGGATTTACGGTTTTGGCAACGGAAATAATAGCAGCAACAGCAGCCGTTCCGATGAAAAAAGAAAGCGCAGAAAGCTCCGGCAACAGACAGGAAACTATTAAAGGTATGAATGCGGCAGTGCTTGAATATGCTCAGGGAATAGATGTAATCAAGAGCTTTAATCTGACAGGAGAAGGGGCAAAGGAGCTAAGAAAAAGCTTTGCGGATATGGCAGAGGACAGTCTCAGCTTTGAGAAAAGACATGTGCCTTGGGAAAGAGGGCTGCTTATGATTTATTGCTTAGGTACAGGCTTTATGCTCCTTGCCGCAGTCTATCTTTTCGGTAATAATAAGTTAAGTCTGGTGGAATTTATAGGAGTAATGCTTTTTTCTTTCGGGATTTTTGCTCCTATACAGCACTATTATCAGCAGATGACACAGTTTACCATTATGGAGAGCGGATTAAAAAAATTCAAAAAAATAATGAATGAGAAAGAGCTAGAGGATAGAGGAGAAAAGGAGCTTCCATTAGAATACGAAAAGGAGCTGGTTTTTGATAATGTAACCTTTTCTTATGGAAAGGAGCCGGTATTAAAAAATGTTTCATTTTCAGTTAAAAGAGGTGAAACTCTTGCACTGGTAGGAGCTTCGGGTAGCGGAAAAACTACCGCAGCAAGTCTTATGGCAAGGTTTTGGGATGTGAATGAGGGGAGAATTTTATTTAGAGGGACGGATATACGCTCTATACCCTTAGGCAGTCTTATGAAACAGCTAAGCATGGTGTTTCAAAGGGTTTACCTTTTTGAAGATACCATCTACAACAATATAGTCATGGGTAATCAAAAAGCTGACAAAGAGGCTGTATACGAGGCGGCAAAAAAGGCGAGGTGCTATGATTTTATTATGAAGCTGCCCTACGGCTTTGATACCTGGGTAGGTACGGGAGGAGCCACCCTTTCAGGCGGAGAGGCTCAGAGAATTTCTATCGCAAGATGTATTTTAAAGGATGCTCCGGTGATAATACTTGATGAAGCAACAGCAAGTATAGATGCGGATAATGAAAGCTATATACAGGCGGCTTTATCTGAGCTTTGCAGGGGAAAGACAACAGTAGTTATAGCTCATAGATTAAATACGATAAGACAGGCTGATAAGATTCTGGTGCTGGATAAAGGACGGATTATACAGTCGGGAAAGCATGAGGAGCTTGTTAAAAAGGACGGAGCTTATAAAAATATGATTTTAGCGGGAGGAGAGGAGAATGAGTAAATCCTTATCTAAAATAATAGGTATTTTTACTTTGGTTATCAGCATATTTTTTATTCTCGGAGGGCTGTTTATGCCCTCCGGAGATAAAAATAATCTGCTGCCCTTATTTTCTTTAATTTTTGGAGTTATTTTACTTATTATCGGTACTTTACTTTATAAAATTATTAAAGTGGAGGATTAAAAGGGAGTTTATTAATGTAGGAGTTTATACTGCAATTTATTTAGCAGTATTTTTTATGTGGGGAGGGGATATGTTGAATGTGATTCTGGATATTAAGCGGCATTATTAGGCTTATGTGGAAAGGGGAATCATGTATGCAGTTTTGGAATGTTCGGAATAAAACAGCATTAGGGAAGGTGGTATTATGACAATATATGAAATTCCAAAGAGCTCTAAGGAATGGATAAAAAAAGAATTGAGTAATAAATATTCTCCAGACAAGGCTGAAGAAAAGTATCAAGAAATTATTAAGCTCTATGAAAAGTTTTCAAATGATGCTCCGAGCATCGGAGGAAAAGAAAATCCGATGTCCAAAAACTTTTACGGTGCTTTATCTGCTTTTGCGTATTACGAGTGCATGAATCGTGATATGTCTCCGGATGAAATTATGGATATGTGTTTTGGGATGATGATTGGAAACAAGAAAGGTGGTCAGCTTTCTCGGTTTAATCTGAATAATAAGCTGGTACAAAAAATCTTTCATGGACTGTTCAGACTCAGAGCAAGAAAACTGAACCGGCATAAGAAAGACGGCTCTTGGAATAATACATGGGGTATGAGAGTAAATCCGCTTAAGCACAAAGAAGGAATCAGTATTCATCTTGTAGGGTGCCCTATCGCCGATTTTGCAGAAAATAACGGATATAGCGAACTGATGCCTTATTTTTGTGAAACGGACAAGGCTGTTATGGAGCATTTGGGAGGAGCTCTTTATAGAGAACATACCGTTGCTGACGGATATGAAGATTGTGATTATTGGATTAAGAATAAGGGAAAATAATTGAGGAAGCTGGGCTGTTGACAAAAAACGAATAAAGACATAAATCAATATCACCGACTAAGCCGGTGGTATTGACTTTTCTTACGAGAGCAGGGAGTTACATTTATAGGTTGTTGAAAATATTATAATTCCCTCGATTTCGAGGGAATTATAATTTAAAACAGAATTAAAAAGTATGGTTTATGATAAAAAAGTTTACTTAGGAAAACAACGAATGTTATAAGTAAAAAAATAATTGGAAATTTTACTTAATTTTAATATACTTAAGCTAAGTAAAATAAATTTAACTTAAAGGATTAGAATTATGAAATTAGAAACGGATAGAGCAGGTGTTTTGAAGAGGATGCAAAGTGATTATGAATGTTTTGTTCCTCATGATTTAAAATATTTGAAATTTAACATAGATGAAGAACTTCAGAATTTAATAAATAGGGCTTATCTTCTTTTAGGAAGATTAGACGGTATGGCAACTACATTACCGGATATTAATCTGTTTGTATCTATGTATGTGCAAAAAGAAGCAGTTATTAGTTCACAAATAGAAGGGACACAGGCTTCACTGATTGATGTTTTACAAAAAGATAGAAAAAACGAAAAAATAAAAGATACCGAAGAAATTGTCAATTATATAAAAGCAACAAATTATGCGTTTAAAAGATTAGAAGAGTTACCCTTATGTATGAGATTGATTAAAGAAACTCATTCTATTTTATTATCAGGTGTTAGAGGCAATGAAAAATCACCCGGAGAGTTTAGGAAATCTCAAAATTGGATTGGATATGCAGGATGCACATTAAATACAGCAAGTTTTGTTCCTCCTGCTCCTGGCGAAATGGAAAAGTCCTTAAGTGATTTAGAGAAATATATACATGAAGATAGCTTTATTCCAAATTTGATAAAAATTGCTTTGATTCACTATCAATTTGAAACAATACATCCTTTTTTGGATGGTAACGTGAGAATGGGAAGATTACTTATTGTATTGTTTTTAAAAGAGCGAGGGCTGATTGAATATCCCGTTTTGTATTTAAGTTACTTTTTCAAAAAAAATAGAAACAGGTATTATGAATTATTGAATAATGTTCGTATAAAGGGAGGATTTGAAGAATGGATTAAATTTTTCATAGAAGGTATATGTGAAATATCCGAAGATGCAATCTCATCTATTCAAAAAATTATAGAGTTAAAAAAAGCTGATATTGAAAAAATTCGTAATATACCAAAGGGCAATATTTCAAATCTTCTTTTGATATATGATTACCTGTTAAAGCATCCATTCTTGGAAACGGAAGATATCAGACGCTTGTCAGATTTAAGCAAACCAACGGTAAATAAATTACTTGAAACATTGATAGAACTTGAAATACTGGAACTTGTAGAAGAGAAGAAACGATATAAACAGTATGTATATAGAAAGTATGTCGATATTCTTTCAGAAGGAACAATATTATAAAGAATGATTAGAAGAATCGCTTAAAGAAATTTAGGTGATTTTTTTTATATCATATATTTGACCACTACACTCCTCCCATCATCATCTTTATACAGATTACAGAAATAATTAACGGGATAAAGCAAGCAATACCTAATCTCCAATCGAAAAAGAAAAAACTTATTATAATAATTATCGGCATAATTGCAGTCGCTGCAAAATCCGGTAGTTTATGTGCTAAAAATCTTCCGTCAAAATAGTGTTTTCATCAATAATTTTTCTAATCTCGCCTGTAGACTTCATTTCAAAAAATCCTAATGGCATATCTATAACTTTATTGATTGCTGGTGATTTCAAATTTTTAGCAACTCTAAAAGTGGAGATATGTGCTGACGACAATGCCACAAAATATAAAGCAATATCCAAAACAGATGAAACCACAGCTATTTCTCCATAATACATGATGCTTTTCGTACTTAAGTTTTCGACATATAGCATTATAATTTGATAGATACAAACTAATGGAATAATTGACATTGCGGCACTCAAAATTGATAGTACGCACGCCAAAATAGTTAGATAATAGTACGCACGCCAAAATAGTTAGATATTTGTACTTACCGGAATACTTTAATAATCCGCTATTAAACATAGCTCTTCACCTCGCCTTTTAATATTTCTAATATTTTTTCTTTATCATTTTCCGCAGAAAACTCTTTAAAAGATTGTCCATCTAAATATAAAATCATATTGCAAGAGGTCATCAGAAACTCATAATCATGTGAAATGATAAGTATAATTTTCTGTTTTTCTTGAAGCTTTTTCATTCTTTCAGAAATAAGCCCCATATTATTTCCATCTAATCCACTTGTTGGCTCATCAAACAAATACACATCCTTTGCTAAAAGCTCTGCTGCTGCAATAGTCAATCTCTGTTTCTGACCTCCTGACAAAATTTGAGGATGTAAATCTTTAGCTGTTTCCAAATGAAACTGATGCAAGATTAAATCTATATCTGCCTTTGAATCATTTAATTTCAACTCATCTTCAAGTGAAACCTCAAATAAATTACTGTCAGGATTGTTTGACAGATAATATATTCTTCTCTTTCTTTTTGTTTTCTTTATTTTTTCGCCATTTATCAATAAATTGCCTTTCTGTTCTTTTAACAATCCACTTAGGATTTTGAATAATGTGCTTTTACCAACACCGTTATCTCCTATGATTCCATAAACATTTCCACTCTTAAAGGAATAACTTAACTCACTTATGATCTTCTCGTTCTTGTATGAAAAGCATATTTTATCTAACTCCATCGAATTTACTTCTTTTATTTTCTTTGTTTTAGGGACAACATGTTCTAAAGAATATGCTCTTAACTCTGCTGTTCTAAAAAAGTCATTACAACTTGAAAGAAGTTCATTTTCTGAAAATGAGTTTTTTATCTCGCCGCTTTCAAGGTAGTAATATTTATCAACAAGATCTTTCAGATAGTAAATTCTATGCTCGGAAATCACCATCGTTTTCCCTTGCGTTTTCAATGACAGCATCAATTTTCTTAAGGCTTCTACACTTTTCATATCAAGATTAGCAGATGGCTCATCAAAAACATAAATCGGCGGATCAAGAGCATTTATGGAAGCAATTGCGATTTTTTGTCTTTCTCCACTTGAAAGATGAAACAAGCTCTTGTCAATTAAATTTTCTCCGTTGATTGAGGAGAGTGCTTCTCTAATTCTTCCTGAAATTTTCTCTCGGTCTATTCCATAATTTTCCAATCCAAATGCAATTTCATCTTCTACATTCTCTGCAAAAAATTGACTTTTAGGATTTTGAAAAATTGAGCCTACTCTTCTTCCTATTTCATACAATTCTTTTTCACATGGGTTCATGCTATCTATTGTAATTTTTCCATTCAGCTTCCCACCATAAAACTTATAAGCAAGTCCATTTATAATCCTTGTCAGCGTTGTCTTTCCACATCCGCTGGCTCCAATAAAGGCTACGACTTCTCCCTTTTTGATTTCTATGTTGATATTTTTAAGAATATTTCCGAAATCCTGATTATATGAAAAGCTTACATTTTCAAGTTTAATCATCTCATCATCGCTCCTTCCATAAAGTACAGACCTGCAGTAAATAGTACGGTCAATAGAACTACAACATAATCAATTTTTCTAAATTTTATTTCCCTTCTTGATGTGTGTTTTCCATTAGCAGAAATTCCTCTTACTTCAGATGCCGCAGCTAATTCCTCAGCAATTTTAGAAGAAGAGAACATCATAGGTACAAATAAATATTCCATTGTAACAAATGGCTTTCTAAAGGAAAGCAAACCTCTTAACTTTAGGGAATCAATAATCTCCGAAAATTCATTCCTTACTACAGGGAAAAATCTCATCATAAAAATAAGTGGCAACGCTATATTTCTATGGACTTTCATTTTCTTCATCATTGCCATCAATTCTCCCGGAGATGTTTTTATAATTGGTATGACAGAGAGAATAATAACTAATGTCCTGATAACTATAAAAAGAAACATTTCGGGAAGCATAATACCAAATCCGTTTCCTTTTGAAGCCAATCTCATAATGCTAATGATTGTTATCGCAAACACAATTTTTACAGTAGATTTGCTATATCCTAATACGGCAACATATAGTAAGAGGATGACGGTCAGCAAGAAAAATACAGTATTTTTGGACAATACCGAAGCCAAAAATACTGTACTAAAAAATACCGCAACTTTGGAGCGTAAGTCCAAATGCATTACTCTATTATACCTGTCTTTTTAAAGTGCTTTTCTGTCATTTTATTTCCCAAATAGCATCCAATTGCAGCCGTCACCACAGTTAATGCTAAAGAAATAATAACCCACTTTGCATCTGTATAATATTGTGTTTGAACTTGAATTTGTTCCGGAGACACCCCTGTTTTAAGAAATGCATCTTTAAAAAACCATATTTCACTCATCCCATGAGCAGCTCTTGTAAGAGATGTAATAATCCAAGCAATCGTAATTCTTTTTATATTCCTATAACTATCAGTGCCTATCATAGATAATTCTGCGATGATACCTCCGCCTACGAACCAAGGAATCATAAACGGTCCCATAAACACAGTTGCCAAAACTGCTTGTAAGATATTATAAATTAGAGCAACTCCGGGCTTTCCAACTTTCATCGCCATATAAACGAAAAAAGGTCCTAAAATTAACGCTGTAAACACTGCATTAAGAATCATGTTAAAAAATAGAGATGCTCCAGTTAACATAGAAAATGAAATAAAAACAACAATCATAATTGCAGAAAAGATTCCTATAGTTGCTAAATCTTTTATTGATAATTTTTTTGTGCTTTCCATAAACATTCCTCCCTGTATAATAAGTTGCAGGCTTCATCAGAAGCTGCCGACTTTTTTTATAAGTAATATTTATGTTAGCATTATCTAACTATGACTTCTTGACCAATTAGACTGAATGTGCTATTTCGGACATCTTTTTATATTCAGAGGGTGTAAGCTGGTACTTTTTTTTGAAAGCATTCGAGAATTTAGAATGGTCAGTATAACCAACTTGAAGAGCAATTTCGGTAATGGAAAGCGAGGAATCTTTCAATAAATTTGCGGCTACTTCCAAACGCTTTTTTATTATTGTATCGTTAACAGTTTCCGCATAAACACTCTTATAACAATTCTTCATTGTAGTAATTTTTATATAGAATTTTTCAGATAATTTCTCATAGGTCAATGTTCTATTATAATTCTGCAACACGTACGCATTTATCTTTTTAGCAATTTCAATATTATTTTTAACAAAGTACTGCCTATCACTATAAGACACATTGTTTTTTACTGTTGTAAGATACAAAAATAATTCTTGAAATTTGACTTTTAAATATCCAAGTAAAATATCATCCGGTACTTTATACATTTCAAAAAAAATGTGTTCAATCTCAGATGTAGCTCGCTGAATAAAAAGTTTATTATCGTGGCAGAGTTCAGCCAAAACACCTTCATAGTTAATCCCAAACATTTTTTGTAAAATGTATAATTCTTCATCAAATTCCGAAGGTGTTATACAAAAAGTAAGACCATGGTAATGACTTATGGGAAAAAAAGATTCTTGAGAGCTATTACTTATTAAGTTTATTGCAAAATCTCCAGCTTCCATGTAAGTCACTGTTCCATCTCTCAATACACATTCAAATCTTCCTTCTCTACAATGGTTGATTTCATATCTTTTTTCATTAAGCAAAGTTTCAGGAATACCGCTTGTTATTCTTGATGTGTGTATATCATTGTAAAATACTTTTACACCTTTAAAAATTTCATATTCTGTAATTACATATTTACCGTTTTCCAAATCACAGCACTCATAAATCCTGCTTCTTGAATTTTCTATTATTTTTTTCTTATTTCTTCCGTAAAGATGGCTCATATAATCCATGTTATCTACCTTAAATCTTTTTCATATCATTATCATAATTTTCTGCAAGACAAAATATTTTTTCCATTGGACATTCAAATATTAAACTACACTTGTAAGCAACTTTTATTGATGGGTTAAAATGTCCCTTTTCTAAAGAGATTATTGTTCTCGTAGAAACACCCAATTTACTTGATAACTGCAGGTGGAAGACCATCATTTGCAGAGCAAATCCTTCTGTTGTTCTAATAAACTATAAAGTATCTCCAAATAAGAACCTTTACTTCCTCGACAGACATTTTCTTAGTATTGTATCTATTGTATAAAAGTTCAGACTTCACATTTTTTAACAGCGGTGTTTCAACGCTGCTCGGTGTAGGCGCCGCTTCTGTTTTATCACGAGCAATCTGGTGTTGCAGAATCATCAAAACAGATGGCTCTGCAGCACCACTTGTTACATTGCTAAAGCTTTCTATGCTCATATCTCGGTTCTGAGGTCAGCTGTATTCCCAGCTTATTAAAAATCTTAATATCAACATTTGAGAGCATTACAGAGGTATGTACCTGACAGCCTCTTAACTTAGGCAGCTGCTCAAGTGCAAGCTGGGCGGTATCATCACTGGCGGCACACATTGAGAGAGCTATGAGGATTTCATCCGTATGCAGCCTTGGGTTGGAGCTGCCGAGATAGTTGGTTTTTAATTTCTGCACAGGCTCAATTACAGTGGGAGAGATGAGATGAATGGAATCATCTATATTTCCAAGTACCTTGACTGCGTTTAAAATAAGTGCGGCTGAGGCTCCTAACAGGTCTGAGGTTTTTGCAGTAACTATGCTCTTATCCGGCAGCTCTATGGCGGCTGCCGGCGATTCAGTAGTTTCAGCTCTTAAAAGTGCAGCCGATACCACCTTTCTAAGCTCAGTGCTTATCTTCGCCTGCTTCATCAAAAGCTCTATTTTATAAACCTCCTCCGATTTGCACTCCCCCTTTGCCAGTCGGTTAAGTGATGAATAATATCGGCGTATAATTTCCTGCTTGCTGGCATTTTGGCAGACTTCATCGTCATAAATACAGTTTCCTGCCATATTTACACCCATGTCGGTAGGGGATTTATAGGGGCAGCTTCCAAATATCCCCTCAAAGATTGCCGCCAGTACGGGATAGATTTCTACATCTCTGTTGTAGTTTACTGTAGTAGCTCCATAAGCCTCAAGATGAAAGGGGTCTATCATGTTTACATCATTTAAATCTGCGGTAGCTGCCTCATAAGCGAGGTTTACCGGGTGCTTAAGCGGAAGATTCCATACCGGGAAGGTTTCAAATTTTGCATAGCCTGCCTTTATGCCTTTTTTATTCTCATGGTAAAGCTGTGAAAGACAGGTTGCCATCTTTCCGCTTCCGGGACCCGGTGCAGTAACGATTACAAGAGGTCTTTCAGTAACTATATAGTCGTTTTTTCCGTAGCCCTCTTCACTGACTATGAGGTTAATATTGCTTGGATAGCCTTCTATTATATAGTGTCTGTAAACCTTTATTCCGAGACTTTCAAGCTTGAGCTTAAATATATCCGCACTTTTTTGCCCTGAATAATGTGTGATTACTACACTGCCTACATAGAGTCCCTTTTTTCTGAAGGATTGTATCAGCCTTAATACATCAGCGTCATAGGTAATGCCGAGGTCGGAGCGAATCTTATTTTTTTCTATATCTCTGGCAGAAATTGCTATGACTATTTCTGCCTGGTCTGCAAGCTGCAAAAGCATTTTCAGCTTTGAATCAGGCTCAAACCCCGGCAGGACTCTGGAGGCGTGGTAATCGTCAAAGAGTTTTCCTCCAAATTCAAGATAAAGCTTGTCCCCAAATTGATTTATACGCTCTTTTATATGCTCGGACTGCATTTTTAAGTATTTTTGGTTGTCAAAACCGCAAAGCATGTGATTCTCCTTAATATATATTTTAACGGCAGATAGCTTTTTAAACCGCTATGTTTAATAATACCTTACAAAAGGTGTAAAAGTTTAAATAATAAGTTTAGATTGTAGCACTATTATGATATAATGTAAATATTGCTTTTGGCTAAGATTAAAATCAATGCATAAAGCTGATATTAAAACCAGTTTATTATGAGGGTATTAAACTGATTTTATATATATTATTACTTATAAGGCGGCATTATAAGTGCTGTCAATATTTAATATTAGGAGGATACCATGAAGGAAATCCAAACGCCACGTCCAGGAGAGATATACATAGGGTCTGACAATGGACTTTATCAGATAATCTGCACTGCGATAGATGCTTCAAACCTGAAAAGACTTATAATCTTTCAGGAGCTGCAGGGAGGTTTTAATACCTATGCCCTTGCAAGTGAGAGATTTACCTCTGCTGTATTAGGAAGGGATGGAGCTGAAGTGCCTATGTTTAAAAGGGTGGCAGTCCATCAGGACGGAAGTATTGAAGAAATTAGAGAAGGAATCCAAGAAGACAGCAATGAGATTTCTTATAAAAGGACTTCAGCGACAGCTGAAACCAGCAATCTATATAAAACTGCTAATCTGACCAGGAGCGGCTTAGACAGCATAAGTACGGATAAGCCGGACTTTGGCACAAGCAGCCTTGAGCAGAGCAATAATAAGCTGCAGAGTGAGCATAAAACTGATGCCGGAAAGCCTTCCAGAAAGCTGGTATTAAATAAGGGAGAAGCAGAAGCCGGGGCAAAAGGAGGCAGTGCTGCCGAGGATAATTTGTACAGGATAAAGGAATTTGATGAGCTTGAGGGTGAAAGCAGCATAAGCAGAGAGCTGTCTTATTCGAGGGACCTGATTGTCAAGTTTTTTGATGCAAAAACGGATGCTGAAAAAAAGCAGATTCTCAAGAATAATAAGCTGAAATTTACCCAGCGTGACCTTGATATAATATATGAAGCTTTTGAACTAAATCCTTTTGAAGGCGGAAGAATCTTTCAAATTGAGGGGCTTATATCCTACCTTGATACCAGAATGAAATTTGAGGGCTCATGATTATAATATGGCATTCGTTATAGATGAAGAATTAAAAAAGCTTCCGTCTTCACCGGGAGTTTATATAATGCATGATAAAAAGGATGAGATTATCTATGTAGGCAAGGCGGTAGCTCTTAAAAACAGAGTGAGGCAGTATTTTCAGTCAAGCAGGGATAAAAGTCCCAAAATCCTGCAGATGGTTTCAAAGATAGCAAGCTTTGAATACATAGTTACCGATTCGGAGCTTGAGGCACTTGTACTTGAGAATAATCTGATAAAAGAGCATAGACCGCGTTATAATACTATGCTGAAGGATGACAAGACCTATCCTTATATCAAGGTTACCGTTAAAGAGAATTATCCGAGAATTATGGTAACAAGGCAGATTAAAAAGGATAAAGCAAAATATTTCGGACCCTTTACAAGCTCAACTTCAGTAAATAATACCATTGATTTTTTAAGAAAATCCTTTAAGATAAGGAATTGTAATAGAAATCTGCCTAAGGACACAGGCAAGCAAAGAGCCTGCCTTGATTATTATATACATCAATGTGAGGCTCCCTGTCAGGGCTGTATATCGCAGGCTGAGTATTTAAAGCAGGTTGAGCTGACACTTGAATTTCTGAGTGGAAACTATAAGAAGCTGCTGCAGGATATACAAAAGCAGATGGAGGAAGCTGCAGCAAGGCTTGAATATGAGGAAGCTGCAAGGCTTAGAGATTTGCTGAGCAGTCTTAATCATGTGACTCAAAAACAAAAGATTAGTTCGGACGGCATACAGGACAGAGATATTATAGCTATGGCTAAGGATGAGGAAGACGCTCTTGTACAGATTTTCTTTATAAGGGACGGTAAGATGATAGGCAGAGAGCATCACTATATACAGGTGAGCATTGATGATGAGGAACCACAGATACTTGAAAGCTTTGTAAAACAGTTTTATGCCGGCACTCCCTTTCTCCCTAAAGAAATTTGGCTTCAATATAATTTGCCGGATGAAGAGCTTATATCCAACTGGCTTTCACAAAAAAGGAGAACCAAGGTTAAACTTATAGTGCCTAAAAAAGGAAGCCGTGAAAAGATGATAGAGCTTGCTGAAAAAAATGCAAAGCTGATTTTAAATCAGGATAAGGAAAAATTGAGACGTGAAGAGCTAAGAAGCATCAAGGCTGTGACTGAAATTGAAAGCCTGCTGGGAATTTCAGGAATAAAAAGAATTGAAGCCTTTGATATAAGCAGTACAGGCGGAGCGCAATCTGTAGGCTCTATGGTGGTATATGAGGGCGGCAAGCCTAAGAAAAATGATTATAGAAAATTCAGAATCCAAAGCGTGAAAGGTCCTGATGATTATGCCTCAATGAAAGAAGTGCTTTCCAGACGCTTTGCCCATGACAGCATTAAAACGGAAAGCAGTGAGGGATTTAATGCCTATCCTGACCTTATTATGATAGACGGAGGCAGAGGTCAGGCAGGAGCGGTTTGTGAAGTATTAAATAGACTGAAAATTGACATACCCGTATGCGGAATGGTAAAGGATGACAGTCATAGAACCAGAGGCTTATATTATAATGAAGCTGAAATTTTTATTGACAGGCGCTCCGAAGCTTTTAAGCTTATTACCAGAATCCAGGACGAGGTGCATAGATTTGCTATAGAATATCATAGAAGCCTCAGGTCTAAAACTCAGGTCAAGTCGGTGCTTGATGATATTAAGGGTATAGGCGTAGTGAGACGAAAAGCCTTAATTAAACATTTTAATGATATAGAGGCGATAAAGGCGGCACAGCTGGCTGAGCTTAAAGCTGTGGCAGGAATGGACTCCAAATCGGCACAGTCAGTATATGATTTTTTTCATAAAGCTTAATGAAAGGGGGCTGTAAAATAAAGCCTAACCGGAAGGTATCGCAAAATCCTCAAAGCGTAGATTGAGTGGCAGCTTCTTCCGTTCAGGAAAAAATCGGCTCTGAATGGCAGGCTCTTTAAAGCCTGCTTTTTTATTTTTATATATTTTACGTTAATATCTGCCAGTATATTAAAAATAAATCCTTTCTTTATTCTTACTAAAACGTATTTTAGCGTAAGTTTGTTGTAATAATTGCATATCTATTAAGTAATCTGTATATTCTTGCTTTTTTAGACCTTATACACAAAAGGTTTACGCCTATAAAGAGTAAAAACTTTGTATAAAATTGCAAAATCTACGAAAATAAGTTATAATAATAACATCAGCATGTTACAGTACTGCTTATTACTACTTACTATTCATAAGCTTCTTTTTAAAAATGATATTTTCAAAAACAAATTAGTGAAAGGATAAAATATGGAAAATATAAGACATCATGCAAATGTAAAAGAAGAGCGATTTGAAAAGGTTTTAAGAGAAAAAGATATTTTTGCAATAGCGTTTGGAGCTATGATAGGCTGGGGCTGGGTAGTACTGGTTGGAACTTGGGTAAACAAAGCAGGCTCCATAGGAGCGATGATTGCATTTATAATGGCAGCGGTAATGATTATTTTTGAGGGGCTTATCTATGCAGAGCTGACAAGTGCCATGCCGCTTACCGGAGGTGAACAGCAGTTCAGTATGCGAGCTATGGGAAAGACAGGCTCCTTTATATGTACCTGGGGACTTATACTAAGCTATATAGGTGTAGCGGCTTTTGAGGCATGTGCACTGCCTTCAGTATTACAATATATCTTTCCCGGATTTCTGAAAGGGTATATGTATACTATAGCAGGATTTAAGGTTTACGCTTCATGGGTAGCAGTAGGCTCAGTTTCAGCTTTGGTTTTAACTCTTATAAATATAAAGGGAGTGAAATCGGCGGTAGCTTTGCAAAACACATTAACTTATATTATTGCCGGCATAGGAATTGTGCTTATTGCACTTTCAGCAGTCAAAGGAAATACTGAAAATATGCAGCCGTTTTTTGAGGACGGATATAAAGGAGTTCTTTCTATAGCGGTAATGACACCTTTTATGTTTTTAGGATTTGATGTGATACCTCAGGCGGCTGAGGAAATAAAGGTACCTCTTAAAAGAATCGGCAGGGTAATGATTTTTTCAATTATAATGGCAGCTATCTGGTATATAGCTATTATTTTTGCAGTATCCATGGCTATGAATGCTGTAGAGATGAAATCGGCTGAGCTTGTCACTGCGGATGCTATGAAAAAGCTTTGGAACAATAAGCAGCTTGCTGCCAATGTTGTGATAATAGGAGGGGCGGCTGGCATACTGAGCAGCTGGAATTCTTTTTTTATAGGGGGAAGCAGGGCTATTTTTGCCTTATCAGAAATTAAACTGATACCTGAAGCCTTCTCAAAACTGCATCCGAAATTTAATACCCCTTATATAGCAGTTATTTTCGTGGGAATACTTTCAATTATTGCACCGTTTTTCGGTCAGGAAATGCTGACATGGCTGACCAATGTTGGAAGCTTCGGTGCGGTGCTTGCCTACCTTTTTGTAGCAGTATCTTTTATGCTGCTCAGGAAAAATGAGCCTGAGCTTGAAAGACCTTATAAAGTAAAATATCCGAAATTAGTGGGAACTATGGCAGTGCTTCTTACCGGAGGGATGCTTATGCTCTATATTCCAGGACTGCCTTCGGGATTTACTAAGGAGGAATTTATAATAGCCGGCGGCTGGATTCTCTTAGGTGCAGCTTGCTATTATCTTTCTCTTGCGAGCTGGGAAAAGAAAGGATATTCAGATGAGGTGCTGTTTGGAGACACCCCGTATTATATTAATAAAAGGAAAAAGGAAAAAGAAAAGCTTGATATTGAAGCAGGGCAAAATCAGGTATAGTTTTATCTAGATAAATAACATGCTGTGGCGAATATTATTTTTATATCATGAATATGAGAGCTTAAGGTGGCACAAGCTATTATTGTGTCACTTTTTAAGTGCATGTTTAAGTATTTCTATATAATTTCCAATTGATGAAATTCCTGCTTTATGTTATCCTAAGATTGTTTTAAATTCTGGAAGGTAGAGGTAGACTTATGCTTGGAGTTACTATAAGCGAATTTATACAAGAAAAAGAATTAATAAATATGACACCAGAAATAGATACAGACAGTATAATAGTAAAGCATCCTGATGTAAACAGACCCGCACTGCAGCTCACAGGTTTTTTTAAACATTTTGATTCGGAGAGAGTACAAATCCTCGGGCACGTGGAATATGAGTATTTAAATCAACTGGATGTGGCGGAAAGAAAAAATATTTTTGATAAGCTGCTTGCATATAAAGTTCCCTGTATCGTTTATGCACGTGGACTTAAGCCTGACGAGCTGGTGCTTGAGCTGTGCAATTATTATGCGGTACCATGCCTTGTAAGTGAGCAGGCAACCTCAGATTTTATGGCAGAGGTAATCAGATGGCTTAAGGTGAAGCTTGCTCCGACAATTACTATACATGGTGTGCTGGTAGATGTATTTGGAGAGGGAGTATTAATAATGGGAGAGAGCGGGATAGGAAAAAGTGAGGCGGCACTGGAGCTTATTAAAAGAGGTCACAGGCTGGTATCTGACGATGTGGTTGAGATTAGAAAGGTGTCCGACGCCACGCTTATAGGAACTGCACCTGATATTACGAGGCATTTTATAGAATTGAGGGGCATAGGAATAATAGATGTAAAGGCTCTGTTCGGTGTTGAAAGTGTTAAGGATACACAGCAGATAGATATGGTAATAAAGCTTGAAGACTGGGATAAGGAAAGAATGTACGACAGACTCGGGCTTGAGGAAAACTATACCGAATTTTTAGGCAACAAGATAGTTTGTCATACCCTGCCTATAAGACCCGGAAGAAATCTTGCTGTTATATGCGAGGCAGCTTCTGTCAATCACAGACAGAAGAAAATGGGCTATAATGCGGCACAGGAGCTTTACAACAGGGTACAGGCAAATATAAATAAGAAGGAAAATCCTATAGATAAATTAAAGTAACATGAGGCAGTAACAGAGGCTTAAGCTATAGGAGAAAAGATTATGGATAAATTAATTAATACGGTGCATATAAATGAGCTGAAAAGGCTGGCAGCCGGCTCAAAACTGCTTGAAAATGAGCCTATGAGCAGGCATACTACTTTTAAAAGCGGAGGAATGGCGGAGGTTTACATGGAGCCGGAGGAAGAAGAGGCTGTAAAAAATATAGTTGATTTTTGCAAATTCAATGCAATTACTTATTATATAATAGGCAGAGGCAGCAATCTTCTGGTAAGCGACAGGGGCTTAAGAGGAGTGGTAATTTCCACTTCTTCTTTAAAGAGCATACTTAAAGTGGAGGAAGACAGACTCTTATGCAGCTCGGGCTGTGATTTGGGAATAGCGGCAAATAAGGCTATGGAACATGGGCTCGGAGGTATGGAGTTTGCTTCAGGTATACCCGGAAGCGTAGGCGGTGCCATATTTATGAATGCAGGTGCTTATGGGAGTGAAATTAAAGACATCCTGAGTCGGGTAAAGGTAATTGAGAAGGACGGCAGAATACATACGGTTTCTGCCGAGGAGCTGGAGCTTTCTTACAGGCACAGCAATATAGAAAAGCTTAAAAGAGTAATACTTGAGGCGGAATTTAAGCTTATAAAAGCAAATAAAGAAGACATTCTAGCTAAGATGACTGAATTGAATTCTAAAAGGAAAAGTAAGCAGCCACTTGAATATCCAAGTGCAGGCTCAACATTTAAAAGACCGGAGAATCATTTTGCAGGTAAGCTTATTGAGGAGGCGGGATTAAGAGGCTATTCTGCAGGTGGTGCGGCAGTGTCTGAAAAGCACTGCGGCTTTGTGATAAATAAAAATGCTGCCAGCTCTCAGGATATATATGATTTAATAATCCATATACAAAAAAAAGTCAGGAAAGCTTCAGGAGTAGAGCTTATTCCTGAGGTAAGGCTGCTTGGGAAGTTTGATTAAAGCTGTTTTAAGGAGGCTGGATGAAGTTTATCATAGTAACCGGTATGAGCGGTTCGGGCAAGACGGTAACCTTGAAGCTGCTGGAAGATTACGGCTATTATTGTGCAGACAATCTTCCAGTAGAGCTTATAGGAAAATTTGTAGAACTGCTTGAAAGCTCCTCTATAGGAAATATAGGTGCTGCCATAGGTATAGATATAAGAAGCAGCAAGAAGCTTGACAATATAAATACTGTATTTGGAGAGCTTGATGCAAAGCATATCGACTACAAGGTGCTTTACCTTGATGCTGATACAAAATCTCTTATAAAAAGATATAAGGAAACGAGGCGCTCTCATCCTCTTGCCAGAAATGACAGAATTGAAACAGGCATTGAAAAGGAAAGAGTTGAACTTGAATTTTTAAGGAAAAGAGCTGATTATATAATTGATACAAGCCGGTTTTTGTCTAAAGAGCTTAAAGCTGAGCTGGTACGAATTTTTATTGAGGATAAGTCTTATACCAAGCTGTTTATAAACATAATTTCATTTGGATTTATGTACGGCATACCAAGTGATGCCGATTTGGTATTTGATGTCAGATTTCTGCCTAATCCATTTTATGAAGAAGAGCTCAGACTTAAAACGGGTGAAGATGAAAAAGTTAAGGGCTATGTATTTTCTGAGGGCTCTGCCTATATTTTTCTGACAAAATTAAAGGATATTATAGCCTTTTTATTGCCATTATATATAAAAGAGGGAAAAAGTCAGCTCGTCATAGCTATAGGTTGTACAGGGGGACAGCACAGGTCTGTGGCTGTTGCCACCAGCTTAGCTGAGTATGTATCATCCATAGAGGACTTAGGGGTAAAGCTTGAGCATAGGGATATATATAGAAATATATCGAGGTTAAGTTAAAATATGTCGTATTCAACAAAGGTTAAACAGGAACTTTCAAGAGTCATTCCTGCTAGCAGGCATTGCCGTCTGGCGGAGCTTTCATCTATGATAAGCCTTTTAGGAAAGCTTGAAAAGGATGATAAGGGGGAAAGCCTGTTAAAAATATCCTGTGATAATGCAACATTAATAAGAAAATGCTTTACATTATTGAGAAAAACATATAATATAATAGTAGACATCATTATAAGTAAAGCTGTAAATGCCAGTAGAAAACATATATACTCAATTATTATTCATGGTAATAATATGGTTAGTATGGTATTAGAGTCTGTAAAACTTACCTATAATGATGAATTTGAGCAAAAATATCTGTTTATGACAAATAATATGCTCATCAAAAACTCATGCTGTAAGCGTTCTTTTATACGTGGAGCATTTCTCTCGTCCGGCTCAGTTTCAGATCCGGAGAAAGCATATCATTTTGAAATCGTGCTGCCTGATATGAAAATGGCTGTTCAGATAAGGGATATAATAACTTCTCTTGGACCTGAGGCAAAAATTGTCACGAGGAAAAATTCATTTATAGTGTACCTGAAAGAGAGTGAACAGATAGCTACAATGTTTGGGCTTATGAAAGCAAGTGCCTCACTTATGGATTTTGAAAACACTCGAATACTTAAAGGTATGAGGAATGAGGTAAACCGTAAGGTAAACTGTGAAGCAGCAAATATAAATAAGACCGTATCGGCTTCTATAAGACAGATAAGAAGCATAGAACTTATACGAGATACTATCGGCTTCGACAGGCTGCCGTCTGGGCTCAGGGAAACAGCCTGTTTAAGGCTTGAATATCCGGAAGCTAATCTGAAAGAGCTTGGAGAGTATTTATCTGTGCCTATAGGAAAAAGCGGTGTAAATCATAGGCTCAGGAAATTGTCGCAGATAGCCAGAGATATAGAAGCGGGTATAAAGTAGCTGTATTTACAGGCAGGAGTTTATACAAATATACATTATAGTTGTAAAGGTATTTGAGGAGAAGACAAGATGATTAAGAAAACTATCACACCGGGACATAATTTTGGTTCAGAAGCAAAGCCGGTTGCTATGCTTGTGCAGCTGGCAAGTCGTTTTAAAAGCAGCATATATATTGAATGCGAAGATGCCAAGGTAAATGCCAAAAGTATTATGGGTATGATGACATTGGCTGTAAAGTCTGGCAAGGTTATTACTGTTATTGCGGACGGTGATGATGAGCACAATGCAGTACAGGGTATTGAGGAATATTTATGCGAGGCAGCCGGCTAATGAACCGCAGATAATCATTCTATAAATTAAAGGACGGAGGACTTTTAATAAAAGGTCATGCCGTCCGTTTCTTTATTATCATGCAATTATCTGGAAATATACAAACAAAGTTGGAGATTTTATAAATATACTATTAAAAATCAGCTTATTTTATAATATTATTTTACTTAAGGGAAGGAGGTGGAAAGATGGCATTTACGCATCTTCATACACATACAGAATATTCACTTTTAGACGGCTCAAGCAAAATAGACGAGATTATAGCCAGAGCAAAGGAGCTTGGGATGGATTCGCTTGCGATAACCGACCACGGTGTAATGTATGGGGTAATAAATTTTTATACCGCGGCAAAAGCTGCCGGGATAAAGCCTATACTCGGTTCCGAAGTCTATGTAAGCCCCGGGTCACGTTTCGACAGAGAAAGAGTAAGCGGAGAGGATAGGTATTACCATCTTGTGCTGTTAGCAGAAAATAATACAGGCTATACCAATCTGATGAAAATAGTTTCAAGAGGCTTTACTGACGGCTTTTATTATAAGCCGAGAGTAGATTATGAAGTTTTAAGTCAGTACAGCGAGGGGATTATAGCACTTTCAGCCTGCCTTGCTGGTGAGGTGGCAAAAAATATTACTAGAAATAACTATGAGGAAGCTAAGGCTGCTGCATTCAGGTATCAGGATATATTCGGAAAGGGAAATTTTTTTCTGGAAATGCAGGACCATGGCTATCCCAAACAAAAGCTTGTAAATCAAAACCTTTTAAAAATGAGCAGGGAAACGGGCATTGAGCTTGTGGCTACCAACGATGTGCATTATACTTTTGAAGAAGATGTGGCTGCACATGATATTCTGCTTTGTATACAGACTGCAAAAAAAGTAAAGGATGCGGACAGACTAAGATATGAAGGAGGGCAGTTTTTCTTAAAGTCGGAAGCACAGATGAGAGAGCTCTTCCCCTATGCTCCCGAGGCGGTAGAAAATACACATAGGATTGCACAAAGATGCAATGTAGATATAGAATTTGGGATTACCAAGCTGCCTGAATATGAAGTTCCCGAAGGCTACACCGCTTTTTCCTACTTAAAAAAAATATGCTATAGAGGGCTTGCACAGCGCTATGGCAGGGATAAGGCTTTGCGGCTGGATGAGATCAAGGCTAAGCTGAATTTTGAGCTTGAGGTTATAAATAAAATGGGCTATGTAGACTATTTTCTGATAGTCTGGGATTATATAAGCTTTGCAAAGTCAAGAGGAATAGCAGTTGGACCCGGCAGAGGCTCGGCTGCCGGAAGCATAGCCTCATATTGTATGGGGATTACTGATATAGACCCTATAAAATATCAGCTGATATTTGAAAGGTTTTTAAATCCTGAAAGAGTGACTATGCCCGATATAGACGTTGATTTTTGTTATGAGAGAAGGCAGGAGGTTATAGACTATGTAGTCAAAAAATACGGGAAAGACAGAGTTTGTCAGATAATTACGTTTGGAACGATGGCGGCAAGAGGTGTAATCAGAGATGTGGGAAGGGTGCTTGACTTGCCCTATGCAAGATGCGATACAGTGGCAAAGATGATACCGCTTGACCTTAAGATGACTCTTGACCTTGCTTTGAAGCAGAGCAAGGAGCTTAAAAATCTATATGACACTGATATGGAGATAAAAAATCTGATTGATATGAGCAGAAGGCTTGAGGGGCTTCCTAGACACAGCTCTATGCACGCAGCCGGCGTAGTTATATCCAAGAGCAGCATAGATGATTATGTGCCCCTGGCAAAGGCTGCGGACGGCTCCATAACTACACAGTTTACTATGGGAATACTTGAAAGCCTCGGGCTTTTAAAAATGGATTTTCTAGGACTCAGGACACTTACAGTAATCCAAAATACTGTTGAGCAGATTCAAAAAAAATATGGTGAAAAAATAGATATATTAGAAATAGATTATGAGGATAAGGAAGTCTACGGGCTGATTTCGACAGGTAAAACAGAGGGAATATTTCAGCTTGAATCCTCAGGAATGTCCAGCTTTATGAAAGAGCTTAAGCCTGAAAATATGGAAGACATAATAGCCGGAATATCCTTATACAGACCCGGACCTATGGATTTTATTCCAAAGTATATAAGAGGGAAGCGGCAGAAATCAGCGGTAAGCTATGATACTCCTCAGCTTGAAGCTATACTTTCACCTACTTACGGCTGCATAGTTTATCAGGAGCAGGTAATGCAGATGGTGCGTGAGCTGGCAGGCTTTTCACTTGGTCAGAGCGATGTCATAAGGCGTGCAATGAGTAAGAAAAAAGCTGACGAGATGGAAAAGCAGAGGAAGTATTTTGTATATGGCAATAGTGAAGCAGGAGTGCCTGGCTGTCTTAAAAACGGCATTTCTGAAGAAGTGGCAAATAGAATCTTTGATGAAATGGCAGACTTTGCCAACTATGCATTTAATAAATCACATGCTGCCTGCTATGCTTTTGTATCATATCAGACTGCATATTTAAAATATCATTATCCCAAAGAATTCATGGCAGCCATACTTACTTCAGTCATGGACAACACCTCAAAGGTTGCAGAATATATAATCAGCTGCCGTGAAATGGGAATAGCCATACTGCCGCCGGATATAAATGAGGGAGAAGCAAATTTCAGCGTTTCCGACAAGGGCATACGCTTTGGACTTTCAGCAATAAAGAGCATAGGCAGAGCGGTTTCTGACGAGATTATAAAAAGCCGCAATGAATCTGGAAGCTTTGTTTCACTTGAAGATTTTATAAATAGATTATCTAATAAAGAGGTAAATAAGAGAACTATTGAAAATTTTATAAAATCAGGGGCTCTTGACTGCCTGCCCGGAAACAGGAAGCAAAAGTTGCAGATATCAACTTTGCTGCTTGATGAAAAAAGCAAGTCAAAAAAAGAAGCCGTAGCAGGTCAGTTAAGTTTATTTGATGTAGCAGGAGAGGATATGAAAAAAGACCTGCAGGAAAAATCGGCGCTAAGGTACAAGCTGCCTGATATCGAGGAATTTTCATTAAATCAGATACTGGCTTTTGAAAAGGAAATACTAGGGGTTTATATAAGCGGGCATCCCCTAGATGAATATCTTGACATCATCAACAAAAATACGACTGCAAAAACCTCTGATTTTAAAGCTGATGATAAAATCGGCAAAACAAGGCTTAAAGATGAGCAATTGGTAGTGCTTGGAGGTCTTATAAGCTCCGTAAATATTAAAAATGTAAAGAATATGCAGACTATGGCATTTCTAACTCTTGAGGATATGTTTGGGAGTGTGGAGGTTGTGGTATTTCCAAAGGTCTATGATAAATATTTGTATTTATTAAAAGAGGATAACAAGGTATTTGTAAGTGGCAGAATAAATCTTTCTGACGAAGCACAGGGCAAGCTTATCTGCAATAAAATAGTGTCTTTTGATGAGGCGACGAGGGAGCTTTGGATTCAGTATAAAAATCTTGAAGCCTATAAGGCTGATTTTGAAGCCTTGATGCGGGATATAAGGGAAGCTCCGGGACAAGATGAGCTGATACTGTATCTCAAGGAAGAAAAAGCTAAAAAAAATTTTGGAAATGAAAAAAAACTGGATGCGGCAAAGCTCCTTCCTGTGCTGGAGAACAGGCTTGGAGCAGATAATGTTAAATGTGTATCAAAACACTTGAAGTTATAAGCAGCTATGTGTTAATATTATACAGCTTGATAAAAGCGATGGAAGCTGGGCATATAGAGCTAATAGGGAGGATATTTTATGGCAAAAATTAAAGAGGTCAAAACTATAGGAATACTTACAAGCGGAGGAGATGCTCCCGGCATGAATGCGGCAATACGTGCGGTGGTTCGTACTGCAATACATAAGAATCTTAGGGTTAAGGGGATAATGAGGGGATATGCCGGGCTTTTACAGGAAGAAATCATAGACATGGAAAGCACCAGCGTGTCTGATATAATCCACAGGGGCGGAACCATACTTTATACTGCAAGGAGCAGTGAATTTATTACCAGAGAGGGACAGGAGCTTGGAGCTAGTATCTGTAAGAAGCACGGCATAGACGGCATGGTGGTGATAGGGGGCGATGGCTCCTTTAAAGGAGCTGAAAAGCTTTCAGAGCTTGGAGTAAATACTATAGGTATTCCCGGAACTATTGACCTTGATATAGCCTGCACGGATTATACGATAGGTTTTGATACAGCAGTAAATACTGCAATGGATGCTATAGATAAGGTGAGAGATACTTCCACCTCACATGAGCGCTGCAGTATAATTGAGGTAATGGGAAGAAATGCCGGCTACATAGCTTTGTGGTGCGGATTTGCAAACGGTGCAGAGGATATACTGATTCCTGAAAGGTATGACGGAGATGAGCAAAAACTTATAAATAGAATTATTGATAATAGAAAACGCGGCAAGAAGCATCATATTATTATAAATGCTGAGGGAATAGGACATTCTACTTCTATGTCAAAACGTATTGAGGCTGCTACAGGAATTGAAACCAGAGCAACCATCCTAGGCTATATGCAAAGAGGAGGTACCCCTACCTGCAAGGACAGATTTTATGCTTCTATTATGGGAGCAAAGGCGGTTGAGCTTTTAACTGCCGGGAAATCAAACAGACTTGTGGCATATAGGAAAGGAGAATTTTGTGATTTTGATATTAAAGAAGCATTAAATATGAAAAAAGATATTTCTGAGGAGCAGTACAGAATCAGCAGAATGCTTGTAAGATAGTCTAGTTAATAGAAGGGAATATATGTCTGAAAAAATAAATTCCACAGTTTTATGTGGTGCAAATTCATATACACGCAAATATTACTTAAACCCTGAATTTAATCTTTTGCCGGAAACGGTTAAAAAGGATCTGCAGATAATGTGCGTTACTTTTACGGAAAATGTAGGAGGTCAGCTTACTCTGGAGTTTGATGCAGGAGGAAATTTACAGTTTAGGGTGGCAGCGGATGATGCTGATTATCTGTTTGATGAGATTGAGAGCGGAATGCTCATAAGCGACTTTCAGAGAAAGAAAAGAGAAATTCTGGAAGAAGTTGAATTGTTTTACAAAATAATAATTTTAAAGATGAACTAAAAGGATGGAATTAGATTTTAATATAGGAAATGTCCGCATTAAAGGAGGCATTTGCCTTGGACCTATGGCAGGCGTAGGCGATTTAGCCTTTAGAAGACTGTGCAGAGAAGAAGGCTGCAGCCTTACCTGCACCGAGATGGTCAGTTCAAAGGCGTTACTATACGGCAGCAAAAAGACTGAAAAATTGCTGAAAATAGCAAAAGATGAGCATCCTGTGGCAGTGCAGCTTTTTGGCTCCGATGCTTATATACTGACAGAGATGGCGCTTAAGCTTGAGGCAATGGATTTTGACATAATAGATTTAAATATGGGCTGCCCGATGCCTAAAATAGTAGGCAATAATGAGGGAGCGGCGCTGATGAAGGAGCCTAGGCTGATTGAAAAAATACTGAAAACTATGACCTCAAGGCTTAAGAAGCCTCTGACTGTAAAAATAAGAAAGGGCTTTAATGAGGATAATATTAATGCAGTTGAAATTGCAAAAATTGCACAGGATGCCGGCGTGGCTGCAATAGCAGTGCATGGAAGGAGCAGAGAACAGCTTTATAGTGGGAAAGCGGATTGGAGTATAATAAGAAAAGTCAAAGAAGCGGTAAGCATACCTGTAATCGGAAATGGTGATATTTGCGATGGAGAATCGGCACTTGGAATGCTAAAAGAAACCGGCTGTGACGGAATAATGATAGCAAGAGCCGCAAGGGGAAATCCGTGGATTTTCAGACAGGTGCTTGATTATTTGAAAGAAGACAGCAAAGTTGTAAAAAATAAAAGCTTAAAGGATAATTTAAGCTATGGCGAAGTAATAAAAACTATATTAAGGCATACAAAAATGCAGATAGAAAATGAGGGAGAATATATCGGAGTAAAGAGCATGAGAAAACATGCCGCCTGGTATACTCACGGTTTTAAAAATTCAGCTAAGCTTCGTGATGCTGTAAATCATGCTGAAACCTATAAAGAATTTGAAGAACTGCTGATAAAATATGAAGCAGTACACTAGCTTGACACCTAATACAGGTGTAAGTTATAATGCCGGGTATTATATTAATATTGGAGGAAAAAATGGCGGAAAGTAAGAATATATTGACTTCTGCGGGATTAAAGCGTTATGAAGAGGAGCTTCATGATTTAAAAGTCAATAAGAGAAAGGATATAGCACAAAAGATTAAAGAGGCGAGAGAGCAAGGAGACCTCTCGGAAAATGCGGAATATGATGCCGCAAAGGATGAGCAAAGACAGAATGAGGCAAGAATTGAGCAGCTTGAAAATCTTCTTAAAAATGCCGAGGTAATAGATGAGGATGATATAAACCTTGATGTTATCAGTGTGGGCTGCAATGTTACTGTACTTGACAAGCTGGATAATGAAGAAATGGACTTTATGATAGTAGGAGCGACGGAAACTGATTCAAGAGAAGGTAAAATAAGTAATGAATCGCCTGTGGGAAGTGCTTTATTAGGGAAAAAAGAGGGAGATACCGTTTTAGTGGAAACACCTATGGGAACAATAGAGTATAAGGTTTTAGCAATCCACAGAGGAAACAGGGGAGAGTAAATGTCTGATATTAATAATTTAAAAGAACACGAAAACAAAGCCGCGGATGAACCTGCAAAGGAAATTACTAAAGAAGAATTAAATCATCTGCTTAAGGCGAGGCTGGATAAGCTTGCGGAGCTGCAGGCTTCAGGCAATGACCCCTATGCCGTAACAAAATATACTGCAAGCAATCATGCCGCAGATATAGTGGATTCTTATGAAGACTTTGAGTCAAAAACGGTATCGTTGGCAGGCAGGCTGATGTCAAAAAGGATTATGGGCAAGGCAAGCTTTTGCAATCTGCTTGATGTTACCGGAAGGATTCAAAGCTATGTGGCAAGGGACAGCATAGGTACGAAAGAATATGCTGCGTTTAAAAAGCTTGATATAGGTGATATAGTAGGAATAACAGGTACCGTATTTAAAACTAAAACCGGAGAGATCAGCATACATGCGACAAAGCTGGAGCTTTTATCCAAGAGCCTCAGGCCGCTGCCTGAAAAATTCCACGGACTTACCGATACTGATACAAGATACAGGCAAAGATATGTTGACCTTATAATGAATTCCGAGGTAAGAGAAACCTTTATTAAGCGCTCGAAAATTATAACCGAAATCAGAAAGTTTTTTGATGCAGAGGGATTTATGGAGGTTGAAACTCCTATGCTTGTATCCAATGCGGGCGGCGCTGCGGCGAGACCTTTTGAAACCCATTATAATGCACTGGATGAGGATATAAAGCTTAGAATTTCAATAGAGCTTTATCTTAAAAGGCTGATAGTAGGAGGACTTGAAAAGGTTTATGAAATAGGCAGAGTATTTAGGAATGAGGGAGTTGATACAAGGCATAACCCCGAATTTACCCTGCTGGAGCTTTATCAGGCGTATACCGATTATTACGGGATGATGGAGCTTACTGAAAATCTTTTCAGGCACCTTGCTAAAGAAGTCTGCAAAAGCACCGTAATCCCTTACGCTGAGGAAATGATAGACCTTGGAAAGCCCTTTGAAAAAATTACTTTGGTTGAGGCGGTGAAAAAATATGCAGGCGTGGATTTTGATGAAATTGCCGATACTGCCTCTGCAAAGGAAATAGCTAAGCAGCATAATCTTCAATTTGAAGAAAGGCATACAAAGGGAGATATATTAAATTTATTTTTTGAGGAATATGCAGAAAAAAATCTTATACAGCCTACCTTTGTAATAGATTATCCTGTAGAGGTTTCACCACTTACTAAGAAAAAACCGGAAAACCCGGCTTTTGTTGAAAGGTTTGAGCTTTTTATCTATGGCAGAGAGATGGCAAATGCCTATTCCGAATTAAACGACCCTATAGACCAGAAAGCGCGATTTGCAGCTCAGGAGGAGGCTTTTGCAGCAGGGGATGAAGAAGCCAACCACACCGATGAGGACTTTTTAAATGCACTTGAGATAGGTATGCCTCCTACAGGCGGCATAGGCTATGGAATAGATAGACTGGTGATGCTGCTTACCAATTCACAGTCTATAAGGGATGTGTTGCTGTTCCCTACGATGAAATCTTTATCGTAAGAAATGGCGTAAAATCAAGGGTTACAGACAGGCAAGGTCGAAATTTACGACCGATTTACGACCAAATAAGAGAACACGTTTATAAATGGAATCCCTCTTGCTTGGGGGATTCTATTTTTATAACTCACGTGTGGCGAATTGTATTGAGAATGTGCTACATCTGACGTATAATATTGTCAGGAGGATTTGCGCATGAATAAGACAATTTCCATGAGTATAAGAGTTAGTGAAGAAGAATTAGAGAAGCTTAAACAAGCGGCTCGTATAGAGGCGTATGCATCATATAGTGAATTTGTGAGAAGAACTGCTTTAATTGAAGCAAAAAGAGTAATAGAAAAAAAGAAAAGGAACAACCATAATGAACATGACTAATCAAATAAGAGCAGATCTTCTTCCTACAAGTGTTACAGCAGATAAATATCCTATTCATAAATGGTTTAATTTTGTGGCAGGTTATTCTCCAGAATATGTAGCCCTTGTAGTAGATGAATATGAGAATAAAAAGAAGGCAAAACCTACAGCAATATTAGATCCATTCGCAGGATGTGCAACAACATCAGTAGTAGCAAATGAATTAGGAATAGAGTCTTTAGGGGTCGAGAGAAATCCGTTTTTTTATAAAATAGGATTTACTAAAGCAAATTCAAGCAAGACTATTCCGTACATTAATGAAATAGCAGAGGAGTTTAAACAGAAAAATAATAAGCACGAGAGTACGTCAAATGTAAAAGATCTTAGTTCAGATGCACAAAAGTATTTGTTAAAAATGTATTCAACTAGGTGTCTGAATAGTCTTTTGGATTTGAGAAAGGTTGTTGAATCATATGATGGTTATAAATATTACATGGGTTACACTTTCTTATCTAAAATGTTGGAATTAGTTACAACCGCAAAAACGGATGGCATATATAAAGCGCCCACATCAGTTAAAAAGAGTATAACCATTAGTGAAGCAATTCAAAAAGTTGAACAATTGTTTTTGGATGGGATACAAGAATATGAGAGTATGGATTGTAAAACCCAATATGTATATGATTCATGTATAGACTGCAAAATACCGGAGGATCATTTTGATCTAGTAATATTTAGTCCGCCATATTTGAATAATTTTGATTTTGCAGAAATGACAAGAATGCAAATGTATTTTTGGAATGAGGCAAGTTCATGGAGTGATATTTCGAATAAACACAGAAATCATATGTTAGTAAATACAACAACAGCGTTGAAATTGGTAAGAGCTCCAGAAATACAAGACAAATATAAAAATGACCTACCTAAACCACTACAAGAGAAGATCGAGCCAATAGTGGATGAATTGGAGAGATTATTCAAAGTAGAAAAAAAGAGTAAGGACTACTTTAGGATTATTTATCCTTATTTAGGACAAATGAAATTAGTGCTTGAAAAGTGTTTCAATAGTATGAAAACCGGGGCAGAAATGCACATAATATTGAGTGATGCGGCTTTTTATGGAATCCACATAGATACGCAAGAATACATTGCTGATATGCTATCAGAAATCGGCGCAAGAGAAATAAGTATTAAAAGAATGAGGGATAGAGGCGATAGGTGGAAATTAGAAAAAAGAGCCAGATCAAATAAGCAGTTAGGAGAATATGAAATTATTTGTAAAAAAGGAGAAGAAAATTGAAAACATTATATGAATATGCAACAGAGCAGATGGTTACGTCTATAAAACACTATTTTGAATTAGTGTCTAAAACAAATAATTTTCACGATTTTGACGAAAAAATCTTTAATGAAAGATATGCACGTCAAATGATTTTGGCTGGGAAATCGCAGGAGTACGAAGGGCTAGATGAAAAACAATGTCTAGACGCTGTACTAAGGGTTGAAGCTATTTCGTTTGATATAGAAAAGGGAGTGTCAGCCTATGTATACGAAAATTCAAGAAGGTATGTTGATGAGTTGCTGAATAAAGCACGAGAACTATCAGATGATTTTAAACATGTGGAAGCCGAAACAATCAAAGAAAACGCATTTTTATTACCCATATGGCAGGCGGCGCTAAATATTTCTAGCAAATCGAATCTGAAAAGTATTTTTGGGTCTGCATCAGATCAAATGATTAGTGGTCCATGCTCTGTTAGGATAGCGGAATATGCAAATAATTATTTTTCAAAAAACGTTGTGCAGAGCCTTTCTGTGAAAGAACGGACAGAGAGAACGCTAGAAGGAATAGTTAGAGATTTAGTAGGAAGGCTACTTTACGAGGCAGTTGTAAAAGATGCGCTTACCAATGCAGGAGTACCTTTTAAAGCAGAAGAGGAATACAGTGGGATCGAGGGGGTTGTATATAAATTTCGAGCAGATTTTGTTATACCAGATGAGACTAATCCATTAGCTTTTATAGAAGTCAGAAAGTCAAGCAGTAGGCATGCTTCCCTATATGCAAAAGACAAGATGTTTAGCGCCATAAACTGGAAAGGAAAATATAAAAACATGTTAGGAATTGTGGTGGCAGAGGGAGAATGGACTAATGAATCGCTAGTCACCATGGCGAAAGTATTTGACTATGTAGTTCCAGTTTCCAAAGCAAAGGAATTAGCGGAAAATATAAAAAAATATTTAGATGGAGATAAGTCAATACTAAAATGGATTATAAACTTTGATATACATAAAAACGAAAGTTAAAACCAAGAATAAAACAAGGAACGGATCTGAGAATTAACTCGGTTCCGTTCCTTTGATTTTTATCATCTTTTTCTTGGGTGGGTAGAGGTTCAGAATATCAACAATTTCGCTAAGGTTTTTTCGCCTTTCAACGTTGTCCGTCGCAATTTCCAGCATGTCGTCAGCTGGAATTAGGACATATTCCTTCGAGCGTACAGAATCAGGAAAGTTTCCTTTAATCGATTCGAAAGCTTTATTAAAAGCTTCTTCCATCCGTTTGCTCTTTTTATTTTGCTTAGATGCTGCCATCAAATTGTAAACATCAATAAGGAATTTATAGAAGTTTTCATCCATTGTGAAATGAAGATATTCCTTGTTTTCGTGTTCTACTAAATCCCAATTATCTACAAAAGACTCAAAGTTTTCATACTTAATACCGGGGATATCAAACATATTGGTAGCCCCTTTTCTTATGTAATTGGGGTTTATCCCAAATTCTTCGTGCAAGTTATCCAATACAACATCAGGGATATTTATAAGGTCACCTGATAATAAATGCGAGATATCATAAGGGGATAATCCGATTCTTAATGCTATCTCCTTCTTCTTGTTTCCTGCTTGTAATAAATGGTCTATTACTTTGGTAAATTGTTCTCTTTGACTATCTGAATCTAAATCATAAAGCATAAAACTACCTCCATCTAAGAAGAATGATATCACAAAAATAAATTGCAGAAAAGTTGCAGATACTTCAAAGCGAGATTCTATACTAGTGTATCGAATAATTATTAACTGTTACAAACTTCATTGGTTTTAACTCCTGCTTCAATCGCTTCGACAACGCTGATTTCATCCATTTTATATGACCAACGATAAACGACCGGTTCTCTATTGACTTCATCGAAGTAAAGGTAGATACGACGCTCCAACTCTTCCTTTGATTCTACCCTGATACCTTTGAGCATCTGTTTCGTCATCTTGCTAAAGAAGCTTTCTATCATGTTAAGCCAAGACCCATGCTTAGGCGTAAACACAAATACAAATCTTCCTTCGGGGCGAGTAGCAAGG